>NZ_JBVJVN010000004.1:35624-274960 GCF_055603605.1 Streptomyces sp. NPDC037271
CGCAGCGGGGGGGGGCAGGGGTTCGAGCCGAGCCCCCAAACCGCCCCCACCTCACCCCTCACCCCCCCCCCCCCCCCCCCCTACCCCCCCCCCGGGGCCCCCCCCCCCCCCCCCCCCCCCCCCCCCCCCCGCGGCGCGAAGCCACCCGCAACCCGCCGGCCGTGCCCGGTCTCGCGTCCCGGGCTGCCGGGCGCCCCGACCCCGGTCACCGCGTAGATTGACCCCCATGGCAACGTCGCTGCGACCGCTCCCCAACTCCCGCACCGAGCCCGACGGTTCCGCCGTTATCCGGGTCCTCAGCTACAACATCCGCTCGATGCGGGACGACACCGACGCCCTCGCCCGTGTGATCGCCGCGTGCGCCCCCGACCTGGTGCTCGTGCAGGAGGCGCCCCGGTTCTTCCGCTGGCGCAAGAAGCTCACCCGGCTCGCGGCGGCATCCGGGCTGGTACTGCTGTCCGGCGGCGGCACCGCCGCCGGGCCCGCGCTCCTGTGCTCCCTGCGCGCCACCGTCGAACGCACGGAGGACGTGCTGCTCCCGCTCACCCCCGGCCGGCACCGCCGCGGCCTCGCGACCGCCGTGGTCCGCATCGGCGGGGCCCGCCTGGGCGTACTGAGCTGTCATCTCTCGCTGTGGCAGGACGAGCGGTACGAGCAGGCGGGCCTGCTCCTCGACCGGCTCGCCGGCCTCGGCGTGACGCACGCGGTGGCGGGCGGCGACCTGAACGAGCGCCCCGGCGGCCGCACCTTCCGGCGGCTCGGCGACGGTCTGCGGGACTGCTGGACCGCCGCACCCTGGGGCGGCGAGTACACCTTCTCCGCGGCCGCCCCCGACCGGCGCATCGACGCGGTCTTCGTCACGGAGGGCGTCGAGGTACTGGGCTGCGGGGTGCCGCTGGGTCTGCCCGGGGTGGCCGAGGACGACCTGAGGGCGGCCACGGACCACCTCCCGGTCCTGACCGCCCTCCGCGTACCCGCGTCGTCCACGGACCGGTCCGCCTGACGGCCCCGCGGGTCGACACCCCCTAGACCACCGCGCCCCGCCCCGGATCGTCGTCGTCCTCGTCACCCGTCCGCATCCGCATGACCAGGGTGGCGAAGCCCCCGAGGAAGCCGCCGACGCTCGCGGTCGCCAGCCACCAGCTCATGTCCCAGCCGAGCAGCACCGCCAGCAGAAGCAGCACCGGGCCGCCGAGCACGCCCAGCCAGGCGAACTTCGCGGTGGTGTCGGCCTCGGGCAGCGGCGGAGGCTCGGGCGGTACGAAGTGCCCCTCGCCGTCCTCGCCCGGATCGTCGTCCGACGGCTCGGCCAGGGTGTGGTCGCGGGGACCGACACCGGGGGCGAACGCCACGGAGCCCCCCAGCGGCCGGGCCGAGGCCGGCCGGTCCGCCTCGGGCTTGTCGTCGTTGGTCTCCGGCTCCAGGAGCGCCAGATCCTCCACCGACTTGAACGGCTTCGCGCCCGGCGGGTCCGGCGGCTCGTCCCCGTACCCGGCGACGATCGCGGCCCAGGCGGCGTCCTCGTCGAGGGGTACGCCCTGCTCCTCGGGCCCGCGGTCCGCCGCGCGCTCCCGTCCCTCGCGGTGCTCCCGCTCCCGCTCCAGGTCCCGCTCCTCGCGGTCCTCGCGGTCGGAGTCGTGCTCAGCCACCTGCGGCCGTCCCTTCCTTGCCGAGACCGGGCTCCGGCTCCCCGACGGAACCGGGCGCGAGCCGGCCGATGAACGCGACGCTCTCCGCGAAGATCCGGTCCGCGTCGTGGTCCAACGTCGCCACGTGGTAGCTCTGTTCCAGCAGCACCTCCGTCACGTCCGTCGACGACACCCGGCCGAGGATGCGGGCCGAGTCCACGGGCGGCACCACGTGGTCCTGCGGGCTGCGCAGCAGCAGCAGCGGCTGGGTCACCTGCGGCAGGTCGCCGTCGGCGAGACGGAAGAACGCGCGCAGCGAGTGCGCCGCCTGCAGCGGCACCCTGTCGTACCCCAGCTCCGTGCCGAGCGGCTTGGCGATGTCACTGGCGATGCCCTTCGTCGCCGGCAGCAGGTGGCGCAGGACCGGAAGGGCGTGCTGGGCGACGCCGTGCATCCGGTTCGCCGGGTTGACGACCACGACGCCCGACACGGCGTCGCCGTGCTTCGCCGCGAGCCGCAGCGCCAGCGCGCCGCCCATGGACAGGCCGGCCACGAAGACGCGCCCGCAGCGCTCCCGCAGGGCGCGCAGCTCGCGGTCCACCTCCGCGTACCAGTCCTGCCAGCCGGTGACCTGCATGTCCTGCCAGCGCGTGCCGTGCCCGGGCAGCAGCGGCAGCGCGACGGTCAGGCCGCGGGCGGCGAGGTACCGGGCCCAGGGGCGCAGCGACTGCGGGGAACCGGTGAACCCGTGGCAGAGGAGGACGCCGACCTCACCGCCCTCGTGGCGGAACGGCTCGGCTCCGGGCAGGACCGGCACGTCTCGGTCTCCTGTCGTCAGGGGGCCGGCACGGCCGGCACGTCGGGTGGGGTACACGCGGGCGCGGTACACGCGGAGGTAGTGCTTGCGGGTGCGGTACTTGCGGGTACTTCACCGTACGCGACCGCACTGACACCGACCAGGGCCGTCGGGGCCATTGACGGTGCCCCGGGATAGGGTCTGATCCACAGACACAGGAGGCACTCGCTTGTTGTACGGCGCGATGAAGGTCACCGTCGGAGGTTCGCTGAAGCTCGCCTTCCGGCCCTGGGTGGAAGGCCTGGAGCACATCCCGGCCGACGGCCCCGCCATTCTGGCGAGCAACCACCTGTCGTTCTCCGACTCGTTCTTCCTGCCCGCCGTCCTCGACCGCAAGGTGACCTTCATCGCCAAGGCCGAGTACTTCAACACCCCCGGGGTCAAGGGCCGGCTGACCGCCGCCTTCTTCAAGGGCGTCGGCCAGCTGCCCGTGGACCGGTCCGGGGCACGCGGCGCGGGAGAGGCCGCCATCAAGAGCGGCATAGAGGTCCTGGAGCGCGGCGAGCTGTTCGGCATCTACCCCGAGGGCACGCGCTCCCCGGACGGCCGCCTCTACCGCGGCAAGCCGGGCGGCCTCGCGCGCGTGGCGCTCGCCACCGGCGCGCCCGTCATCCCGGTCGCAATGATCGACACCGAGAAGATCCAGCCGCCCGGCAAGGTGGTGCCGAAGCTGATGCGGCCCGGCATCCGTATCGGCAAGCCCCTCGACTTCACCCGCTACCAGGGCATGGAGCACGACCGCTTCGTGCTCCGCGCGGTGACCGACGAGGTCATGTACGAGATCATGAAGCTCTCCGGACAGGAGTACGTCGACATGTACGCGACCGCCATGAAGCGGCAGCTCGCGGACGAGGTGAAGGCCGAGAAGGAGGCGGGCAAGGCGGCGAAGGCCGCGCTCGCGCAGGCGGAGAGGGAACAGGCCGCCAAGGAGAAGGAGGCGGCCGAGCAGGACCGGTCCGGCGACCGGTAGCGGCCGGACGGGACGGAAGACGTACGGGCCGGGGACGGGGGGACATGGCCAGGCGCGAGAGAGTCATGAGGATGTCGGTCGAGCAGCCGCTGTGGCGCGCGCTCGCCGGCTACCGCGTGCTCACCATGCTGTACGCGATCGGCTTCTTCGTCACCGCCCACTCCGGCTTCGCCCGCCCCTGGCTCGCCGTCGCCTACTACGCCGTCCTCTTCGTCTGGACCCTGGCCACCCTGCCCAAGGTCGCGAGTGCGGCGAGCTGCACCAAGCGGTTCCTCACCGCCGACCTCACCATCGCGCTGACCGGCATCCTGCTCACGCCGTTCGCCGACGCGCACGAGCGGGTCATGAACGGGGGCCCGACCCTGCCGTCGATATGGACGGCGGGCTCCGTCCTGGCCTTCGCCATCAAGGGCGGCTGGCGCTGGGCGGCCGTCGCCTCCACGCTCGTCGCCGTCGCCAACCTGGTCGAGCGCGGCAGCCCGGCCCGCGACACCGTGCACAACGTCGTCCTCGTCTGGGTCGCCTCCATCGCCATCGGCTACGTCGTCGAGGTGGCCCGCGCCTCCGAGCGCACCCTCGCCCGCGCCCTGGAGATCGAGGCGGCGACCAGGGAACGGGAGCGGCTCGCCCGGGACATCCACGACAGCGTGCTCCAGGTGCTGGCGATGGTGCAGCGGCGCGGCGCCGTCATCGGCGGCGAGGCGGCCGAGCTGGGCCGGATGGCCGGTGAGCAGGAGGTGGCGCTGCGCACGCTGGTCTCCGGCGGCCTGGTGCCCGTCTCCCGCGTGTCGGAGGACACCGCCGAGGGCGCGGTCGTACGGGCCGTGGAGGAACCGGAGGGGGACGATCCGGACGGTCCCGTGGACCTGCGCGCCCTGCTGGCCCCGTACGCGGGCTCCCTCGTGAACCTCGCCGAGCCCGGCGCGCCGGTCCTGCTGACCCCGCTGGCGGCCCGGGAGCTCGCGGCCGCCGTGGGGGCCGCCCTGGACAACGTGCGCAAGCACGTCGGTGAGCAGGCGCGGGCGTGGATCCTGGTCGAGGACGAGCCGGACGAGGTGATCGTCTCCGTCCGCGACGAAGGGCCCGGCATCCCGGAGGGGCGGCTCAGCGAGGCGGAGGGCGAGGGGCGGCTCGGCGTGGCCCTGTCGATCCGGGGCCGGCTGCGCGACCTCGGCGGCACGGCCGAGCTGATCTCGGTGCCCGGCCAGGGCACCGAGGTCGAACTGAAGGCACCGAAGAAGGCGACCAGCAGTACCAGCGCGCGGGGGAAGGCAGCGGAGCGATGACCGAACGACACGAACCGATCAGGGTCATGGTGGTCGACGACCACCCGATGTGGCGCGACGCCGTCGCCCGGGACCTGGCCGAGTCCGGCTTCGACGTGGTCGCCACCGCCGGCGACGGCGACCAGGCGGTGCGCCGCGCGCGGGCCGTCGCGCCCGACGTCCTCGTGCTCGACCTCAACCTGCCCGGCAAGCCCGGCGTCCAGGTCTGCAAGGAGGTCGTCGGCGCGGACCCGAAGCTGCGCGTCCTCGTGCTCTCCGCGAGCGGGGAACACGCCGACGTGCTGGAGGCGGTGAAGTCCGGGGCGACCGGATACCTGCTGAAGTCGGCCTCCACCGAGGAGTTGCAGGACGCGGTGCGCCGCACGGCCCTCGGCGACCCGGTCTTCACCCCCGGGCTGGCCGGCCTGGTCCTCGGCGAGTACCGGCGCCTCGCCTCCGAACCGGCTCCCGCCGCGGAGACCGGTGAACCCGGGGCGCCGCGGCTCACCGACCGGGAGACCGAGGTGCTGCGCCTGGTCGCCAAGGGACTGAGCTACAAGCAGATCGCCGAACGCCTCGTCATCTCCCACCGCACCGTGCAGAACCACGTCCAGAACACCCTGGGCAAGCTCCAGCTGCACAACAGGGTGGAGCTGGTGCGGTACGCGATAGAACGGGGTCTGGACGACGCGTGACCCGCGCGGGACAGTGGCAGTGGCCTGAACCACCCGCTGTGGCAAGGGAGTTGCGCGATGAAGGTCGGAGTGCTGACCGGAGGCGGTGACTGCCCCGGGCTCAACGCCGTCATCCGGGCCGTCGTCCGCAAGGGCGTACAGGAGTACGGCTACGACTTCACCGGCTTCCGGGACGGCTGGCGCGGTCCGCTGGAGGGCGACACCGTCCGGCTCGACATCCCGGCCGTCCGCGGCATCCTGCCCCGCGGCGGCACCATCCTCGGCTCCTCGCGCACCAATCCGCTGCAGCACGCGGACGGCATCCGGCGTATCAAGGAGAACCTGGCCGAACGGGGTGTCGAGGCGCTCGTCGTCATCGGCGGCGAGGACACCCTGGGCGTCGCCGCCCGCCTCGGGGACGAGTACGGCCTGCCGTGCGTCGGTGTGCCCAAGACGATCGACAACGATCTGTCCGCCACCGACTACACCTTCGGCTTCGACACGGCCGTCGGCATCGCCACCGAGGCCATCGACCGGCTGCACACCACCGCCGAGTCCCACATGCGCGTGCTGGTCGTGGAGGTCATGGGCCGGCACGCCGGCTGGATCGCCCTCCACTCCGGCCTGGCCGGCGGCGCCAACGTCATCCTCATCCCCGAGCAGCGCTTCGACACGGAGCAGGTGTGCGCCTGGGTGACGTCCCGGTTCCGGGCGTCGTACGCGCCGATCGTGGTCGTCGCCGAGGGGGCGATGCCGCGGGACGGCGACATGGTGCTCAAGGACCAGTCGCTGGACTCCTTCGGGCACGTCCGGCTGTCCGGGGTGGGCGAGTGGCTGGCGAAGGAGATCGAGAAACGCACCGGCAAGGAGGCCCGGACCACCGTCCTCGGCCACGTCCAGCGCGGGGGCACGCCCAGCGCCTTCGACCGCTGGCTCGCCACCCGGTTCGGCCTGCACGCCGTGGACTGCGTCCGCGACGGCGACTTCGGCACCATGGTCGCCCTGCGCGGCACGGACATCGTCCGCGTGCCGATCGCGGACGCCACGGCCCGGCTGAAGACGGTCGACCCGAAGCTGTACGAGGAGGCCGGGGTGTTCTTCGGCTGACCGCTGACCGCTGACCGCTGACCGCTGACCGCTGACCGCTGACCGGCGCAGGATGCCGCGGCGCCGTATATTCGGCTCCCGGAGCCCAGCAGAACGGGAGCGGTCATGGAGATCCTGGCCTTCGGCGTCCAGGCCGACGAGAAGCCCCTGATCGAACAGGCCTTCCGGGGCCACGACCAGGTCCGCTGCCTCGACGTCTTCCTCAACGAGGACACCGCCCCCATCGCGGCCGGCCACGAGATCGTCTCCACGTCCGTCAACGCCGACCTCGGCGCGGCCGTCCTGGAGATCCTCGCGGCCGGCGGCACCCGGATGGTGGCCCAGCGCTCCACCGGCTTCAACAACATCGACCTCGACACGGCCGAGCGGCTCGGCATGACCGTCGCCCGGGTGTCGTACTACTCCCCGTACTCGGTCGCGGAGTTCGCCTGGACCCTCGCCATGGCCGTCAACCGGCGGATCGTGCGCGCCTCCACCCGCACCCGGGACTTCGACTTCCGCCTGCACGGCCTGATGGGCCGCGACATGCACGGCCGCACCGCCGGTGTCCTCGGCACCGGCAAGATCGGCGAGGCCTTCGCCCGGATCGCCCACGGCTTCGGCATGCGGCTGCTGGGCTGGGACGTCGCCGAGAACCCCGCGTGCATGGAGCTGGGCATGCGCTACGTCCCCAAGGACGAGCTGCTCGCCCGCTCCGACCTGGTCTCCCTGCACCTCCCGCTCATGCCCGCGACCCAGCACCTGATCGACGCCGCCGCCCTGAAGGAGATGCGGGACGACGCGATCCTGGTCAACTCCAGCCGCGGCGGTCTGATCGACACCGCCGCCCTGGTCACCGAGTTGCGCGCGGGCCGCTTCACCGGTGTGGGCCTGGACGTGTACGAGGCGGAGGCGGGCCTGTTCTTCCTCGACAAGTCCCTGGAGGCCATCGCCGACGACACCCTGGCCCGCCTCGTCACCTTCCCGAACGTCCTGGTCACCTCGCACCAGGCGTACTACACCGAGGACGCGGTAGGGCAGATCGTCGACGCCACGGTGCGCAACGTCCTCGACTACATCGAGGGCCGCCGCTCGGAGAACGTGCTCGTACCGCGCAGCTGACCGGTCAGCTCCCGTACGATCGCCGCCCCGTTCAGCGTCAGCACCGACTCGGGGTGGAACTGCACCCCCGCGAAGCCCTCGCCGCGCAGCGCGTGCACCTCGCCGCCCGCCGAGCGGCTCACCTCCACGCCGTGCGCGGCCAGCTCACCGGCCGTCTCGTCGTCGCAGCGCGCGGTGAAGCTGTTGTAGAAGCCCACGGTCTCGCGCCGCCCGAACAGGTCGATCTCCGTCTGCGCGCCCTGGTAGGGCACCTCCTTGCGGACGATGTCCAGCCCCAGCTCCGCCGCGATCAGCTCGTGCCCGAGGCAGACGCCGAGGACGCCGTGCCGGTTCTCCCCGATCACCTCGGCGGTCAGGGCGCGCAGAAGGCGCATCTTCGGGTCGTCCGGATCGGACGGATCACCGGGACCGGGCCCCAGCACCACCGGCCCCCCGTGCCCGAGCACCGCCTCCCGCAGCCCCGGCCCGTCGTACCGCCGCACGCTCACGGTGAGCCCCGACGAACGCAGTACGTGCGCGAGCATCGCCGTGAAGGTGTCCTCCGCGTCGACGACCAGGGCATGGCCCTCCAGCGCGTCCGACGGCTCCTGCATCCGCAGCCAGAACGGCGCCAGCGAGGCCCGGCGCCCGTCCAGCGCCGACCGCACGCGCGGGTCGTCGGCCAGCTTCGGCCGCCCGGCCTCCGCACGCGGCCGGGACGGACGTACGCCCAGAGCGGCCAGCACCCCGGCCGCCTTGGCGTGGGTCTCCGCGACCTCGCCGGCCGGGTCGGAGCCCCGTACCAGCGTGGCGCCGACCGGCACCCGCAGCCGCCCGGCGGCGTCGATGTCGGCGGTGCGGATGAGGATGGGGGAGTCGAGGGTCTGGGCGCCGCCCGAGTCCCGCCCCAGCAGCGCCAGCGCGCCCGCGTAGTAGCCCCGCCCGCCGACCTCGTGCCGCTCGATGACCCGGCAGGCGTTCTGCACCGGCGACCCGGTGACCGTCGCCGCGAACATGGTCTCCTTCAGCACCTCCCGCACGTCCAGCGAGGAACGGCCGCGCAGTTCGTACTCGGTGTGCGCGAGGTGGGACATCTCCTTGAGCCGCGGCCCGACGACCACCCCGCCCATGTCGCCGACGGTGCACATCATCTTGAGCTCCTCGTCGACCACCATCGACAGCTCCTCGATCTCCTTGCCGTCGGCGAGGAAGCGGAGCAGGTGCTCGGGGGTCGGCCCTTCGGCGGGATAGCGGTACGTCCCGCTGATCGGGTTCATCACGACCGTGCCCCCGGACATCCGGACATGCACCTCGGGGCTGGCCCCGACCAGCGTCCGGTCCCCGGTGTGCACGACGAACGTCCAGTACGCGCCCCGCTCGCCCTCCAGCAGCCGCCGGAACAGCGCCAGCGCGTCGGCCCGCCCGAACCCGGGGATCCGCCCCTCGTACGTCCGCCGGATCACGAAGTTGGCGCCCTCGCCGGCCCCGATCTCCTCGTCCAGCACGCGCCCGACGATCCGCGCGTACTCGTCGTCGCCGACGTCGAAGCCGCCGCCCTCGACCCGGACGTCGTGCGCGGGGAGGGCGGCGAGGGCATCGGCGAGCGGGATGTCGTACCGCTCCTCGGGGGTCAGCACCAGCAGCGGCGTGCCGTCGTCGCGGACGTCGAAGCCGCGCTCGCGGATCTGCCGGAAGGGGACGAGCGCCAGTCCCTCGTCGGGCAGGCCGGCGAGTCTGTCGTGCTCGGTCACCGGGCCGAGCAGCAGTTCCACGGTGGTCCCGTCCCCGGTGGCGCGGCCCGGGGTGCGGCGGCGGAGCAGGGCGAACGGGCGGGGGTCGGCCAGGAGGCCGTCGAGCGGTGTCATGGTCCGGATCCTTCTCGGTTCGTCGGAGAGGAACGGACCCCGGTCGCAAACGCCGAAGGCCGCCCCTCGGGCGGCCTTCGCGAAGTCTTGCGTACGCGCAGTCAGTGGGCCGCCGAAGGAGCGGTCCACCACCAGTTCTGGGTCGAGTGCGCGAACATGGCACGGACGGTACACCATGAGTGCCGTGTCCCGGGGCCCCATCGCGTCATTGACTGATCCTGTCGTGCTCCCGCCGGTGCGGGGGCGGCGCGCAGCTCACGACACCGCCGCCACGGGGCGCTGACCGCTCCCGGCACCGGTGGGGCCGTCGGGGGTGTTCCGCCCGCGGAGTACGCCTGTCTCACGGACTGGTCGGGGTCATGGACGCCGTAACCGACCGCGTACTGTTGAGCACGTGACCGTGAACGCTGATTCCCGAAGCGTCGCCGCTCAGGCGACATGGCGAGACCTGCCCGCGGCGCAGCAGCCCGAGTACCCGGATGCCGAGGCTCTGCGCGATGTGATCGCCGAGCTCGAAACGTATCCCCCGCTGGTGTTCGCCGGCGAGTGCGACCAGCTGCGCGCGCGCATGGCAGCGGTCGCCCGGGGAGAGGCTTTCCTGCTCCAGGGCGGTGACTGCGCCGAGTCGTTCGACGCCGTGTCCGCCGAGCACATCAGGGCGAAGCTCAAGACCCTCCTCCAGATGGGCGCCGTCCTCACCTACGCCGCGTCCGTGCCGGTGGTGAAGGTGGGCCGGATCGCCGGCCAGTACTCCAAGCCGCGCTCCAAGCCGACCGAGACCCGGGACGGCGTGACGCTGCCGACGTACCGCGGCGACTCCGTCAACGGCTTCGACTTCACCGAAGAGGCCCGGATCCCGGACCCCGAGCGGCTCAAGCGCATGTACCACGCGTCGGCCTCCACGCTGAACCTGGTGCGCGCCTTCACCACCGGCGGCTACGCCGACCTGCGCCAGGTGCACGCCTGGAACCAGGACTTCGTGAAGTCCTCGCCGTCCGGCCAGCGCTACGAGCAGCTCGCCCGGGAGATCGACAACGCGCTGAACTTCATGCGGGCCTGCGGGACGGACCCGGCCGAGTTCCAGACGGTCGAGTTCTTCTCCTCGCACGAGGCGCTGCTGCTCGACTACGAGTCGGCGCTCACCCGCGTCGACTCGCGCACCGGGCAGCTGTACGACGTCTCCGGGCACATGGTGTGGATCGGTGAGCGCACCCGGCAGATGGACCACGCGCACATCGAGTTCGCCTCGCGGATCCGCAACCCGATCGGCATCAAGCTCGGCCCGACCACCACGGCCGAGGAGGCGCTCCAGTACATCGAGCGTCTGGACCCCGAGCGCGAGCCCGGCCGGCTGACCTTCATCGTCCGCATGGGCGCGGACAAGATCCGCGACAGGCTCCCCGAGCTGGTCGAGAAGGTCACCGCGTCCGGCGCGACCGTCGCCTGGATCACCGACCCGATGCACGGCAACACCTACGAGGCGGCCTCCGGCCACAAGACCCGCCGCTTCGACGACGTGCTCGACGAGGTCAAGGGCTTCTTCGAGGTCCACAAGTCGCTGGGCACCCACCCGGGCGGCATCCACGTGGAGCTGACCGGTGACGACGTCACCGAGTGCGTGGGCGGCGGCGACGAGATCTTCGTCGACGACCTGCACCAGCGCTACGAGACGGCCTGCGACCCGCGGCTCAACCGCAGCCAGTCGCTCGACCTGGCGTTCCTGGTGGCGGAGATGTACCGGGACCAGTGACGGCCCGCCCGTCGGACGACGCGGACGGGCGGCAGGGACGAGGAATGGGGCGCGGGTCACACACGATCCGCGCCCCTTCCGCTTTTGCCGCCCCCGCCCGATGGGTAAGGTTAGGTTTGCCTCACCGAGTCGGGCCCTCCGCTCACCGGTACGGCACGACCTTGTACCCCGCCCGGGAGGTGAACCGCGTGTTCGTCTGCAGCTGCTTCGGTGTCACCGAGGAACAGGTGAAGAGCCACGCGGAAGCCGGCGCCTGCACGCCCCGGCAGATCGCCTCCGCCTGCAAGGCGGGCACCGACTGCGGCGGCTGCGTACGGCGCATCCAGGCGCTGCTCGGCCGCGGTGCCTGCCCCCGCCGGCAGCTGGCCGACCAGGGCGGACCGGTCCTGGCGGAGCTCCCGGAAGCGGCCTAGCTAGAGCGAGCCGGGACCCGACGCGTCCGGCTGGGACTGCTCGATGACCGTCGACAGGTAGAGCGACTCGCCCAACTTCTCGATCAGCTCCAGCTGGGTGTCCAGGTAGTCGATGTGGTGCTCCTCGTCGGCGAGGATCGCCTCGAAGACGTTGGCCGACGTGATGTCGTTCTTGGCCCGCATCACCTCGACGCCCCGGCGCAGCCGGTCGATCGCCTCGACCTCGATCTCCCGGTCGGCCTGGAACATCTCGGTCACGCTCTGGCCGACCCGCACGTGGAAGAGCCGCTGGTAGTTCGGCAGGCCGTCCAGGAGCAGGATGCGGTCGGTGAGCACCTCGGCGTGGCGCATCTCGTCGAAGGACTCCGCGCGCGTGTACTTCGCGAGCTTGGTCCAGCCCTTGTGGTCCTGCAGCTTCGCGTGCAGGAAGTACTGGTTGATCGCCGTGAGCTCGGCGGTCAGCTGCTCATTGAGGAACTCGATGACCTCGGGGTCGCCCTGCATCGCTTGACGCTCCTTCGAACGGGAACTGGCGTGTTGCGCCGCATGATTGCACCGGCACCGAAGATCGTCCAGTAAGTCTCGACTTAGTAAGTAAGTACAGGCTTAGTGGAATCTGTTCCTGTTTGCCCGAATGTGCGGAGGGCGGGTCGGGGGCATCGGTCCAGGTCTGTCAGGATGGAGGCATGGGTCAGCCGGCGGGAAGCGAATCGGGAGAAGGCGGTGCGGAAGGAGCATCGCGGTTCGAGCTCCCACCGGGGCAGCGACTGCAGCGCGGCTGGCCGGTCACGCACTACGGGCCCGTCCCCAAGTTCCGCCCGGAGCGCTGGGAGTTCCGGGTCTTCGGCGCCACCGCCGACGGTGAGAAGCAGGGCTGGACGCACGAGGAGTTCACGGCCCTCCCGTACACCACGGTCGTCGCCGACCTGCACTGCGTCACCAAGTTCAGCATGCTCGGCTCCGAGTGGGGCGGCGTTCCGGCCGCCGCGATCCTGGAGCTCGCCCCGCCGGCGCCCGCCGTCACCCATGTGATGGTGTGGGCCGAGTACGGCTTCAGCTCCAACCTGCGGCTGTCCGACTTCGCCGCCGAACGCACCCTCTTCGCCACCCACAAGGACGGCGAGCTGCTCACCGCCGAGCACGGCTTCCCGCTCCGGCTGGTCGTCCCGCACCTGTACGCCTGGAAGGGCCCCAAGTGGGTCCGCGGCATCGAGTACATGACCGCCGACCGCCGCGGCTTCTGGGAGGAGCGCGGTTACCACAACATCGGCGATCCGTGGCAGGAGCAGCGCTACTCCTACCAGGAGGAGCCCGGGGACGGCCCCGAGCTCTGACCGGCGTTCGCGGGGATCAGCAGTCGCGCAGCTTCTTCAGCCGCTCCACGTCCGCCGCGTGCCCCTCCTTGCCGCCCGGGGTCTCGATGACCAGCGGCACGCCCTCGGTCGCGGGGTGGGTCATCAGCGCCCGGAACGGGTCCTCGCCGATGTGGCCGGAGCCGATGTTCTCGTGCCGGTCCTTGTGCGCCCCCGCCACGTCCTTGGAGTCGTTGGCGTGGATCAGCCTGAGCCGGCCCTCGCCGACCGTGTCCACCAGCAGGTCCAGGGTCTGGTGCATGCCCGACGGGCCGGTCAGGTCGTGCCCCGCCGCGAAGATGTGGCACGTGTCCAGGCACACCCCGAGCCTCGGGTGGGCGTCCAGCGCCTCGAAGTACGGCCCGAAGTCCCAGGTCCGCGAGCACAGGGAGGCGCCCTGTCCGGCGGTCGACTCCAGGAGCAGGTACGGGTCGTCGTCGTGGGTGAGCTCGTCGAGCAGCGGAAGCATGTACTCCCGTACCTGCTTCAGCGCCACCGCCCGGTCCCGTCCGCCGGTCGCGCTGCCGGTGTGCACGACCACGCCGAGCGCCCCGATCGCCCGCCCGCGCCGCAGCGAGTGCCGCAGCGAGTCCACCGACCGCTCCACCGTCGCCTCGGTGTGCGAACCGAAGTTGATCAGGTAGGGCGCGTGCACGTAGGCCGGGATCGACCCGGCCGCGCAGGCCTCCCGGAACGCCTCGTCCTGCTTCGGGTTGCCCGCCGGGGTGGCCCAGCCGCGCGGGTTGGCGACGAAGACCTGCACGGCCTCCGCCTTCAGCTCACGGGCGTAGGACAGGCCCACGGAGTGCAGGCCGCCGGCCACGGGGACGTGGCCGCCGACGGGGTTGCGGGGGAGGCCGGAGGCGGGGGAGGGGGCGGACTGTTGACTGTTCACCCATTCAGGGTGTCACGCGCTCCCGCCCGTCCGGACCGTGAGAGCCGTCACCTGATGGTGATCTTGATGGTGGAGCCCTTGGGCGCCGTGTCCCCGCCCTCCACGGACTGCTCCTTCACGGTGTCGCCGAACAGTCCGAGCAGACCGCGGTCCTCCTCGACGTCGAAGCCCGCGTCCTTCAGCGTCCGCTTGGCGTCGCCCACGCTGTCGCCGACCACGTCCGGGACCTCGATCATCTCGGGGCCCTTGGAGACCGTGAGGGTCACCGTGTCGCCCTCGGCGGCCCGACTGCCGGAACCCGGCGTCTGACGGGCGACCCGGCCCTTGTCGTGCTCGGAGTTCACCTGCTCGTCGGCGACCTTCACCTTCAGCCCGGCCTCGGTCAGCTCGGCCCTCGCGTCGGCCAGGTCGTCGCCGGTGACGTCCGGGACGTCGATCGGGCTGCCCTTGCTGACGACCAGGGCGACCGCGGAGCCGGCGCGCACCGTGGTGCCCGTCCTCGGCTTCGTGGAGATCACGAAGCCCTTCGGCACCTCCTCGCTGAACGCCCGGGTCACCATGCCCGGCTCCAGCCCCTCGCCCTTCAGCACGGTCCGCGCCCGGTCCAGCTTGTAGCCCTCGACGTCCGGCAGCTTCACGGTGTCGGGGCCGTCGGAGACCGTGAACGACACCGAGTCGTTCTTGCGGATGCGGGCGCCCACCCCGGGATCGGAGCTGATGACCTTGCCGCGCTCCACGGTGTCGCTGTAGGCGTGCTCGACCTTGCCCACGTCCAGGCCCGCCTCGTCCAGCCGGTCCCGGGCCTGCGCCTCGGTCTTGGACAGCAGCGCGGGCACCTTGGTGAACTGGCCGGAGTTGATGTACCAGACACCCGTGCCGACGCCGAGCACCAGCAGGACGGCCACGACGACCGCCATCGGGCCGCGCCGCAGCTGCGGCCGCCGGCGCCGGGGCGGGGCCGGCTCGGGAGCCGCCAGCCGACTGGTGCGGTTCACCCCGTCCGCGGGGAACGCGCCGTCCGGGCCGTCGCCCTCGTTGACGGGGAGCGGCCGGGGCAGGGTCAGCGCGCGGGGGATCACGCTCGTGCGGTCCTCGGCGTTGTCGTGCTCCCCGGTGAGCGCCTGCGGCGGCACCGCGTCCAGCTGGTCCCCGCTCAGCGCCCCGCGGGCCTGGCGGGTCTGCGAGAGCAGGGCCACGGCGTCGTGCGGACGGATCTCCGGGTTGCGGGCGGTCGCCGAGGCGACCAGCTCGTCCAGCTCGTACGCCATCCCCGGCACGGCGGCCGACGGCGGCGGCACGTCCTCGTGCAGATGCTTGTAGAGCACCTGGGCGGGGGAATCCCCCTCGTGAGGCTTGGCGCCGGTCAGCATCTCGTGCAGCACCACGCCGCACGCGTACACGTCGACCCTCGGATCGGCGGCGCCGTGCTCGATCTGCTCGGGCGCCAGGTAGGAGACGGTGCCGAGGACGGCTCCGGTGGTGCTGGTGACCGTGTCGACGGCCCGGACCAGTCCGAAGTCGGCGACCTTGACCCGGCCGTCGTCCCCTATCAGCACGTTCTCCGGCTTCATGTCCCGGTGCACGAACCCGGCCCGGTGCGCGGCGCCCAGCGCGGCCAGCACCGGCTCCAGGATGTCCAGCGCGGCCCGCGGCCGCAGCGCCCCGCGCTCGCGCAGCACGTCGCGCAGGGTGCAGCCGGCGATGTACTCCATGGCCAGGTAGACGTACGCTCCCTCGGCCCCTTGGTCGAACACCTGTACGACATTGGGGTGGTCGAGGCGGGCCACCGACTTCGCCTCGCGGATGAACCGCTCCACGAAGGTGGCGTCGGCCGCGAGCGTCGGGTGCATCACCTTCAGCGCGAGCACGCGGTCCAGGCGGGTGTCCACGGCCCGGTAGACCGTGGCCATCCCGCCCACCGCGATCCGCGCCTCGACGCGGTACCGGCCGTCGAGCACCTGCCCGACGAGAGGGTCCTGAAGGGTCGTGTCCACGCAGGCGAGTCTACGAGTCACCACGGACACCCGGCGCCGCCGCCGAGCAGCGGGGGCGGTACTGCAGCCCATCTGTGACGTGCCCGACGCGGAGCCGGGCCCATGCCCGCGCACGGCAGGCCCCGGACGGCGACGGACCCCGAGGGCGGAACCCCCCGCCCTTGCGCGACGGGAAACGGGTGGTGCGCCGGACGGAGACGAAACGGCAGGTCAGCACCGGGTCACTGGAAAGCGGGCCGCTCAGGGTCCAGGACGGCCAGGCCCTCCGAGGGAGACGACGCCTGCGCGAAACGCCGCCGCGGGATCCGCCCGGCCCGCCGGGCCAACCGCCCCGCCTCCACCGCGCACCGCATCCCCTCCGCCATCAGCACCGGCTCCTGCGCCCGCGTCACCGCCGAGGCGAGCATCACACCCGCGCACCCCAGCTCCATCGCCAGCGCCACGTCCGACGTCGTACCGGCCCCCGCGTCCAGAATCACCGGCACGCGCGCGTGCTCCACGATCAGCTCGAAGTTGTGCGGGTTGCGGATGCCGAGCCCCGACCCGATCGGCGAGCCGAGCGGCATGATCGCGGCGCACCCGACGTCCTCCAGCTTGCGTGCGAGGACCGGGTCGTCGTTCGTGTACGGCAGCACCGTGAACCCGTCGTCGACCAGCGTCTCCGCCGCGTCCAGGAGCTCGATCGGGTCGGGCAGCAGGGTGCGCTCGTCGGCGATGACCTCCAGCTTGACCAGGTCCGTGCCGAGGGCCTCGCGCGCGAGCCGGGCGGTGAGGACGGCCTCCCCGGCGGTGAAGCAGCCGGCCGTGTTCGGCAGCACCCGGATGCCGAGCTTCTCCAGCACCGACAGCACGGACCCGTGCACCGAGGCGTTCACCCGCCGCATCGCGACGGTCGTCAGCTCCGTCCCGGCCGCCACCAGCGCCCGCTCCAGGACGTCGAGGCTGGGCGCCCCGCCGGTGCCCATGATCAGGCGGGACCCGTAGGCCGTACCGCCGAGGACGAACGGATCGTCGGCCATGGTCAGCCTCCTTGGACGGCGGTGAGGACTTCGACGCGGTCGCCGTCGGCCAGCGCGGTGGCGGACCACCGCGCGCGCGGGACGACGGTTTCGTTGAGGGCGGCGGCCACCCCGGACGGCGCCGCGGTGAGCGTGCCCACCAGGGTGTCCAGGGCGGTGCCGGGAGCCACCTCGCGCGGCTCGCCGTTGACGGAGATGTTCATGCGGGCTGCTCCGAGAGTTCCGGGAGTGCGGGGGCGGCGCCGAAGCGCCGGGGGGTGAAGGGGCGGGCCTCGGCCGGCAGCTCCCCGGTGGTCAGGACGTCCGCCATGACGTCGCCGGTGACCGGGGTGAGCAGGACACCGTTGCGGTGGTGGCCGGTGGCCAGCAGCAGGCCGTCCAGAGCGGTCGGGCCGAGTAGCGGGGCGTTGTCCGGGGAGCCGGGGCGCAGACCCGCCCGGGTCTCCGCCAGGGGCAGCTCGGTGATGCCGGGTACCAGCTCGTGGGCGTCGCGCAGCAGCTCGTACACGCCGCCCGCGGTGACCGTCGTGTCCCAGCCCAGTTCCTCACTGGTGGCGCCGACGACCAGCTCGCCGCTCTCCCGGGGCACCAGGTAGACGTGGTTGCCGCGCACCACGGCGCGCACCGTCCGGTTCAGCAGCGGCCCGTGCGTCCGCGGCATCGTCAGCCGCAGGACCTGCCCCTTCACCGGCCGCACCGGCGGCAGCACGTCGTCCGGTACGCCCGTGAGCCGCCCGCTCATGCTGCCCCCGGCCAGCACCACCCGCCCGGCCTCCAGCGCGGTGCCGTCCGCCGTGACGACGCCCGTGGCGCGTGCGCCGCCGCGCCCGACGGTGAGCCGGTCGGCCCACACCCGGTGGAAGACGACGCCCGCGCGTTCGCAGGCGGCCACGAGCGCGCCGGCGAGGCGCCGGGGGTCGATCTGATGGTCGCCGTCCACCCGGAGCCCGCCGCGCACACCGGGCGCGAGCATCGGCTCCAGACGCCGGCACTCGCGCCCCGGCAGCCACTCGGACTCCAGGCCCGAGCGCTGCTGGAGCGCGTGCAGTTCCCGCAGGTGGGCGCGGTCGTCGGCGTCCAGGGCGACGGCGAGGGTGCCGCACCTGCGGTAACCGAGGTCGTGGCCGGTGAGGTCGGCCAGCTCCGCCGCGAAGTCCGGGTACCGGCGGGCGGAGGCGAGGTTCAGGGCGAGCAGCGTCTGCTCGCCGTAGTGCAGTTCCGTGACGGCGGCCAGCATCCCGGCCGCCACCTGGGCGGCGCCACCGCCCGGTTCCGGGTCCACGAGCGCCGTGACGAGCCCGCGCTGCGCGGCCCGCCAGGCCGTGACCAGGCCGATGATCCCGCCCCCGACGACGAGGACGTCGGGGGTACGTGACGACGTGTGTGGCGGAGACGACATGGGCGTCCAGCCCCTCCCTTCGCCGGCATGACCCGGATCAGGTTCGTACGGTCGGAGGCCGCCAGCCTCCCTCTCAGCCCGGTGCGTCCGGGCTCCCGCGAGTGCTTTACGTTGGCCACCCTAGCCCGCAGCGCACCGCACTCGTAAGGGAGCCTCCTCCCATGGCACGTTCACTCGACGGTCTCGTCCTCGCCCCCGTCGCCGACCAGGCGCCCGGCCAGGTGGGCACGCGCACCCGCTTCACGTATCACGAGGAGGACGGCGCCGTATGGGCCGAGTACGCGGGCGGCGACGTCGTCCGCGGCCGCCTGGTGGGAAGCAGGGAGGGCGACCGTCTCGACTTCCGTTACGTGCAGCTCAAGACCGACCGCAGCACGTCGTCGGGCCACTGCGTGTCGACCGTCGTCGAGCTGCCGGACGGGCGGGTGCGCCTGGAGGAGACCTGGGAGTGGGAGTCGCAGCGGGGCAGCGGGACGAGCGTTGTGGAGCAGGTCACCGCGCACGGGCACTGACCGGCGAGCCGCCGGGTGTCTAAGGTGATCAGGTGAGCGAGCAGACGCAGGAGCAGACCCGGGAACGGGGAGCGGACGCGGAGCGCCGCGTGGTCGTCGTGGGTGCGGGCATGGCGGGGGTGCAGACCGCCGTCGCCCTGCGGGAGCAGGGCTTCACCGGCGCCGTGACGCTGATCGGCGCGGAGCCGCACCAGCCGTACGACCGCCCCCCGTTGTCCAAGGCCGTCCTGCTCGGCACGGCCGAGGGCTCCGCCTTCGACGTCGACTTCGAGGCGCTCGGCATCACCCTGCGGCTCGGCTGCGAGGCCCTGGGCGTCCGCCCCGGAGCGCACGTCCTCGACACCTCCGCGGGGCCCGTGCCGTACGACGTCCTCGTCCTCGCGACCGGCGCCGAACCGATCCGGCTCCCCGGCGCGGAGGGCGTGCCCGGCGTGCACCTGCTGCGCACCCTGGACGACGCCGAACGGCTGCGCCCGGTGCTCGCCCGGCAGCACGACATCGTGGTCGTCGGCGCGGGCTGGATCGGCGCCGAGTTCGCCACCGCCGCGCGTGAGGCGGGCTGCGCGGTGACCGTCGTGGAGGCCGCCGACCGGCCCCTCGCCGGTGTGCTGCCCGACGAGGTCGCCGCGAGGATGGCGGACTGGTACGCCGGTGCGGGCGCCGTACTGCGCACGCACGCGCGCGTGGAGCGCGTCGAGCCCGGTGCCCCCGGGGAGCCCGGCCAGGTGGTCCTCGACGACGGCTCACGGCTGCCCGCGGGCGCGGTCGTCGTCGGCATCGGCGCCCGGCCCGCCACCACGTGGCTCGCCGGCTCCGGGATCGGCCTCGGCGCGCACGGGGAGGTTCTGGCCGACGACCGCCTGCGCACTTCGGCGCCGGACGTCTACGCGGTCGGCGACTGCGCCTCCTTCCCCTCCCGACGCTACGGCGAGCGGCTGCTCGTGCACCACTGGGACAACGCCCTCCAGGGCCCGCGCACGGTCGCCGCCAACATCGTCGGCGCCGCCACCGACGAGCCCCCGGCGGCCTACGACCCGGTGCCGTACTTCTGGTCCGAGCAGTTCGGCCGCTTCGTCCAGTACGCCGGTCACCACACGGCCGCCGACCGCACCCTGTGGCGCGGCGACCCCTCGGGGCCCGCCTGGACGGTCTGCTGGCTGCGCGAGGACCGCCTGGTCGCCCTGCTGGCGGTGGGCCGCCCCCGGGACCTCGCCCAGGGCAAACGCCTGATCCAGGCGGGCACGACGATGGACCCGCGGCTGCTGGCCGATCCGGCGAGGCCGCTCAAGGCGGCGACGGCGTAGGCCTCCCGTCCGGGTTCTCCCGCCGTCCGCGCTCCCGGTCCGGTTCGCCGGCCCGGGGCGTGGGCCCGGTTCGCCGGCCGGGGTCGGACGGGTCCGGTTTCCGACTGTCAGTGCCAGATGGCAGGCTGGAGCTGTGACCGAGATTGACGCAAAGATCGATGCTCTCGTGCCTGCCTGGCTCACCGTCCCCGACATCGCCGAGATGCTCGGTGTCGAGGTGACCCGCGTACGCCAGCTGATCAAGGAAGGCCAGCTCATCGCCGTACGCCGCGGTGAGAACCGCGCGCTGCACATCCCCGCGGCCTTCATCGACGAGGACAAGGTCGTCAAGGGCCTGGTCGGGACCCTGACGCTGCTGCGGGACGACGGTTTCACGGCCGAGGAGATGCTGGAGTGGCTCTTCACGCCCGACGAGACCCTGCCCGGCACCCCCGCGCAGGCGCTGAGCGAGAACCGCGGCACGGAGGTGAAGCGCCGCGCCCAGGCGCTCGCCGTCTGACCTGACACCCGCTGCCCGGCGTGCCGGCACGCGGCCCGCACGCCGGGGCCGTGGCCCGGCACGCCCCATGCCCCACGGGCCGTGTGCTGCCCGCAGTACCGTTCGACGCACGGGCCGTGTGCTGCCGTGCATCCGTTCGCGCACGGGCCGCGTGCTGCCCGAGCACCTGTTCTCCGCACGGGCCGCGTCGCCACCGCGGCCCGTGTGCCAGAGCCGTGCGGCCCACGCGGCCCACGCCACCGACCTGCCGACCTGCCGACCTGGGGGAACCCGCATGCCCGACACCGACGCCACCGCCCGCGCCCGGCTCGCCGACGCCAGGCTCTACCTGTGCACGGACGCCCGCCGCGACCAGGGCGACCTGCCCGAGTTCCTGGACGCGGTGCTGGCCGGCGGCGTCGACATCGTGCAACTGCGTGACAAGGGCATGGAGGCCGGGGAGGAGCTGGAACACCTCGAGGTCTTCGCCGACGCCTGCGCCCGCCACGGCAAGCTCCTCGCGGTGAACGACCGGGCGGACGTCGCCCACGCGGCCCGCGCCGACGTGCTGCACCTCGGGCAGGGCGACCTCCCGGTGCCCGCCGCCCGGGCGATCCTCGGCGACGACGTCCTCGTCGGCCGTTCCACGCACGCCGAGTCCGAGGCCGCCGCTGCCGCCGTCCAGGACGGCGTGGACTACTTCTGCACCGGCCCGTGCTGGCCGACCCCCACCAAGCCCGGCCGCCACGCACCCGGACTCGGCCTGGTCCGTCACACGGCGTCCCTCGGCACCGAGCGCCCCTGGTTCGCCATCGGCGGCATCGACCTCGGCAACCTCGACGAGGTGCTGGAGGCCGGTGCCCGGCGCGTCGTCGTCGTCCGCGCGATCACCGCGGCGGACGACCCGGGCGCGGCGGCCGCCGAGTTCGCGAAGCGACTGCGGCAGGCATAGGGCTCGCGTCGGCGTGGCCGGCGGTCGGTGGGTCGGTGGGTCGGTGGGTCGGTGGGTCGGTGTGGCCGGGGGAGCCGGAGGCATGTGTCCGGCGAGTATGTCCAAGGGGTGGACAACAAATCGACAATACGGACAAATACCCTGCATCCGGTTGGGCGACCGCCGCCCCCTGGCTAACCTGCCCGTATGGCCCTCGGAACCGCATCCACCAGGACTGATCGCGCACGCACCGTGCGCGACATGCTCGCGTCCGGCAAGACGACGTACTCGTTCGAGTTCTCCGCGCCGAAGACGGCCAAGGGCGAGAAGAACCTGTGGAGCGCGCTGAGGCGGGTGGAGGCGGTCGCGCCGGACTTCGTCTCCGTGACCTACGGCGCCGGCGGGTCCACGCGCGCGGGGACGGTCAAGGAGACCCAGCAGATCGTCGCCGACACCACGCTGACCCCCGTGGCCCACCTCACCGCCGTCGACCACTCCGTCGCCGAACTGCGCAACATCATCGGCCAGTACGCCGACGCCGGGATCCGCAACATGCTGGCCGTGCGCGGCGACCCGCCCGGCGACCCCACGGCCGACTGGGTCCCGCACCCGCAGGGCCTGACCTACGCGGCCGAACTGGTCCGGCTCATCAAGGAGTCGGGCGACTTCTGCGTCGGCGTCGCGGCGTTCCCCGAGATGCACCCGCGCTCCGCCGACTGGGACACGGACGTGAGGCACTTCGTCGACAAGTGCCGGGCGGGCGCCGACTACGCGATCACGCAGATGTTCTTCCAGCCCGAGTCCTACCTGCGCCTGCGCGACCGGGTCGCCGCGGCCGGCTGCGAGACCCCGGTCATTCCCGAGGTCATGCCGGTGACCAGTGTGAAGATGCTGGAGAGGTTGCCAAAGCTCAGCAACGCCTCGTTCCCGGCCGAGCTGAAAGAGCGGATCCTCACAGCCAAGGACGATCCGACCGCTGTACGCTCCATTGGCATCGAGTTCGCCACGGAGTTCTGCGCGCGGCTGCTGGCCGAGGGTGTGCCCGGACTGCACTTCATCACGCTGAACAACTCCACGGCGACCCTGGAAATCTACGAGAACCTGGGCCTGCACCACCCACCGCGGGCCTAGACCGGTCGCACATACTTACGACACACTGCGTAGCGGCCACTGGGAGAGGGGCGTACATGGGCTGGACGGTCCTCTACATCGCGTTCGGCGGCGTCGCGCTGTGGCTGCTCGGTGAGGTGCTGCTGCAGTACAAGGCGCGGCTGCGCTGGCGGCTGCTCGCGTTCGGCGGCTTCCTCGGTGTCGTGATCGGTGTCCTGATCCCGTCCGTCATCGTCATCGGGCTGGGCGCGGCCGCCTTCGCGGTCGGCCAGACCTACGTCACGCTGTCGTTCCGCCGCGGCTTCGAGGCCGGCTGGGCGGTCAACGCCCCGACGGGCCTCACCGGCAGGCGCAGCCGCCCCCAACGGGGCCGCCAGGAACCGACGTTGGAGGTCTCCGGCCTCGAAGCGGCCGAGGGCGGCCCGGACGACCACGACGGTCACGACGGCTACGACGACCGTACGCGGGACCACGCGCCCGGTCAGGACGGCCTCTCGTACGGCCCCGACGACTACGACCGCGACGACGTCTTCACCCCGGCCCGCCCCGCCGACCCCGCGGCCGCGGAGACCACCGCCGTCTACGAGCCGCAGCCCATGCCGGACGACACCGGCTCCTACGGTGTGTACGCCGACGCCGACGCCGGCTACGGCCACGACCAGCAGGCCCAGGCCCAAGCCGCGGCCGCGCAGGGCACCGACCAGTCCTACGCCTACGACTACTCGGGTTACGGGCAGCAGCAGGGGTACGGCTACGACACCGGCGGCCAGCAGCAGTACGCCGCCTACTCCGACCCGTACATCGGCACCCACACCTACGGCGGGACGTCGTACGACACCGGCTCCTACGACCCGGCCGCCGGGCAGCAGTACGGCCGGCAGGACTACGGGCAGGACCAGTACGCCACCGGCACGCCCGGCGGTTACGGCGGCGAGACACCGGCCGGCGGGGTGTGGGTGCCGCAGCAGCGCAGCACCGACGAACCCCAGGGCGGCGAACTCCCGCAGGAGCAGACGTATCCGTACCAGGGCAACGGCCAGACACAGGGTCAGAGCCAGGGCCAGGGCTACGACGAGCAGTACCGCTTCTGACGGCGCGTCCGGGGACAGGCCACCGGTCCCCGACCGGTCACCGGCCCCCTGCCGGTCACTGAGAACCCCGGAACTCCGGTCCCTCCACGACGAGTCCGGCGACCAGCGCGCCCGACATGCCCGCGTGCGGCAGACCCCCGCCCGGGTGCGACCAGCCGCCGACCGTGAACAGCCCGCCGGTGCGCGTGCCGTTCGCCGCGTGCAGCAGGCGCCCGCCGGCCCCCGCCAGGGCCGGCACCGGAACCGCGCCGTCCGCCACACCGGTCCCCGCCGCGACATCGGCCGGGGTGCGTACCTCGTGCCACAGAAGACGGTCGCGCAGATCCGGTATCGCACGCTCGGCGACGCCGACCAGGTACTCGGCGTGGCGGGCGGACGCATCTGCCGCGGTCCAGTCCGGCCCGGCGCCCAGGGCGGGCACCACGGCGGTGAGTGTGACCGCCTCGTGGTCCGCGTCCGGGACCAGTCCCGGGTCGTCGGGGCGCAGAACCGTGACGGTCGGCCGCGCGGCCATACCGGGCGTGGCGCCGAACAGGCTGTCCAGCTCGGTCTCCCGGTCCTCCGCGTGCACCACCGTCCGGTGCGCCGTGCCCTCGGGACGGCCGCCCCGCAGCGCCAGCAGCACCGTCAGCCGGCTCGCCCCGCCGCGCTGCGGCGGCACCTCGCCGTCGCCCCGTACCGCCGAGCCCCCGCAGAGGCGGTCCAGCACACCGGGCGCCACACCGGCCACCACGAACTCCGCCTCCGCGACGCCGCCTCCGGCCAGCTCCACGCCCGCCACCCGGCCGTCCTTCTCGACGATTCCCGCGACCTCGGCACCGAAGTGGAACTCGACCCGGCGGGCCAGGCACCGCTCGTACACCGCCCGCGCCAGCTCCCGCAGACCGCCGCCACGCACGTACCACATACCGAACGCGTACTCCATGTACGGCAGCACCGCGGTGTTCGCCGGAGCGGTCCGGGGGTCCAGGCCGTACCCGAGCGCGTGGCTCTCCAGGAGGGCGGCGAGCCGGGCGTCCCGCAGCTCCCAGGCACCGACCTCGGCGAGCGTGCCGGCCCGGCGGGTGCGCAGCAGCCGCTTGTGCGGCACCGCCGGATAGGGCTCGCGCTCGGCCAGCACCTCCCAGTTCGGCCACAGCGGCTCCTCGAGGAGCGGGCGGCGCGTCCGGTCCCAGGTCTCGCGGGCCCGCACCAGGAAGTCGCCCCAGCGCTGCCCGGCGGCCGGGCCGAGCGCCCGGTCCAGGGAGGCTACGACCCCCGCCCGCGAGGCGTTCGGCAGTGAGACCTCCGTACCGTCCGCGAACACGTGCCGGGACGACGGGTCGACCTGCACCAGCTCGACACACGCCTCCAGCGGCTCCTTGCCGGTCTTGACGAACAGGTCGCGCCAGACCGCGGGCAGCGGGAGCAGACCGGGTCCGGTGTCGAAGGAGAAGCCGTCCCGCTCGAAGCGGCCCAGGGCGCCGCCGTACGTCCGAGTCCGCTCGTACACCGCCACCCGGTGGCCCGCGACGGCCAGCCGGGCGGCGGCCGCCATCGCGCCCATCCCGGCGCCGATCACCGCAATCCGTGCCATGCCAGGGACTTTATCCGCCGCCACCGACAGTCCGGGTCCAGGGGCCGGGCCGTGCACCTGCGGGAACGGCCGACGGCGGGCCGCGGCTGAGTACCGGGACGGGCGCGCGCGTGACCGGCCGGTGACGCGCCGCCCTGAGCCGGGGCGCGCACGACTGAGTATCCGTACCTAGCCCGGTAGATGAGTACGCACGCGGATGGGGTGCGACCTGCGGGAACGAGAGAGTGGAGACACGGAGAGGGGCACGGCTCCAAACCGGCGACACGGGGCGCCGGATCGGAGCCGGGCCCGCGATCCGCTCCTTCCGCCGGCCGCGGTCGGCGGGAGCGAGGCACGGGGGAGCCCGGGGGACCGACCGAGAACGGGGGTTCCAACGGGGGGACGTACGGGGGAGCAGGAGAAGGCGCCGGTCCGACGGTGGCCCGCGGGGGACGCGGCCACCGCGGGCCGGCGCTCTTCGTGCGCGTCCGGCGGCCCGTGCGCGATCGCTTCAGGGGCGGCCGCTCACACGTCCCTGGAGCAGGCGGGACAGGGCCGCGTGCACGTCGTCGAGGGAGCGCTCCGCCTGGAACGACTTCCAGTCCAGCGCCGCCACCAGGACCATGCCGACCAGGGCCGCGGCGGTCAGCGGTACGTCGATCTCCTCGCTGAACTCACCGCTTGCCACCCCCTCGCGCAGTACGCCCTCCACCACCGCCACGGCCTCCTGCCGGACCACCAGCAGCGTGGACTGCCAGGCCCGGTTGGTACGCCACAGCTCGGCCACGTACAGCTGGGTGAAGGCCGGGTAGCGGTCGATGAAGACCAGCCCCGCGCGGATCATCTCGTCCAGGGCGTCGACCCGGCCGCGGCCCTCCCGCGCCGTCCGCTCCGCCGCCTCCCGCAGCGATGCGGTGAGGAGCCCGACACCATGGCGCAGCAACTCCTCGAAGAGGACGGACTTGCTGGCGAAGTTGTAGTAGACCGTGCCCTTCGCGACCCCGGCGCGTTCGGCGATCTCGTCCACGGTGGTGGCGGAGAAGCCCTGCTCGGCGATGAGGGTGACGGCCGCCTCGTAGAGCTTCTGCCGGGTGGCCTCGCGACGGCTGCTGCCCTGCGAGACGGCGCTGCTGCTTTCCATGGTCCTGATTGTCACAGCCCCCTCCCCGCGGACGTCACCGCAGGGCCCGCGGGGGTCGAGGGCTCGAGTTCCGGGGACGGCCGGGTCGGGCACCTCGGGCCGCACCTCGGCCCGCACCTCGGCCGGGACCGGCGTGCCGGGCTCCGCGTCGGCCTGGTCGGCACGCATCGCGAACCGAACCTTTGATCGAGGTGAAACCCCAGGTCGGGATGGATTGTCAGTGGCATACCTCACGATGGGCACATACGGCACCTCTTGCCAGGGCGTGCCGTCACGGAGACGACAGGAGGATCGTCATGGCCCACTCGTCCGCAGCCGCCGCCCGGTGGCGCCGCGCAGCCGGCCCTGCACCCTCACTGACCGGCCCGGCGAGCGACGTGCACCCCGTGCTCCGCCGGACAAGCGCCCCGCCCGCCGCCCTCGACCTGCTCTCCCAGGCCCGGTCCGGACTGGAAGAGGCCGCCGTCCTCGAAACACCGAACGAGCGGTACGCGACGGCCCATCTCGCCGCCCTGCGCGCAGCGGCCGCGGTGCTCGCCGCACGAGGCCGCCCCGAGACCACCCCGCGGGCCCGGGCCCGCATCCGCAGCGCCTGGGAGGTGCTCCCCGAGATCGCGCCCGAGCTCTCCGACTGGAGCGCGCTGTTCGCCTCGGGCGCCCCGCGCCGGGCGCGGGCCGAGGCGGGCATCCGGGGCGCGGCCAACCGGCGGGACGCCGACGACCTGATACGCGACGTGGCGGTGTTCCTGCGCCTCGTGGAGCGGATGCTGGCCCTCCAGCCGGTCCTGCCCCAGCCCCGGCCCGACTCGGGCCAGCCGGCCACGGACCGCCTGGACGCCGCTGGGCCGGGCGCCGCCGGGCCGGGCTTTGATGGACCGGGCTTTGATGGACCGGGTTCCGCCGGGCCGGGCTTCGATGGACCGGGTTCCGTCGGGTCGGGCCCTGCCCGCCCGAGGGACGCCCGTCCCGACTCCGGATACCCGGACGCCGACCGATCCGGTTCCGGGCGGGGCCGCTTCGACCGCTCGGGTGCGGGCCGTCCCGGTTTCGACCGCCCCAGTTTCGACCATCACGGCCGTGACCGCCCCGGCCGTGACCGCCCCGGCCGTGACCGGCCGGGCGGTGACCCGCCGGGGGACGGCCGGACCGGTCAGCACCTGCCGGACGCGGGATGAGCACCTCGGGCAGCGGGAGCACAGGGCACCTCCGGGGCCGGTGGTGCGCGATGGCCGGTCGGCTCACCGGAGGCAATAGGGTGGGGGGCGCCTGAAGCCTGCCCCTTCCCGCACCCGGGCCGGGGCGGCAGCCCGTTCGCTCCGCCCCTGCCCGAGGCGGTGCCGCGCCGAGGAGTCAACTGCCGTGTCGGAGCCGATGCGCCCGCCCGTCTCCCCCCACAGCCCGCAAACGGCGTCGCCGCGCTCCGACCCGTCTCGTTCCCGCGCCGCCCTGCGTACCGCTGTGGTCTGGGACGTCCTTCAGGACGCCCTCGACCGTCGGGTCAAGGCCACGGGCCGCCAGGCGCTGGACGTCCTGGACACCGGTGGCGGCAGCGGCAACTTCGCGGTGCCCGTGGCCCGCCTCGGCCACCGCGTCACCGTCGTCGACCCGAGCCCCAACGCACTGTTCGCCCTGGAACGCCGCGCCGCCGAGGCCGACGTCGCCGACCGCGTCCGGGGCGTCCAGGGAGACGCCCACGGCCTCTTCGACGTGGTCGAGCGCGGCGGCTACGACGTCGTGCTGTGCCACGGCGTCCTGGAGTACGTGGACGACCCCGCTGAGGGCATCCGCAACGTGGTGGCCGCCCTGCGCGCCGAGGGCGTCCTCAGTCTGCTCGCCGCGGGCCTCGGCGGGGCCGTGCTGGCGCGTGCCCTCGCCGGCCACTTCACGGAGGCCCGGCAGGCGCTCGGTGACCCGGACGGCCGCTGGGGCACGGGTGACCCCGTGCCGCGCCGGTTCACCGCCGAGCAGCTCACCGGACTGGTCGAGGCCGCGGGGCTCCGGATCGGCGCCGTGCACGGCGTGCGGGTCTTCGCCGACCTCGTCCCGGGAGTGCTGGTGGACACGGAGCCCGGTGCCATGGAGGCGCTGCTGAAGCTGGAGGCCGCGGCGGCCGAACTCGCCGCGTTCCACTCCGTGGCCACACAGCTTCACGTGCTCGGTGAGACGCGAGGGGCCCAGGAGACCTGAGCCGCCCGGTGGGGTATGGCGCTGATCAGGGGCGCGACTGCAGATGGAGTACGCCACAGGCCCCCCGAACGGGGGCCAGTCGCCGTATGATCGAGGGAGACCGCCCGGCATGACGGGTCGGCCGCTGGGGAATGGGAACTTCAGCAGCCGGCACGGCCATGACGGAAACCGGTTGGCCAATTGGCGTAGAGGGGCGGGTTTCACGGGGGCGATTCCCTGCCTATCCTGAAGGGACCCCCCCGGGTCGCCCCGGCGACTGCACGATGAGGAGGACTCCGTGCCGCTCTCGGAGCACGAGCAGCGCATGCTCGAGCAGATGGAGCGAGCGCTGTACGCCGAAGATCCCAAGTTCGCGACAGCGCTCGAGGGAAGCGGGCTGCGTACGTACACCCGGCGACGGGTCTACCAGGCGGTCGCGGGCTTCCTCGTAGGTATTGCGCTCCTCATGGCCGGTATGGTCGCCCAGCAGGTCTGGCTCAGCGTGGTGGGCTTCCTCGTCATGCTGGGCTGCGCGGTCCTCGCCGTGACCGGCTGGCGCAAGGCACCGAAGCCGGGCGAGCAGCCCGCCGCCGGTGCGGGACCACAGGCGCGCCGCCAGGGGCGGCAGAAACGCTCCATGATGGACCGCATCGACGAGCGCTGGCAGCGCCGCCGGGATGAGCAGCAGGGCGGCCAGTAGCTTCCGGGGCCGCTCATCAGGACATCCGTGTGAGGGGGTGACCACCGTCCGGGTGGTCACCCCCTCACACGTGCCCATGCGTGCCCGGAGTCCGGAGATCCGGGCTGGAGCCAGTGGTCACCGGGTGGGGCAGGGACGGTGGGTACCGGACCGGAGGACGCCCGGCGCTCCCGCGCGGCCCCGGCCCGCCTGACCTGCTGTCCTGTGCGCCCCGGCCCGCCCGACTCGCCCTCCGCGCCCCGGCCCCGCGCCTCTGCCCTCCGCACCCGCGACGCCGCGCGCGCCCTGTCTCTTCGCGTCCGGGCCCCGTACGGCCGCTGTGTCTCAAGCCCGGGTCACGAGTGGCTGTGGCTCTGAATCCGGTGCCGAGCGGCTGCTCGGTGTCCGGGGCCCGGGCGGCTGTGGCTCCGGGCCCCGGCCCGGCGCCCTGTCCTCCGAGCCCCGCCCCCGCGTGGCCGTGTCCCCGCGGGGCGGGCCCGCGTGGCCGTGTCCCCGCGTGGCCGTGTCCCCGCGGGGCGGGCCGTGCCCCGCTGGGCCCCGCTCAGCCCTGCTGCCCCGATGCCTTCCGGAACGTCGGCCGGGCCGCCGCGGCACGCTGTTTCAGCTCCGCCCACCTGGCCGACACCGCCCAGGACACCCGCACGGTCGAACGCGGGGCGAACCGTGCACGCAGCCGCGTGCCCCGGCCGGCCGTGGCACGCAGACCGGCGCTCGCCCGGTGGACGTCCTCCGTGAGGCCCGCCGCCGGGCGGGGCCGGGGCGCGTACAGAACCTGCTCCACCGCATCCGCCACCCGGTGCACCGCCGCCGCGGCCGTCGGATCGAGCTGCCCGAGCCGGACGATCCGGGCCGCCGCCTTGCGCGGGGTCTGCGACTCCTCCGGCAGGATTCCGAAGTCCCATGCCGTGTCGGTCAGCTCCTGCCAGACCGCGAGGGTGTGCGGCCCCGCGTCCGCCTCGGTGCGGCCGTGCGCCCCCAGCCGTACCGACCGGGTGCGCAGCCGCCACAGCATCGGTGCGAGCGGGACCAGCAGCACCGCGAGCCCTCCCAGGACCCAGGCCGGCACCACGTACCACTTCGGTCCGTTCCCGCCCGCGACCGGTGCGGCCGCCGCGGACTCGCTGGCGCAGGCGTCCAGCTTCTTGTCCTGGGCCGTGCAGCTCTCGCTCGCCGAGGGCGCCGCCGAGGGCTCCGTCTCCGGGTTCCGGGACGGCAGCTCGGGGTCGGGCACCGAGCTGCCGGGCGTCTCCGTCAGCGTGTACGACGGGGTCGACCCACGCGTCGGCGTCGGCTCGAAGCGGGTCCAGCCCACTCCCTCGAAGTACACCTCGGGCCAGGCGTGGGCGTCCCGCAGCCCCACCGACACCGTGCCGTCCGCCTGGGGGGAACCCGGCGCGAAGCCGACCGCGACCCTGGCCGGGATGTCCAGGGAACGGGCCATCGCCGCCATGGCGAAGGAGAAGTGCACGCAGAAGCCCTGCTTGTCCGCGAGGAAACGGGCGATCGCCTGCGAGCCGCTGCCGACCTTGACCTTGGTGTCGTACTCGAAACCGCCGTTGACCGCGAAGTACTCCTGGAGCTTGACCGCCTGCTCGTAGGGGTTCGCCGCGCCGGCGGTGACCTGGCGGGCGGTTCGGGAGACCACGTCGGGCAGCGAGTCCGGCAGCTCGGTGTACTCCCGCCTCAGCGCCGAGGGCGGCTGCGGGGCGGCGGCGAGCTGGTCCGCCGTCGGCTGCACGTTCAGGCTCCGTACCTCGTACGCCACACCGCGGGTGTTCTGGCCGTGGTCGCCGACCAGGGTCATGCCGACCGGTTCGTAGCGCCAGTTGCCCGCCACCCGTACGCCGCTCGGCGGGTACGGCATGGGCAGCCAGTCCTGGGCGTACCAGTCCGCGGCCCTGATGGCGGTCCGGGTCTCCGTGCGCTCGATGCCGGGACCGAGGCCGACCGGCGTGGGGAACGTGCCGTCCGGCACGGCGGTGATGTCCCGCTTGGACGGCTTCCAGGTGGTGCCGTCGAAGTCGTCCAGCGACACGATGCGCAGGTACAGGTTCGACAGGTCGTTCGCGTCGGTCTCGACGGAGAGGACCTGCCGGTTCTCGTCGACGTTGAGACTGTCGCGCAGGGAGACCAGCGGGTTCACCGCGGAGATCGTGCCGCCACCCCCGGTCCCGGAACCGGCGCCTGTCCTGGCGCTGTCCAGCAGCCCGCCGTCCATCGCGGGCAGGGCCAGCGGTACCACCAGGGCGACGCCCAGTGCGAACGCGCCGATGCGCCGCCCGGTACGGACCGGGGCGACCGCGCCGCTCTGCTCCCCGCCCGGGGTGCGTGGCGTGCCGCCGAAGACCCGGCCCCACTGCGAGAGCCGGTCACGTCCCTCGGCCAGGAGCAGCATCAGGTAGCCGGCCGCCGCGACGAGGAACCACAGCCAGTCGGTGCCGCCCTCGGACAGCCCCGCGGCCACCGAGTACAGCGCGAGCAGCGGCAGTCCGGCGGGGGCGGCGCTGCGGAAGGTCACCGCGAGGGTGTCCACAAGCAGCCCGATCACCAGGACACCGCCGACCAGCATCAGCCGGATGCCGTCGGACTCCAGCGGCGCCGGGATCGCGTACCGGGCGATGTCGTCGCCACCCTGTTGCAGCAGGTCGGCGAAGCGCTGAACGGCCTGTGGGCCGGGGATCAGCCCGGCGAGCGCCTGCTGCCGGGCGAAGACCAGGGTCAGGAGCACCAGCGTGACCAGGGCCTGCGCGGCGATGGTCAGCGGCCGGGCCAGCGGGACCCGGCGGGCCGCCGCGCCCACCCCGGACTGGACCGCCAGCAGGAGTGCGGCCTGCAGGATCCAGGTGGCCGGGTCGACCAGGGGCAGCAGCGCGCACGCCGCCATCAGCGTGGCCGCCCACGCACACAGAGCCAGCCGCGCCCGCCCACTCATCGCGTGCCCTCCCGGCCGGTGGCCGTCGTGGAACCGGCGTGCCCGCGGCCCGCCGGTCGCTCGTGTCGTTCGGGTGCGGCCGCCGAGGCGCTCGGCGCCGGTCGTGCCGGTGCGTTCATCGCGTGCCCTCCCCGCCGCCCGCCGTCGCGAGGCCGGCGCGTTCATGGTCCGCCAGGCGCCAGAGCTCCTCCAGGGGGGCGCCCCGCGGCACGTTCACTGCCGTCCAGCCCGCATCGCGCAGCATCCGGAGCCGCTCCGCGCCCCTGTCCGACGGACCGGTCGCGTCGGCCGGCTCCCGCGCCCAGGCCGCGGAGTCCAGGACGAAGGCGACGGCGCCGCCGCTGCGCTGCCGCATCTTGGCGGCCACCGCGGCCTGCTCCTCGTCCAGGTCGCCGAGGAACGCCACCAGCAGCCCCTCGTTCCCGCCGCGCAGCACGTCGTACGCCCGGGACAGGCCCGTGCCCTCGGAGTGGTCGATCACCGCGAGGGTGTCCATCATCAGCCCGGCCGCGTCGGCCGCGCCCTGGCTCGCACCCGCGAAGCCGTCGGCGCCCTCGCCCGGCACCGAGTTCCCGGCGTCGGTGAGCAGCCGGACCGAGAAGCCCCGCTCCAGCATGTGCACCAGCACGGACGCCGCGCCCGACACCGCCCACTCGAAGGCCGAGTCGGGGCCCGCGCCCTCGAAGGCCCCGCCCCGGGTGTCCAGCAGCACCGTGCAGCGGGCGCGCTGCGGCTGCTCCTCGCGGCGCACCATCAGCTCGCCGTACCGCGCGGTGGAGCGCCAGTGCACGCGGCGAAGGTCGTCCCCGTAGCGGTACCCGCGCGGGATCACGTCGTCGTCGCCCGCCAGCGCCAGCGAGCGCTGCAGGCCCTCCCCGTACCCCTTCGCCTCCCCGCTCAGCCGCACCGGCGGCAACGCCTCCACGCGCGGGATCACGGTCAGGGTGTCGTACGTCGAGAAGGACCGGGTCAGCTCGCACAGCCCGAAAGGGTCGGTCAGGCGCAGTTGGAGCGGGCCCAGCGGATAGCGGCCGCGCAGGTCGGAGCGGACCCGGTAGGACACCTCGCGGCGACCGCCCGGCTCCACCCGGTCGAGCACGAAGCGGGGGCGCGGTCCGAGCACGTAGGGCACCCGGTCCTGGAGCATCAGCAGGCCCGTGGGCAGCCGCGAGACGTTGTCGATCCGCAGGTGCACCCGGGCCTCGCTGCCCGCGGGCACCCGCCCGGGGGAGAGCCGGCGGCTGCCCGCGACCCGGTACCGGGTGCGGTAGAGCACGGTCGCGCACAGCAGCGGCAGCACACCCAGCAGCAGTCCGACGCGCAGCAGGTCGCTCTGGCCGAGGACGTAGGCACAGACCGCGGCGGCGATACCGGCGGCCAGGAAGGAGCGCCCGCGGGTGGTCAGACCGGCCAGGGCGGTGCGGATGCCGCCGCCCTCGCCCCGGTCGTCCTGGGACCGGCCCGCCCCCCCGGCGTCCATCACAGCCTCCGCGGCGGTTGCCGGTCGTACGCCGACGAGCCGTGGCCCACGCCGAAGCCCGCCGGCTGCTGCGCCGCCGCGGGCACCGGGGTGCGCTGCAGGATCTCCTGGACGACCTGCTCGGCGGTGCGGCGGTTGAGCTGGGCCTGGGCGGTGGGCAGCAGGCGGTGGGCCAGGACGGCGACCGCGAGGGCCTGCACGTCGTCCGGCAGCGCGTACTCCCGGCCGCTCAGGGCGGCGGATGCCTTCGCCGCGCGCAGCAGATGCAGCGTGGCGCGCGGCGAGGCGCCGAGTCTGAGGTCCGGGTGGGTACGCGTGGCGGCGACCAGGTCGACGGCGTACCGCCGCACCGGGTCGGCGACGTGGACGCCCCGGACCGCCTCGATCAGCTTCAGGATGTCGTGCGCGTGTGCCACCGGCTGCAGGTCGTCCAGCGGGTTCACCCCGCCGTGCACGTCGAGCATCTGCAGCTCGGCGTCCGGGCTGGGATAGCCGATGGAGACCCGCGCCATGAAGCGGTCGCGCTGCGCCTCCGGCAGCGGGTAGGTGCCCTCCATCTCGACCGGGTTCTGCGTCGCCACCACCATGAAGGGGCTGGGCAGCTCGTAGGTCTGGCCGTCGATGGTGACCTGGCGCTCCTCCATCGACTCCAGCAGCGCCGACTGCGTCTTCGGCGAGGCGCGGTTGATCTCGTCGCCGATCACCACCTGCGCGAAGATCGCGCCCGGTTTGAACTCGAAGTCACGGCGCTGCTGGTCCCAGATGGACACCCCGGTGATGTCCGAGGGCAGCAGGTCCGGCGTGAACTGGATCCGGCGCACGGAACAGTCGATCGACCGCGCCAGCGCCTTGGCCAGCATGGTCTTGCCGACGCCCGGGACATCCTCGATCAGCAGGTGGCCCTCGGCGAGCAGCACGGTCAGCGAGAGCCGTACGACCTCGGGCTTGCCCTCGATCACGCCCTCCACCGAACCGCGCACCCGCTCCACCACAGCGGTCAGATCATCCCCCACGCTCGAATACGCTCGCGCGGGGGCACCCCCCTGGCTCGCTCGATCGTCATAGGTCGTCACCGGCCCTCCTCGGCCTTTCCCCGCGCTCCCTGGGAAGCGGGAGTACCCCAACTTGCCGGGCAGGCCCCCGCGTCGCGGACCGGCCCACCCCGAATCACGGACAGCGCGCGGAAAAAGTTCCGCGCGACACCACTTCACGCATTCTTGCTGCCGTTACCGATTCGTGTCACTCGCCTGTGGACAACTGGCCGCGGTATGTCGGGCCTTGCGGCCTTTGCGGCGCTTGCGCGGTGGGAGTCATCGGGGCGGGCGACCGGATCAGGCGGGAGTGATCTCCCGCAGCAGACCCGTCTTCACGTCGAAGACGAAGCCGCGCACGTCCTCGGTGTGCAGCAGGAACGGCGAGGTGCGCACCCGCTCGATCGACTGCCGCACGTCCTGGTCGGCGTCCCGGAAGGCCTCCACCGCCCACGCCGGGCGCTGGCCGACCTCCAGCTCCAGGTCGTGCCGGAACTCCTCGGTGAGGGACTCCATGCCGCACCCGGTGTGGTGGATGAGGACCACGCTGCGGGTGCCGAGCGCCCGCTGGCTGATGGTGAGCGAGCGGATCACGTCGTCGGTGACGACACCGCCCGCGTTGCGGATGGTGTGGCAGTCACCGAGCTTCAGGCCGAGCGCGGCGTGCAGGTCGAGGCGCGCGTCCATGCAGGCCACGACGGCGACGCGCTGGACGGGACGGGCGTCCATCCCGGGGTCGGTGAACGCGGCGGCGTAGCGCTCGTTCGCCTCGACGAGCCGGTCGGTGACGGTGCGGTCGCCGGCCTTCGCGGATTCGGAGCCGGTGGGTACCGATGCAGAAGTCGTCATATCCATGACGTTACTGTCCGACTTCCACCGCGGCCCGCTGCGAAGCGGGACAAAGAACGTCATCGAGGCTGGGTGTGAGCCAACCCACAGGGTGGTGCGAACGCGTCCGTACGAGTGAAAAGCCGCGCGGGACCGGTTTGCGGACGCCGGCGGCCGCGACGCGCAGGCCGGTTGATTGACCGGGCGACAGGGTGGACTAAAGTGACGCGAAGCGGGAGGCGAGGCTCTCACCGCTGGACTGAATTCCCCGGAGACCTGGGCGACGTCCCGCCAGATCTCCCCACGTGCGCGGCGCGTACGTACGGCTCGGCCTCCTCCCGCTCCCGGCCGGCCGACGCTCCCGGCGCCGGCAGGCCTCCCCTTCACGAGCGGGAGGGGACCCGGCGGTGCGTGACGCCGCGCCGGACCTGAGAGGCCGCCCCACTTGAGCCAGAGTCGACACGTCCCGGTGATGCTCCAGCGGTGTCTGGACCTGCTGGCACCCGCCCTGACGGAGCCGGGGGCCGTGGTCGTCGACTGCACGCTGGGACTCGGCGGGCACAGCGAGGCCCTCCTCGAGCGCTTCCCCGAGGCCCGGCTCGTCGCCCTCGACCGGGACAAGGAGGCCCTGCGCCTGTCCGGCGAGCGGCTCGCGCCGTACGGCGAGCGCGCCACCCTCGTGCACGCCGTGTACGACGAGCTGCCCGACGTACTGGACCGGCTCGGCGTCCCGCGCGTCCAGGGTGTGCTGTTCGACCTCGGTGTCTCCTCCATGCAGCTCGACGAGGCGGACCGCGGCTTCGCCTACGCCCAGGACGCCCCGCTCGACATGCGGATGGACCAGACGACCGGCATGAGCGCCGCCGAGGTCCTCAACACCTACCCGCCGGGCGAACTCGTCCGCATCCTGCGGGCGTACGGCGAGGAGAAGCAGGCCAAACGGATCGTGTCCGCGATCGTCCGCGAACGCGAGAAGGAGCCGTTCAGCAACAGCGCACGGCTCGTGGAGCTGATCCGCGCGGCGCTGCCGCAGGCCGCCAAGCGCACCGGCGGCAATCCGGCCAAGCGCACCTTCCAGGCCCTGCGCATCGAGGTCAACGGCGAACTGTCCGTCCTGGAACGGGCGATCCCGGCGGCCGTCGAGGCGCTCGCCGTGGGCGGCCGGATCGCGGTGCTGTCGTACCACTCCCTGGAGGACCGGCTGGTCAAGCAGGTGTTCGCCGCGGGCGCGGCCAACACCGCGCCGCCCGGACTGCCGGTCGTCCCCGAACGCTACGCGCCCCGGCTCAAGCTGCTCACGCGCGGTGCCGAACTTCCCACCGAGGAGGAGATCGCCGAGAACCGGCGGGCGGCACCGGCACGGCTGCGCGGAGCCCAGCGCATCAGGGAGTCCATCGAGTGAAGCGAGTGAGCGAGTGAGGCAGGGCAGGCGCGGGGACGGACGGCCCGCCCCGGCCGGGGGAGGGCGTGTGAGCAGGAAACCCGAACTGAGGGGGAGGGCGGCCCGGCTGGCCCGGCTCCTCCCGCCCGTCGGCGGACGCGGCCAGGCGGCCCGGGCCCCGTTCGTCCTCCTGGTGGTCGTCCTCCTCGGCGGCGGCCTGATCGGGCTCCTGGTGCTGAACTCCGCGATGAGCGAGGGCTCGTTCCAGCTGGAGGACCTGAAGCAGGAGACGAAGGAGCTCACCGACGAGGAGCAGTCGTTGCAGCGGGACATCGACGCCTACTCCGCCCCCCGCGCCCTCCAGCGCCGCGCCCGTGAGCTGGGCATGGTGCCCGGCGGCGATCCCGCCTTCCTCGCTCCCGACGGCACGGTCAGGGGTTCGCCGAGCCCCGCGTCCGCCGCGGCCACCCCGCTGGTCATCGCCCCCGAGGCGCTCACGGCACCGCGTACCACCGCGCCCCCCACCACCGCGGCCACCCCCGCCCCGAACCCGACTCCCGGCAGGTGACGGAAGTGTCCGACAGGGAACCGCCGCGCCGCCGAGTGCCCGGACCCGCGCGGCCCGTCCGCCCGGGCGGACGGCAGCCCGGCCCGGGCGGACGGCCCACCCGCAGGCCGTCCGCGCCCCCGGCGGCCCCGCCCCGCGCCCTCCGGCTGGGCAGCCCGCGCCCGCGCCTGCGCATGATCGGCCTCGTGCTGACCCTGGTGCTCTGCGCCTTCGTCGTACGGCTGCTCCAGGTGCAGGCCGTCGACGCCGGCACGTACGCCGCCAAGGCCGAGCAGAACCGCTACGTCGTCCACACCCTGCCCGCCGAGCGCGGCGGGATCACCGACCGCAACGGCGTGGCCCTCGCGACCACCGTGGACGCCTACGACATCACCGCCGACCCCACGATGTTCACCCGGGAGCAGCTGGAGATCGGCGACGGTCCCGAGCAGGCGGCGGCGCTCCTCGCGCCGATCCTCGGCGAGGACCAGGAGGAACTGGTCGACCGGCTCCGCCCCGAGAACGAGGGACTGCGCTACGTCCGTCTCGCCCGCCGGCAGACCCCGCAGGTGTGGAACCAGATCAAGGACCTGAAGACCGCGCTGACGAAGAAGACGGAGACGGACAAGTCCGTGGTCAACGTCCTCGCGGGCGTCTTCGCCGACCCCAGCAGCAAGCGCGTGTACCCCGGCGGCGACCTCGCCGCCGGCATCATCGGCTGGGTCGGCGCGGACGGCAAGGGCGGCGGCGGCCTGGAACGGAAGCTGAACGACACGCTGGCCGGCAAGGACGGCGAGATCCGCTACGCGCAGTCCGGCGGACGCCAGGTGCCCACCGTCGGCTCCACCGAGACGCCGGCCGTGCCCGGCAGCGACGTCGAGCTCACCATCGACCGCGACATCCAGTGGGCCGCGCAGCACGCCATCAGCGAGCAGGTGAAGAAGTCCCAGGCGGACGGCGGCTACGTCATCGTCCAGGACACGGCCACCGGCGAGATCCTCGCCATGGCCAACTCGCCCGGCTTCGACCCGGGCGACCTCGCCCACGCCGACCCGGACGCGCTGGGCAACGCCGCCCTCCAGGACGCCTTCGAGCCCGGCTCCACCGCCAAGGTGATGTCGATGGCCGCCGTACTGGAGGAGAACGCCGCCACGCCGATGACCCACCTCACCATCCCGAACCGGCTCAAGCGCGGCGACCGGCTGTTCAAGGACGACGTCGACCACCCCACCTGGTACCTCACGCTCAACGGCGTGCTCGCCAAGTCCAGCAACATCGGCACCATCATGGCCACCGGCGAGCTGGGCAGGACGCAGGAGGAGGCCAACAAGGTGCTCTACTCCTACCTGCGCAAGTTCGGCATCGGCGGCTACAGCGGGCTCGGCTTCCCCGGCGAGACCAAGGGCATTCTGGCGCCGCCCGACCAGTGGTCGACGTCGCAGCAGTACACGATTCCTTTCGGCCAGGGCGTCTCCGTGAACGCGCTGCAGGCGGCCTCCGTGTACTCGACCATCGCCAACGGCGGCGTCCGCGTCGAACCCACCCTGGTACGCGGTACCAAGGGGGACGACGGACGCTTCACCCCGTCCCCCGAGCCCAAGAAGACCCGTGTGATCAGCGAGAAGACGGCGAAGACCCTCTCGCAGATGCTGGAGTCCGTCGTCGACGACGAGGAGGGCACGGGCACCAAGGCCCGTATCCCCGGCTACCGCGTCGCGGGCAAGACGGGCACGGCCAACCGGGTGGATCCGGCCACCGGCAAGTACCACGGCTACACCTCGTCGTTCGCCGGGTTCGCCCCCGCCGACAAGCCCCGCGTCACCGTCTACTGCGCCATCCAGAACGCCACCGAGGGCAGCTACTTCGGCGGCCAGATCTGCGGCCCCATCTACAAGCAGGTCATGGAGTTCACCTTGAAGACCCTGCAGGTCCCGCCGACCGGGGCCGCCCCCGCGAACCTCCCGGTCACCTTCAAGCCCTGACCCGCACGACGAACCCGACCAGCACCGAGCCAGTACCGAGCCAGCGCCGATTCAGTACCGAGCCACCAGGAACCACCCGTGACAACGATCACCCCCGATCCCGGGAACCAGAGCAGCCCCCGCCCCTCACTTCGCCCGGAAGCGGGTACGCCCGGTACGCTCACCGCCGTGCCACACGCTGATCAGTCCCGAACCACCCAGAAGGGCCACCCCGTGACCTACCCGGGACCGCCCCGGCCGGCGCGGATCTCCGCCACACCCCTCGCGGAACTCGCCGGTCAGCTGGGTGTCACCGCGCCGGACAGTACCGCCCGGGTCACGGGTGTCACCCACGACTCGCGCGCCGTCCGCCCCGGTGACCTGTACGCCGCCCTTCCCGGAGCCCGCGCCCACGGCGCCGACTTCGTCACCCAGGCCGCCGGCCTCGGCGCCGTCGCCGTGCTGACCGACCCGGCCGGCGCGGAGCGCGTGGCCGCCGCCGGCCTGCCGGCGCTCGTCGTCGACGACCCGCGCGCGCGGATGGGCGAGCTGGCGGCCACGATCTACGGCCACCCCGGCCGCGACCTCCTCCAGATCGGCATCACCGGCACCTCCGGCAAGACCACCACCGCCTACCTCGTCGAGGGCGGCCTGCGCACGGCGAAGTCCACCGGGCTCATCGGCACGGTCGAGATGCGCATCGGCGACGAGCGCATCAAGTCCGAGCGCACCACGCCCGAGGCCACCGACCTCCAGGCCCTGTTCGCGGTGATGCGCGAGCGCGGCACCGAGGCGGTCGCCATGGAGGTCTCCAGCCACGCCCTGGTGCTCGGCCGGGTCGACGCCTGCGTCTTCGACATCGCGGTCTTCACCAACCTCAGCCCGGAGCACATGGAGTTCCACTCCGGTATGGAGGACTACTTCCAGGCCAAGGCGCAGCTCTTCACGCCGGAACGCAGCAGGCTCGGCGTGGTCAACGTCGACGACGAGTACGGGCGCCGCCTCGCGAACGAGGCCACCGTCCCGGTCGTCACCTACTCCGCCGAGGGCCACCCGGACGCCGACTGGCGCGCCGACCGGGTCGAGGTCGGCCCGCTGGACTCGACGTTCACCGTGCTCGGCCCGAAGGGCGAGCGGATCGCCGCCAAGTCGCCGCTGGCCGGTCCGTTCAACGTGGCGAACACCCTCGCCGCGATCGTCGCCCTCGCCGCCGCCGGCCTCGACCCGCAGGCCGCCGCCGACGGCATCGCCGCGGTGCCGGGCGTGCCCGGCCGCCTGGAGCGCGTGGACGAGGGGCAGCCCTACTTCGCGGTGGTCGACTACGCCCACAAGACGGACGCCGTCGAATCCGTCCTGAAAGCGCTGCGCAAGGTCACCGAGGGCAAGCTGCACGCCGTGCTCGGCTGCGGCGGCGACCGGGACACCACCAAGCGGGAGCCGATGGGCGCCGCCGTGGCCCGGTTCGCCGACACCGCCGTACTGACCTCCGACAACCCCCGCTCCGAGGACCCCCTCGCGATCCTGGCCACCATGCTCCAGGGCGCGGCGTCCGTACCCGCGTACGAGCGCGGTGAGGTGCAGGTCTTCGAGGACCGGGCCGCCGCGATCGCCGCCGCCGTCGCCCGGGCCGAGCCCGGCGACACCGTGCTGGTGGCGGGCAAGGGGCACGAGCAGGGCCAGGACATCGCCGGGGTGGTCCGTCCCTTCGACGACCGCCAGGTGCTTCGCGAAGCCATTCAGAAGACCCAGGGATGAGATCCCGAATGATCCAGATGATCCAGGGGATGAACTTGTGATCGCCCTCTCTCTCGCCGAGATCGCAGAAGTCGTCGGCGGGCAGATGCATGACATACCGGACGCGTCCGCGCAGGTCACCGGTCCGGTCGTCCGGGACTCCCGGGAAGCGGGGCCCGGCTGCCTCTTCGTCGCCTTCGTCGGCGAGCGGGTGGACGGCCACGACTTCGCTTCCGCGGTCGTCGGGGCGGGCGCGGTGGCCGTCCTCGGCTCCCGCCCCGTCGGGGTGCCCGCGATCGTCGTGGACGACGTCCAGACCGCCCTCGGCGCCCTCGCCCGGCACGTCGTGCGGCGCCTCGGAGCCACCCTCGTCGCCCTCACCGGGTCCGCCGGCAAGACCAGCACCAAGGACCTCATCGCCCAGGTGCTGCGCCGCGAGGCACCCACGGTGTTCACGCCGGGCTCCATGAACAACGAGGTCGGGCTGCCGCTCACCGCGCTCACCGCCACCGAGGAGACGAGGTTCCTCGTCCTGGAGATGGGCGCCCGCGGCATCGGCCACATCCGCTACCTCGCCGAACTGACCCTGCCGAAGGTCGGACTCGTCCTCAACGTCGGCTCCGCGCACATCGGCGAGTTCGGCGGCCGGGAGCAGATCGCCCAGGCCAAGGGCGAGCTCGTCGAGGCGTTGCCGCCGGCCGAGGAGGGCGGCACCGCGATCCTCAACGCGGACGATCCCCTCGTACGGGCCATGGCCTCCCGAACGAAGGCGAAGGTGATCCTTTTCGGAGAGTCCGACGAAGCGGACGTACGCGCCGAGAATGTGCGACTCACGGACAGCGGACAGCCCGCCTTCAGGCTTCACACACCCTCCGGTGCAAGCGATGTGACCATGCGCCTGTACGGTGAGCACCACGTGTCGAACGCGCTCGCCGCGGCCGCCGTCGCCCACGAGTTGGGCATGTCCGCAGACGAGATCGCCACCGCGCTCTCCGAGGCGGGCTCCCTCTCCCGCTGGCGGATGGAGGTCACCGAGCGCCCGGACGGCGTGACGGTCGTCAACGACGCCTACAACGCGAACCCCGAGTCCATGCGAGCCGCCCTGCGCGCGCTCGCGGCGATGGGCAAGGGACGCCGTACGTGGGCGGTGCTCGGTCGGATGGCCGAGCTCGGGGACGAGGCGCTCGCCGAGCACGACGCGGTCGGGCGGCTCGCCGTCCGGCTCAACGTCAGCAAGCTCGTCGCGGTCGGGGGCAGGGAAGCCCGATGGCTGCAACTGGGCGCATATAACGAGGGTTCGTGGGGTGAGGAGTCGGTGCACGTGTCCGACGCACAGGCGGCGGTCGACCTGTTGCGCAGCGAGTTGCGCCCAGGGGACGTCGTGCTCGTGAAGGCGTCCCGTTCGGTGGGTCTGGAGAGCGTCGCCGCGGCGCTGCTGGAGACCGGCGCCGAGGGTGAGGTTGCCGCCCGATGATGAAGCAGATCCTGTTCGCAGGAGTCATTGGCCTGTTCCTGACGCTGGTCGGCACGCCGCTGCTGATCAAGCTCCTGGCCCGCAAGGGCTACGGCCAGTACATCCGCGACGACGGCCCGCGCGAGCACGCAAGCAAGCGCGGTACGCCGACCATGGGTGGTATCGCCTTCATCTTCGCGACGGTCGCCGCGTACTTCCTCGCCAAGGTGATCACCGGCTACCTGGAAGAGCCCGGCGTCGACACCGCGCCGACCTTCTCGGGCCTGCTGGTGCTCGGCCTGATGGTGGGCATGGGCCTGGTCGGCTTCCTCGACGACTACATCAAGATCGTCAAGCGGCGTTCGCTGGGCCTGCGGGCCAAGGCGAAGATGGCCGGCCAGCTGATCGTCGGCATCGCCTTCGCCGTGCTCTCGCTGCAGTTCGCGGACAACCGCGGCAACACCCCGGCGTCCACGAAGCTGTCGTTCATCACCGACTTCGGCTGGTCGATCGGCCCGGTGCTCTTCGTCGTCTGGGCGCTGTTCATGATCCTCGCGATGTCGAACGGCGTGAACCTGACCGACGGCCTGGACGGCCTGGCCACCGGCGCCTCCGTCCTGGTCTTCGGCGCCTACACCTTCATCGGCGTCTGGCAGTTCCAGGAGTCCTGCGCCAACGCGCTGACCCTGACCAACCCGGGCGCCTGCTACGAGGTGAGAGACCCCCTCGACCTGGCCGTGGTCGCCTCCGCGCTGATGGGTTCCTGCCTCGGCTTCCTGTGGTGGAACACCTCACCGGCCAAGATCTTCATGGGCGACACCGGTTCGCTCGCGCTCGGCGGTGTGCTCGCGGGTCTGGCGATCTGCTCGCGCACCGAACTGCTGATGGCCATCCTGGGCGGCCTGTTCGTGCTGATCACCATGTCGGTGGTCATCCAGGTCGGCTCCTTCCGCCTCACCGGCAAGCGCGTCTTCAGAATGGCGCCACTCCAGCACCACTTCGAACTCAAAGGCTGGTCCGAGGTCCTTGTCGTGGTCCGCTTCTGGATCATCCAGGGCATCTGCGTGATCGTCGGACTGGGCCTCTTCTACGCGGGATGGGCAGCGGACAAGTGACCTCCTCCTCGGTGCCTTTCGACTTCCAGGGCAAGCACGTCACCGTCGCCGGACTCGGCGTCTCCGGAGTCCCGGCGGCCAGGGTCCTGCACGGCCTGGGCGCGCGCGTCACCGTCGTCAACGACGGCGACGACGAGCGCGCGCGGGCGCAGGCGGCCGAGCTGGAGGCGCTCGGCGTCACCGTGCGCCTCGGTGACGGTGCGACCCTGCCCGAGGGCACCGAGCTGATCGTCACCGCGCCCGGCTGGAAGCCGGACAAGCCGCTGTTCACGGCGGCGCGCGAAGCCGGCGTCCCCGTCTGGGGCGACGTCGAACTGGCCTGGCGCCTGCGCGGCCCCGACGCCGCGCCGTGGCTGGCCGTCACCGGCACCAACGGCAAGACCACCACCGTCCAGATGCTGGCGTCGATCCTGAAGGCCGCGGGCCTGCGCACCGCGGCCGTCGGCAACATCGGCGTCTCGCTGCTGGACGCGGTCACCGGCGAAGAGGACCACGACGTCCTGGCCGTGGAGCTGTCCAGCTACCAGCTCCACTGGGCGCCCTCCCTGCGCGCCCACTCGGCCGCCGTGCTCAACCTCGCCCCCGACCACCTCGACTGGCACGGCTCCATGGAGGCCTACGCCGCCGACAAGGGCCGTGTCTACGAGGGCAATCAGGTCGCCTGCGTCTACAACGCGGACGCCCCCGGCAAGCCGTCCACCGAGGACCTGGTCCGCGAGGCCGACGTCGAGGAGGGCTGCCGGGCCATCGGCTTCACGCTGGGCACCCCCGGTCCCTCCCAACTCGGCGTCGTGGAGGGCATCCTGGTCGACCGCGCCTTCGTCGAGAACCGGCAGAAGAACGCCCAGGAACTCGCCGAGGTCTCCGACATCGACCCGCCGGCCCCGCACAACATCGCCAACGCCCTCGCCGCGGCGGCCCTCGCCCGTGCCTACGGCGTGCCCGCCGCCGCCGTACGGGACGGACTGCGGGCCTTCACGCCCGACGCCCACCGCATCGCGCACGTGGCCGACGTCGACGGCGTGGCGTACGTGGACGACTCCAAGGCCACCAACACCCACGCCACCGAGGCCTCCTTGGCGGCGTACGACTCGATCGTCTGGATCGCCGGCGGGCTCGCCAAGGGCGCGACCTTCGACGAGCTGGTCACCGGGGCGGCCGAGCGGCTGCGCGGGGCGGTGCTGATCGGTGCCGACCGCGCCCTGATCCGCGAAGCCCTGGCGCGACACGCCCCCGAGGTACCCGTGGTCGACCTCGACCGGACCGACACTGGGGCGATGCTCCAGGCCGTTCAGGAGGCCCAGCGGCTCGCCCGGCCCGGCGACACGGTCCTGCTGGCCCCGGCCTGCGCCTCCATGGACATGTTCACCAACTACAACAAGCGCGGCGACGCGTTCGCGGAGGCCGTTCGCGAACTCGGCGCCTGACCCGGCACCTCCTGCGCCGGGCGACTTCGGGAGGACGTGTGGGCCGGTCCATGCCGACGTACAGCGGAGGCCCGCATGCCGGGTAGTCCCCAGAGCCGTACCGGACGTCCGCCCGTACAGCGGACCGTCAAACGACCCGCCGCGCCGGGCCCGCGGCACGAGAACCCCGCGCTCCGCCTCTACCAACGCGTCCGCCGCGCCTGGGACCGGCCGCTGACCGCGTACTACCTGATCTCCGGCGGCAGTGCGCTGATCACCGTGCTCGGCCTGGTGATGGTCTACTCGGCCTCCCAGATCACCGCGCTCCAGCTGTCGCTGCCGGGGTCGTACTTCTTCCGCAAGCAGGCCCTGGCCGCGCTGATCGGCGCCGGGCTGCTGGTGGCCGCCATGAAGATGCCGGTGAAACTGCACCGGGCGCTGGCGTACCCGATCCTCGCCGGTGCCGTCTTCCTGATGATCCTCGTGCAGGTGCCGGGGATAGGGATGGCGGTCAACGGCAACCAGAACTGGATCTCGCTGGGCGGCTCCTTCCAGATCCAGCCCAGCGAGTTCGGCAAGCTGGCCCTGGTGCTGTGGGGCGCGGACCTGCTGGCCCGCAAGCAGGACAAGAGGCTGCTGACGCAGTGGAAGCACATGCTGGTGCCGCTCGTGCCGGCCGCGTTCATGCTGCTCGGGCTGATCATGCTCGGCGGCGACATGGGTACGGCGATCATCCTGACGGCTATCCTGTTCGGCCTGCTCTGGCTCGCGGGCGCGCCCACGCGGCTGTTCGCCGGTGTGCTCTCGATCGCCGTGCTGCTCGGCTTCATCCTCATCAAGACCAGCCCCAACCGCATGGCCCGGCTCGGCTGCCTGTTCGCCGCCGACCCCGGTCCGAACGACTCCTGCTGGCAGGCCGTGCACGGCATCTACGCCCTCGCCTCGGGCGGACTGTTCGGTTCGGGGCTCGGCGCCAGTGTGGAGAAATGGGGCCAACTCCCCGAGGCCCACACCGACTTCATCTTCGCCGTCACCGGTGAGGAACTGGGCCTGGCGGGGACGCTGTCGGTGCTCGCCCTCTTCGCGGCTCTAGGCTATGCGGGTATCCGCGTGGCCGGACGCACGGAGGACCCCTTCGTGAGGTATGCCGCGGGAGGCGTGACCACCTGGATCACGGCCCAGGCCGTGATCAACATCGGTGCGGTCCTCGGGCTGCTGCCGATCGCCGGTGTCCCCCTCCCGCTGTTCTCCTACGGGGGTTCCGCCCTGCTGCCGACCATGTTCGCCATCGGACTGCTGATCGCCTTCGCGCGCGACGAGCCCGGTGCGCGGGCGGCGCTTGCGCTGCGGCAACCTCGCTTTGGTAGAAAGCGGGGGGCCGGGGGTACCGGCTCCAAGCGGAGCCCCCGGAGTTGGAACACGATGCGACGGCGTGCCTCAGCGGCGCGCTCGTCCGGAGAGCGGTGAATTTCGGTGCATGTCGTACTCGCCGGCGGAGGAACCGCGGGCCACATCGAGCCCGCGCTCGCCCTCGCGGACGCCCTGCGCAGGCAGGATCCGACCGTGGGGATCACGGCCCTGGGCACGGAACGCGGCCTCGAGACCCGCCTCGTACCCGAGCGCGGGTACGAGCTGGCGCTGATCCCGGCCGTCCCGCTGCCGCGCAAGCCCACCCCCGAACTGATCACCGTCCCGGGCCGGCTGCGCGGCACCATCAAGGCGGCCGAGCAGATCCTGGAGCGCACCAAGGCGGACGCCGTGGTCGGCTTCGGCGGCTACGTCGCCCTGCCCGGCTACCTCGCGGCCAAGCGGCTCGGTGTGCCGATCGTCATCCACGAGGCCAACGCCCGCCCGGGTCTGGCCAACAAGATCGGTTCGCGGTACGCCGCGCAGGTCGCCGTCTCCACCCCCGACAGCAAGCTGCGCAACTCCCGCTACATCGGCATCCCGCTGCGCCGCTCCATCGCCACCCTCGACCGGGCCGCCGTGCGCCCCGAGGCCCGGGCGGCGTTCGGGCTCGACCCCAATCTGCCGACGCTGCTGGTCACCGGCGGCTCGCAGGGGGCCCGGCGGCTCAACGAGGTGATCCAGCAGGTCGCCCCCTGGCTCCAGCAGGCGGGCATCCAGATCCTGCACGCGGTCGGCCCGAAGAACGAACTGCCGCAGGTACACCAGATGCCGGGGATGCCCCCGTACATCCCGGTAAGTTACCTGGACCGGATGGACCTCGCGTACGCCGCGGCCGACATGATGCTGTGCCGTGCGGGCGCGATGACCGTCGCCGAACTCTCCGCCGTCGGGCTCCCGGCCGCCTACGTTCCGCTGCCCATCGGCAACGGCGAACAGCGGCTCAACGCCCAGCCGGTGGTCAAGGCGGGCGGTGGACTGCTGGTGGACGACGCGGAACTGACGCCCGAGTGGCTGCAGCACAACGTCCTGCCCGTGCTCTCCGACCCGCACCGGCTGTACGAGATGTCCCGTGCCGCCGCCGAGTTCGGCCGCCGGGACGCCGACGACCTGCTCGTCGGCATGGTGTACGAGGCGATCGCCGCCCGTGCGCACCGCTAGTCAGGAATGACGGAGGGCAGGGAGCGTGGCCGGACCGACCGCCGCCGAGCGCGGTGTACGCCAGCGGAAACCGTCCGGCCCGCCCCGGGCGCGGCGGTTCGGCCCGCCCCGTCTTCGTACGATCATCATCCTGGCGGTCGCCCTCGTGTTCGTCGCGGGCGGGACCGTCTGGCTGCTCTACGGCTCGAACTGGACGCGCGTGGACAGCGTGTCGGTCTCGGGGACCCGTGTCCTGACACCCGCGCAGGTGCGTGAGGCCGCCGACGTGCCCGTCGGCGACCCGCTGATCTCCGTCGACACCGGCGAGCTCGAGGCACGGCTGCGACGGGAATTGCCCCGTATCGACGAGGTCGGCGTGGAGCGTTCCTGGCCGCACGGAATCGAGCTCGAAGTGACGGAGCGTACCCCGGTCCTGATTGCCCAAAAGGGCCGAAAGTTCGTGGAAGTGGACGACGAAGGCGTCCGTTTCGCCACGGTTTCCCGGGCGCCGAAAGGCGTTCCCACGCTGAAATTGGAGCCCGCCCGTTCCGGAACGGCGGCGGCGAGTCTGCGCCGCTTCGACGAGGACCGTCTGGTGCGTGAAGCGGTGCGGGTGGCCGGCCGCCTTCCGGACGCGGTCGCGAAGGACGCACGGGTCGTCAAGGTCCGTTCCTACGACGACATCTCGCTGGAGTTGAGCGGCGGCCGGACGGTGGCGTGGGGGAGCGGTGAGCAGGGTGTGCGGAAGGCGCGTGTGCTCACCGCGCTGATGAAAGCGACGCCCGACGCGCGGCACTTCGACGTGAGCGCGCCCACCGCCCCGGCGTCATCAGGGAGTTGACGGGTATACGCGCAGGCCAGCACCCTGGTTGGGCAGCGCTACGGCTGATCACATAGGGTGAAAAGAAAAACGGGAGGTTCGGCGTGTTCGTTGAACGTGCGCCACTTGTCGACTTAGTGTCCTGTTCAGAAGACTCCAAGGAACGGACACACTGGTAACCCTAAACTTCAGCGTTAGGGTTCGGGTCGGCGCTACGGACCGTCCCATTCGGCATCAGTCGTCGGGTCGCGGGGGCAGCAGTGCTCCGGCGCATCGACGACACGTAACTCGAGGCGAGAGGCCTTCGACGTGGCAGCACCGCAGAACTACCTCGCAGTCATCAAAGTCATCGGTGTCGGCGGCGGTGGTGTCAATGCCATCAACCGGATGATCGAGGTCGGTCTCAAGGGCGTCGAGTTCATCGCCATCAACACCGACGCGCAAGCTCTGTTGATGAGCGACGCCGACGTCAAGCTCGACGTCGGCCGCGAACTCACCCGCGGACTCGGCGCCGGAGCCAACCCGGCCGTCGGCCGCAAGGCCGCCGAGGACCACCGCGAGGAGATCGAGGAGGTCCTCAAGGGGGCCGACATGGTCTTCGTGACGGCCGGTGAAGGCGGCGGCACCGGCACCGGCGGCGCGCCCGTCGTGGCCAACATCGCCCGCTCGCTGGGCGCCCTCACCATCGGCGTGGTCACCCGCCCGTTCACCTTCGAGGGGCGGCGCCGCGCCAACCAGGCCGAGGACGGCATCGCCGAACTCCGCGAAGAGGTCGACACCCTCATCGTCATCCCCAACGACCGGCTGCTGTCCATCTCGGACCGCCAGGTCAGCGTGCTCGACGCGTTCAAGTCCGCCGACCAGGTGCTGCTGTCCGGTGTGCAGGGCATCACCGACCTCATCACCACGCCGGGCCTGATCAACCTGGACTTCGCCGACGTGAAGTCGGTCATGTCCGAGGCCGGTTCGGCCCTCATGGGCATCGGCTCGGCCCGCGGCGACGACCGTGCGGTGGCCGCGGCCGAGATGGCGATCTCCTCGCCGCTGCTCGAAGCCTCCATCGACGGCGCCCGGGGCGTGCTGCTCTCCATCTCCGGCGGCTCCGACCTCGGCCTGTTCGAGATCAACGAGGCCGCCCAGCTGGTCAGCGAGGCCGCCCACCCCGAGGCCAACATCATCTTCGGCGCGGTCATCGACGACGCCCTGGGCGACGAGGTCCGGGTCACCGTGATCGCGGCCGGCTTCGACGGGGGCCAGCCGCCGTCCAAGCGGGACAACGTCCTCGGTTCCTCCTCCGTCAAGCGCGAGGAGCCCGCCCCGGTACGGCAGACCGAGAGCCGTCCGTCCTTCGGCTCGCTCGGCAGCGTCAAGCCGAAGGAGGACCCGGAGCCGGCCCCCGCCCCGGAGCCGGTGAGCGACCTGCCGCCGGTCTCCGCGCCGCCGGTGCCGCCGTCCCGGACCTACTCGGACAGCGCCGCCGAGGAACTGGACGTGCCGGACTTCCTGAAGTGATAGGACAGCGCGACACCGTGAACGGCGCGCACTTCGGCTTCACCGACCGGTGGGGCGGGGTGAGCGCCGTTCCGTACGAGGAGCTCAACCTCGGCGGCGCGGTCGGCGACGACCCCGGCGCCGTCATGGCCAACCGGGAGCTGGCGGCCAAGTCGCTGGGCGTCGAGGCGGCCCGGGTCGTCTGGATGAACCAGGTGCACGGCGCCGACGTCGCCGTGGTCGACGGGCCCTGGGGGGACGGCCCGGTTCCGCGGGTCGACGCGGTCGTCACCGCGGAACGGGGTCTCGCCCTGGCCGTCCTCACCGCCGACTGCGTGCCCGTCCTGCTGGCCGACCCCGTCGCCGGCGTCGTCGCCGCGGCCCACGCGGGCCGGCCCGGCCTGGTCGCCGGGGTCGTCCCCGCCGCCGTACGGGCCATGACGGAACGCGGCGCCGACCCGGCCCGGATCGTCGCCCGCACCGGACCCGCCGTGTGCGGCCGGTGCTACGAGGTGCCGGAGCGGATGCGGGCCGAGGTCGCCGACGTCGAACCGGCGGCGTACGGCGAGACGAGCTGGGGCACACCGGCGGTCGACGTGAGCGCCGGCGTGCACGCGCAGCTCGAACGCCTCGGGGTGTGCGACCGGGCGCAGTCGCCGGTGTGCACCCTGGAGTCGAAGGATCACTTCTCGTACCGACGCGACCGCACCACCGGGCGGCTCGCCGGCTACGTCTGGCTGGACTGATGGGGCATGACGGACCGTAAGCAGGAACTCGCCGCGAATCTGGCGAAAGTGGAGGAGCGCATCGCCGCCGCGTGCGCGGCCGCGGGGCGCCGCCGCGACGAGGTGACCCTGATCGTGGTCACCAAGACCTACCCGGCGGACGACGTGCGCCTCCTCTCCGGACTCGGCGTCCGTCACGTCGCCGAGAACCGCGACCAGGACGCGGCGCCCAAGGCCGCCGCATGCTCGGATCTGCCGCTTTCGTGGCATTTCGTCGGCCAGTTGCAGACCAACAAAGTGCGCTCCGTGGTCGGTTACGCGGACGTCGTGCAGTCCATCGATCGTGCCCGGCTCGTCACGGCCCTGTCGAAGGAAGCCGTGCGGGCCGGGCGCGAGGTGGGCTGCCTCCTCCAGGTCGCGCTCGACGCGGGGGAGAGCGAGCGGGGCGAGCGCGGTGGTGTCTCGCCCGCGGGAATCGAAGAGTTGGCCGACCTGGTCGCCCGGTCCGAGGGGCTGCGGCTCGACGGGCTGATGACCGTGGCCCCGCTGACCGGCGAGTATGCGGGGCGCCAACAGGCGGCGTTCGAGCGCCTCATGGATTTGTCGACCTACGTGCGCCGAACCCATCCGGCTGCGAACATGGTCTCCGCAGGGATGAGTGCGGATCTCGAGCAGGCCGTGGCCGCCGGAGCGACACATGTGCGCGTCGGCAGTGCGGTACTCGGAGTCCGCCCAAGGCTCGGGTAACGTCGCCAAGAAGTCGGACCACAGCAGAAAATATGGTCATTACCGCCGAAAGGCGGAGGCAACGACCTCGTGGATCGCGGGCATTTGGCAGTCGTCAGCCGATCCACCACAGAGCGGAGGACTCAGAGCATGGCCGGCGCGATGCGCAAGATGGCGGTCTACCTCGGCCTCGTGGAGGACGATGGGTACGACGGCCGGGGGTTCGACCCCGACGACGACTTCGAACCGGAACTGGACCCGGAGCCCGAGCGGGATCACCGGCGGCACGAACCGGCGCACCAGCCGCTGGGTTCACATCAGCCCCTAAGGGACGAAGAGGTACGAGTCGTACAACCGCCCGCACAGCGTGAGCCGGTGCCCCGTGCCACTTCGCTCGCGGCGGAATCGGGGCGCCCGGCGCGTATCGCGCCCGTGGCATCCATCACACAAGAACGCGCAAGCCTGGAAAAGAGCGCACCGGTCATCATGCCCAAGGTCGTGTCCGAACGAGAGCCCTACCGGATCACCACACTTCACCCCCGGACCTACAACGAGGCCCGTACCATCGGGGAACACTTCCGTGAGGGCACTCCGGTGATCATGAATCTCACTGAGATGGATGACACAGATGCGAAGCGACTTGTCGACTTTGCGGCCGGTTTGGTGTTTGGTCTTCACGGCAGTATCGAGCGGGTGACACAGAAGGTGTTCCTGCTGTCTCCTGCTAACGTCGATGTCACGGCGGAGGACAAGGCCCGCATCGCAGAGGGCGGGTTCTTCAACCAGAGCTGAGACGCACCACCGGTACAGAGCAAGAACGCGGATCCGACAACGGGTCCGAGAGATGGTTCAGGGGAGAGGGAAGCACAGGTCATGAGCGTGGTCCTGGATGTCGTCTACATCGCGCTGATGTGCTTCCTCATCGTGCTCATCTTCCGGTTGGTCATGGACTACGTCTTCCAGTTCGCCCGCTCGTGGCAACCCGGCAAGGCGATGGTGGTCGTTCTGGAGGCCACCTACACCGTCACAGATCCACCGTTGAAGCTTCTGCGGCGGTTCATCCCGCCGCTGCGTCTCGGGGGCGTGGCGCTCGACCTGTCCTTCTTCGTACTGATGATCATCGTCTACATCCTGATCTCGATCGTGAGCCGGCTGTGATCGATGAGAGAGATACGGGCTTGCCGAATGCCGACGACAACGTTGAGGTGAAGAGATGCCGTTGACCCCCGAGGACGTGCGGAACAAGCAGTTCACGACCGTCCGCCTCCGAGAAGGCTATGACGAGGACGAGGTCGATGCCTTCCTCGACGAGGTCGAAGCCGAACTGACCCGACTGCTCCGCGAGAACGAGGACCTGCGCGCCAAACTGGCCGCGGCGACGCGCGCGGCCGCGCAGAACCAGCAGAACATGCGCAAGCCCCCGGAGTCTCCGCAGGATCAGCAGCAGCAGCACCAGCAGCAGGGGCCGCCGCAGCAGGGCGGCATGCCCCAGCAGGGCATGCGAGGTCCCGGCGCTCCGGTGCCCGCCGGCATATCGGGCCCGCCGCAGCAGCAGATGGGTGGCCCCATGGGTGGTCCGCCCCAGCTGCCGAGCGGTGCCCCGCAGCTGCCCGCCGGCCCCGGCGGACAGGGTGGCCCGCAGGGTCCCGGCCCGATGGGCCAGGGTCCGGGGCCGATGGGCCAGGGCGGCCCCGGTCCGATGCAGGGCCAGATGGGCCCCGGCCCGATGGGCGGCCCCATGGGCGGCCCGCAGGGGCACGGCGGCCCCGGTGGTCCCGGTGGCATGCCCGGTCAGGGCGGCCCCGGTGGCGACAGTGCCGCCCGGGTCCTCTCGCTGGCCCAGCAGACCGCCGACCAGGCGATCGCCGAGGCCCGTTCCGAGGCCAACAAGATCGTCGGCGAGGCGCGTTCGCGTGCCGAGGGTCTGGAGCGGGACGCCCGTGCCAAGGCCGACGCCCTGGAGCGGGACGCGCAGGAGAAGCACCGCGTCGCGATGGGCTCCCTGGAGTCCGCCCGCGCCACGCTGGAGCGCAAGGTCGAGGACCTGCGCGGCTTCGAGCGCGAGTACCGGACGCGGCTGAAGTCGTACCTGGAGTCGCAGCTGCGTCAGCTGGAGACCCAGGCGGACGACTCGCTCGCCCCGCCGCGTACGCCCGCGACGGCCTCCCTGCCGCCGTCCCCGGCGCCTTCCATGGCACCGGCCGGCGCGAGTGCCCCGTCGTACGGCGGCGGCAACCAGTCGATGGGCAACGGGCCGAGCCAGAACGGGCCGTCCTACGGCGGTCAGCAGCAGATGTCGCCGGCGATGACCCAGCCGATGGCTCCGGTGCGGCCGCAGGGCCCGTCGCCGATGGGGCAGGCGCCGTCGCCGATGCGAGGGTTCCTCATCGACGAGGACGACAACTGACAGGTTGACGAACGGTAGTACGGCGTAGCAGTCGGCAGCGTTCAGGGCGGGCCCCGGGTTTTCGACCCGGGGCCCGCCCTTCTGCATGCCTGCCCGGCTGCGGGCAGTCGTGCCTCCCCCAGTGCCTGAACGGCCTGGGAGGTACCCCCCAGGGCGGCACGGGTGGGCGGTGGGGGCACCTCCCGCTCATGGGGCCCCTCCCGCGCGAGCGCAGCCGAGAGTGGGGGAGAAGCCGAGAGTGGGGGAGGCACCCCGCCGGCGCCGGCGAGTGACACCCACCCTTCGGCCCGCACCGACAGACAGCACTGGGCCCGGCGCCCCTCGCGTGGAGGGAGCCGGGCCCAGGTGCCGCTGGGCGGCTACTGCTTGCGGAGCCGGAAGGTCAGGGACAGGCCCTCGTCCGTGAACGGCTGCCCGTACGTGTCGTCCGCCTCGCCCTGTGCGAAGTCCGTGGCGAGGACCTCGTCGGAGATCAGGCCCGAGTGGTCGCTCAGGGCGGCGATCGTCGCCGGGTCGGTGGCCGTCCAGCGCAGGGCGATCCGGTCGGCCACGTCGAGGCCGCTGTTCTTGCGGGCCTCCTGGATCAGGCGGATCGCGTCCCGGGCGAGGCCCGCGCGGCGGAGCTCCTCCGTGATCTCCAGGTCGAGGGCCACCGTCGCGCCCGAGTCGGAGGCGACCGACCAGCCCTCGCGCGGCGTCTCCGTGATGATCACCTCGTCGGGGGCGAGGGTGATCGTCTCACCTTCGACCTCCACCGACGCCGTGCCCTCGCGCAGGGCGAGGGAGAGCGCCGCGGCGTCCGCGTTCGCGACGGCCTTCGCGACGTCCTGGACACGCTTGCCGAACCGCTTGCCCAGCGCCCGGAAGTTGGCCTTCGCGGTCGTGTCGACCAGGGAGCCGCCGACCTCGCTCAGCGACGCGAGCGACTCGACGTTCAGCTCCTCCGTGATCTGCGAGTGCAGCTCGGGGGAGAGGGCGTCGAAGCCGGTCACGCCGATCAGCGCGCGACTGAGCGGCTGGCGGGTCTTGACGCCCGACTCCGCTCGCGTGGCGCGGCCCAGCTCGACCAGGCGGCGGACCAGCGCCATCTGCTTCGACAGCTCCGGGTCGATCGCCGACAGGTCCGCCTCCGGCCAGGAGGACAGGTGCACGGACTCGGGGGCGCCCGGGGTGACCGGCACGACCAGGTCCTGCCAGACCCGCTCGGTGATGAACGGCGTCAGCGGGGCCATGAGCTTGGTGACCGTCTCGACGACCTCGTGCAGCGTGCGCAGCGCCGCCTTGTCGCCCTGCCAGAAGCGGCGACGGGAGCGGCGGACGTACCAGTTGGACAGGTCGTCGACGAACGCGGACAGCAGCTTGCCGGCGCGTTGGGTGTCGTAGGCGTCCAGCGCCTGCGTGACCTGGTCGGTGAGCGCGTGCAGCTCGGAGAGCAGCCAGCGGTCCAGGACCGGGCGGTCGGCGGGGGCCGGGTCGGCCTCGCTCGGGGCCCAGGCCGAGGTGCGGGCGTACAGGGCCTGGAAGGCGACCGTGTTCCAGTAGGTGAGGAGCGTCTTGCGGACGACCTCCTGGATGGTGCCGTGGCCGACGCGGCGGGCCGCCCACGGGGAGCCGCCGGCCGCCATGAACCAGCGGACGGCGTCGGCGCCGTGCCGGTCCATCAGCGGGATCGGCTCCAGGGTGTTGCCCAGGTGCTTGGACATCTTGCGGCCGTCCTCGGCGAGGATGTGGCCGAGGCAGACGACGTTCTCGTAGGACGACTTGTCGAAGACCAGCGTGCCGACCGCCATCAGCGTGTAGAACCAGCCGCGGGTCTGGTCGATGGCCTCGGAGATGAACTGCGCCGGGTAGCGGCTCTCGAACAGTTCCTTGTTCTTGTGCGGGTAGCCCCACTGCGCGAACGGCATCGAACCCGAGTCGTACCAGGCGTCGATGACCTCCGGCACGCGCACCGCTTCGAGGGAGCAGCCCTCGTGGGCGCAGGTGAAGGTGACGTCGTCGATGTACGGGCGGTGCGGGTCCAGGGCGGACTGGTCGGTGCCGGTCAGTTCGGTCAGTTCGGCGCGGGAGCCGACGACCGTGAGGTGGTCGTCCTCGCAGCGCCAGATGGGCAGCGGGGTGCCCCAGTAGCGGTTGCGGGAGAGCGCCCAGTCGATGTTGTTGTCCAGCCAGTCGCCGTACCGGCCGTGCTTGACCGAGTCCGGGAACCAGTTGGTCTTCTCGTTCTCCTGGAGGAGGCGGTCCTTGACGGCGGTGGTGCGGATGTACCAGGACGGCTGCGCGTAGTAGAGCAGCGCGGTGTGGCAGCGCCAGCAGTGCGGGTAGCTGTGCTCGTACGGGATGTGCTTGAAGAGCAGGCCCCGGGTGTCCAGGTCCTCCGTCAGCTTCTCGTCGGCCTTCTTGAAGAAGACGCCGCCGACCAGCGGGACGTCCTCCTCGAAGGTGCCGTCCGGGCGGACCGGGTTGACGACCGGCATGCCGTAGGAGCGGCAGACCCTGAGGTCGTCCTCACCGAAGGCGGGGGACTGGTGGACCAGACCCGTGCCGTCCTCGGTGGTGACGTAGTCGGCGTTGACCACGTAGTGCGCGGGCTCCGGGAACTCCACCAGCTCGAACGGACGCCGGTACGTCCAGCGCTCCATCTCGGCGCCGGTGAAGGACTGCCCGGTGGTCTCCCAGCCCTCGCCGAGGGCCTTGGCGACCAGCGGCTCGGCGACGACGAGCTTCTCCTCGCCGTTCGTCGCGACGACGTAGGTGACCTCGGGGTGCGCGGCGACCGCGGTGTTGGACACCAGGGTCCAGGGGGTGGTCGTCCAGATCAGGAGCGCGGCCTCGCCGGCCAGCGGGCCGGAGGTGAGCGGGAGGCGGACGTAGACGGACGGGTCGACGACCGTCTCGTAGCCCTGCGCCAGCTCGTGGTCGGACAGGCCGGTGCCGCAGCGGGGGCACCAGGGGGCGACGCGGTGGTCCTGGACCAGCAGGCCCTTGCCGAAGATCTCCTTCAGCGACCACCAGACGGACTCGATGTACTCCGGGTCCATCGTGCGGTACGGGTCCTGGAGGTCGGCCCAGTAGCCCATGCGGGTCGTGAGCTCTTCGAACGCGTCGGTGTGGCGGGTCACCGACTCGCGGCACTTGGCGTTGAACTCGGCGATGCCGTACGCCTCGATGTCCTGCTTGCCGGAGAAGCCGAGCTCCTTCTCCACCGCCAGCTCGACCGGCAGGCCGTGGCAGTCCCAGCCGGCCTTGCGGCCCACGTGGTAGCCGCGCATGGTGCGGAAGCGGGGGAAGACGTCCTTGAAGACGCGGGCCTCGATGTGGTGGGCGCCCGGCATGCCGTTGGCGGTGGGCGGGCCCTCGTAGAACACCCACTCGGGGCGGCCCTCGGACTGCTCCAGGCTCTTGGCGAAGATCTTCTGCTCGCGCCAGAAGTCGAGCACCGCGTGTTCGAGCGCGGGCAGGTCGACCTGGGCGGGCACCTGGCGGTACTGCGGCTGCGTATTCAACGAGCTTCCTCCGGCGGACGTGCTGCCTTCCGTCGGAGGGACGAGAGCCGTGCTCCCGCGGTACCACCCTCCTTGGCTCCCCGGTGCGTCGTGTGCTCCGGTGAGCCCCCTCATTGGGGTCGCGAGCCGGTTCTAGTCGCCGTGACCGTCCCGTCACGGCTTTCTTCCGGCGGCTCCGGGGTGATCTTCACGTCGCGCTCGCCCCCGGGCTCACACCGTCCCCGGGTCGCTCTGGGCTGCGTACGCCGCTACTCGTCCCCATCCACGCTTTTCGCTGCGCCCAGTGTACGGCGCCGCGGGGACAGCGGCCGACCGGTTTTCGGCACCGCGGGGAGCGGGGGCGCCGTACGCCTTCGTTCGGCCGGGTGTGACCCGAATGCCACCGTCGGGTGTCCGGCTCCCGGCGGTCCGGCCGGCAGCCGTCCCGACGGATTACCGGGCGGGGAGCTGGGCACAACGCATGCATGCTCGCCGCGCGGCGCGCGGTGGGCGGGCGAATCCGGCGGCGTGCCCCGTTGCCGCGGGACCCGAGTCGATTTATCGTCCCAGCACGATTCGCGCGCAAGATCACAATATGTGAAGGGGCCGCGGCCATGGTGGCGAAGAAGACCGCCGTAGAGCAGTCGGAGGCGACTGCGAAGAACTCCGCTGCCAAGAAGACGACGGCCGCGAAGAAGACCGCGGCGAAGAAGGCCGCGGCGGAGAAGGCCGTGGCGAAGAAGATCGCCGCGGAGAAGACCGTGGCGAAGAAGGCCGCGGTGAAGCAGCAGGGCCCGGCGAAGAAGGCCGCGGCGAAGAAGACCGCGGCCAAGAAGAGCCCGGCGAAGACGAGCAGGGCCAAGGAAGTGGGCGCGGCCGAGGCCGCGGAGCAGACGGGAGCCACGACGGTGGTTGCGAAGAAGACCCCTGGCACGGCCACGGCGGCCAAGTCCGCCGTTCCCAAGGCCCGCGGCGCCGCGGACCCCGGCGACCTCGCGGTACGCCCCGGCGAGGAGCCCTGGACCCCGGAGGAGGCCGAGGAGGCGCGCGGGGAGCTGCAGTCCGAGGCCGACCGGCTGCGCACCGAGATCGACGCCTCCGAGCGGTCGCTGCAGGGCATGATGCGGGACTCCGGGGACGGCGCGGGCGACGACGAGGCGGACACCGGCAGCAAGAACATCACGCGCGAGCACGAACTGGCGCTGGCCGCCACCGCGCGCGAGGTGCTCACCCAGACCGAGCGCGCCCTGGAACGCCTGGACGCGGGCACCTACGGCCTGTGCGAGAACTGCGGCAACCCCATCGGCAAGGCGCGCATGCAGGCCTTCCCGAGGGCCACCCTGTGCGTCGAGTGCAAGCAGAAGCAGGAGCGCCGCTACTGAGCAGGTACGGGACGGAAGGCGTGCCGTACCCTCGTCCTCAGTCAGGTACCTAGGTTGAGGGACTCACGTGGCAGAGGCGGAGCGCATCATCGGTACGCCGGACACCCCGGACGCGGCCGGGGACGGACAGGAGCGGCCCGGCTCCGAGCAGGAGCAGCCCCCGGAGCGCCCCCGGGGCAGGCGGCGGATCGCCGTGCTGTTCGCGGTCGCGGCGTTCGCGTACCTCCTCGACCTGGTCAGCAAGATGATCGTGGTCGCCAAGCTGGAGCACCAGGAGCCCATCGAGATCGTCGGGGACTGGCTGCGGTTCGTGGCGATCCGCAACGCGGGCGCGGCCTTCGGCTTCGGCGAGGCCTTCACCGTGATCTTCACGGTGATCGCGGCGGCCGTGATCGTCGTGATCGCCCGCCTCGCCCGCAAGCTCTACAGCCTGCCCTGGGCCATCGCGCTCGGCATGCTGCTCGGCGGCGCCCTCGGCAACCTCACCGACCGGATCTTCCGCGCGCCCGGCGTCTTCCAGGGCGCGGTCGTGGACTTCATCGCGCCCAAGCACTTCGCCGTCTTCAACCTCGCCGACTCGGCGATCGTCTGCGGTGGCATCCTGATCGTGATCCTCTCCTTCCGGGGCCTCGACCCGGACGGGACCGTCCACAAGGACTGACCGTCCACAAGGACTGACCGTCCACAAGGACTGTCTGTCCACGGGGACTGTCCGTCCACGGGGACTGTCCGTCCACGAGGACTGACCGTCCACGAGGCCGAGCGCGCGGTCGGGAGTGTCCGACCCGTCCGGCATACTCGACGGGTGAGCACGATTCCCGAGATCCGTACCCTGCCCGTGCCCGACGGCCTGGAGGGCGAGCGCGTAGACGCCGCCATCTCCCGCATGTTCGGCTTCTCCCGTACCAAGGCCGCGGAGCTCGCCGCGGCGGGCAAGGTGCAGGTCGACGGATCGGTGGTCGGCAAGTCCGAGCGCGTCCACGGCGGCGCCTGGCTCGAGGTCGAGATGCCCCAGGCGCCCGCCCCGGTGCAGGTGGTCGCCGAGCCCGTCGAGGGCATGGAGATCGTGCACGACGACGACGACGTGGTCGTGATCGTCAAGCCGGTCGGCGTCGCCGCCCACCCGTCCCCGGGCTGGAGCGGCCCGACCGTCATCGGCGGACTGGCCGCCGCCGGGTACCGCGTCTCCACCTCCGGCGCCGCCGAGCGCCAGGGCATCGTGCACCGCCTCGACGTGGGCACCTCCGGCCTGATGGTGGTCGCCAAGTCGGAGCGGGCGTACACCTCGCTCAAGCGCCAGTTCAAGGAGCGCACGGTCGACAAGCGGTACCACACGCTCGTGCAGGGCCACCCCGACCCGACCAGCGGCACCATCGACGCCCCCATCGGCCGCCACCCCCAGCACGACTACAAGTGGGCCGTCACCGCCGAGGGCAAGCCCTCGGTCACGCACTACGACCTCGTCGAGGCCTTCCGCGCCGCCTCCCTGCTCGACGTGAAGCTGGAGACCGGCCGCACCCACCAGATCCGCGTCCACATGGCCGCGCACCGCCACCCCTGCGTCGGCGACCTGACCTACGGTGCCGACCCCACGCTCGCCAAGCGGCTGCGTCTCACCCGCCAGTGGCTGCACGCCGTACGGCTCGGCTTCGAGCACCCCGGCGACGGACAGTGGGTCGAGTACGCCAGCGACTACCCCGAGGACCTCCAGCAGGCCCTGGACCTGGTCCGCGAGGAGACCTACGGATGAGCGCCCCGGACCGGGCGCCGTCGTACGAGGTGCGGGTCGCCGAGGACCTCGGTGACCGGGAGGCGTGCTTCGCGGTGCGCAAGGACGTCTTCGTCGCGGAGCAGAAGGTCCCCGAGGACATCGAGTACGACGCCTACGACGCCGACGCCGTGCACGTCCTGGCGGTCCGGGCGGACGGCGTGCCGCTGGGCACCGGCCGGCTGCTGCACGGCGCGGCCGCCGCGGCGAGGAACGGCGACGGCGACCCGGCCGTCGGCTCCCTGGGCCGGCTCGCGGTGACCGCGCACGCCCGCGGGCTGGGCGTCGGGGCCGCGCTGGTGCGGGCCGTCGAGGAGGCGGCACGCGCGCGTGGACTCACCGCGGTGGACCTGCACGCGCAGACCCACGCCCTGGGTTTCTACGAGCGTCTGGGGTACGAGGCGTACGGACCCGAGTTCCCCGACGCCGGGATCCCCCACTGCGCGATGCGGCGCGCCCTGTAGGCGAAGGCGCCGAACGGGCTGGTGGGGCCGGTGACGTGGCAGGCTTGAGGTCCGCCGTGTGACGCCGAGACCCCGCCGGAGCGGTGACCGTGGATCAGCTGGCCCTGTTGTTCATGCTGCTGCTCGGGGCCCTGCTGAGCGTCCCCGTCGGTGCCCGGCTCGGGCTGCCGGCGCCGGTGCTGATGACGGTCCTCGGGATCGTCCTCGCGCTGCTCGACTTCGTGCCCGACGTCGACATCCCGCCCGAGCTGATCCTGCCCGCGCTGCTGCCGCCGCTGCTGTACGCGGCCGTGCGGCGCACGTCATGGAGACAGTTCGCGGCCAACAAACGCCCGATCTTCCTGCTGGCGGTCGCGCTGGTCTTCGTCACCATGACCTGCGTGGCCGCCGTGGCGAGCGCGATCGTGCCGGGGCTGCCGATCGCCGCCGCCTTCGCGCTGGGCGCCCTGGTGGCGCCGCCCGACCCGGTCGCGGCGACCGCCGTCGCCGGGCAGCTGGGACTGCCGCGCCGCCTGGTCTCCATCCTGGAGGGCGAGGGACTGTTCAACGACGTCACGGCCATCGTCCTGTACCACGTGGCCATCGCCGCGGCCGTCGGCGGCACCTTCTCGCCGTGGCGGGCCGGACTCGACCTGGTGCTGTCCGCCGTCGTCGCCGTCGCGGTCGGCCTCGCGCTGGGCTGGGCCACCAACAGGCTGCTGAGCGTGCTGGGGGACGCCACCCTGCAGATCGGCCTGACGCTGCTGGTGCCTTACGGGTCCTACGTCCTGGCCGAGGAACTGCACGGCTCCGGGGTGCTCGCGGTGCTCACCACCGCGATGTTCCTCGCCGAGTACGCCTTCGACGCCGACGACGTGATGACCCGGCTCGCCGGGCACACCGTGTGGGACGTCGTCGACACGCTCGTCACCGGCGTCGCGTTCGGGCTGGTCGGCCTGGAGCTGAACAACGCGATCCGCACGGCCTCCGGACGCTGGACCGAACTGCTCGGCTGGGCCGCGGCGACCGCCGGCGTGGTGATCCTGGTGCGGCTGGTGTGGCTGCTGCCGGCCACCTGGCTGACCCAGCGGCTGCACGCCGGACGCGACCACGAGGAGGACATTCCCACGTCCTGGCGGGAGACCGTCGTCATGTGGTGGTCGGGGATGCGGGGCGTCGCCTCGGTCGCGCTGGCGCTCGCGATCCCGCTGGAGACGGACGACGGGGCAGCCTTCCCCCACCGCGAGGAGATCGTCTTCATCGCGTTCGGCGTGATCATGGTCACGCTGCTGCTGCAGGGGCTGACCCTGCCGTGGCTGGTGGGCCGGCTCGGGGTGCGGGCGGACACCGAGCGGGAGAAGGAGTACGAGAAGGAGCTGGCCGTACGGGCGGCCAGGGCGGCGAAGCAGCGGCTCAGGGAGATCGAGTCGGTCGAGGAGCTGCCGGAGGAGCTGTCCGAGCAGATGCTGCGGCGGGCCTTCGACATCGGGATGCGGATCAGCCCCGACGTCGCGGACGAGGAGCGGCGCGAGGCGCAGGAACAGCGGGCCCGCCGGCTGAAGCGGATCCGCCGCATCCAGGGCGAGATGATGAGCGCCGCGCGCCACGAGGTGCTGGCCGCCCGCAGCGAACCCGGAGCCGACCCGGAGATCGTGGACCGGGTACTGCGCCACCTCGACGTGCGCAGCCTGCGCTGAGGCGAGCCCGCCTCAGCGCAGGTCACACTCTTCGGCGCAGGTCACAAGCTCTTCGCCGGCTGCTCCGGGAAGCGGCGGGGGGCGCCGTCGGGGGAGCGGCGGGGGCGCGGGGCACCGTCGTGGGACGGGCGCGGGGGCGCGTCCGCCGTGCTGACCCGCGGCAGGGCGTACGGGTGCTCGTCGGCGAGCCAGCGGATCATCCCCTCGCGGACCGTGACCCGCACCGTCCAGATGTCGTCCGCGTCCTTGGCCGTCACCAGGGCCCGCACCTGCATGGTGTTCGGGGTGGTGTCCGTGACGGTCAGGTTGTAGTCGCGGCCGTCCCAGGCAGGGCACTGGCGCAGGATGTCGCGCAGCCGTTCGCGCATCGGCTCCAGCGGCGCCGAGTGGTCGAGGTGCCAGAAGACCGTCCCGGTCATCTGAGGTGTGCCGCGCGACCAGTTCTCGAACGGCTTGGACGTGAAGTACGACACGGGCATGGTGATCCGGCGCTCGTCCCAGGTGCGTACGGTCAGGAACGTGAGGGTGATCTCCTCGACGGTGCCCCACTCCCCGTCCACCACGACCGTGTCACCCATGCGCACCATGTCGCCGAAGGCGATCTGGAACCCGGCGAACATGTTGCTGAGCGTGGACTGCGCGGCGATGCCGGCCACGATGCCGAGCAGACCGGCCGAGGCCAGCAGCGACGCGCCCGCCGCGCGCATCGCCGGGAACGTCAGCAGCATCGACGACACGGCGACCACGCCGACGACCGCCGAGACCACCCGCATGATCAGCGACACCTGGGTCCGGACGCGCCGGACCCGGGCCGGGTTCCGCTGGGCGTGGGCGTGGGCGTAGCGGGAGTACGACGTCTCGACGACCGCCGCGGCGATCCGGATCACCAGCCAGGCCGCCGAGCCGATCAGCACCAGCGTCAGCGCCCGGCCGACCCCCTCCCGGTGGTCGGGGAACACCTGTGCCTCGACGTACGACCCTCTCAGCAGCGCCGCGCAGAGGAAGAGCTGGTAGGGGATGCGGGCACGGCGCAGCAGGCCCCACAGAGGCGTCTCGGGGTGCCGTCCGTCGGCCTTGCGCAGCAAGAGGTCGGTGGCCCAGCCGATGACCAGGGTCAGCAGGACGGAGCCGCCGACCACGGTCAGCGGGCGGAGTATGGTCTCCATCCCTCGAACGTAACCGCCCGCGCCGCGCAGTGAACCTGTGACTTCCGTCCCGTCCCGGGTATCGCCGCGACCGCGTTGTCACACCCGGCTGGCACCATGGCCCCATGAACATCGTGCTCTTTCACTCGACCCTTGGCCCCAGGCCCGCGGTGCGGCAGGCCGCCGACCGGCTGCGCGACGCCGGGCACCGGGTGTGGACCCCGGACCTCTTCGAGGGCCGGACGTTCGACACGGTCGAGGAGGGCATGGCCCACCAGGAGGAGATCGGCAAGGAGGAGCTGCTGAAGCGGGCCGTGCTGGCCGCCGCCCCCTATTCCGAACGGGGACTGGTGTACGCCGGGTTCTCGCTCGGCGCCTCCATCGCCCAGACCCTCGCCCTCGGCGACCACCGCTCCCGCGGACTGCTGCTCCTGCACGGCACCTCGGACATCGCGGCCACCGCCTCCGTCGACGACCTGCCGGTCCAGCTGCACGTCGCCGAGCCGGACGCCTTCGAGACGGACGACTGGCTCAGCGCCTGGTATCTCCAGATGGGCCGGATCGGCGCCGACGTCGAGGTGTACAGATACGCCGGGGCCGGCCACCTCTACACCGACCCCGACCTGCCCGACTACGACGAGGAGGCCGCCGAGGCCACCTGGCGGGTGGCGCTCGGCTTCCTGGAGACGCTGGACGCGGACGCGTCTCAGACCGGGGCGTAGACGCGCTCGACCCGCTGCGTGCCACTGCGGGTGCGGTACGAACGGGCCCACTTCGAGGTGGCGTCCGGGTCGGTGCGGTCGGAGACGACGTAGTAGTCCATCTGCGTCCGGTCCGCGGTGATGTCCAGCACGCCGTAACCGTGCCGGTCGGTGTCGACCCAGCGGACGTGCCGGTTCGCGGCCCGGATGACCGGTGCGGCGATCGCCGAGACCGTGCCCTCGGGGACCTTCACGATGTCGTCGAGGTTGTCGGAGGTCACCGAGGTGACGACGAACTCCGTGGCGGCCGAGGCGGACAGCGGGTACGTGGCGGCGTTGTGCGGCACGTCGTTGGCCCACGCCATGTGGATGTCACCGGTCAGGAACACCGTGTTGCGGATGGCGTGCGCGCGCAGGTGGGCCAGGAGTTCGCGGCGGTCGTCGGTGTACCCGTCCCACTGGTCGGTGTTGAGGGCGAGGCCCTCCTTGGGCAGGCCGAGCAGTTCGGCGAGCGGCTTCAGCAGTTCGGCGGGGATCGACCCGACGGCGAACGGCGAGATCATCACCGAGTTGCCGACCAGCCGCCACGTGGTGTCGGAGGAGGCGAGCCCGGACTTCAGCCAGTCCATCTGGGCGCGGCCGGTGAGGGTGCGGTCCGGGTCGTCGACCTCGCCGTCGCCGAGCGCCACCTGCTGCGAGCGGAAGGTGCGCAGGTCCAGCAGCGACAGGTCGGCCAGCCTGCCGAAGCGCAGGCGGCGGTAGGTGGTGCCGGCGATCGCGGGGCGCACCGGCATCCACTCGAAGTAGGCCTGCTTGGCGGCGGCCTGACGCGCCGCCCAGGTGCCCTCGGCGCCCTCGGTGTGGTTCTCGGCGCCGCCCGACCAGGCGTCGTTGGCGATCTCGTGGTCGTCCCAGATCGCCACGACCGGTGCGGCGGCGTGCAGCGCCTGGAGGTCGGGGTCGGTCTTGTAACGGCCGTGCCGGACGCGGTAGTCGGCGAGCGTGAGGATCTCGTGGGCGGGCGCGTGCGGCCGTACGACGGTGTCGCGGGCGCCGTACTCGCCGGTGCCGTACTCGTAGATGTAGTCGCCCAGGTGCAGCCAGGCGTCCAGGTCGCCGCGGGCCGCGAGGTGCCGGTACGACGAGAAGTGGCCGGCCTCCCAGTTGGCGCAGGAGACCACGCCGAAGCGCAGGCCCGTGACGGCCGCGTCGGGGGCGGGGGCGGTGCGGGTGCGGGCGGCGGGGGAGTCGGTGGGGCCGGCGGAGAAGCGGAACCAGTAGTCCGTGGCGGGCGCCAGGCCCCGGATGTCGGCCTTGACGGTGTGGTCGGAGGCCGCCGTCGCGGTGGTGGCCCCCTTGGCGACGATGTCCGTGAACGCCTTGTCTCTGGCGACGACCCAGCTCACCTCGGTGTCCGGCCCGGCACCGGAGCCCGGTATGGACTCGGGCGTCGGGGTCACCCGGGTCCACAGCAGGACGCCGTCGGGCAGTGGGTCGCCGGAGGCGACGCCGTGCAGGAAGGCGGGGGCGACGCCTGCGGCGCCGGCGGGCGGCGCCGTGACGAGCGGGGCGGCCAGGACGGCGCCGGCCGCCGCGGCCTTGACGACCGTACGGCGGCTCGGGGTACGGGTGTTCGCGCTGTCGGCGGACGGCGCGACGGTGTTCTCGGATGATCTGTGTCGACTGGTCACGACCGATCAGGTTACTGATCGGTATGCGCGCGGGCGGGCGAACTCGCAAAAGTTCGCCCGCCCGTCGGCCGTGCTTCGATGCGGTGTCACCCCTGCCGGGGGTCACCCCCGGCGGCGACCCCCGGCGGTGACCCCCGGCAGGGGTCACGCGGGGGTCACGCGGGGATCACTTGGTGACGCCCGCGTCCTTGAGCGCCTTCTGCCACTCGGCGTCGGTGCCAGGGGTCTCGATCACCTTGTCGTTGATCTTGACGGTGGGGGTCGAGTCGACGCCCTCGGCGTTCTGGAAGGAATCGCTCATCTTCATCGCCCAGGCGTCGTAGGTGCCCTTCTCCACGGCGTCCTGGAACTTCTTGTTGTTCTTCAGGGCGTCGACCGTGTCCGCCACCTTGATCAGGTAGTCGTCCTCGGCGAACTCGTCGGTCGACTCCGACGGGTGGTGCTCGGCGGAGTACAGCGCGGTCTTGTAGTCGATGAACGCCTCGGGGCTGACGTTCAGCGCGGCGCCGAGCGCGCTCAGCGCGTTCTTCGAGCCCTCGCCGCCGAGGTTCCCGTCGAGGAAGGTGCCGATCGTGAAGGAGAGCTTGTACGTGCCGTCCTCCATGCCCTTGTTGACGGCCTCGCCGACGCCCTGCTCGAAGGAGGCGCAGCCGGGGCAGCGCGGGTCCTCGTAGAGGTGGACGACGTGGTCGCTCTTGGAGTCGCCGAGGGTGACCGTGGTGCCGTTCTTGCCGGAGGTGTTGGCCGGGGCCGTCACCTTGGCGTCGGCGGCCTTCTCCCAGCCCGAGGGCTCGTTCATCTGCATGACGGCGTAGCCGATGCCGCCGGCTATCGCCAGCACGCCGACGATGGAGCAGGCCACGACGACCTGCCGCTTGGCCTTGTCGCGCTTGGCCTGACGCTCGCGCTCCTGGCGCAGGCGCTCACGGGCCGCCGTCTTGGCCGCCTGGCTGTTCCGCTTGCTCATGGTGGTGATCTCTCCGGGGACGCGCACACAGGGGTGTGCGGAATACGTATGGGGGGACTGCCGGTACTCGGTGACGGGTCACACGAGGACGACCGAGCGCGGTGGTCCGCGCCGTCCCAGGGAGTGCGTGAGGATCCGCTCGCGGGCGCCGGTGGTGCGGCGGGCCGGGGCCGCCGGGCGGCGCACCGCCGTCGGGGCCCGGCGTACGCTCACGGCCGCGACGGCGAGCAGCAGCGGCCGGAAGGTGGTCGCGGCCACCGCGCTCAGCAGCTGGGCCAGTGCCCGCTCGCCGCGCCGCAGCCAGGCCGCCGCCAGCAGGCCGACGCCGACGTGCGCGCCGAGCAGCAGCCAGGCGGTCGCCGGGCCGGCGCCGGTGAGCACGGTCGCCAGCCGGTCGGTCTCCGCGCCGGTCACCCGGGTCAGCGGGGCGGCGACACCGGCGTGGACGCCGGTCCCGTCGCCGCACAGCACGTCGAAGCCCACGGAGCGCAGCGGGCCGGTGACCGGGCCGCCCGTCCGTCCGTAGCAGACGTGCTGGCCGGTGGTGAAGACCGTGTCGGCGGCCAGCTCCAGCGGGATCAGCAGGGCGGCGATCCGCCCGAAGCCGCGCTCGCGCCGCCCGGCCAGGGCGTACGCGATCAGGAACACGGCGGCGGCGACCGCGGCCACGGTGGGCAGCGGCAGCGGGACCCCGGACAGCAGCACGTGCGACGCGGTGCTGAGGGTCACGACGAGTGCCGTGAACAGCGCCGCGCGTACGGCTCTGAGCGGGGTTCCGGATATGTCCATAGCGATAGCAGAGTGTGTCATGGGGCCCGGTAAGGGACCCCTAAAGGGTTCCTGTGAGAGAGCCGACGGTTACAGACCCGGAATCCGGCCGTTGCGGAACAGGTCGACGAAGGTCTGGTGGTCGGCACGCGCGCGTGCGCCGTAGCGGTGCGCGAAGTCGACCAGCAGGGGCGCGAAACCCTCCTCGTCGGCGGCGATCGCCGCGTCGATGGCCCGCTCGGTCGAGAAGGGCACCAGGGACTCACCGGACTGGTCGTCCGCCGCCGCGTGCATCGTGGCCGTGGCCCGGCCCAGGTCGGCGACGACCTCGGCGATCTCCTCCGGGTCGTCGATGTCGCCCCAGTCCAGGTCGACGGCGTACGGCGAGACCTCGGCGACCAGCTGGCCCGAACCGTCCAGCTCGGTCCAGCCCAGCCACGGGTCGGCGTGTGCCTGGAGGGCGCGCTGGGAGATCACCGTGCGGTGGCCCTCGTGCTGGAAGTAGTCCCGGATGGCCTGGTCGGTGATGTGCCGGGAGACCGCCGGGGTCTGGGCCTGCTTGACGTAGATCACGACGTCGTTCTCCAGGGCGTCGCTGTTGCCCTCCAGGAGGATGTTGTACGAGGGCAGGCCGGCCGAGCCGATGCCGATGCCGCGGCGGCCGACGACGTCCTTCACGCGGTAGGAGTCCGGGCGGGCCAGGGAGGACTCCGGGAGCGTCTCCAGGTAGCCGTCGAAGGCCGCGAGCACCTTGTAGCGCGTGGCGGCGTCCAGCTCGATGGAGCCGCCGCCCGGGGCGAAGCGGCGCTCGAAGTCGCGGATCTCGGTCATCGACTCCAGCAGCCCGAAGCGGGTCAGGGAGCGGGCGACGCGCAGCGCGCCCAGCAGCGGCCCTTCCGCGGTGTCCAGGGTGAACGGCGGCACCTCGTCGCTCTTGGCGCCGGTGGCGAGGGCGTGGATGCGCTCGCGGTACGCGCCCGCGTACACCCGCACCAGCTCGGTGATCTGCTCGTCGCTGAACGCCTTCGCGTACCCGATGAGCGCGACGGAGGCGGCGAAGCGCTTGAGGTCCCAGGTGAAGGGGCCGACGTAGGCCTCGTCGAAGTCGTTGACGTTGAAGATCAGCCGGCCGGTGGAGTCCATGTACGTGCCGAAGTTCTCCGCGTGCAGGTCGCCGTGGATCCACACCCGCGAGGTGCGCTCGTCCAGGTACGGCCCGCCGCTCTTCGGACCGAACTCCTGGTCGACGGTCAAATCATGGTAAAAGAGGCATGCCGTGCCGCGGTAGAAAGCGAAGGCCGAGGCCGCCATCTTCCGGAACTTCACGCGGAACGCCGCCGGATCCGCGGCCAGCAGCTGGCCGAAGGCGGTGTCGAAGACGGCGAGGATCTCCTCGCCGCGGTGCTCCTCGTTGAGCTGCGGGACCGACATGCCTGGTGCCTCCTGGTGCGGGTGGTGCGCGACGAGTGGAGCGGATCTCCACTCGGACCAACGTTCGAAGAGGTGCGGGAGTGCCCGCGCCGGGGGTCCGCCCCGACACGCGGGCCCGCCCCCGAAGGTACGCGGGGATGCCCCCGGAGTGTCAGTGCCGAGGCATAGACTTCGACGCTGACCCCCCGGACCGACCGCCGCCCGCCGCCGGCCCGTCACCCGCCCGTCGCCCGACCACCGCCCCTCGACGAGGCGCTTCGCGCCACAGCCCTGATTTGGAGGCCGAACGTGTCCAAGCCGCCGTTCACGCACCTGCACGTCCACACCCAGTACTCGCTGCTGGACGGTGCCGCGCGGCTGAAGGACATGTTCGACGCCTGCAATGAGATGGGCATGACGCACATCGCCATGTCCGACCACGGCAACCTGCACGGGGCGTACGACTTCTTCCATTCCGCGAAGAAGGCCGGAGTCACCCCGATCATCGGGATCGAGGCGTATGTCGCCCCCGAGTCGCGCCGCAACAAGCGCAAGATCCAGTGGGGCCAGCCGCACCAGAAGCGGGACGACGTCTCCGGTTCGGGCGGTTACACCCACAAGACCATGTGGGCGACCAACAGCACCGGCCTGCACAACCTCTTCCGCCTCTCCTCCGACGCGTACGCCGAGGGCTGGCTGCAGAAGTGGCCCCGGATGGACAAGGAGACCATCTCCCAGTGGTCCGAGGGGATCGTGGCCTCCACCGGCTGCCCCTCCGGCGAGGTGCAGACCCGCCTGCGCCTCGGCCACTTCGACGAGGCCCTGAAGGCGGCCGCCGACTACCAGGACATCTTCGGCAAGGACCGGTACTTCCTGGAGCTGATGGACCACGGCATCGAGATCGAGCACCGGGTCCGCGACGGCCTGCTGGAGATCGGCAAGAAGCTCGGCATCCCGCCGCTGGTGACGAACGACTCGCACTACACCTACGCGCACGAGGCGACCGCCCACGACGCCCTGCTGTGCATCCAGACCGGCAAGAACCTCTCCGACCCGGACCGCTTCCGGTTCGACGGCACCGGCTACTACCTGAAGTCGACGGACGAGATGTACGCCATCGACTCCTCCGACGCCTGGCAGGAGGGCTGCGCCAACACGCGCCTGATCGCCGAGATGATCGACACCACCGGCATGTTCGAGAAGCGCGACCTCATGCCGAAGTTCGACATCCCCGAGGGCTTCACCGAGGTCACCTGGTTCCAGGAGGAGGTCCGCCGGGGCATGGCGCGCCGCTTCCCCGGCGGCGTCCCGGAGGACCGCCAGAAGCAGGCCGAGTACGAGATGGACGTCATCATCCAGATGGGGTTCCCGGGCTACTTCCTCGTGGTCGCCGACTTCATCATGTGGGCGAAGAACCAGGGCATCGCGGTGGGCCCCGGCCGAGGCTCCGCGGCCGGTTCGATCGTGGCGTACGCCATGGGCATCACCGACCTCGACCCGATCCCGCACGGTCTGATCTTCGAGCGGTTCCTCAACCCCGAGCGCGTCTCCATGCCCGACGTCGACATCGACTTCGACGAGCGCCGGCGCGTCGAGGTGATCAGGTACGTGACGGAGAAGTACGGCGCCGACAAGGTCGCCATGATCGGCACGTACGGCAAGATCAAGGCGAAGAACGCCATCAAGGACTCCGCGCGCGTGCTGGGCTACCCGTACGCGATGGGCGACCGGCTCACCAAGGCGATGCCCGCCGACGTCCTCGGCAAGGGCATCGACCTCAACGGCATCACGGACCCCACGCACCCGCGCTACAGCGAGGCCGGCGAGATCCGCTCGATGTACGAGAACGAGCCGGACGTGAAGAAGGTCATCGACACCGCCAAGGGCGTCGAGGGCCTGGTGCGGCAGATGGGCGTGCACGCGGCCGGCGTGATCATGTCCAGCGAGCCCATCGTCGACCACGCCCCGATCTGGGTGCGGCACACCGACGGCGTGACCATCACGCAGTGGGACTACCCGCAGTGCGAGTCGCTCGGCCTGCTGAAGATGGACTTCCTCGGCCTGCGCAACCTCACGATCATGGATGACGCCGTCAAGATGGTGAAGTCCAACAAGGGCATCGACCTCGACCTGCTGTCGCTGCCGCTGGACGACCCCAAGACCTTCGAGCTGCTCCAGCGGGGCGACACGCTCGGCGTCTTCCAGTTCGACGGCGGGCCGATGCGTTCGCTGCTGCGGCTGATGAAGCCCGACAACTTCGAGGACATCTCCGCCGTCTCCGCGCTCTACCGTCCCGGCCCGATGGGCATGGACTCGCACACCAACTACGCGCTGCGCAAGAACGGCCTGCAGGAGATCACGCCGATCCACAAGGAGCTGGAGGAACCCCTCCAGGAGGTGCTGTCCGTCACCTACGGCCTGATCGTCTACCAGGAGCAGGTGCAGAAGGCCGCCCAGATCATCGCGGGCTACTCGCTCGGTGAGGCCGACATCCTCCGCCGCGTGATGGGCAAGAAGAAGCCCGACGAACTGGCGAAGAACTTCGTCCTCTTCCAGGAGGGCGCCCGCAAGAAGGGTTACAGCGACGAGGCCATCCAGGCCCTGTGGGACGTGCTGGTCCCCTTCGCCGGCTACGCCTTCAACAAGGCGCACTCGGCCGCGTACGGACTGGTCTCGTACTGGACCGCGTACCTGAAGGCGAACCACCCCGCCGAGTACATGGCCGGTCTGCTCACCTCGGTCAAGGACGACAAGGACAAGTCGGCCGTCTACCTGAACGAGTGCCGGCGCATGGGCATCAAGGTCCTGCCGCCCAACGTCAACGAGTCCATGTCGAACTTCGCCGCGCAGGGCGACGACGTGATCCTCTTCGGCCTCTCCGCCGTCCGCAACGTCGGCACCAACGTCGTCGAGTCGATCATCAGGTGCCGCAAGGCCAAGGGGAAGTACGCCTCCTTCCCCGACTACCTGGACAAGGTGGAGGCGGTCGTCTGCAACAAGCGGACGACGGAGTCGCTGATCAAGGCCGGCGCCTTCGACGAGATGGGGCACACCCGCAAGGGCCTCACCGCGCAGTACGAGCCGATGATCGACAACGTGGTCGCGGTCAAGCGCAAGGAGGCCGAGGGCCAGTTCGACCTCTTCGGCGGCATGGGCGAGGAGGCGCACGACGAGCCCGGCTTCGGACTCGACGTCGTCTTCGGCGAGGACGAGTGGGACAAGACCTATCTCCTCGCCCAGGAGCGGGAGATGCTCGGTCTCTACGTCTCCGACCACCCGCTCTTCGGCCTGGAGCACGTGCTGTCCGACAAGGCCGACGCGGGTATCTCCCAGCTCACCGGCGGTGACTTCGGCGACGGCGCGGTCGTCACCATCGGCGGCATCATCTCCGGTCTCCAGCGCAAGATGACCAAGCAGGGCAACGCCTGGGCGATCGCCACCGTCGAGGACCTGGCCGGCTCCATCGAGTGCATGTTCTTCCCGGCGACGTACCAGCTGGTGTCCACCCAACTCGTCGAGGACGCGGTGGTGTTCGTCAAGGGGCGGCTGGACAAGCGGGAGGACGTGCCCCGGCTGGTCGCCATGGAGCTGATGGTCCCCGACCTGTCCAACGCGGGCACCAACGCGCCCGTGGTCCTCACGATCCCGGCGACCCGGGTCACCCCGCCTATGGTCAGCCGGCTCGGCGAGATCCTGACCCACCACCGGGGCGACAGCGAGGTCCGGATCAAGCTCCAGGGGCCGACGAAGACGACGGTGCTGCGTCTGGACCGGCACCGGGTGAAGCCCGATCCGGCCCTGTTCGGCGACCTGAAGGTGCTGCTCGGGCCGTCCTGCCTGGCGGGCTGAGCGGCCGAGGCGGGCGAAAAGGCTGAGCGGCCGAGGCGGCCGAAAGGGCTGAGCGGCCGAAGGGGCTGAAGGGGCCGAAGGGGCCGAGCCTCCGAAGTGTCCAGGGCGTCCGAAGCGCCCGACGTGCCCGAGGGGCGCACCCGTTGCCGGGTGCGCCCCTCGGACGTGCGGGGCGCAACGGCCCGTCGTACGGGTGTCAGTTGTGGCCGAAGCGCTTCTGCCGCTTGCGGGAGGCGACGTCGCCGGGCGTCAGCTGCGGGCCGTGCTGCTCCTCGCGGTCCATCACGGGCGTCTCGGCCGCCTTCTGGGTGTGCTGTGACTGAGGCTGCTTACGCTCACGGGTGTTCTTGTTCTTGGCCATGGTGATCTACCTCCTGAGGGGGATCTGGGGGCCAGGTCCGGGATCAGATTCACATAGGCCAACGAAGAACGCATATCGGGCAATTACCATCCGTGATGTGGACCGCCGAGGCGCGAGGTCGAACGGCTCGCGCGGAAACGCCACGCCGAAGATCGAGTTCGGGCCGTTAACCTCCGCGTGGTCGGGCAGACTCGAAGGAAGCCCGAAGCAAACCTCCCGGAAAGAGGGTGGATCGCGTGGACCGCTGCATCGTCCTGGTGGACGCCGGGTATCTGCTGGGGGCCGCCGCCAGTCTCCTCGCCGGTGAGCCCTCGCGCTCGCGCATCACCGTCGATCACGCCGCCCTCATCCAGGGGCTCCGCGATCGCGCCGAGTCCGACACGCAGCAGCCCCTGCTGCGCATCTACTGGTTCGACGGCGCCCCCGACCGCGTCCCCCAGCCCGAACACCGCCGGCTTCGCGTGATGCCCCGGGTCACCGTCCGGCTCGGCGCCCTCACCCGCAGCGACGGCCGCTGGGCGCAGAAGGGCGTGGACGCCGCCATGCACGCCGAGCTGACCGAGCTGGCCCGCAACCGCGCCTGCTCCGACGTCGTCCTGGTGACCGGCGACGGCGACCTGCTGCCCGGCATGATGGCCGCCAAGGAGCACGGCGTCGCCGTCCACCTGTGGGCCGTGCAGGCCGCCGACGGCGACTACAACCAGTCCGAGGACCTGGTCGCCGAGGCCGACGAGCGACGCGTGCTGGACCGTACGTGGATCACCAAGGCCGTACGCGCCAAGGAACTGGGCGGGATCTGCGCGCCGCCGCCCGTGCCCCGCCCCGAGATCGCCGCGATCCTCTCCGCACCGCTGCCCGAGTCCGCCCTCTCCGCGGCCGCCGAACGGCCCGCCGAGGAACCGGAGCACCCCACCGCGACCGGCGCCGCCGCCCGCAACGGCACCGCGGAGCGCGTGGCACCCGCCAAAGGCGTCCCCACCCCCAAGGACCTCGCCGCGCTGCGTGCCCCCGGCCCCCACCCCGCCCCGCACCCCCCGACCGCCACCCTGCGCTGGTCCTCGGACAAGGGATGGGTCGACCGGTCCGCCGCCGATCCGTCCGAGGCCGTCTCGATGCCGACGCTGGCCCAGCTCACCACGGCCGAGCAGCGCTGGGCCGACCGCGAGGAGGACATCACCACGGTCGGCGGCGACCCGTACGAGGTCGGGCAGGTCTTCGCCCGCCGCTGGCTGGAGCGCCTCGGCGACCACGGACACCTGCAGAAGCTCTCCGGTATGTACCCCCGCATCCCGCACCGCGTCGACGGGGAACTGCTGCGCTACGCGGCCCGCTTCGGGCTGCTGGCCCACAAGGACGACCAGATCGACGAGCACGACCGGTACGCGATCCGGGCCGGGTTCTGGCGGGAGGTCGACGTCCGGACGGCGACCGAGCGCACCCCCGCGGCGGAGTGAGGCACTCCGGCCCTCTTCCGGGTTCCTCCCGCCGGCTCCTCCCGGGTTCCCCCGGCCGAAACGACACTTATGGGCGGACCCGAGGGCGGGGCTGAGGGACGGACCCCGTAGTCTCGTCCCTTGTGAGTACGCGCGCGGCACAGGCACTTCGACCCGGCGGCGATGCCGTGTGCGTGGTGCGCGGGCTGACCAAGACCTATCCGCCGGTACGCGGCCGGCGCGGCGTTCCCGCGACCGACGAGGTGCGGGCCACCGACGACGTGACCCTGGAGATCCGCCGCGGTGAGATCTTCGGACTGCTCGGGCCGAACGGCGCCGGCAAGTCCACCCTCGTACGCCAGCTCACCGGGCTGATGCGGCCCGACGCGGGCAGCGTGGAGATCCTCGGGCACGACATCGTCCGCCACCCGGAGCGGGCCGCGCGGATCCTCGCCTACCTCGGGCAGGAGTCCAGCGCCCTGGACGAGCTGACCGTGTCGCTCGCCGCCGAGACCACCGGACGGCTGCGCGGCCTGGAGGTGCGGCAGGCGCGCGCCGAGCGGGACGCCGTCCTCGACGAGCTGGGCCTGACGCCGCTCGCCGCCCGCCCGATCAAGAAGCTCTCCGGCGGGCAGCGCCGCCTGGCCTGCTTCGCCGCCGCTCTGGTGGGGGAGCGCACGCTGCTCGTCCTGGACGAGCCGACCACCGGCATGGACCCGGTGGCCCGGCGCGCGGTGTGGGGGGCCGTCGACCGGCGGCGCGCCGAGCGCGGCACCACCGTGCTGCTCGTCACCCACAACGTCATCGAGGCCGAGACCGTCCTCGACCGGGTCGCCGTCCTCGACCGGGGACGCGTCATCGCCTGCGACACGCCCTCCGGACTCAAGGAGAAGGTCGCCGGCGAGGTCCGCGTCGACCTGGTGTGGCGCGAGAGCGCACCGCTGCACGTGCCGGAGGTCGCCGCCCTGCGCGACCGCGCCGCCGAGTCGGGACGCCGCTGGACGCTGCGGCTCGCCCCCGAGGAGGCCCGCGCGGTCGTCGCCACCGTCACCGGCGGCGCCGCCTTCGCCGCCCTGGACGACTTCACACTCGCCACGCCCAGCCTGGAGGACGTGTACCTGGCGCTGGGCGGCGCCGCGCGGCAGGGGCTGGTGAGGGCTTGAGCACCCGAACGGTGAGCACACCGGCCGCCGCGTCCGTACCCGTCAGGGCGACCGCTTCGAAGGACAGCGACCGAAGCCTCGAACGACCCAACGAAGGGGAGCAGCGCGACGTGAGTGTCGTACCCGCCGATGTCCTGCCGGGCGGTGCCCTGGCCGCCGACGAGCAGGGCGCCGCCGGCGCGGCCGAGCTCGGCCCCAAGGCACGGCTGTGGCCCTCCCTGGTGGCCGTCTACCGGGCGCAGCTGTCCCGGGCGCGGGTCGCGCGCATCCCGCTGCTGTTCGTGGCCACCTTCCAGTCGATCGGCATCATGATCCTGATGCGCGGGGTCGTGGACGGCGGTGGCGAGGCACAGGCCGTGGTCGCCGGGTCGGCGGTGCTGGTCGTGGCCTTCGTCGCGCTGAACCTCCTCGCCCAGTACTTCGGCCAGCTGCGCGCCAGCGGCGGCCTCGACCACTACGCGACGCTGCCCGTGCCCCCGGCCGCCGTCGTGCTGGGCGCGGCGGGCGCGTACGCGTCCTTCACCGTGCCGGGGACCGTGGTGACGGCGGTGTTCGGATGCCTGCTGTTCGGGCTGCCGATGACGCACCTGTGGGTGCTGGTGGCGGTGATCCCGCTGGCGGGCGCCGCGCTGGCCGGGCTGGGCGCGGCCCTGGGACTGCTCGCGCCCCGGCCGGAGCTCGCCACCCTCCTCGGCCAGCTGGGCATGTCCGCGGCGCTGCTGCTGGGCGTGCTGCCGGCCGAGCGGATGCCCGAGGTGGTCCGCCTGGCCCGGGACCTGCTGCCCTCCACGTACGGCGTGGAGGCCTTCGCGCGCACCTTCGGGGAACGGCCCGACTGGGCCTTCGTCCTCGGGGACCTCGCGGTGTGCGCCGTGGTCGGCGTGATCTCGCTGGCCGTCGCGACCTGGGCGTACCGCCGGGCCGCCGTCCGGTGACGCGCCGCACAGGCGGGTTTGGCACGATGGCGGGGTGACCGCACCTCTTACTCCGCCACCGCCACCGAACGAACACTCGTCGTATCAGGGCGGGCCGGTGCCGCCGCCCGTCGGTGCGCACGCGCTGGGCACCGGGTCCGGCGCCACGCGCGACCACCACGGCGAACAGGACGGCCCCGGGATGTTGACCGAAGTGCGTCAGGCGGCCGTGACCGTGGCGGCGGTGGCGCTCTCCGGCGCGCTGCTGGGGGTGCTGTGGTGGCAGCTGGCACCGAGCGTGCCGCTGGTCGGCGGCGTGCTGGGTGACAGCTGGGCGGTCGTCCCCGAAAACCCCGAGGGCGAGCGGGTGGTCGGCGTGGACGGCGTGTTCACGCTGCTCGCGCTGGCGTTCGGCGCGCTCAGCGCGGTGGTCGTCTTCCTGCTGCGGCGGCGCGGGGGCGTACCGCTGGTGGTGGCGCTGGGCGTCGGCGGGCTGCTCGGGTCGCTGCTGGCGTGGCGGGTCGGGGTGTGGCTGGGGCCCACCCAGGACGTGATCGCCCACGCGAAGGACGTGGGCCAGGGGGTGACGTTCTCCGCACCGATGGAACTGGGCGCGAAGGGTGCGCTGCTGGTGTGGTCGGTGGCGGCGCTGGCGGTGCATCTGGGACTGACGGGGCTGTTCGGGCCCAGGGATCCGGAGCCGGACCCCTGGCCGGAGTCGCGGCGGTATCCGCCGGGGCCGATGGGGGAGAAGTCGGCGTAGGCCCCCGCTGGGCGGGGCGGTGGCGGCCGTGGTTCGCCCTGCGCTTTTCGACGCGCCACCTGCGTTTGCGGGTCCTTCTGCGACATGTCCTGCCTGATCAGCCGGGAACCGGGCGTCCGCCGAGCGGGTGCGCGGGACTACGCGCGTCCGATCGGGGCGAGGACCGCTTCCGTCAGCCTGGCCAGGTCGTCGGGGGCGAGTTCGACCTCCAGGCCGCGGCGGCCCGCCGAGACGCAGATCGTGGCGTGGCCCGAGGCGGACGCGTCCAGGACCGTCGGGAGCCTCTTGCGCTGCCCCAGCGGGGAGATGCCGCCCCGCACATAGCCCGTGGTGCGCTCGGCCAGGGCCGGGTCGGCCATCGCCGCGCGCTTGCCGCCCACCGCGGCCGCCAGCGCCTTCAGGTCCAGCTGGCCGGCCACCGGCACCACGGCGACCGTCAGCGCGCCGTCGACGTCCGCCACCAGCGTCTTGAAGACCCGCTCCGGCGAGACGCCCATCGCCTCGGCCGCCTCCTCGCCGTAGGACGGGTGGGCGGGATCGTGCTCGTACGCGTGGACCGTGTAGGCCGCTCCGGCCGCCGCGAGCGCCACCGTCGCGGGGGTGCCGCCTGACTGCTGCTGTTTCTTCGGCTTCTTCGCCATCCGGGCCAGTACCTCAGTTGAGACTCGTGGGACCGCGCGTCAGGTCCGACGCCGGCAACGACGGCAGCGTACGGATGACGGCCGTCTCGGAGCGAAGGAGTTTCAGCTCGTCCCTCAGACGGGAGGCGGTGTCCGGGGCCTGGAGCAGACGCTGCTTGGTCGGCGTGTCGAGCACCATCGCGGCGGCGACCAGGTAGGAGACCACACCCGGTTCGTCCGGCAGTTCGGCGCCGGTCGCCAGCGACCGTTCGCGGGCCCCCGCCAGCCGCTTCTGGTACTGCCGGAAGGACCGCAGCACCCCTTCGGCGAGCGCCCCCGCCTCGTCACCGGCCTCCTCGGCCAGCGGCTCCAGCTCGGCCGTCAGGAACGGGCCCGAGGCGTCCACCGAGAGCAGCCGCACCCGGTTCGTACCGGTCGCCAGCACCTCGAAGGTGCCGTCGGCGCGCTCGCGGATCGTCGCCGCGTCCGCGACGCAGCCCACCTTGTGGAACGCCTTGACCGGGTCGGGCCCGAACCCGGCCTCCGGTCCGCGCTCGAGCGTCGTCGTCGGATCGGGCAGGCCGGGCGCGCTCCGGGCCACCTCGTGGCCGTCGCGGATCGCCACGACGGCGAACCGGCGCGGTTCGTCCTCGGGAGTCTTCAGCAATTCGCGCATCATGGCGCGATAGCGCTCCTCGAAGACGTTGAGCGGGAGCACCAGCCCCGGGAACAGGACCGAGTTCAAGGGGAAGAGGGGGAGCCGGACGGTGGTCACGACGCAGAAGCCTAATGGTCGCCGGGGCGGACGCGACCGCCGTGCCCACTTCGCGGCCGACCGGGCCCCGTCGTCCCGGGTGTGCGGGCCACCGCCGCACGGACGTCGTCGCGCACCTGGAGAAAGCGGCCGAGCGGGTCGTCCGCGTCCCGGTCCCAGGGGAAGGACGTGACGTACGGGCCGGTCAGACGCAGTTGCTCCGCCGCGTCCTGGTGGCGCTCCAGGCGCAGCAGGACGTACGTCAGGAGGTTCCGCAGCTCCGCCGGCCACGGGTCGGCCGCCGGATGGGCGGCCGAGAGGGCGATCGCGTGGTCGGCCGCCGCGTCCAGGCGGGCCCGGGGTACGCCGGCCGCGTCGCTGCCCCCGCCGCCGGCGGTCAGGCAGGCGAAGGCCGCCCTGAGCGGCAGCGCGCGTACGAGCGCGTCCTCGGGCGCGTCCTGCGCGGCCGTCTCGGCGAAGTCCAGGCACTCGTGATGCGTGCCGGGCGAGAAGGCGGCCAGGTACTCCAGGGCGGCGACATGGCAGCCGTAGTGGTGCGGGGAGCGGCGGACCGCCTCGGCCCACAGCCGCTCGAACTCGGCGTGCCCGGCGTGTGCGCCCCGAGCGGTGTCCAGGGCGGTCCGCCACGGCACCGGGTCGCCTCCGGCGGCCTCGGCGGCGGCCGTGACGGTGGGGGCGACCTGGCGCAGGAGTTCCGTGCGGGCAGGCGAGTCCCAGTGGCGGTCCACCGTCAGCCGGGCGTCGACCAGCAGGGCGTCGGGGTCACCGGGGGCGGTGGCGCGCCAGTCGTCGAGCCACTCGGAGCGTGAGCGGGCGAAGGCGGCCAGCCGGGTCGCGTAGCGGTCGCGGTGCTCCCACTCGGCGTTCTCGCGGGTGCGGGCGAGGAGGCCGGCCGCGGGGGTGTACTCGCCGCGGGCCGCCGCGACGAGGACGGGGGCGAGGTGGTCGTCGGGGGCGTCGAGGAGCACGTCGTCGTCTGGGACGAGCCGTGACGTCCGGGGGCGGGCCCGGGCCGCCGTCCGGAGGAACGCGCGCAGCATGGCCAGTACGACGGCCGACGGTTCGCGATGGTTGTGCGGTTCGGCTGTGGCTTCGGCCGTTCGTGTTCCCACCCGCACCACCCGTGCGGGTCTCGCCGTCGGGGCGGGCGGCCGCGGCGGGGCGTTCCGGCTGTTGGTGCTGTCGGTGGCTCTATCGGTGGCTGTCGGTCGTGGGCGGCCCGGAGGGCGTTCGCGGAGTCGTCGGCCGGGGCGGAAGCCCTACGTCCGCCGGGCGCGGGCGTGCTGCGTCGGGCTCCGGGACGCGGGGCCGCCTCGGCGGCGGATGCCGCGCCCCCCACGACGGGTGAGCCGCGTTCCGCTGCGCGAGGCGGCGCCTTCCGCGCCGGGAAGGCGGTCAGGTCCGCGCGGGGAACGAGGTCCCAGTTCCGGCCGGGTACGAGGTCAGGTCCGCGCGGGGAACGAGGTCCCAGTTCCGGCCGGGTACGAGGTCAGGTCCGAGCCGGGCACGAGGTCCTAGTTTCCGGCCGGGTACGCGATCAGTTCCGGCGGAGCAGCCGCGTCGCTCCCGCCGCGACCGTGGTCGCCAGGATCCAGCCCAGCAGGATCAGGGCCGTCGCCAGCCACTGCCAGCCGTCGCGCAGTTGCCAGGAGCCGGCCTGGCCCAGGTCGATGACCGGCAGCAGCAGGTCGAGAGCGAAGAGGGCGGGGTTCCAGTCCGGATGCTCGCCGCTCTTCAGCGGCGGCGGGTCGGCGCGCGCGAAGGCGAACGAGCCGGTCGCCCACAGCACCGCCATCCACACCGCGGCCCGGCCCGGCCGGTAGCCGTAGGCGACCGTCCAGTCCTGCGCGTATCCCACCAGCTTCGCGGCTATGGGCAGGCTCTCGCGGCGCCGTCGGTGCTTGGCGAGCAGCACCTCGCGGGCGTCCTCGTCCTCGCCGCCGGCCCGCAGCACCGCGGCGAGGCGCTCGTACGGCTCCGGGTGGTACTCGGCGGTCGCGGCGCCCACCCAGCGCAGCCGCTTCGCCAGCGGGAACGGCCCCCGTGGCACCAGGTTCTCGTAGGCGAAGCCGCCCATGTGCAGCCGGCCCGGCCCCGGCCAGCTGTCCGCCCGGTCCATCAGGTTGACCACCCGCGCCCCCGACAGCACCACCCGGCCGCGCGCCGGCCGCTCGCCGAGGAACCGCAGCTCGGGCGTCTGCACCCGGCGCAGCGACAGCTCCTGCTCGTCGGTGAAGGTGAACCGGGCGTGCTCGAAGTCGACGGCGTCGCCGAACCGCCCGTCGTCCAGCCGCACCCCGCCCTCGCACTCGAACCGCTGTATCCGCGTCCCCTGCGCCGGAGTCGTGCCCCGCAGCAGCGGGCTGCCGAGCCCGGCCGGGGTCAGGTACAGCGTGCGCTCCACCGTCAGCTGCGGGGCGTTCAGCGCGTGCCGCGTGTACGGGTTGAGGAGCCGGGCGCCGCGCAGGCTCAGCGAGACGCCGACCTGGGCGCTGCGCAGACTCACCTCGCCGTACGACTCCAGCATCTCGGCCTGGAGGTCCTGCCCGACGCTCAGGCCGTCCGCGGCGATCGAGCGGCCACTGCGGTCCCGGTGCACGATCGCCTGGTTGAGCAGCAGGTCGGTGCCTATCTGCGCGTCGGTGAGCCGGATGCCGGCCCGGAACCGGCAGCGCGGCAGGTGCAGGTCGCCCTCGGTCTGCAGCCGGGCCGCCTCCAGCCGCGGCACCGCGCAGTCCACCAGCCGTACGGTCGTGAAACGGGTCTCCGGCAGCAGGACCTCCCGCTCGAACCGGCAGCGCCGCAGCTCGACGTAGGGCACCACCGTGCCGCCCGCGAGGTCCATCGTGTCGCTGATCCGCACGCCCACGAGCTGCAGCGAGGACACCCGGCCCGCGAGCGCGGGCGGACCGTCGAGAAGCAGCCAGCACACGATACGGGCCCGCACCGTCCGCTCGGGCCCCCACGGATGCCCGCCGTGCGGGTCGTCGGCGAACGCGTCGCCGCTGCTCAGGTCGTACACGCTGCCGTTGCGGAAGGCCTGCCACATGCCGGCCTCGGTGGCCGTCAGGTCGTCCGGCAGCTCTCCGTCACGGTGGCCGGCCCCCTCGGTCACGGCGCTTCACTCCCTCCCCAGCTACTCGTCGGTCACACACTGTTCGTACAACCGTTCATGCCCACTGAGTGACCCTTTGAACACTCATGGTGAGCACGAACTGCGCGGAGGCCTCGCACGGCCCGGCGGCCGTCGCGTTCTGTATCAGCCATTGATACGCGCGGACCGTGCCCGACGCGGGTCTGAGAGAATTGGTTCCGTGATCTCCCGAATCGATCTGCGCGGCGACGCCCTCCCCGAGGGCCCCGCCCTGCGCGACCTGCTGCCCCGAGCCGACTTCGACGTCTCGGCCGCCCTGGAGAAGGTGCGTCCGATCTGCGAGGACGTGCATCATCGGGGCGACGCGGCGCTGATCGACTTCGCCGAGCGGTTCGACGGCGTGCGGCTGGACCGGGTGCGGGTGCCCGCCGAGGCGCTCACCCGTGCCCTCGAAGGGCTGGACCCGGCCGTGCGCGCGGCCCTGGAGGAGTCCGTCCGCCGCGCCCGCCTCGTCCACCGCGCCCAGCGCCGGTCCACGCACACCACCCAGGTCGTGCCCGGCGGCACGGTCACCGAGAAGTGGGTGCCGGTGGACCGCGTGGGCCTGTACGCGCCCGGCGGACGCTCGGTCTACCCGTCCTCGGTGATCATGAACGTGGTGCCGGCGCAGGAAGCCGGCGTCCCGTCGATCGCGCTCGCCTCTCCCGCCCAGGCCGAGTTCGACGGCCTGCCCCACCCGACCATCCTCGCCGCCTGCGCCCTGCTCGGCGTCGACGAGGTGTACGCGGCCGGCGGTGCCACCGCCGTCGCGATGTTCGCGTACGGCACGGAGTCCTGCCCGCCGGCGAACATGGTCACCGGCCCCGGCAACATCTGGGTCGCCGCCGCCAAGCGCTACTTCACCGGGAAGATCGGCATCGACGCGGAGGCCGGTCCCACCGAGATCGCCGTCCTCGCCGACGCCACCGCCGACCCGGCGCACGTCGCCGCCGACCTGATCAGCCAGGCCGAGCACGACCCGCTCGCGGCGGCCGTCCTGGTCACCGACTCCGCCGAACTGGCCGACGCGGTGGAGCGGGAACTGGAGCCGCAGGTCGCCGCGACCAAGCACATCGAGGACCGGATCGTCCCCGCGCTCAAGGGCGAGCAGTCCGCCATCGTCCTGGTCGACAGCGTCGACGCGGGGCTGAAGGTCGTCGACGCGTACGGCGCCGAGCACCTGGAGATCCAGACCGCCGACGCCAGCGAGGTGGCCGGCCGGGTGCGCAACGCGGGCGCGATCTTCGTCGGCCCCTGGGCGCCCGTCTCGCTCGGCGACTACGCCGCCGGGTCCAACCACGTCCTGCCCACCGGCGGCTGCGCCTGCCACTCCTCCGGCCTGTCCGTGCAGTCCTTCCTGCGCGGCATCCACATCGTCGACTACACGCGCGACGCGCTGGCCGAGGTCGCGCACCACGTGGTGACGCTGGCGGAGGCGGAGGACCTGCCCGCGCACGGCGCGGCGGTCAAGGCGAGGTTCGACTGGAAGGTTCCCGAGGGCAAGTGAGCGACATCCGCATCGACGATCTTCCCGTGCGGGACGAGCTGCGCGGCAAGTCCCCCTACGGCGCGCCCCAGCTCGACGTCCCCGTACGGCTGAACACCAACGAGAACCCGTACCCGCTCCCCGAGGAGCTGGTCGACCGCATCACCGAGCGGGTCCGCGAGGCCGCCCGGAACCTCAACCGCTACCCGGACCGGGACGCGGTCGAGCTGCGCACCAGGCTCGCCGAGTACCTGACCGGGACGTCCGGGTACCGCGTCGGCGTCGAGAACGTGTGGGCGGCCAACGGCTCCAACGAGGTCATCCAGCAGCTCCTGCAGACCTTCGGCGGCCCCGGCCGCACCGCCATCGGCTTCGAGCCGTCGTACTCGATGCACGGCCTGATCGCCCGCGGCACCGGCACCGGCTGGATCTCCGGGCCCCGTAACGACGACTTCACCATCGACCTCGCGGCGGCCGAGAAGGCCATCGCCGAGCACCGCCCCGACGTCGTGTTCATCACCACCCCCAACAACCCCACCGGCACCGCCGTCCCGCCGGAGACCGTTCACGCCCTGTACGAAGCGGCCCAGGCGGCGGGGCCGTCCATGGTGGTCCTGGACGAGGCGTACATCGAGTTCAGCCACGGCGACTCCCTGCTGTCGCTGCTCGACGGCCGCCCCCACCTCGTGGTCTCCCGCACCATGTCCAAGGCGTTCGGCGCGGCCGGACTGCGCCTGGGCTACCTCGCCGCCGATCCGGCCGTCGTCGACGCCGTCCAGCTCGTCCGGCTGCCGTACCACCTCTCCGCCGTCACCCAGGCGACCGCGCTGGCCGCCCTGGAGCACACGGACACGCTGCTGAAGTACGTCGAGCAGCTGAAGACCGAACGGGACCGGCTGGTCGCCGAACTGGTCGCGACCGGCTACGAGGTGACCGAGTCGGACGCGAACTTCGTCCAGTTCGGACGGTTCGCGGACGCCCACGAGGTCTGGCGGAAGATCCTCGACCGGGGCGTCCTGGTCCGGGACAACGGCGTGCCGGGATGGCTGCGGGTCACCGCGGGGACCCCGGCCGAGAACGACGCGTTCCTCGACGCGGTACGTGAACTGAAGAAGGAGCAGAGCGCATGAGCCGCGTAGGACGCGTGGAACGCACCACCAAGGAGACCTCGGTCCTCGTCGAGATCGACCTCGACGGCACCGGCAAGACCGACATCGCCACCGGCGTCGGCTTCTACGACCACATGCTCGACCAGCTCGGCCGGCACGGTCTGTTCGACCTGACCGTGAAGACCGACGGCGACCTGCACATCGACTCCCACCACACCATCGAGGACACCGCCCTCGCGCTGGGCGCCGCGTTCAAGCAGGCCCTCGGCGACAAGGTGGGCATCTACCGCTTCGGCAACTGCACGGTCCCGCTGGACGAGTCCCTCGCCCAGGTCACCGTCGACCTGTCCGGCCGCCCCTACCTCGTGCACACCGAGCCCGAGAAGATGGCGCCGATGATCGGCGAGTACGACGTGACGATGACCCGGCACATCCTGGAGTCCTTCGTCGCCCAGGCGCAGATCGCGCTGCACGTGCACGTCCCGTACGGGCGCAACGCGCACCACATCGTGGAGTGCCAGTTCAAGGCGCTGGCCCGCGCCCTGCGCTACGCCTCCGAGCGCGACCCCCGCGCGGCCGGTATCCTGCCCTCCACGAAGGGCGCGCTGTAACCCATGAACGGTACGTCCACCGCGCTGATCGTCGTCGGCCTGTTCTTCATCGGCGGCATCATCTCCTTCGCCAAGCAGCAGATGCCCAAGGGCCTGATCGTGCTGCTCTCCATCGGCGCCGCGATGTGTCTCTTCGCGGGCGTCCTGAGGCTGGAGGTGTGGAGTTGACCTCTGTGAACTCCGCCAAGAAGGTCGTCGTCTTCGACTACGGCTTCGGCAACGTCCGCTCCGCCGAGCGCGCGCTCGCGCGCGCGGGGGCCGACGTCGAGATCACCCGTGACTTCGACAAGGCCATGAACGCCGACGGGCTGCTGGTTCCCGGCGTCGGCGCCTTCGCCGCCTGCATGGAGGGCCTGCGGGCCGCGCGCGGCGACTGGGTCGTCGACCGACGGCTGGCCGGCGGACGCCCGGTGATGGGCATCTGCGTCGGCATGCAGATCCTGTTCGCGCGCGGCATCGAGCACGACGTGGAGGCCGAGGGCCTGGACGAGTGGCCCGGCACCGTCGGACCGCTCCAGGCCGACGTCGTACCCCACATGGGCTGGAACACGGTCGGGGCACCGGCCGACTCCCAGCTCTTCGCGGGACTGGACGCGGACGCCCGGTTCTACTTCGTGCACTCCTACGCCGTCCACGAGTGGACGCAGGAGTCGCACAACCCGCTGATCGCCGCCCCCAAGGTCACCTGGGCCACGCACGGCAAGCCCTTCGTGGCGGCCGTGGAGAACGGCGCCCTGTGGGCCACCCAGTTCCACCCCGAGAAGTCCGGCGACGCCGGAGCCCAGCTCCTCACCAACTGGATCGAGACCCTGTAGAGATGAGCAAGCTCGAACTCCTCCCCGCCGTCGACGTCCGCGACGGCCAGGCCGTCCGCCTCGTGCACGGCGAGTCCGGCACCGAGACCTCCTACGGCTCCCCGCTTCAGGCCGCCCTCGCCTGGCAGAGCTCCGGCGCCGAGTGGCTGCACCTCGTCGACCTGGACGCCGCGTTCGGCACCGGGGACAACCGCGAGCTGATCGCCGAGGTCGCGAAGGCCATGGACATCAAGGTGGAGCTGTCCGGCGGCATCCGTGACGACGACACCCTCGCCGCGGCGCTCGCCACCGGCTGCACCCGCGTGAACCTCGGCACGGCCGCCCTGGAGACCCCCGAGTGGGTCGCCAAGGTCATCGCCGAGCACGGCGACAAGATCGCGGTCGGCCTGGACGTACGGGGGACCACGCTCCGGGGCCGCGGCTGGACCCGCGACGGCGGCGACCTCTACGAGACGCTGGCCCGCCTCGACAAGGAGGGCTGCGCCCGGTACGTCGTCACCGACATCGCCAAGGACGGCACCCTCCAGGGCCCCAACCTGGAGCTCCTGAAGAACGTCTGCGCGGCGACCGACCGCCCGGTCGTGGCGTCGGGCGGCGTGTCGTCCCTGGACGACCTGCGCGCGATCGCCGGTCTCGTCCCGGCCGGTGTCGAGGGCGCCATCGTCGGGAAGGCCCTGTACGCGAAGGCGTTCACCCTGGAACAAGCCTTGGAGGCTGTGTCGCGATGACATCCGAAGCCGTACGGCGCGTGCAGAGCGGAAGTCCCTGGGAAGATTCTTTCGGTTTCGCACGTGCCGTGGCGGCGGGTGATCGAGTCATCGTGGCGGGCACCACCGCCTTCAAGGGCGACCTGCTGTACGGCGAGGGCGACCCGTACGAACAGACCAAGGTGGCCTTCGCCACCGCGGTCGAGGCGATCGGCGAGTTCGGACTGGACATCGAGTCCGTGATCCGGACCCGGGTGTATCTGGCCCATTCGCGGGACGTCGACGAGGTGGGCCGCGCCCACAAGGAGCTGTTCGACGCCGTACGCCCGGTCACGACCCTGCTGGTCGTGGAGGGCTTCATGGACTCGCGGGTCCTGGTGTCGGTGGAGCTGGAAGCATTCAGAGGACAGTAGAAGGCATTCGAGGAGCCGAGGAGCCGTGGATTCATGACCCTGGCGGTCCGAGTCATCCCCTGCCTGGACGTGGACAACGGCCGGGTCGTCAAGGGCGTCAACTTCCAGAACCTGCGCGACGCGGGCGACCCCGTCGAGATGGCCAAGGTGTACGACACCGAGGGCGCCGACGAGCTGACGTTCCTGGACATCACCGCCTCGTCGGGCAACCGCGAGACGACGTACGACGTGGTGCGCCGCACCGCCGAGCAGGTGTTCATCCCGCTGACCGTGGGCGGCGGCGTGCGCACCGCCGACGACGTCGACAAGCTGCTGCGGGCCGGCGCGGACAAGGTGGGCGTGAACACGGCCGCCATCGCCCGCCCCGACCTGATCCGCGAGATCGCCGAGCGCTTCGGCCGCCAGGTCCTCGTCCTGTCGGTCGACGCCCGACGCACCGAGGCGGGCACCTTCGAGGTGACCACCCACGGCGGCCGGCGCGGCACCGGCATCGACGCGGTGGAGTGGGCGCACCGCGCCGCCGAGCTGGGCGCGGGGGAGATCCTGCTCAACTCGATGGACGCGGACGGCACGAAGGACGGCTACGACCTGGAGATGATCGCGGCGGTCCGGGGGCACGTGACCGTCCCCGTCATCGCCTCCGGCGGCGCGGGCCGCCTCGCCGACTTCCCGCCGGCCGTCGAGGCGGGCGCGGACGCGGTGCTGGCGGCGTCCGTCTTCCACTTCGGTGATCTGCGGATCGGGCAGGTCAAGAGCGCACTGCGCGAGGCGGGACACCCCGTCAGGTAGGAGCGGCGGACAGACCTGCCGCACTCCCGGAGAAGCGAAAGGAAAGTTGCGCAACGAGCATCGCAACTTTCCTTTCGTAACTTACCGTGGTGGCATGCCGAGCCAGGAGAACCACTCGATCACCGACCTGGGCACCCTCAAAGCCCTGGCGCACCCCCTGCGCCTGCGGCTCTACCGAGGGCTGTGCGTCGCGCGCACGGCGACCGCCTCGCAGCTCGCCGAGCAGGTGGACGAGGCCGTCTCCCTGGTCAGCTACCACCTGCGCAAGCTGGCCGAGCACGGGCTGGTCGAGCAGGCCGAACCCCAGAGCGCGGACGGCAGGGAGCGCTGGTGGCAGCCCTCCTCGACCGGCGTGAGCATCCGCGACGAGAACTTCCGCGACGCCCCCGAGCGGGCGGCCGCCCACCTCGCCGCCACCCGGCTCTTCCACGAGCAGCGCGCCGACATGTATCGCCGCTACCTCGACGAACGCCCCACCTGGGGCCCCGAGTGGAACTCCGCCGCCCCCGACAACGAGTCCCTGCTCCGGCTGACCCCCGCCGACCTGAGCGAACTGGGCGCGGAGCTGCTCGCCCTGGCGGAGAAGTACGACGAGCGGGGCCGGGCCGCCGAAGCAGCCGGCGACACCGAAGGGCGCGAGAACGTCGCGCTGCACGTGTACGGGTTCCCGTTCCGTGTCTGAGGCGACCACGACCGTGACGGACACGTGCATACCCGCCGCCTCCGTACCCGCCCATCGCGACCCCAACGTCCTGCGCTGGGTCGCCGCCTACACCGCCTCCATGGTCGGGGACACCGTCTTCTTCCTCGCGCTGTCCTGGGCCGCCGTGCAGAACGGCACCCCCGCGCAGGCCGGCGTCGTCACCGCCGTCAGCGCGGTGCCGCGCGCGCTGCTGATGCTGGGTGGCGGGGTGGTCGCCGACCGGTTCGGGCCGCGCAAGGTCGTCATCGGCAGTGACGCCGTACGGTGCGCCACGGTCCTGGCGGTCGCCGCGGTGCTCTTCGCGACCGACCCCGGGCTGTGGCTGCTGGCCCTGCTCGCGGTCGTCTTCGGCATCGTCGACGCCGTGTTCATGCCCGCCGTGGGGGCGCTCCCCGCCCGCGTCACCGCCAGGGACCAGCTCGCCCGCGTCCAGGGCATGCGCGGCCTCGCCGTCCGGTTCGCCGCCGTCGTCGGCGCGCCGCTCGGCGGGCTCGGCGTGGCGGTCGGTGGTTCGGCCACCGCCTTCACGCTGTCCGGGCTGCTGATCGCCGTGTCGGTGCCGCTGCTGATCTCCGTACGGATGCGCGAGCTGCCACCCGACAACGCCACGGACCCCGCGCCGGACACCACCGCCTGGCGGGACCTGGTGGCCGGGCTCCGCTACATCCGCCGGCACCGCGTCCTCGGCCCGCTGATGGTGACCATCGCCCTCGGCGACCTCGGTTTCGTCGGCCCCCTCAACGTCGGCCTGACCCTGCTCGCGGACGAGCGCGGCTGGGGCGCGTCCGGGATGGGCTGGGTGCTCGCCGGGTTCGGCACGGGGGCCGCAGTCGCCGCCCTGCTGCTGACCGTGCGGGGGCGCCTGCCGCGCGCCGGGTGCGTCGCCGCCGGTGCGATCATCCCCGGCGCGGCCGCGATCGGCGCCCTGGCGCAGGCCCCCGCACTCCCCGTGGCCGTCGGCACCGCCGTGGTCGTCGGACTGCTCACAGGGCTCAGCGGCGCCATGTGCGGAGCCCTGCTGCAGACCCAGTCCGAACCCGCCTACCTGGGGCGCGTCACCGCGGTCGGCGGAATCGTCAGCCTCGGCATCGCCCCGCTGAGCATGCCGCTGTCCGCCACCGCCATCGGCGTCTGGGGCACCGGACCGGTCTTCGCCGTCAGCGGCGCGGTCTGCGCACTCGGCGGGATCGTCGCCCTGTGCGCGCCCGGCGTGCGGCGGGCCGAACTGCCGAAGTAGCGGCCCCCGCGCTCAGATGCCGAGCTGCTTCGTCTCGTGCAACCGGGCGATCGCGTCCTTCTCGCCCTCCAGCTCCACCTTCGCGGCGCTCTGCCGGCCGTACGCGAACAGCAGCAGCTCGGACGGTTCGCCCGTCGCGGTCACCACCGGTGTACCGCGGTGGGCGACCGTCGTCTGGCCGTTCGGCCGGCGCAGCACCAGGCCCGTCGGGATGCCGCGGCCCATCAGGCGGGCGGTGCGCTCCAGGCGCGACCACAGGCCGTCCTGGAAGACCGGGTCCAGCTCGCGCGGCGACCAGTCCGGCTGGGCCCGGCGGACGTCCTCGGCGTGGACGTAGAACTCCACCGTGTTCGCCGCCTCGTCGACCTGCTTGAGCTGGAACGGCGAGAACCGCGGCGGGCCGGTGCGGATCAGCTGGACCAGCTCCTCGTACGGCTTCGCGCCGTACTCCTCCATCACCCGGTCGAGCCGGGACGCCAGCTGCTTGATCAGGGTGCCCCCGGCGGCGTCCGGCCGGCGCTCGCGCACCACCACGTGCGCGGCGAGGTCACGGGTCCGCCAGCCGTCGCACAGGGTCGGGGCGTCCGGCCCGGCCGTCTCCAACAGGTCCGCGAGCAGAAGTCGTTCACGCTTGGCGAAAGTCGACATGGAGTCAGCCTACGGCCGCCGGCCGGGTCCGCCCAATGGACAGCGCCGGAGACCGGCCGCGCCGCGCGGCACAATGGGCGCATGACCAGCAGCTCCCCCAGGCGGCCCAGCCCGCTCGCCCCGGAGATCGCCGACCGCCTCAAGCGCAGCGCCGACGGCCTCCTGCCCGCCATCGCCCAGCAGTACGACACCGGGGAGGTGCTGATGCTCGGCTGGATGGACGACGAGGCACTCCACCGCACGCTGACCACCGGGCGCTGCACCTACTGGTCGCGCAGCCGCCGGGAGTACTGGGTCAAGGGCGACACCTCCGGGCACTTCCAGTGGGTGAAGTCCGTCGCCCTGGACTGCGACGCCGACACCGTCCTGGTCAAGGTCGACCAGGTCGGCGCCGCCTGCCACACCGGCGCGCGCACCTGCTTCGACGCCGACGTCCTCCTCGCGGACGGCACGGACGGCGTGCACGGCGTCGACGGCGCGGGCTCCGAAGCGCCCGGCGCGGATCAGTAGGGTCTGCCCCCATGGACGCCATGGACCTCGACACCTTCCGCAAGCTGGCCGCCGACCGCCGGGTGATCCCGGTCAGCCGCAAGCTCCTCGCCGACGGCGACACCCCGGTCGCGCTGTACCGCAAGCTCGCCGCCGAACGCCCCGGCACCTTCCTGCTGGAGTCCGCCGAGAACGGACGCACGGCGTTCCAATGGTCCCGCTACTCCTTCGTCGGCGTCCGCAGCGCCGCCACCCTCACCGAGCGGGACGGTCAGGCCCACTGGCAGGGCGCCCCGCCCGTCGGCGTCCCCACCGACGGCGACCCGCTGGCCGCCCTGCGCGCCACCGTCGAGGCCCTGCACACCCCGCGCGACCTCGCCCACGACCTGGGACTGCCGCCCTTCACCGGCGGCATGGTCGGCTACCTCGGCTACGACATCGTGCGCCGCCTGGAGAAGGTCGGCCCGGGGGAGCGCGACGACCTGAAGCTCCCCGAGCTGACCATGCTGCTCACCAGCGACCTGGCCGTCATGGACCACTGGGAGGGCTCCGTCCTGCTGATCGCCAACGCGATCAACCACAACGACCTCGAAACGGGTGTCGACGAGGCCTACGCCGACGCGATCGCCCGCCTGGACGCCATGGAGGCCGACCTCACGCGCGCGGTCGCCCAGCCGCCGGCCGCGCTGCCGCCCTCCGAGCTGCCCGAGTACACCGCGCTGTGGGGCGGCCCCGACTTCCAGGAGGCCGTCGAGGACATCAAGGAGCGCATCCGCGCGGGCGAGGCCTTCCAGGTCGTGCCCTCGCAGCGGTTCGAGACGCCGTGCACGGCGAGCGCCCTGGACGTGTACCGGGTGCTGCGGGCCACCAACCCCTCCCCGTACATGTACCTGCTCCGCCTCGACGGCTTCGACGTCGTCGGGTCGTCCCCCGAGGCCCTGGTCAAGGTCGAGGACGGGAGCGCCATGGTGCACCCCATCGCCGGCACCCGCCCCCGCGGCGCCACCCCGCAGGAGGACCAGGCGCTCGCCGACGAGCTGCTCGCCGACCCCAAGGAGCGCGCCGAGCACCTCATGCTCGTCGACCTCGGCCGCAACGACCTGGGGCGGGTCTGCGAACCCGGCTCCGTCGAGGTCGTCGACTTCATGTCCGTCGAGCGGTACTCGCACGTCATGCACATCGTCTCGACGGTCACCGGACGGGTCGCCCCGGGCCGCACCGCCTTCGACGTCCTCACCTCCTGCTTCCCGGCCGGCACGCTCTCCGGGGCCCCCAAGCCGCGCGCCCTGCAGATCATCGACGAACTCGAACCGTCCCGGCGCGGCCTGTACGGCGGCTGCGTCGGCTACCTCGACTTCGCCGGCGACTCCGACACCGCCATCGCCATCCGCACCGCCCTGCTGCGCGACGGCACGGCCTACGTGCAGGCCGGCGCCGGCGTCGTCGCCGACTCCGACCCGGTCGCCGAGGACACCGAGTGCCGCAACAAGGCGGCGGCGGTGCTGCGGGCGGTGCACACGGCCAACCGGCTGGGGCAGTCGGGGCAGTAGGGCGGACCGGGAGATCCGGCCGGGGCGGCGGGGAGGTCCGGCCCCGGCACGGTGGGGAGATCCGGCGGGACGGTGGGGAGATCCGGCGGGACGGTGGGGACATCCGGCGGGGAGGGTGGGACGAGCCGGCCGGGACGGTGGGGCGATTCTCACGTCCGTCAATCCGAGCCCCGGGTGACGGTTCGCCCGGTGTTCGGGTGATAGTGGAGTACGTGACAGCCGTTCCTCACCCCCGTACCCCAGCCGCAGGACCCGCCCGGGCCGGCCGCCGGAGCCTCGCCGCCGCCCTGCTGTGCGGCGCGCTGGGCGCGGCCGTCGCCCTGCTCGCCACCCGGCAGGAGTGGTCGCAGGGCACCGCGACGGTGGCCGGCGGCGCGTTCCCCCTGACCGCCAAGGGCAGCGACGTCACGGGTGTACCCGCGGCGCTCGCCATAGTGGGCCTCGCCGCGCTCGTCGCCGTCTTCGCCGTCCGCCGCGCGGGCCGGTTCGCCGTCGCCGCCGTGCTCGCGCTGAGCGGCGCGGGCACCGTCGCCGCGGCGCTGGCCGGCGCCTCCGACAGCTCCGCGCTGGACGACAAGGCCGCGAAGGCCGCCGGTGACACCTCCGCCACCGTGGACGCCCTCTCCCACACCGCCTGGCCGTACGTCGCGGCCCTGGGCGGAGCACTGCTCCTGCTGGCCGGGCTGCTCGCCCTGCGCTACGGCCGCCTGTGGCCCGCCATGTCCGGCCGCTACGAGCGGGACGGCACCCCGCGCCCGCGCCGCACCCCCCAGACCGTCGACCCGGACCGTCCCGAAGACCTCTGGAAGGCCCTCGACCGCGGCGAGGACCCGACCGGCGCCTGAACACCCGAGGGCCGGCCCGCGCGCAGGCGGGCACCCGTCGACACGCCCCGCACGCCCCGGGTGCCCGGGGCGTCCGGCCGCCGTCACGCGCGCGTGGAGGAGCACCCCCGCTCACGCCGCGCGCGCCCGTGCGGGACAATGGGCATGAGCGTCCTGCTCAGACTTGGCACACAGCAACGAGGAGCAAGCAATGTCGGGCAGCAGCCACGGTCACACCCCGGCCGCCTGGACGGGTGTCATCATCGCCTTCATCGGTTTCTGCGTCGCGGGCGTGTTCATGGTGGCGGCCAAGCCGGTGGGCTTCTGGGCCGGCATGGCGGTCGTGCTCCTCGGCGGTGCCGTGGGCGGCATCATGCGCATGATGGGCCTCGGCCAGCCGAGGACGAACCACCCCGTGCACCAGGTCGCCGGCGAGCGTGCGCCGGCCGACGCCAAGGGCTGACCGGGCACGGCGGTCGCGGTAATTCCTGAGGGGCGGATCGGCACGAGGTGCCGGGACCGCCCCTCACGTGCGCGTACGGCCCGGCGGGTGCAGAATGCGGAGCGTGGACGCCGAAACCGGGAAGCCGACGCGGAGCAGGGCCCTGACACGGGGCGTGCCCGCCCTCCGGGGCCTGGCCGTCCCGGCCGGAGTGCTCGCGGCCGTCGTCGGAGCCTTCGCGTACGTGGCGCGCGTGGACCCGGGCGAACCCGGCCACTACCCCGTCTGTCCCCTGCTGCGCTTCACGGGACTGCACTGCCCCGGCTGCGGCGGTCTGCGCAGTGCCCACGCGTTCGTCCACGGGGACGTGCTGACCGCGCTGCACGCCAACGCGCCTGCCGTCCTCGGCTATCTGGGCTTCGCCGTGCTGTGGACCGTGTGGGTGGTGCGGGTGATCCGCGGCCGGCCCGTGCGGGTCGACCTCGGCCCGGTGCCCCTGTGGACGCTGGGGGCGTTGCTACTGGTCTTCACAGTTGTCCGGAACCTGCCATTCGGCGGCTGGCTCCGCCCTTGACCACCCGGCGGACGTCCAGGACGGGTGCACCTTCGTGCCTGGGGGAGGTACCGGCGCCAATCGGATGCGAGGTCCGTGCCATGCTCCGGATATCATCACAGTGACCACAGGTTTCGCCGTCTGAAAGGGGGCCGCTCGCGTGAGTGTGCTCGACGAGATCATCGACGGAGTCCGTGCCGACCTCGCGGAGCGGCAGACGCGCGTCAGCCTCGACGAGCTCAAGGAGCGCGCGGCCAAGGCTCGCCCCGCCAAGGACGGCGTGTCCGCGCTGCGCGGTGACGGCGTCAAGGTCATCTGCGAGGTCAAGCGCTCCAGCCCGTCCAAGGGCGCCCTGGCCGCCATCGCCGACCCGGCCGGCCTCGCCGCGGACTACGAGGCGGGCGGCGCCGCCGTCATCTCCGTCCTCACCGAGCAGCGGCGCTTCGGCGGATCACTGGCCGACCTGGAGGCGGTCCGCGCGCGCGTGGACATCCCCGTGCTGCGCAAGGACTTCATCGTCACCTCGTACCAGCTGTGGGAGGCCCGCGCGCACGGCGCCGACCTCGTGCTGCTGATCGTCGCGGCCCTCGAGCAGCCGGCGCTGGAGTCGCTGATCGAGCGCGCGGAGTCCATCGGTCTCACCCCGCTCGTCGAGGTGCACGACGAGGACGAGGTCGAGCGCGCGGTGGACGCCGGCGCCAAGATCATCGGTGTCAACGCGCGCAACCTGAAGACGCTCGAGGTCGACCGCGGCACGTTCGAGCGGGTCGCCCCCGAGATCCCCGCGCACATCGTCAAGGTCGCCGAGTCCGGCGTCCGCGGCCCGCACGACCTCATCGCCTACGCCAACGAGGGTGCCGACGCCGTCCTGGTCGGCGAGTCCCTGGTCACCGGCCGGGACCCCAAGACCGCCGTCGCCGACCTGGTCGCCGCCGGCGAACATCCGGCACTGCGCCACGGCCGGGGCTGAGACCGATAGGTTTGCTCCCGATGACTCTCCCGCTCACCCCGGCCGCCCGGGACCCGTACGCCCGCCTCGCGCGCGGCTGCCGGCCCCGAGGCTGCCGCGCGCCCGCACGCCGGGTGCACGGCCGTCGGGTGCGGTACGTCATCGGTGACGAACCCGGGCAGGTCAACGGCATGCGATGGCGCCGGCGTCCCGCGAGGGGCGCGGGCCCGCACTGATCCGCGACGTCGCCGCGTGTGCGCGAGTGTCCACGCACGGCCCGCAGCGGCCTGACCGCCCCCGCCCCACGGCGACCAGTGACCAAACACCACTTACCGTGAGGTTCACGCATGCCCAGCAACTTCTTCATCCCCGATCCGGACGGCCAAGTCCCCACCCTGGACGGCTACTTCGGCGCCTTCGGCGGCAAGTTCATCCCGGAAGCCCTCGTCGCGGCAGTCGACGAGGTGGCCGTCGAGTACGACAAGGCCAAGGCCGACCCCGAGTTCGCCCGGGAACTCGACGACCTGCTCGTCCACTACACCGGCCGCCCGTCGTCCCTCACCGAGGTGCCCCGTTTCGCCGCGGAAGCCGGTGGCGCCCGCGTCTTCCTCAAGCGCGAGGACCTCAACCACACCGGCTCGCACAAGATCAACAATGTGCTCGGCCAGGCCCTGCTGACCAAGCGCATGGGCAAGACCCGCGTGATCGCCGAGACCGGCGCAGGCCAGCACGGCGTGGCGACGGCGACGGCCTGCGCGCTCTTCGGCCTCGACTGCACGATCTACATGGGCGAGATCGACACGCAGCGCCAGGCCCTCAACGTGGCCCGCATGCGCATGCTCGGCGCCGAGGTCATCGCCGTGAAGTCCGGCAGCCGCACGCTGAAGGACGCGATCAACGAGGCCTTCCGCGACTGGGTCGCCAACGTCGACCGCACCCACTACCTCTTCGGCACCGTCGCCGGCCCGCACCCCTTCCCGGCGATGGTGCGCGACTTCCACCGCGTCATCGGCGTCGAGGCCCGCCGCCAGATCCTGGAACAGGCCGGACGCCTCCCCGACGCCGCGATCGCCTGCGTCGGCGGCGGCTCCAACGCCATCGGTCTCTTCCACGCCTTCATCCCCGACGCGGACGTCCGCCTCATCGGCTGCGAGCCCGCCGGACACGGCATCGAGACCGGCGAGCACGCGGCCACCCTGACCGCGGGCGAGCCCGGCATCCTGCACGGCTCCCGGTCCTACGTCCTCCAGGACGACGAGGGCCAGATCACCGAGCCGTACTCCATCTCGGCCGGCCTGGACTACCCGGGCATCGGCCCCGAGCACTCCTACCTCAAGGACTCCGGCCGCGGCGAGTACCGCGCGGTCACCGACGACGCCGCCATGCGGGCGCTGCGCCTGCTGTCGCGCACCGAGGGCATCATCCCGGCCATCGAGTCCGCCCACGCCCTGGCCGGCGCCATCGAGGTCGGCAAGGAGCTGGGTGAGGACGGGCTGATCGTCGTCAACCTGTCCGGCCGCGGCGACAAGGACATGGACACCGCCGCCCGCTACTTCGGGCTGTACGACACCGACGCCGAGGTCGCCGCCGACGAGGCCGGCACCGCCGAGATCGAGGGGGACGCCAAGTGAGCGGGAACGTGCGGCTGCTGAACGACACCCTCGCCGCGGCGAAGGCCGAGGGCCGCTCCGCCCTCATCGCCTACCTCCCGGCCGGGTTCCCGACCGTGGACGGCGGCATCGCGGCGATCAAGGCCGCGCTCGACGGCGGCGCCGACGTCGTCGAGGTGGGTCTGCCGCACAGCGACCCCGTCCTGGACGGCCCGGTCATCCAGACCGCCGACGACATCGCCCTGCGCGGCGGCGTCCGCATCGCCGACGTCATGCGGACGGTCCGGGAGGCCCACGCGGCCACCGGCAAGCCGATCCTCGTCATGACGTACTGGAACCCCATCGACCGCTACGGCGTCGAGCGCTTCACCGCCGAGCTGGCCGAGGCGGGCGGTGCCGGGTGCATCCTGCCCGACCTGCCCGTCCAGGAGTCGGCGCTGTGGAGGGAGCACGCCGAGAAGCACGGGCTCGCCACCGTCTTCGTGGTCGCGCCCAGCAGCAAGGACGCGCGGCTCGCCGAGATCACCGCGGCCGGCAGCGGCTTCGTCTACGCCGCCTCCCTCATGGGCGTCACCGGCACCCGCGAGTCGGTCGGCGCGCAGGCCGAGGACCTGGTGCGGCGCACCCGCGCCACCACCGGCATCCCCGTCTGCGTCGGGCTCGGCGTCTCCAACGCCGCCCAGGCCGCCGAAGTGGCGGGCTTCGCCGACGGCGTGATCGTCGGCTCGGCGTTCGTCAAGCGCATGCTCGACGCCCCCGACGACGCGGCCGGCCTGGAGGGCGTCCGCACGCTCGCCGCCGACCTGGCGAAGGGCGTGCGCGGACAGGCGTAGTCGCCCCGCCCGGCCGGGCGGGACCGACAGGTATGTCATACGGGTCCCTCGTACGGGTGGACCTGGGACCGGGGAGGCGCGCTGCGCCTCCCCGGTTCGTTCTGCGGGTGTGAGCGAGAAGAACCGAGAGGGAAAGCGCACCGCCCGTCAGAAGCTGGCGGCCGAGCGGGAGAAGCAGAAGTCCAAGGACAAGCGCCGCCGCGCGCTGATCGTCGGCGCGAGCGTGGTCTGCGTCCTGGGGCTCGCGGCGGTGATCGGCGTGGTCGCCGCGAACGCGGGCAAGGACGACGGCAGCGAGTCGGCCGGTCCGGTCGTGGCGCCCTCCGGGGCGCAGGGCAAGGACAGCCTCGCGATCCCCGTCGGCAAGGAGAGCGCCAAGTCGACGCTCACCGTCTGGGAGGATTTCCGCTGCCCGGCCTGCAAGGGCTTCGAGCTGGCGTACCGCGACACGATCCACGAGCTCACCGAAGCCGGGCAGCTCAAGGTCGAGTACCACCTGGCGACGATCATCGACGGCAACGTGGGCGGCACCGGCTCCCGCAAGGCGGCCAACGCGGCGGCCTGCGCCCAGGACGCGGGCAAGTTCACGCCGTACCACGACGTGCTGTTCACCAACCAGCCGGCGGAGTCCGACGACGCCTTCGCCGACGAGGACAAGCTGCTCGACCTTGCTCGCAAGGTGGACGGCCTCGACACCCCCCTCTTCCAGGAGTGCGTCGAGAACGGTACGCACAACAGCTGGGTGGAGAAGTCCAACAAGGCCTTCCTCGACGGCGACTTCGGCGGCACGCCGACCGTCCTGCTGAACGGCGAGAACATCTACCGGGACGGCTCCCTGACACCGGAGAAGCTGAAGCAGATGGTGCGGGACGCCGACAAGTAGCGCGGCGGCGGAGCGTCCGGAAGGGCGCTCACTCCGCCCGCCCGTTACGGACCCGTAGCCGGGCTGCCCTCCGCGGGTCCCGTCCGACACGGTAGCGTCGACCCTGCCATGGAACTTGCCTTCATTCCCAGCCCGTCGCGCGGGGTGCTGAACCTCGGTCCCATCCCGCTGCGCGGCTACGCGTTCTGCATCATCATCGGCGTCTTCGTTGCCGTCTGGCTCGGCAACAAGCGCTGGGTCGCCCGTGGCGGGCGGCCCGGCACGGTGGCCGACATCGCGGTCTGGGCCGTTCCGTTCGGTCTGATCGGCGGCCGGCTCTACCACGTGATCACGGACTACCAGCTGTACTTCAGCGAGGGCCGTGACTGGGTCGACGCCTTCAAGATCTGGGAGGGCGGTCTCGGCATCTGGGGCGCGATCGCGTTCGGCGCGCTGGGTGCCTGGATCGGCGCCCGGCGCATGGGCGTCCCGATGCCCGCGTACGCCGACGCCGTCGCCCCCGGCATCGCCCTCGCCCAGGCCATCGGCCGCTGGGGCAACTGGTTCAACCAGGAGCTGTACGGCCGCGCCACCGACCTGCCGTGGGCCGTGGAGATCACCTCGTCGGCCGACGGCCGGGTGCCGGGCACGTACCACCCGACGTTCCTCTACGAGTCGCTGTGGTGCGTCGGCGTGGCCGTGCTCGTCATCTGGGCCGGCCGCCGCTTCGAGCTCGGCCACGGGCGGGCGTTCGCGCTGTACGTCGCCGCGTACTGCGCGGGCCGGTTTTGGATCGAGTACATGCGCGTCGACGACGCCCACCACATCCTGGGCCTCAGGCTGAACAACTGGACCGCGCTCTTCGTCTTCCTGCTCGCCGTGGTCTACATCGTGCTCTCGGCGCGGATGCGGCCGGGACGGGAGGCCGTGGTCGAGCCGAGGGCGGAGTCCTCCGTCGGTGACGCCGGGGACGACGCGAAGGACGCCGCCGACGCCGGTTCCGAGGACGCCACCTCGAACGACGAGAACGACGAGAACGACGAGAACGACGAGAAGGACGTGAAGGACGCCAAGGACGTGAAGGACGGAGCCGACTCGGCCAAGAAGGGCTGACGGCCCGCCGCAGTACGTCGCCGAGGGCGCCCGGAACTCTCCGGGCGCCCTCGGCGTGTGTCAGGACAGGGCGGGCCGCCGGGCCAGCGACAGGGTGCGCCGGGCCGTCGCCACCACCGCCGCGTCGACGAACCGTCCGTCCGGCAGCGCCAGCGCGCCCGGCTGAGCGGTGGCCGCCTTGACGATCGTCTCCGCCTCCTCCAGCTCCCGCTCGGTGGGCAGGTACGCCCGCTCGATGATCGGCAGCTGACGCGGGTGGATCGCGGCGCGCCCCAGGAAGCCCAGGGCCCGGCCGTGGGCGCAGGACGCCGCCAGGCCCTCGAGGTCCCGGGTGTCCGGATGCACCGTCTGGGCCGGCGGCGCCAGGCCGGCCGCCCGCGCGGCCACGACCACGCGCGAGCGCGACCAGTCCAGCCCGGCGTCACCGCGTACGCCGAGGTCGGCGCGGAGGTCCGCCTCGCCGAGGGCGATGCCGCGCAGCGACGGATGGGCGCCGGCGACGAGGTACGCCCGCTCCACGCCGAGGGCCGATTCGAGAAGGGCGTACAACGGGGGCCCGCCGGTGGCCGCCGCGACGCCGGTGATCTGCTCGGGGGACGTCACCTTGGGCAGCCGCAGCCCGGACAGCCCGGGCAGCGCGGCCAGCGCCGCCAGGTCCGCCGCGGCGAGCGGCCCGTCCAGGGCGTTGACGCGGACGTGGACCGGCACCGGCTGCGGCTCGGTGAGCAGCTCGGCGGTGGCCTCGCGGGCGTAGGCCTTGCGGTCCGGGGCGACCGCGTCCTCCAGGTCGACCACGACGACGTCGGCCCCGGCGGCCAGCGCCTTGGCGACCACCCGGGGCCGGTCCCCGGGGGCGTACAACCAGGTCAGCGGGGGTGCGGTCATACGACGCCCTCCTCGCGCAGCTCCTTCACGTCCGCCGGGGTGAGGCCCAGCTCGGTCAGCACCTCCTCGGTGTCGGCGCCGTGCGGGCGGCCCGCCCAGCGGATCGCGCCGGGGGTCGCGGAGAGCCGGAAGAGGACGTTCTGCATGCGCAGCGGGCCCAGCTCGGGATCGTCGACGGTGGTGACGGTGTCGAGCGCCCGGTACTGCGGGTCGGCCATCACGTCCCGTACGTCCTGGACCGGGGCGACCGCCGCCTCGGCCTTCTCGAAGGCGGCGAGCACGTCGGCGCGGCTGTGCCGGGCGATCCAGTCGCCGACCGCCGCGTCGAGCACGTCGGCGTGCCGGGCCCGGTCCGCGCCCGACGCGAACCAGGGCTCGTCGATCAGCTCCGGGCGCCCCACCAGGCGCATCACGCGTTCGGCGACCGACTGGGCCGAGGTGGAGACGGCGACCCAGGTGCCGTCGGCGGTGCGGTAGGTGTTGCGCGGGGCGTTGTTCTGCGAGCGGTTGCCGGTGCGCGGCTGGACGTGGCCGAGCTGGTCGTACCAGGTGGGCTGCGGGCCCAGCACGGTCAGGATCGGCTCGATGATCGCCATGTCGACGACCTGGCCCTCGCCGGTGCGCTCGCGGGCGGCCAGCGCGGTCATCACGGCGTACGCCGTCGCCAGGGCGGCGATCGAGTCGGCGAGGCCGAACGGCGGCAGCGTAGGCGGGGCGTCCGGCTCGCCGGTCATCGCGGCGAAGCCGCTCATGGCCTCGGCGAGCGTGCCGAACCCGGGGCGGCGCGCGTACGGGCCGAACTGGCCGAAGCCGGTGACGCGGGTGAGGACCAGGCGGGGGTTGACGGCGGACAGCTCGTCCCAGCCCAGGTCCCACTTCTCCAGGGTGCCCGGCCGGAAGTTCTCGATGACGACGTCCGCGGTCGCGGCGAGGCGGAGGAGGGTGGTGCGGCCGGCGGGCCTGGACAGGTTCAGGGTGATCGTGCGCTTGTTGCGGCCCAGCAGTTTCCACCACAGGCCGATGCCGTCCTTGGAGGGGCCGTGGCCCCGGGAGGGGTCGGGCCGGTCGGGGTGTTCGACCTTGACGACCTCGGCGCCGAAGTCGCCGAGCATGGTAGCGGCGAGCGGGCCCGCGAAGAGGGTGGCGAGGTCGAGGACGCGCAGACCGGCCAGCGGGGAGGCCGGGGGAGCGGGGGAGGCGGGGGCAGAGGTCACGAGGGGCTGGGGCATGGGCGGGTGGCCTCCCGGTGGGTGAGGTGGGCGAGGGTGTCGAAGCCGGTGCCGTCGAAGCCGCCGACCGAGGTGGCCAGGCGGTTCTTCAGCGGGGCCGTCCAGTGCTCGGGCAGGGCGGCGGGGGAACCGGCGAGCAGGCCGGCGACGCTGCCGGCGGTGGCGCCGTTGGAGTCGGTGTCCCAGCCGCCGGACACGGCACGGGAGACCGAGCCGGTGAAGTCGCCGTCCGCGTGGGTGAGGGCGGCGGCGATCAGGGCCGTGTTGGGGACGGCGTGGACCCAGTGGTGGGTGGGGGAGTGGAGGGCGTGGAGCGCGTCCACGACCGTGTCGAAGTCGGTGTGCGTCCCGGCGAGGTGGACGGCGTGGCGGACGGCTGCCGCGAGGCGGGAGCCGGGCGGTACGACCGCGAGGCCCGCGCGCAAGCAGGCGTGGACGTCGTGGGCGCCGGTCGCGGCGGTGGCGATGACGGCCGCCGCGAACATCGCCGCGTAGACGCCGTTGGCCGTGTGGGTGAGGGTCGCGTCCCGGTGGGCCTGCGCGGCCGCCGCGGCCGGGTCGCCCGGGTTGGTCCAGCCGTGCACGTCGGCGCGGATCAGGGCGCCGATCCACTCGCGGAACGGGTTGCGGTGGCGGGCGGTGTGCGGGGGTTCGAGGCCGCAGAGCAGGTTGCGGTAGGCGACGCGCTCGGCGGTGAAGGCGCGGCCGGCGGGGAGTTCGTCGAGCCAGAGGCGGGCCACGTCGGCGGTGGTGAAGGCCCTGCCGTGGCGTTGCAGGAGCAGCAGGCCCAGGAGGGGGTGGTTGAGGTCGTCGTCCTCGGGCATTCCGTCGATGTTCTCGGCCAGGGACGTGGGCGCCGAGCGGCGGTTCCAGGGGTGGGCGGCGAGGAGGTCCGCGGGGACGCCCCGGGCGGTGAAGTAGGCGGTCGGGGGCCAGTTGCCGACGGCCCGGGCGAGCAGGCGGATGCCGGTCAGGGGGAGTTTCTCGACGGGTTTGCCCAGCAGGCAGCCGGCCGCCCGGCCGAGCCAGGCGGCTTCCAGGCGGGCGGGGGACACGGGTGCGGGGCGGGGTGCGGGCCAGTCGGGGCACAGTGCCTTGATCCGGTCGAGGTCCGTCGGTTCCTGCTCGGCCGACGGACTCGGCAGGTCGGCCAGTTCGTCCAGGAGGTCCTTCGCCAGGAGGCGGAGGTAGGGCGAGGCCGGCCGGGCGGAGGCGCCCGCCCGGGACGGGGCCTCGCAGCCGCCCGCCGCCCGCCAGCGGGCCGCGACCGCCGACGGGTTGCGGCCGTCCAGCCGCGCCTGGCGCAGCTCGTGGCCGATCAGGTCCTCGGGCTGGACCCAGGTCAGTCGGAGCATCCCGCGCCCCCGATCGCCTCGAACGCCTCCTCGTGCGCGCGGCGGCGCGTCACGTCGCGCTCGAAGACCTCCCGCGCGACCTCGGTGAGTGTCGCCGCCGGCGCCCACAGGTCCAGCCGGCTCGCCTCCGCGACCGTCTTCGCCCAGTCCTCCGGGACCGGTGAGCCCAGCGCCCCGGCCAGCGCGCCGGCCATCGTGGCGATGGAGTCGCAGTCCCGGCCGTAGTTCACCGCGCCGAGGACCGCGTGCCGGTAGTCGCCGCGGGAGACGAGCAGCATGCCGAGGGCGACGGGCAGTTCCTCGATCGCGTGCAGCCGGGACGGGCGCCGGGCACCGAGCGAGGGCGCGCGGTAGTCGGCGCCCACCGTGTCGTACGGGGCCACCGCCTCCCGCAGCGGCACGAGCGCCGACTCGAAGTCCGTGTACCGCGAGGCCGCTTCGCAGACCGCCTCGATCGCCGCCCGGGTGCCGTCCTTGGCCAGCGACAGACAGGCGGCCACCACCGACTCGGGCGTCGCCCCGGGCAGGCAGGCCGCGGCCACCGCCGCCGCGAGGACACCGGCCGCCTCCCGGCCGTACGACGACTGGTGCGCGCCCGCGACGTCCAGCGCCTCGGCGTAGGCGCCCGCCGGGTTGCCCGCGTTGACCAGGCCGACCGGGGCCATGTACATCGCGGCACCGCAGTTGACGATGTTGCCGGTGCCCGCCTCGCGCGGGTCCACGTGGCCGTAGTGGATCCTCGCCACCAGCCACTTCTCCGCCAGGAAGATCCGCTGGAGCGGGAGGGCCTCCGCCTCCAGTTCCGGAATCCAGCGCGGGGTGGACACCAGGTCCGGGACCAGGTGCTCGGCGACCGCGTAGGCGTCGAGGTGGTCGCGGACCGTGTCGTACACCCGTACCAGGGCGTGGGTCATCAGGGTGTCGTCGGTGATGTGTCCATCGCCCTTGTGGTACGGGGCGATGGGGCGGGCGGTGCGCCAGGCGTCGCCGTTCCAGGGGCCGACGACGCCGTGGACGCGGCCGCCGTGGCGTTCGAGGATCTGCTCGGGGGAGTAGCCCTCGACCGGGCCGCCGAGCGCGTCGCCGACGGCCGCGCCGACGAGGGCGCCGGTGACACGCTCCTCCAGGGACGGCGTGCCGCTTTCCGCTGTTCCGGATGTCCTCATGTCGTGTCGCGTCCTCATGTCGTGTCGCGTTCTTCGCGTTCTTCGCGTTCTTCGCGCTCTTCGTGTCTGTCGCGGCCTTCCGGGCGTTCTCGTGGTTCTCGCCGGGACGGTTGCGTGGCGTGCAGGAGTCCGGCGAGTTCGACCAGGTCGGTGCCGGTGAGGCGGGGCAGTACGCAGCCGGGGAGCGTGCGGCAGGCCTCCCGCCAGGACGCGGGGACCGACGTGCCGCCGCCCAGCGCGCCGGTGAGGGCGCCGGCCAGTGCGGGAGCGGAGTCCGCGACCCTGGAGAGACAGGCCGCAGCCGGTACGGCCTCCGCGACGCGGCCCCGGGCGGCGGTGGCCAGGGCGAGGGCGACCGGGACGGTCTCGGCGGCGGCGATGCCGTAGCTGTAGACGTGGTCGACGATTCTGTGCTCCAGCAGCGGTACGAGCGCGAAGGTGCTTTCGGCGTCCGCCGCCAGGGCCAGGGCCAGACGGGCGTTGCGGCCGATCTCCGTCTCCTCGGGAAGTTCGTCGAGCGCGGCCGTCACACAGGTGCGTACGCCGGCGCCGTCGAGGGCGCAGGCCAGTGCCGCGGCCATGGCGCGGGCGCCGTGCACGCCGTCGCCGTCCTGGGTGTAGCGGGCGTCGAACTCGGCGAGGTCGGCGGCGAGCCGCGGGGCGCCGGGGTGGGCGACGGCGAGGACGCAGGCGCGGACGCAGGCGGCGTCGTCGAAGTAGTGCGGGTTGTCGTGGCCGGTGGCGGGCGGGCGCAGGCCGGTGGCGAGGTTGCCGAGCCCGGCCCGTACCGAGATGCGGGCCCGCAGCGGCAGCACCGCCGACTCGACCTCGGGGGCGCGGTCCGCCGCCGCGGCCACCTCGCTGGCGACGGCGTTCCAGGTCAGGTCGATCGCGGCCCGCATCCGCCGCTCCCGGCTGAGGTCGCCGAGCGCGCTGTCGTCCCCGGCCCGCAGCACCGCTTCCGCGGCGAACGCGGCCCACTCGGCGTCGTCGGAGGGGCCGAGGCGGAGCGGTTCCGGGGGCTGGTTGAGGGCGATGGGGACGGGGAGGGTGGTGGTCGCGTTCTGCTCGGCGAAGGTGTCCAGCTCGCGGGTGAGGCGGCGCGTCCACTCGGGCATCCGGGCGGCCCGGTGCCGGGCGGCGGGCCAGCCGGCGGCGTCCCCCGCCGCGAGTCCGAGGAGGAGGCCCTCGATGCGGTCGGGCCCCGGTGTCGTGCGGGCCGGCGTGGCGGGCCCGGGCTCGGGTCCCGGCCGGTGCCCGCTCCCGGCGGGCGCCGACCGCTCCGGCGCGCCGGGCGGGGCGACGTACGCGGTGGTGGCCGGTTCCTCACCGGAGGCACGGGACCTGCTCACGGCCGCACCCCCGCCGCCGCGTCGCCGTACGGCACGGGCGCGGACCTTGCGGGCCCCGCGTGCTGTGGGCACTCCGGGTGCCCGGGGTTCTCTGGGTGCTCTGGGTGCTCTGGGTGCTCTGGGGAGTCTGCTGCCTGCGGTACGGCTGCGCCGTGCGGGGCCGGGCGCCGGTCCGCTGCGGCGAGGGTGTCGTTCCGTACGGAGTCGCCGTGCTCCGCGGACGCGCCGCCCGGTACCGGTGCGAGCCGGTCGTCGGGTGCGGGCTCCCGCCCCTGCTTCGCCACCGGTCCCCGTCCGAGCGCCGGACTGGCGGGCCCCGGTACGGAACCGTCGGCGGGCTCCGGTACGGAATCGTTGGCGGGCTCCGGTGCGCAACCGTCGGCGGGCTCCGGTACGGGACCGGTGCGTCGTGCGGCGTGCTCGCCCGGGGCAGGGGCGTCGCGGGGGCGGGGGCTCCCGCCCCGTGGGCCGTCCCAGGTCCGGGCGGTGCGTGAGCGGTCCTCCCGGTCCTCCGCGCCCCGCGTCTCAGCGCCCCGCGTCTCCGCGCCCCGCGTCTCCGCGCCCCGCGTCTCCGCGCCCCGCGTCTCCGCGCCCCGCGTCTCCGCGCCCCGCGTCTCCGCGCCCCGCGTCTCAGCGCCCCGCGTCTCCGCGCCCCGCGTCTCAGCGCCCCGCGTCTCCGCGCCCCGCGTCTCCGCGCCCCGCGTCAGCAGGTCGGCCACCTCCAGCACATGGTGGCCCGCCATCGCCGGCAGGCAGCTGCCGCGGGCCGGACCGATGGCCGCCGCCCACTCGGCCGGGATCGCGGCGGCGCCCCGGGAGGCGCCGGCCAGGGCGCCGGCCACCGCCGCCGTGGTGTCGGCGTCGCGGCCCATGTTGACGGCCGTCAGCACGGCGTCCGTGAAGTCGCCGTCGGCCGCCGCGTACGCGCCGAAGGCGAGGGCGACCGCCTCGGGGGCCAGGTCGGTCCACGGGTAGCCGCCGATGACCACGGCGGAGCGGACGGCGCGTTCGCCGAGGTGGGCCGCCGTCATCGCGCGGCGCAGGCAGCGGGCCGTCCACGAGTCGTCCGGGACGACGGCCAGGGCGGAGGCCACGACCGCGACGGTCGGTGCCCCCGCCATCGCAGCCGCGACACCCGCCGCCACCGCCTGGCCGCCGTAGATGCCCTCGCCGTCGTGGCTGACCGAGCCGTCGATCGCCACCAGCCGGGCCGCCTCGGCGGGCCGTCCCGCCGCGAACACTCCGTGGGGCGCGGCGCGCATGGCCAGTCCGTCGCTCCAGGCGTGGCGGTGCTGGGCGGAGACGGGGGCGGCCAGGCCGCGGCGCAGGTTCTCCAGGGTGCCGCGTTCGCTGAAGCCCGCGCCCCGGAACGGGCCCTCCTCCCGGTCCGCGATCCACTCGTGCCAGGCCGTCTCGACATGGCCGGGGGTGAGCGCGGAGCCGTACCGGGCCAGCAGCAGGCCGGAGAAGATCGCGTACTCGGTGTCGTCGGTGCCGGCCGGCTTCTCGGCCACGTATCCCGTGATCCGTCCCCAGCGGGCGCGGATCTCGGAGGGCAGCATGTTCTCGGCCGGCGCCCCGAGGGCGTCCCCGACGGCCAGCCCGAGCAGTGCGCCCCGGGCCCGTTCGCGGAGTCCGACGGCGTCCCCGGGCGCGGGGGCCGGGGGAATACAGGCGGTGGATGCCATGCGGCCTCTCCTCTCCCTTTGCTGATGTGTCCCCGGTGGGGCGCGTCGCGCAGCCTCACAGGCCTCAGCGTCACCCGGTCGGTCATATGTGCAGGCAAGATCACGTATGAGCGCAGGAAGGTAAACCCGCAGGTAAGCCCAGCCTTTCCTTGCTGGCGACGCGGAAATGACGGGCGTAGATTGAGTGTTGTCGAGAAATAGAACGTGTCCAAACTAGCTTCCCGGGGGAACCCGCATGGCCATCATCGAGACCGAGGCGCCGCTGCACGAGGCGCACCGCGACAACCACACGCACCGCGACGTGAACGGCGGCTGGCTGCGCCCCGCCGTCTTCGGCGCGATGGACGGCCTGGTCTCCAACCTCGCCCTGATGACCGGTGTCGCGGGCGGCGCGGCCGGTCAGCACACCGTCGTGCTGAGCGGACTGGCCGGACTGGCCGCCGGCGCCTTCTCCATGGCCGCCGGCGAGTACACCTCCGTCGCCTCGCAGCGCGAGCTCGTCGAGGCCGAGCTGGACGTGGAGCGCCAGGAGCTGAGGAAGCACCCCGCGGACGAGGAGGCCGAGCTCGCCGCGCTCTACGAGGCCCGCGGCGTCGAGACCGGCCTCGCCCGCGAGGTGGCCCGTCAGCTGTCCCGCGACCCCGAGCAGGCCCTGGAGATACACGCCCGCGAGGAACTGGGCATCGACCCCTCCGACCTGCCGTCGCCGCTGGTCGCGGCCGTTTCGTCGTTCGGGTCCTTCGCGCTGGGCGCCCTGCTCCCCGTCCTGCCGTTCCTGCTCGGCGCCAGTGCGCTGTGGCCGGCGGTGGTGCTCGCGCTGGCCGGACTGTTCCTGTGCGGCGCGGTGGTCGCCAAGGTCACGGCACGCAGCTGGTGGTACAGCGGACTGCGGCAGCTCGCACTCGGTGGCGCGGCGGCCGGTGTGACGTACGCCCTGGGCAGCCTGTTCGGGACAGCCGTAGGATAGCGCGGCTTGAACTTATGCGACGGACCGCATAAGTAGCCGTTACGCGCGGGTTTCGAGTGCGTGATCCCCGGGCATGAGCCGTAAGCGCTGTAGGCAATGAGGCCTGCCGCACACCCGCGGAGTGAGCGACGACGCTCCCTCCGCGCCCTCGGGCCGACGGACATCGATCTGTCCGCCACGGTCCCCACAGCCTCCACCGCCGGGTGCGGAACCCCCGCCGCATCCCCCGGTGTCCGCATGTTGGAACGGATTATCCCGCTGTCCGAGAACCGCTCCATCATGTAACCTGCATCAAATTTTGCACTCACGCAGAGGGCCAACGTCGTCCCTCGGCACTTGCTCCCCCAGAGCCTCAAGGGCCTGGGAGGTCCCCAGCCAGATGACGACGACGGGAGAGCCGATGCGTACGCCGCGCCAGCCGTCCCAGCACTCCGCGAGTGGCCAGAACCGGTCCTTCATGGATGCTCGCCCTGCCGCGCAGGGCATGTACGACCCCCGCAACGAGCACGACGCCTGCGGCGTCGGATTCGTCGCCACCCTCACCGGCGAGGCGTCCCACACCCTGGTCGACCAGGCGCTCACCGTGCTGCGCAACCTGGAGCACCGGGGAGCCACCGGCTCCGAGCCCGACTCGGGCGACGGCGCGGGCATCCTCTCCCAGGTGCCGGACGCCTTCTTCCGCGAGGTGGCCGGATTCGAACTGCCCGAGGCCGGGGCGTACGCCGTCGGCATCGCCTTCCTCCCCGTGGACGGCACCGAGGACGCCGTCTCGCGGATCGAGACCATCGCGACCGAGGAGGGCCTCACCGTCCTCGGCTGGCGCGAGGTCCCGGTCGCCCCGCAGATGCTCGGCGCCACCGCCCGTTCGACCATGCCGGTCTTCCGCCAGATCTTCGTGACTGGGGGCACCTCCCGGACGGAGTCTGGGGGAGGCACGTCGCAGGGCATCGCCCTCGACCGCCACGCCTTCGCGCTGCGCAAGCGCGCCGAGCGCGAGGCCGACGTCTACTTCCCGTCGCTGTCCGCGCGGACCATCGTCTACAAGGGCATGCTGACCACCGGCCAGCTGGAGCCCTTCTTTCCGGACCTGTCCGACCGCCGCTTCGCCTCCGCGATCGCGCTCGTGCACTCCCGGTTCTCGACGAACACCTTCCCGGCCTGGCCCCTCGCCCACCCGTACCGCTTCGTCGCGCACAACGGCGAGATCAACACGGTCAAGGGCAACCGCAACTGGATGGTCGCCCGCGAGTCCCAGCTCGCCTCCGACCTGTTCGGCTCGTCCGCGGACCTGGAGCGGCTCTTCCCGATCTGCACGCCGGACGCCTCGGACTCCGCCTCCTTCGACGAGGTCCTGGAGCTGCTGCACCTCGGCGGGCGCTCGCTGCCGCACTCCGTGCTGATGATGATCCCGGAGGCGTGGGAGAACCACGAGTCCATGAACATCAAGGACTCGGCCCGGCGCGCCTTCTACCAGTTCCACTCCACGATGATGGAGCCCTGGGACGGCCCCGCCTGCGTCACCTTCACCGACGGCACCCAGGTCGGCGCCGTCCTCGACCGCAACGGCCTGCGCCCCGGCCGCTACTGGGTCACCGACGACGGCCTCGTCGTCCTCGGCTCCGAGGTCGGCGTCCTCGACATCGACCCCGCGAAGGTCGTCCGCAAGGGCCGCCTCCAGCCCGGCCGCATGTTCCTCGTGGACACCGCCGAGCACCGCATCATCGAGGACGACGAGATCAAGGCCCGGCTCGCCGCCGAGCAGCCGTACGCCGAGTGGATCGAGGCCGGCGAGATCGAGCTGTCCGACCTGCCCGAGCGCGAGCACATCGTGCACACCCACGCCTCGGTCACCCGCCGCCAGCAGACCTTCGGGTACACCGAGGAGGAGCTGCGCGTCATCCTCGCGCCGATGGCCAAGGCCGGGGCCGAGCCGATCGGCTCCATGGGCACCGACTCGCCGATCGCCGCGCTCTCCGAGCGCCCCCGGCTGCTCTTCGACTACTTCACCCAGCTGTTCGCGCAGGTCACCAACCCGCCTCTGGACGCCATCCGCGAGGAACTGGTCACCTCCCTGCGCTCCTCGCTGGGCCCGCAGGGCAACCTGCTGGAGCCGTCGGCCGCCTCCTGCCGCAGCGTCCTGCTGCCGTTCCCGGTGATCGACAACGACGAGCTGGCCAAGCTCATCCACATCAACGCCGACGGCGACATGCCCGGCTTCAAGGCCGCGACCCTCTCCGGCCTCTACCGGGTGCACGGCGGCGGCGACGCGCTCGCCGCGCGCATAGAGGAGATCTGCGCCGAGGCCGACGCCGCCATCGAGAACGGCGCCCGGCTCATCGTCCTGTCCGACCGCCACTCGGACGCCGAGCACGCGCCGATCCCGTCGCTGCTGCTCACCGCGGCCGTCCACCACCACCTCATCCGCACCAAGCAGCGCACCCAGGTGGGTCTGCTGGTCGAGGCCGGCGACGTCCGCGAGGTCCACCACGTCGCCCTGCTCATCGGCTACGGCGCCGCCGCCGTCAACCCGTACCTGGCCATGGAGTCCGTCGAGGACCTGGTCCGCGCGGGCACCTTCCTGCCCGGCGCCGAGCCCGAGCAGGCCATCCGCAACCTGATCTACGCCCTCGGCAAGGGCGTCCTCAAGGTCATGTCCAAGATGGGCATCTCCACCGTCGCCTCCTACCGCGGCGCCCAGGTCTTCGAGGCCGTCGGCCTGGACGAGGCCTTCGTCGAGAAGTACTTCAACGGCACCGCCACCAAGATCGGCGGCGTCGGCATCGACGTGATCGCCAAGGAGGTCGCCGCCCGCCACGCCAAGGCCTACCCGGCCAGCGGCATCGCGCCCGCCCACCGCGCCCTCGACATCGGCGGCGAGTACCAGTGGCGCCGCGAGGGCGAGCCGCACCTGTTCGACCCGGAGACGGTCTTCCGCCTCCAGCACTCCACGCGCTCCGGCAAGTACGACATCTTCAAGAAGTACACCGAGCGCGTGAACGAGCAGTCCGAGCGCCTGATGACGCTGCGCGGCCTGTTCGGTTTCAAGAGCGACCGGCAGCCGATCCCGATCGACGAGGTCGAGCCCGTCTCCGAGATCGTCAAGCGCTTCTCCACCGGCGCCATGTCGTACGGCTCCATCTCCCAGGAGGCGCACGAGACCCTCGCCATCGCCATGAACCAGCTGGGCGGCAAGTCCAACACCGGTGAGGGCGGCGAGGACCCGGAGCGCCTGTACGACCCGGCGCGCCGCTCCTCGATCAAGCAGGTCGCCTCCGGCCGCTTCGGCGTCACCTCCGAGTACCTGGTCAACGCCGACGACATCCAGATCAAGATGGCCCAGGGCGCCAAGCCCGGCGAGGGCGGCCAGCTGCCCGGCCACAAGGTGTACCCGTGGGTCGCCAAGACGCGTCACTCGACGCCCGGCGTGGGCCTGATCTCCCCGCCGCCGCACCACGACATCTACTCCATCGAGGACCTGGCCCAGCTGATCCACGACCTGAAGAACGCGAACCCGCAGGCGCGGATTCACGTCAAGCTGGTCTCCGAGGTCGGCGTCGGCACGGTCGCGGCGGGTGTGTCGAAGGCGCACGCGGACGTCGTCCTCATCTCCGGCCACGACGGCGGCACGGGCGCCTCCCCGCTCACGTCGCTCAAGCACGCGGGCGGCCCCTGGGAGCTCGGCCTCGCCGAGACCCAGCAGACCCTGCTGCTCAACGGCCTGCGCGACCGGATCGTCGTCCAGACCGACGGCCAGCTCAAGACCGGCCGCGACGTCGTCATCGCCGCGCTCCTCGGCGCCGAGGAGTTCGGTTTCGCGACCGCGCCGCTCGTCGTCTCCGGCTGCGTCATGATGCGCGTCTGCCACCTCGACACCTGCCCGGTCGGCATCGCCACCCAGAACCCGGTGCTCCGCGACCGGTTCTCCGGCAAGGCCGAGTACATCGTCAACTTCTTCAGGTTCATCGCCGAAGAGGTCCGCGAGATCCTCGCCGAGCTGGGCTTCCGCTCCATCGAGGAGGCCGTCGGCCACGCCGAGACCCTCGACGTCACCCGCGCCGTCCACCACTGGAAGGCGCAGGGCCTCGACCTGGAGCCGCTGTTCCACGTGCCCGCGCTGCCCGAGGGCGCGGCGCGCCACCAGACGGCCGTCCAGGACCACGGCCTGGAGAAGGCGCTCGACAACCAGCTCATCAAGCTCGCCTCCGACGCCCTGGGCGCCTCGGACGCGACCGACGCCGCCCCCGTGCGCGCCCAGGTCGCCATCCGCAACATCAACCGCACGGTCGGCACCATGCTCGGCCACGAGGTCACGAAGAAGTTCGGCGGCGCGGGCCTGCCCGACGACACCGTCGACATCACCTTCACCGGCTCCGCCGGCCAGTCCTTCGGCGCCTTCGTCCCGCGCGGCATCACGCTGCGCCTGGAGGGCGACGCCAACGACTACGTCGGCAAGGGCCTCTCCGGCGGCCGGATCGTCGTCCGCCCCGACCGGGGCGCCGACCACCTCGCCGAGTACTCCACCATCGCCGGCAACACCATCGGCTACGGCGCCACGGGCGGCGAGATGTTCCTGCGCGGCAAGGTCGGCGAGCGCTTCTGCGTCCGCAACTCCGGCGCGCTGGTCGTCTCCGAGGGCGTCGGCGACCACGGCTGCGAGTACATGACCGGCGGCCACGCGGTCGTCCTCGGCGAGACCGGACGCAACTTCGCGGCCGGCATGTCCGGCGGCATCGCCTACGTCATCGACCTGGACCGCGACAACGTCAACGCCGGCAACGTGAACGCCGTCGAGGCACTGGACGACACCGACCGCGCGTGGCTGCACGACGTCGTGCGCCGGCACCGGGAGGAGACGGGCTCGACCGTCGCCGAGAAGCTGCTCGCCGAGTGGCCCACCGCCGTGGAGCGCTTCAGCAAGATCATCCCCAGTACGTACAAGGCAGTGCTCGCCGCCAAGGACGCCGCCGAGCGAGCCGGTCTCTCCGAGACCGAGACCACCGAGAAGATGATGGAGGCGGCGACCAATGGCTGATCCCAAGGGCTTCCTGAACCACGGACGCGAGGTCGCCCAGACCCGCCCCGTCGACGAGCGCGTCAAGGACTGGAACGAGGTCTACGTCCCCGGCTCCCTGCTGCCGATCATCAGCAAGCAGGCCAGCCGCTGCATGGACTGCGGCATCCCGTTCTGCCACAACGGCTGCCCGCTCGGGAACCTGATCCCCGAGTGGAACGACTACGCCTACCGCGAGGACTGGCAGGCCGCGCAGGAGCGCCTGCACGCCACCAACAACTTCCCGGAGTTCACCGGCCGCCTGTGCCCGGCCCCGTGCGAGTCGGCGTGCGTGCTCGGCATCAACCAGCCGCCGGTCACCATCAAGAACGTCGAGGTCTCGATCATCGACAAGGCGTGGGAGACCGGGGACGTCGCCCCGCAGATCCCCGAGCGCCTGTCCGGCAAGACCGTCGCCGTCATCGGCTCCGGCCCGGCCGGCCTCGCCGCCGCCCAGCAGCTCACCCGGGCCGGCCACACCGTCGCCGTCTACGAGCGCGCGGACCGCATCGGAGGCCTCCTCCGCTACGGCATCCCCGAGTTCAAGATGGAGAAGCGGCACATCAACCGCCGCATCGAGCAGATGCGCGCGGAGGGCACCCGCTTCCGCACCGGCGTCGAGATCGGCCGCGACCTCAAGGCGACCGACCTCAGGAAGCGCTACGACGCCGTCGTCATCGCCGCCGGCGCCACCACCGCCCGCGACCTGCCGGTCCCCGGCCGCGAACTCAAGGGCATCCACCAGGCCATGGAGTACCTCCCCCTGGCCAACAAGGTCCAGGAGGGCGACTACGTGGCGCCCCCGATCACCGCCGAGGGCAAGCACGTCGTCGTCATCGGCGGCGGCGACACCGGCGCCGACTGCGTGGGCACCGCCCACCGCCAGGGCGCGGCCTCCGTCACCCAGCTGGAGATCATGCCCCGCCCGGGCGAGGAGCGGAACCCGGTCTCCCAGCCGTGGCCGACCTTCCCGATGCTCTACAAGGTCACCAGCGCCCACGAGGAGGGCGGCGAGCGGGTCTACGCCGTCTCCACCACCCACTTCGAGGGCGACGCGGACGGCAACGTCCAGTGGCTGCACATGAGCGAGGTCGAGTTCATCGACGGCAAGCTCACCCCCAAGCCGGGCACCGAGCGGAAGATCCCGGCCCAGCTGGTCACCCTCGCCATGGGCTTCACCGGCACCGACCGGGAGAACGGACTGGTCGACCAGTTCGGCCTGGAGCTCGACGCACGGGGTAACATCGCCCGGGACGCCGACTTCCAGACCAACGTGCCGGGTGTGTTCGTCGCCGGTGACGCCGGCCGCGGCCAGTCGCTCATCGTCTGGGCGATCGCGGAGGGCCGCTCCGCCGCCCGCGGCGCCGACCGCTTCCTGACCGGAGCCAGCGAACTGCCGGCCCCGATCCGCCCGACGGACCGCGCCCTCGCGGTCTGACGGACGGAAACAACCGAAGAACGTCCCGCACAAAGGCGTGCGGAACACTGATGGCGCCTGCCCCGTCCCCGACCGGACAAAGGGCAGGCGCCGTCGCATGCGCGCCTACGGCAGCCTGTACGTCTGCCCGTACATCTCCCACACCAGCGGCGTGTCGAGCTTCATGTTCCCGGCCTCCAGGAACCGCCGCTGCGCCGTGTCGACGCGGGAGGTGTCGATGCCCGGACGCCGGGCCCGCATGGCGTCGCGGCGGACGTCCAGGAAGGCGTCCAGGTAGGTCTTCTCGACGCCGCCCTGCCCCGGCGTCTTCGCCTTGCCCATGGCCTGCTCGCGCAGCCCGTAGAAGCCGTCGGCGCTCGTGTCCGGGCCGTGGAAGACCATCGCGTCGAAGTACACGAACTGGCCCAGCGTGCCCAGGCCGTCCAGCTTGGCCAGGCGGACCGCCGGCTCGAAGTAGACCCGGTCGCGCTCCTCCTCCTGCGCCGCACGGAACGCCGGCAGCTCCGCCTCCGCCTGCCACGCGGCCGTGAAACCGGGGTCCAGGCCCTCGTGCGAGTCGCTGCCGTCCACCTCGCGCAGGGCCGGCAGGTACGCCGCCAGGCCGTTGCCCGGGTGGGCCTCGGTGTAGCGCTCGACCAGCGTGAGCAGGTCGTGCGTGCCCGTGCAGAAGCCGATGATGCCCGCCGTGTAGCCGCACCCGTCGCCGAGGTCCTCGATGACGCCGTAGGAGGTGCGCCACTTCGTGGTCGAGTTCTCGGCGCTGGACACCAGCTGCTGGGCCAGCTCCTTCTTCGCGGGGGCGGCGAGCCCCGGCGGCAGGTCGGCGATCAGCGCGTCGTCCGCCGCCCGCTCCTCCTCCGCCCGGCTCTTCGCGTCCTCGCGGGACGACTGGGCGGTGGACGCGGGCGGCGCCACCGGGGCGTCGGCCGAGTCCGTCGGCATCACGAAGTACACCCCCGTGGCGATCACGGGAACGGCCGCGAGGAGCAGCACACCGGCACGTTTCATCGGGGAATACCTCTCATAGGGAAATGCCTCCACCTGTCAGTTGCGACACCTTGACCGCCGCCGTCACCGCCAGCAGCACCACCAGCCCCGCGCACGCTCCCGCCTGCACCGCCACCCGGCGCCCGTCCCGGGGCGCGTACGCGAACGCCAGGGCCAGCGCGCCGCCCACCAGCAGGCCGCCGAGATGACCCTGCCAGGAGGTGAGCCCGGCGGACAGCACCAGCCACAACAGCAGGAGGGCCATGAAACGGTTGACCGAGGCCATGTCAGCGCCCAGACGGCGGTGCAGGACGTAGTACGCGGCCCCCACACCGAAGATCGCACCCGACGCGCCGACCGAGGACTGCCCGGGGTCCCCCAGCACCAGCTGCAGGACGGAACCACCGAGCGCCGACAGCAGGTACAGGACCACGAAGCGGACCCGGCCGAGCATCAGCTCCACCACCCGCCCCAGCTGCCACAAAGCGACCATGTTCATCGTGAGGTGCAGGATCCCGAAGGTGCCCTCGAACGGCGACAGGTGGAGAAAGGCGCCGGTGAGCATCCGCTCCCATTCGCCGGCGGCGACGCCCTCCGCCCGGAAGAGCCCGAAGTGGGCACTCTCGTAGACGTAGTGCCCGCCGTCCGGGCCGACCAGCCGCGCACCGACCATCGAGAACCGGTCCACGATCTCCGGCCGCACCACCTCCGCCAGATACGCCAGGAGGTTGAGCCCGAACAGGACGTACGTCACCACGGGCGTCGCCGAGACCCGGCCGCCCGCGATGGTCCGGGCCTGCCGGACCGACCGCGCCCCCTCCTTCACACACTCGGGACACTGGTGGCCGACGGACGCCTCCCGCATGCAGTCCGGGCAGATGTGGCGCTCGCAGCGGGTGCAGCGGACGTGGCACTCCACCGCGGGATGGCGGTAGCAGGTGGTGACGGTGGACTCGGAATCCACGCCGGCTCCTCGGGACGGACGGACGGTGAGCCGGTGGGGACGGCGGCGAACAAAATAGCGAACGCCTGTGGACGAGCTGAGAGGCGGGGTGCGCCGTGCCGTAACCTCGGCAGCCAGATGCCGTAAGTCCCAAGGGTGACGGGGGAGTCCGCATGGCCGCGATCAGTCTCACCAAGGTGCGGGAGACCGCGCCCGCGCTGGTCGAACCGTACCGGAGCGCCGGGGTGTCGCTGACCAAGCACGGACTGGAGGGGACCCGGGCGGCCGTCTACCTCGTCGTCGACTACTCCGGCTCCATGAAGCCGTACTACAAGGACGGCAGCGTGCAGGCGCTCGCCGACCGGGTCCTCGGCCTGTCCGCGCACCTCGACGACGACGGCACCGTGCCGGTCGTGTTCTTCTCCACCGACGTCGACGCCGTCACCGAGATCGCCCTCGCCGACCACCAGGGACGGATCGAGCGGATCGCGGCCGGCCTCGGGCACATGGGCAAGACCAGCTACCACCTGGCCATGGACGCCGTCATCGACCACTACCTCGACAGCGGCGCCCGCCACCCCGCCCTGGTCGTCTTCCAGACCGACGGCGGCCCGATCAGCCGGCTCGCCGCGGAGCGGTACCTGTGCAAGGCGGCAACGCTCCCCCTGTTCTGGCAGTTCGTCGGCTTCGGCGACCCGGACAGCCGCCAGTTCGAGTACCTGCGCAGACTCGACGAGCTGGCGGTGCCGGGCAAGCGGGTCGTCGACAACGCCGGGTTCTTCCACGCGGGCCGCGACCCGCGGAAGGTGACCGACGCCGAGTTGTACGACCACCTGGTGGGCGAGTTCCCCGCGTGGCTGGTGGCCGCACGCGCGCAGGGCATCGTGCGGCCCTGGTAGGGGTACCGCCCAGGGGCGCCGGAGGGACGGCCGGTGCGGGGCCGGCCGTTCACGTGTCGCACTCCAGCACCGTCCGGCACAGCCCGCACCGCGCCCGCACCCGCCCCCGCACCGGCACCCTGATCCGCTGATGACAGGTCGGACAGGAGAACGACACCCGCAGCGGCCCCCGCCCGCCCGGCGTGAAGGAGTACGGCCCGTCCACCGGAAGGGCCGCGGCGGCATGCGGGTCCTGGGCGTGACGACGGTCCCGGGCATAGCGGCGGCGGCCCGCCCAGCCCGCCGCGGTCAGCGGCGGCTGCCGCTCGTCCCGGCGGGCCCGGGCCATGCCCTTGACGTACGCCGTGTACGCCTGCGGACTGGTGAACCACACCGCGGGGTCCTCACCGAACACCAGCGCCCGCTTGGCCAGGACGTAGCCGAACTCCTCCGGCGTCAGATACCCCAGCTTCTGCGACGACGCCGAGTCCTCCCGGTAGGCGTCCAGCAGCAGCCAGCCGGCACCCAGGTACGTCGTCGCCGTGTCGGTGAGGACCTCGTTGTCCCGCGTGCCGGCGAAGGACAGGCCCAGACGGTGCAGATACACGTGCATCACCTCGTGCGCGAGGGCCGCGCCGATGTCCCGGCGATGCGTACGGAACCGGTCGTTCAACTCGATGAAGTACTCCGGGCCCGCCGCGAGCTCGACGCTCGCCGCATGCGTCATCTCCCGGAAGGACACGATCATCCGCGCATCCGGGAGACGGTAGTGACGCACCAGCTCGTGCGCCACCCGCTGCGCCCCCAGATACAGGTCGTCGGTGTCGCAGAACGCTACGTCGGCCGGGGCCACACTGGCCGAGAACGTCCGCACGGTGTCGTACGACAACCGCCTGTACAACGCGGTGACGGCGGCCCGCACCGTCTCCAGATGCGGGTAACCGTGCTCGACCGGTCCGCCGTTCGCCACGCCTGAACCCCCAAGACGCTCCTGAACCCGTCTCCCACTGTACGGCCGGCCCCGCACGGCCACCGGTGCCGCACGGCGGAAACCGTTCGTCCCCGGCCCCGGCCCACGGCACGAGCGGCGACCGTGACCAGCGAACAGCACACACCGTCGCCGCCTCCTCCCCGCGCGCGGGCGGCGCGGACACCGACCTGGAACAGCGGCTCACGGCAGACGGGCTGGGGGAACCGGCTCACGCGCGCGGCCGCACGGGAAGCCGGCCGGCACGGCCGCACCGACATGATCGTGTCCACGCACACTTCCAGGCGCCCGGCTTCCACCCGAGGCCCGGCCTCCGGGAGCCGGGCCGCATCGTCCGGGAGCGGGGCCGCATCGTCCGGGAGCGGGGCCGCATCGTCCGGGAGCGGAGCCGCATCGTCCGGGAGCGGGCCCATCGCGGGCGTCCCCGGCGGACACGAGGACGGCTACGTCCACAAGCGCACCGGCACCGGCGACACCGGCGGGATTTCCCGGGGCCTGAGACGGTCTGCGACGGCCCGGGATCCGCCCTTAGGGTGAGCACCCATGACCACCAGCAACACCGGTACCGGTGCCGTCGACCCCGCCGTCCGCGAGGAACTGGCCCGGCTGCGGGACAGCATCGACAACATCGACGCGGCCGTCGTCCACATGCTCGCCGAACGCTTCAAATGCACCCAGCAGGTCGGCCACCTCAAGGCCCGGCACCAACTCCCGCCCGCCGATCCGGCCCGCGAGGCGAAACAGATCGCCCGGCTGCGCGCCCTCGCCGAGAGCGCCAAACTCGACCCGGCGTTCGCCGAGAAGTTCCTGAACTTCATCATCGCCGAGGTGATCCACCACCACGAACGCATCGCGGAGCACAACGGCACCGGCACCGGCACCGGCAACAGCAGCGGCAGCGGCCCGGCCCCCGCCTCCGACTGACCCCGCCGGCCCCGCGCCCCCGCCCACGGGGGCGCGCGCCGGGGAGCGCCCCGGCCACCCCGACGGCCCGGACAAAATCCGCGTACCCATCCGCCTCTGTGCCCTGCCGACCGCATCAGGCAGCATGGCGTGCATGTCCGTACTGACGCGCGACGAAGCGCAGACCCGAGCCCGGCTCCTCGACGTCCACCACTACACGATCGACCTCGATCTGACCCGTGGCGACGACACCTTCGACTCCCGCACCGTCATCCGCTTCACCGTCCACGGCGAACCGGACACCACGGACACCACGGACACCTTCGTCGAGGTCAAGCCCGCCGAGCTGCACACCGTCACCCTGGACGGACACCCCCTCGACCCCGGCACCCTCGACGAGAACCGGCTCGCCCTGAAGAACCTCACCCCCGGCGACCACGAACTGCGCGTCGACGCCGCCATGCGCTACTCCCGCACCGGCGAGGGCATGCACCGCTTCACCGACCCCGCCGACGGCGAGACCTACGTCTACACCCAGCTCTTCCTGGACGACGTCCAACGCGTCTTCGCCGCCTTCGACCAGCCCGACCTCAAAGCCGTCTTCGACCTCACCGTCACCGCGCCCCAGGGCTGGACCGTCCTCGCCAACGGCATCACCGAACACACCGGCGACGGCCACTGGAAGGCCGCCACCACCCCACCCATCTCCACCTACCTCGTCGCCGTCGCCGCCGGCCCCTGGCACTCCGTACGCACCGAACACCGCGGCCTCCCCTTCGGCCTCCACTGCCGCCGCTCCCTCGCCCCCCACCTCGACGCCGACACCGAAGAACTCCTCGAGGTCACCCGCGGCTGCTTCGACCGCTACCACGAGAAATTCACCGAGCCCTACCCCTTCGACTCCTACGACCAGGCGTTCGTCCCCGAATTCAACGCCGGCGCCATGGAGAACCCCGGACTGGTCACCTTCCGCGACGAGTTCGTCTTCCGCTCCGCCGTCACCGACACCCAGCGGCAGACCCGCGCCATGGTCATCGCCCACGAGATGGCCCACATGTGGTTCGGCGACCTCGTCACCCTCCGCTGGTGGGACGACATCTGGCTCAACGAGTCCTTCGCCGAGTACATGGGCTACCAGACCACCGCCGAAGCCACCCGCTTCACCGACACCTGGACCGACTTCGGCGTCACCCGCAAACCCTGGGGCTACGACGCCGACCAACGCCCCTCCACCCACCCCGTCGCCCCCGAGAACGTCCAGGACACCGCCTCCGCCCTCCTCAACTTCGACGGCATCTCCTACGCCAAGGGCGCCTCCGCCCTGCGCCAGCTCGTCCACTGGCTCGGCGAGAAGGACTTCCTCGCCGGCATCAACACCCACTTCGACCGGCACAAGTTCGCCAACGCCACCCTCGCCGACTTCATCGACTCCCTCGCCGCCGCCACCGACCGCGACGTCCACGCCTGGGCCGACGCCTGGCTGCGCACCACCGGCGTCGACACCCTCACCCCCCACGTCACCGGCGACAACGGCACCCGAACACTCGAAGTCGGCCGCAAGGGCGACCGACCCCACCGCATCGCCGCCGGCCTCTACGACCGCGACCTCACCGACGAAGGCCGGCTCACCCTGCGCACACGCCTCGACCTCGACCTCCCCCAGGCCGAACCCCGGCCCATCGGCAAGCTCCCCGCGCTCGTCGTCCTCAACGACGGCGACCTGAGCTACGCCAAGATCCGCTTCGACGCCGACTCCTTCCGCACCATCCGCGAAGGCCTGTCCGGCCTGCCCGACCCACTCACCCGGGCCGTCGTCTGGAACGCCCTCAGGGACGCCGTCCGCGACGGCGAACTCCCCACCGGCACCTACCTGGACATCGCCCGCGCCCACCTCCCCCACGAGACCGACCTCGCCCTCGTCGACGGCGTCCTCACCTTCGCCACCACCCAGGTCGCCGACCGCTACGCCGCCCCCGACCAGCGGCCCGCCGCCCTGACCACACTCACCGACCTGTGCCGCGACCTCATCCGCCGCACCGAGGACGGCGACCACCCCGGACTGCGCCTCATCGCCGTACGCCACCGCATCGCCACCGCCGCCCACCCCGACACCATCGCCGCCTGGCTCGCCGACGGCACCGTCCCCGGCGGCCCCGAACTCGACCCCGAACTCCGCTGGCGCATCCTCACCCGCCTCGCCGTCCTCGGCGCCACCGACGAGACCGCCATCGCCGCCGAACTCCGACGCGACCCCAGCGACACCGGCCAGGAAGGCGCCGCCCACTGCCGCGCAGCCCTGCCCCACCCCGACGCCAAGAGCCGCGCCTGGCAGGCCATGTTCACCACCGACGACCTCTCCAACTACCTCTTCACCGCCACCGCCAAGGGCTTCTGGCAGCCCGAACAAGCCGACCTCCTCCACGACTACGTACCGCGCTACTACACCGAAGCCGTCGCCGTCGCCGCCCGCCGCGGCCCCGCCATCGCCGAAGCCGCCGGCCGCTGGGCCTTCCCCGCCCACGCCGTCGACACCGACAACCTGCGCCTCGGCCAGGAATGCCTCGACCACGCCCACCCCACCCCCGCCCTGCGCCGCAAGCTCACCGACCAACTCGACGACCTCGCCCGCGCCCTGCGCGTACGGGAGACCGACACGCACTGACCCCGGACACGGCCGGCCCACCCCCGCGGGCCGGCCCCCCCGCATACCCCTTTCGGGTTGCGATCTTGAGCTGTACAGGCGTACCCGCGCATCCCCGTCCAAGCTGGAACTCCCCGCACCACGCCCGGAGGACAGCCCATGGGCACGCCGCCGCCCCTCGCCTCGGGCCCCCACGGCCCCGACGCCCTACGCCCCCTGCTCGACACCGTGCTCGACGCACTGCACGCCGGCACCACAGCACGCGGAGGCCCCCTGCCCGCGGGCGGCCCCGACACCGTCACCGCCCGCATGACCGACGCCGCCGGCGACATCCTCCCCGACCACGGCGACCCCGACGCCCTGCGCACCCTCGTCACCGCACTCGCCCACGGCGCCGCCGACCCCGCCCACCCCCTGTGCACCGCCCACCTGCACGGCCCACCCCTCGCCGTCGCCACCGCCGCCGACCTCGCCGCCAGCGCCCTCAACCCCTCCCTCGACTCCTGGGACCAGGCACCCGCCGCCTCCACCCTCGAAACCCTCGTCACCCGCGCCCTCGCCCGGGAAACCGGCGCCGCCGACGCCCTCATCACCACCGGCGGCACCGAATCCAACCAACTCGCCACCCTCCTCGCCCGCGAAACCCACGGCCCAGGCCTGCGCCTCATCCACGGAGCCAACGCCCACCACTCCGTACCCCGCGCCACCTGGCTACTCGGACTGCCCGAACCCGTCGTCGTCCCCGCCCCCGCCGGCACCCTCGACCCCGCGGCCCTCGACGAAGCCCTCACCCAGATCCCCGGACCACACCTCGTCGTCGCCACCGCCGGAACCACCGACGCCGGCCTCATCGACCCCCTCCCCGAAATCGCCGACCGCTGCACCGCACACGGCGCCCGCCTCCACATCGACGCCGCCTACGGCGCCGGCCTCCTCTTCAGCACCCAGCACCGCCCCAAACTCGCCGGACTCGAAGCCGCCCACACCGTCACCCTCGACCTGCACAAACTCGGCTGGCAACCCATCGCCGCCGGCCTCCTCACCGTCAAGAACCCCGACGACCTCACCGCCCTCCACCACCACACCCACTACCTCAACGCCGACGACGACACCCACGCCGGAATCCCCGACCTCCTCGGCCGCTCCCCACGCACCAGCCGCCGCCCCGACATCCTCAAAATCGCCGCCACCCTCAAAACCCTCGGCCGCACCGGACTCGGCACCCTCGTCGACGACGTCTGCACCCTCGCCCAGAAACTCGCCACCCTCATCCACCACCACCCCCGCTTCGAACTCCACGCCCCACCCACCATCAGCACAGTCCTCTTCCGCCCCACCCACACCACCGACGACACCGTCGCCGCCCTACGCCGCACCCTCCTCACCACCGGCGACGCCGTCCTCGGCCGCGCCCACGCCGACGGCCGGCTCTGGCTCAAAGCCACCCTCCTCAACCCCCACACCACACCCGACGACCTCACCACCCTCCTCACCCTCGTAGAAAGACACACCCCCCGATGAACACCCCCGCACACCACACCCCCGACACCCCCCGCGACCTCGCCGGCATCGGCATCGGCCCCTTCAACCTCTCCCTCGCCGCCCTCGCCGACCCCCTCACCGGCCTCGACACCGTCTTCTACGACCAGCGCCCCGCCTTCCACTGGCACCCCGGCCTCCTCATCGACGGCGCACGCATCCAGGTCCCCTTCCTCGCCGACCTCGTCACCCTCGCCGACCCCGCCAACCCCTGGACCTTCCTCAACCACCTCAAAGCCCGAGAACGCCTCTTCCCCTTCTACTTCGCCGAACGCTTCCACATCCAACGCACCGAATACGACACCTACTGCCGCTGGGTCGCCGACAACCTCCCCACCCTCCGCTTCCACCACCAGGTCGACGCCGTCCGCTGGAACCCCGAACACCACCTCTTCGAAGTCGACTACACCCGACTCGACGCCGACGGAGAAGCCGACGCCGTCGGCCGCACCTACGCGAAGAACGTCGTCCTCGGCATCGGCACCGAACCGCACGTCCCCGACCCCCTCAAACCCCTCACCGACGCCCCCGGCGTCCCCGTCATCCACGCCGCCGACTACCTCCAGCACCGCGACACCCTGCTCACCGCCGGACACATCACCGTCATCGGCACCGGCCAGTCCGGCGCCGAGATCTTCCTCGACCTCCTCCGCCACCGCCCCACCGGCCACGAACAACTCCACTGGCTCGGCCGCACCGAAGCCTTCGCCCCCATGGAGTACTCCAAACTCGGCCTGGAACACTTCACACCCGACTACACCCGCTACTTCCACGCCCTGAGCGAACCCGTCCGCGACCGCCTCCTCGCCACCCAGTGGCAACTCCACAAAGGCATCGACGCCGACACCACCGCCGCCATCCACGACGAGCTCTACCGCCGCACCCTCGACGGCGGCTGGCCCGACACCGTCCTCACCCCCGGCGTCCACGTCCGCACCGCCGGCCGCATCGCCACCACCCAGATCGAACTCCACATCGAACACACCCAGCAGAAAACCCGCTCCCGCCTCACCACCAACGCCGTCGTCCTCGCCACCGGCTACCGCGACCGCCCCCTCGACCGCCTCCTCACCGGCCTCGACGCCTACATGCGGCGCGACAACCACGAACGCCCCCGCATCGACGAACGCTTCCGCCTCCTCCTCGACCCCTCCGTCACCGGACACGTCTACGTCCAGAACGCCGAAACCCACACCCACGGCGTCGGCACACCCGACCTCGGCCTCGCCGCCTGGCGCAGCGCCACCATCCTCAACGACGTCACCGGACGCAACCCCTACCCGCTCCCCAGCCGCACCGCCTTCACCACCTTCGGCCTGGAACGAGCACAGCCCCAGATCCCCTCCGCACGCGACCACCGGGCACTCACCCCGCTGGTGGAAGGAATCTGAGGCCGCACCTCACACACGCGGAAATCAGAACACCGGCACACCGTCCCGCGTCAGCCTCCAGCCCACCGACGCGAAGTCCGCCGGGTCCAGCACACCCCTCGCCGTGACCCACTCGGCGATCCGCGTACGGATCTCCGTCGACTCCGACCACAACTCCTGGGCCGACGCCACATGCGGGAACGCACCACCACCGTTCGCCCGGTAGTTGTTCACCGCCAGCACGAACCGCGCCTCATCGGCCAACGGCGCACCCCCGTACGCCAAATTCCTGATCCGCGAACCGGGCGCCTGCGCGATGTCCACCTCGTACGTCAGCCCCGACACGTAGTCGTAGTTGTAGTCCGGACGGCCGTTCGCATTGGTCAGCTTCTCCACATCCACCGGCACACCCGCCGCCGTCCGCACGTAGTACTCCGCCGAGTACTCCAGGTACGCCCGCAACTGGGCGCCCGTCATCAACTTCGCCACCAGCGTGTTGTCGTACACGTACAGACTCGACAGATCCCGGATCGTCACGTCACCCGCCGGAATCTCGGACGTCCGCGAGAACGGCGAAGCCTGCGCCAGAACCGGCAGCGACGCGTACTCCGTACCCGCCAGCGCCTCCCTGACCACGTCCTCCTGCACCTTCGTGATCAGGTCGATGATCGGCGCGTCCTTGAAACGCGCCTCCACCGTCGTCAACGTCTCGGTCGCCGTACCGACCACCTGATTGACGTACGCCACGACCCTCGCCTGCTCGTCCGACAGCAACTCGGTGATCTCCGGGTCGTCCTCGACCGTGCTGGAATCACGCAGCGACGCCCTCACCGACTCCACGTGCCAACGACCCCGCTCGAAAACCAGCTCGAAGTCGAACAGAGTCAGCCGCTCGGCGTAACACAGCGGCTCCGACAGCACGACCGTCTTCCCGGTCTCCTCGTTGACGACCTTCAACTCCGCGATCTCCTGATGCGCGTGCCCCACCAGGATCGCGTCGATACCCGGCACCAGCCTCGCCACATTCGCCGCCGCGTTCTCCACGTACGGAAGCTGGTCACCGTACGACGACGTCCCCGACGACCCCGAGTGCGCCGACACCACCACCACGTCCGCGCCCATCGAACGCAGCTTCGGCACCCACGCGGCCGCCTGCTCCTCCAGACCCGGGAACGCCAGCTTCCCCTGCACGTACGCCTTGTCCCAGATCGCGATACCCGGATTCGTCAGCCCCAGCACCGCCACCTTCACCGGCGGCGCGCCCTTCACCCGGAACGTCTTCATGAAGTACGGCGGGAAGGCCGGCCTCAGCGTCTTCGCGTCCACCGCGTTCGCACCGAGCAGCGGAAAATCACACTGCTCCTCGAACTTGCGCAGCGTCTCGATGCCGTAGTTGAACTCATGGTTCCCCAGCGCCACCGCGTCGTACCCGATCGCGTTCATCGCCTGCGCCATCGGGTGCACCGGACCGCCCTCGGCGGTGATCGGATCGACCTTCGCGTAGTAGTACGTCAACGGCGTGCCCTGGATGGTGTCGCCCGCGTCCAGCAGCAGCGTGTTGCGGCGGCCCTTCTCCGCACGGACCTGGTCCACCAGCGTGGAGACACGGGCCAGCCCCTGCGCGTTGCCCGCCGCGTCCGCGTACTCGGCGTCCTTGAAGTAGTCCCAGTTGAACACGTGCCCGTGCAGATCGGTGGTGCCCAGCACCGTCAGCGCGTACCGCTTCCGCTTCTTACGACCGCCCCCGTGCGCGGGCGCCGCCTCCGCCGCCGGAGCCACCGCCGCGCCGGCCAACGCGACACCCGCCCCCGTCACGGCGGACCTGCTCAGGAACTTCCGGCGGTTCAACGCCATGGCTGACTCTCCTCGGTGACCCGTGATCATGTGACAACGCGCGTAGATTCCGCCCTGAGCGCAGCACCTGTCAAGAGCCACAGCCGGATGAAATGCTCATCGGAGCAGCGCCGCGCACAATTCAACACTTGTCAATAACCCTTTACTCAAAGGTTGTTGAGTGGACATGCGCGGCCAATTCGCTACCCGCCGGTAAGTCATAGGCTCGACCCATGCGCCGAGCAAAGATCGTCTGCACACTTGGGCCCGCCACCGACTCGTACGACCAGATCAAACGCCTGGTCGACGCCGGAATGGACATCGCCCGCTTCAACTTCAGCCACGGCACCCACGCCGAACACGAAGAGCGATACCACCGCGTCCGAAAAGCCTCCGATGAGACCGGCCGCAGCGTCGGCACCCTCGCCGACCTTCAAGGCCCGAAGATCCGGCTCGGCCACTTCACCGAAGGCCCCGTACTCCTCGAACGCGGCGACACCTTCACCATCACCGTCGAAGAAGGCATCGCCGGCGACCGCCACACCTGCGGCACCACCTACCCCGGCCTCGCCGCCGACGTCACCCCCGGCGAACGCATCCTCGTCGACGACGGCAAAGTCTGCCTCGAAGTCACCGGCATCGACGGACCCCGAGTCCGAACGACGGTCATCGAAGGCGGCATGGTCTCCGACCACAAAGGCCTCAACCTCCCCGGCGCCGCCGTCTCCGTCCCCGCCCTCTCCAAGAAGGACGAGGACGACCTCCGCTGGGCCCTCCGCAACGGCTTCGACGTCATCGCCCTGTCCTTCGTCCGCAGCGGACGAGACGCCCTCGACGTCCACCGCATCATGGACGAGGAAGGCCGCCGCCTCCCCGTCATCGCCAAGATCGAAAAACCCCAGGCCGTCGAGAACATCGACGACATCGTCGCCGCCTTCGACGGCATCATGGTCGCCCGGGGCGACCTCGGCGTCGAAATGCCCCTCGAACAGGTCCCCATCGTCCAGAAGCGCGCCATCAAACTCGCCAAACGCAACGCCAAACCGGTCATCGTCGCCACCCAGATGCTCGACTCCATGATCGACAACGCCCGCCCCACCCGCGCCGAGGCCTCCGACGTCGCCAACGCCGTCATCGACGGCACCGACGCGGTCATGCTCTCCGGCGAAACCAGCGTCGGCAAACACCCGATCGAAACAGTGCGCACCATGGCCCGCATCGTCGAAGCAGCCGAGGAGGACATCCTCGCCAAGGGCCTGCCCCCACTGACCGACCGCAACAAACCCCGCACCCAGGGCGGCGCCGTCGCCCGCGCGGCCGCGGAGATCGGCGACTTCCTCGGCGCGAAATTCCTCGTCGCCTTCACCCAGTCCGGCGACACCGTCCGCCGCCTCTCCCGCTACCGCTCACCCATCCCGCTGCTCGCCTTCACCCCCGAACCGGCGACGCGCTCACAGCTCAGCCTGACCTGGGGCGTGGAGACCTTCCTCGGCCCGCACGCGGACTCCACGGACGCGATGGTCGACCAGGTGGACGAACTCCTCACCCGCTACGGACGCTGCCGGAAGGGCGACGTCGTGGTCATCACGGCCGGCTCGCCACCAGGGGTCTCGGGCACGACCAACCTGGTGCGGGTGCACCACATCGGCGAGGACGACAGTCCCCAGTAGGCCGGCCGTCAGTACTTGGGCCCGACGTGGGCGTCCATGAGGGCTACGGAGGCTTTGCGGGCTACGGAGATGTTGTAGGGGTTCCCGTGGCGCGTGCAGTGGGTCCATTCGACGTCGAGCCTGTCGAGGGTGTCTGTGTAGAGGCGGCGGATGTCGGCCGACACGTTGGTGAAGAAGTACCGCGGGTATTCGTAGCGTTTGCGTTCCCCGCCGACGAGCCGTGTCGTCCAGTTGGTGATACGGCAGCCGTCGGAGTGGACGAGCCCGCGGACCAACTCCCACGGGTGAGTGTCGACGATCAACTGCTGCCAGGGTCGGAGGGCGATCGTGCGCTCATGCTTCTTACCAGGACCGTGCTGAGGGAACATGCAGCACCAGTGCTTGGTGTAGGACTTGACCTCGACGCACCCGGGTTTGTGGCGCTGACTGACATTGGGTAGCGGCATAACCCTGCGCATGGCCTCTTCAGCCGCAGCGATCAAGCCGATCTGCGTGGCGTTGCAGAAAATCGACAGATGGTGCTGTCTGGGCTTCGAGACGATGTGACCGTCGCCGAGGTAGAGGCCGAGGAGGTAGGCGTATGCCACCTCATCGAACTTGCGGCCCGTGCACTGGGGGCAGTCGGTTGGTTGCTCGTATGCGACGCCGCGCGCTTTGCGGTCCTCGCTGCGCCACCAGCCCACGGTTCCTCGCGGGATGTTGAGCTGCGCGGCGACCACACGGTTGGGAACCCCTTGGTTCATGAGTGCGACAGCGCGTGTGCGGATCGAAGAGCTGTGCTGTTCCATACCGCTACGTTGCGTTAGTCGCCGTCACTTCAGGGCCAAGAAGGCGGAGAATCACGCGAACGCGATCCTCCGCTTAGGGGCGCGCCTTTGAAATGAAGGAAAAGTGCCCCGGGTGGGATTCGAACCCACGCTGTCGGTGGTTTGAGCACCGTGTCTCTACCGCTGGACTACCGAGGCTTCCTGTAAAACAAAGGTTGACGGTCACCCGCCGTGCCCCCACCTTATCGCAGCTAGGTACGCTCTTGTCAGCAGTACCGCCTGCCCCGGAACAAGGAGCGCCCACGTGACCGCCCCCGAGTCGCCCCAGCCCGCCGACGTGCCCGAAGACGAGAAGTCGCACGTGCCTCCGCTGACGACCCGTGTCGTCATCGCCGAGGACGAGGCGCTCATCCGGCTGGATCTGAAAGAGATGCTGGAGGAGGAGGGGTACTCCGTCGTCGGTGAGGCCGGTGACGGTGAGCAGGCCGTGGAGCTGGCCCGGGAGCACAAGCCGGACCTGGTGATCCTCGATGTGAAGATGCCCAAGCTGGACGGGATCTCCGCGGCCGAGAAGATCGCCGAGGAGAGCATCGCGCCGGTGCTGATGCTGACCGCGTTCTCGCAGCGCGACCTGGTGGAGCGGGCGCGGGACGCGGGTGCGATGGCGTATCTCGTGAAGCCGTTCAGCAAGAGTGATGTCGTTCCGGCGATCGAGATGGCCGTGTCGCGGTTCACGGAGCTGAAGGCGTTGGAGAAGGAGGTCGCGGATCTCAGTCTGCGGCTGGAGACGAGGAAGCTGGTGGACCGGGCGAAGTCGGTGCTGCAGACGGAGTACGGGCTGACGGAGCCGGCGGCGTTCCGGTGGATCCAGAAGACGTCGATGGACCGGCGGATGTCGATGCAGCAGGTGGCCGAGGCGGTCATTCAGGATGCCGAGGAGAAGAAGGCGTCCAAGGGCTGAGCAGGACCCGATGATGAAGGTGGCCCGCGTCCCCGGCAGGGGGCGCGGGCCTCTTTTGTGTGTGCTGGTTCAGTCTTCGCCGAGGTAGGCCTTGCGGACGGACTCGTCGTGGAGGAGGTCTTGTCCGCTGCCGGTCAGGACGATGTTGCCGACTTCCATGACGTGGCCGTGGTCGGCCAGGGAGAGGGCGGCTTGGGCGTTCTGTTCGACGAGCAGGATGGTGGTGCCTTGGGATTTCAGTTCGGCGATGGTCGACATGATCTTCTGCATCATGATGGGGGAGAGGCCCATGGAGGGTTCGTCGAGCATGAGCAGTTTGGGCTGGGACATCAGGGCGCGGCCCATGGCGAGCATTTGCTGTTCGCCGCCGGAGAGGGTGCCTGCGGCTTGTTTTCTGCGTTCGCCGAGGATGGGGAAGAGGTCGTAGGCGCGTTGGATGTCTTTTTCGATGCCGGGTTTGTCGGTACGGAGGAAGGCGCCGAGGCGGAGGTTGTCCTCGATGGTCATGCGGGGGAAGATGTGCCGGCCTTCGGGGGAGTGGGCGAGTCCGAGGGAGACGATCTGGTGTGCCGGGGTCTTCTTGAGTGACTTGCCGCCGAATTTGATCTGGCCGCCGACTGGTTTGAGGAGGCCGGAGAGGGTGCGCAGGGTGGTGGTCTTGCCGGCGCCGTTGGTGCCGATGAGGGTGACCACTTCTCCGGCGTCGACTGTGAAGGAGATGCCTTTGACGGCTTCGATCTTGCCGTAGGCGACGCGGAGGTCTTCGACCTCGAGGAGTGCGGTCATCGGTCGTTCTCCTTGCCGGCCGCGGTGTCCGTGGTGGTGTCGGCCTGGGCGTGGGATTCGGCGGCTTCCACTTCGGCGGCCTCGGCGGCGCCGGGGTCGTGGGCGAGGGGTTCGCCGAGGTAGGCGGCGATGACGCGTTCGTCGCCCTGGACGGTGGCGCTGTCGCCTTCGACGAGTTTCTCGCCTTGGACGAGGACGGCGACGCGGTCGCAGAGGTTGAAGATGAAGCGCATGTCGTGCTCGATGACGAGGACGGCGATGCCCATGTCGCGGATGGCGAAGACGAGTTCCTCGGTGGCCCGGGTCTCCTGGGGGTTCATGCCGGCTGTGGGTTCGTCGAGGAGCAGGAGTCCGGGTTCGCTGGCGAGGGCGCGGGCGATCTCGAGTTTGCGTTGTTCGCCGTAGGGGAGGTTGCGTGCGAGGTGGTCGGCTTTGGCGGCGAGGCCTATGAACTCGAGGAGTTCTGTGGCGCGTTCGCGGCTGGCTGCTTCGGCTCTGTGGAAGCCCGGGCCGCGCAGGACGGCTGACCAGAAGCCTTCTTTGGTCCGGGTGTGGCGGCCGACGAGGACGTTCTCCAGGACGGTCATGTTGCCGAAGAGGCGGATGTTCTGGAAGGTGCGTGCGATGCCGGCGGCGGTGACTTTGAAGGACTTGGCGGGCAGGACCTTGTCCTTGTAGCGGACTTCGCCCTCGGTGGGGATGTAGAGGCCCGTGAGGCAGTTGAAGAAGGTGGTTTTGCCGGCGCCGTTGGGTCCGATGAGGCCGACGATTTCGCCGCTGTTGACGGTGAGGTCGACGTTGTTGACGGCGGTGAGGCCGCCGAAGCGCATGGTGACGCCGCGTGCGTCGAGGACGGGGGTGCCGGGGGTGGGTGTGCCCGGGGTGTCCTTGGTGGTGGTGTCGGTGGTCATGGTGGTCAGGCCCCTGTCTTGCTCAGGACTGTGGGCGCTTCGGCCTCTTCGTGGAATTCCAGTTGGCGGCGTCGGTTGGGGATGAGGCCTTCCGGGCGGAAGCGCATCAGCAGTACGAGCGCGAGTCCGAAGGCGAGGAGTTGGTAGTCGCCGAGGAACTGGAGCTTGTTGGGGATGAGGAAGAGCAGGGCGGCGCCGATGAGGGGGCCGGCGATGGTGCCCATGCCGCCGAGGACGACTGCGGCGAGGAGGAAGGCGGAGTTGGGTGGGGTGGTGCCGGCGAAGAGGTACTGCTCGGGGGTGACGGTGTAGGTGACGTGTGCTTGTACGGTGCCGGCGAGGCCGGCGAGGGTGGCGCCGACGGCGAAGGCGATGAGTTTGACGCGGAAGCCGTTGATGCCCATGGCTAGGGCGGCGGTTTCGTCTTCGCGGATGGCGACCCAGGCTCGGCCGATGCGGGAGTCGCCGCTGCGTCGGAAGACGAGGACGACGACGGCCGTGATGATGAGCATCAGGAAGAAGTAGTTGGCGAACCGGCCGATGGTGAAGCCGGCGATGTCGTGCTGGGTGCCGAGGTCGAAGCCGAGGATTTTGAGGTCGGGGATGGAGGAGATGCCGTTGGAGCCGTTGGTGAGGTCGGGTCCTGAGGTGCCGTCGAGGTTGTTGGCGGTGATGCGGAAGATCTCGCCGAAGCCGAGGGTGACGATGGCGAGGTAGTCGCCGCGCAGGCGCAGGGTGGGGGCGCCGATGAGGACGCCGAAGACGAGGGAGGCGGCGGCGCCGACGAGGACGGCGGCCCAGAAGGGGAAGTGGACGCCGAAGGGGGAGCTCTGGGATCCGGAGACGAGGGAGGCGGCGTAGGCGCCGACGCCGAGGAAGGCGACGTAGCCGAGGTCGAGGAGGCCGGCGAGGCCGACGACGATGTTCAGGCCGAGGGCGACGGTGGCGAAGATGAGGATGTAGACGCCGAGGGTGGCGTACTGGTCGTCGGTCTGGGTGAAGGGGAAGCAGGCCGCCGCGATGAACGCGCCGCAGATGGTGATGTTCTGGTGCCGGGCGGTGATCTGGGTGATCTGGGTGATCAGGCCGGACTTGTTGAGGGCGGCGAAGCCGAGGCCGGCGGTGATGAGGAAGCCGACGAAGAGTTCGTCGTACTCGGTGCCGATGCCGTAGGTGAAGACGAGCAGGGCGACTGCGAGGACGGCCGCGATGATGAGGATTTCGACGTAGGAGGGCAGTGTGCGGACGGGGCGGGGGGCGTCGGAGGTGAAGGCTGCCCTGATGGTCTGCCAGTTCTGGGCGGTGGTGTGCTTGAACTGTTCCCAGCCGGTGTTGTCGGAGTCGAACGGGTCGGGTTCGGGGCGTTCGAAGGGGAGGGCGAGGGCGCCGAGGACGGTGATGAGGGTGACGGCGGCTGCGACGTATCCGCCGGGTTCCAGGTTGACCAGGCCGCCGAGTTGGGCGCTGATCGCGATGAGTGTGTACCAGGTGGTGGTGAAGGTGGCGAGGGCGGCGAGTCTGATGGCCGCGTCGGCGCCGGCGGGTGCGAGCCAGCGCAGTCCTTTGACGCTGTAGGACGCGAGGCCGAGGAGGGTGGTGAGGGCGCCGCCGATGAGTACGAGGACCTGGAGGCCGCCGGGGTAGCCGTAGACGGTGAGGTCGCCGGGGAATTCGGCGGTCCAGGTCCAGGCGAGGAAGGTGGAGACGATGGTGAGGAGGCCGCCGCCGGTGGCGAGGGCGCGGCCGATGTGCGGGGGTATGCCGATGAGGCCGGTGTGGGCGCCCGTGGTGGGGGTGCCGGCGGTCTTCGGTGTGGTGGTCTGTGTGGTCATCGGTGTCACGCCCTGTCCGCAACGCGTTCGCCGAGCAGGCCTTGTGGCCTGAGCAGCAGCACGAGGATGAGGAGGATGAAGGCCCAGACGTCCGCCCAGGACTGGCTGCCGAACTGGCCCAGTCCGGGGACGTCGGCGATGTAGGCGGTGGCGAGGGTTTCGGCGACGCCGAGGACTATGCCGCCGATCATGGCGCCGTAGATGTTGCCGATGCCGCCGAGGACGGCCGCGGTGAAGGCCTTGAGTCCCAGGATGAAGCCCATCTTGAAGTCGACCTGGCCGTACTTGAGGCCGAAGGCGACGCCTCCGATGGCGGCGAAGACGGCGCCGAGGGCGAACGCGACCACGATGATGCGGTCGGTGTTGATGCCCATGAGTTTGGCGGTGTCGGGGTCCTGGGCGGTGGCCTGCATGCCGCGTCCGGTGCGGGTCTTCATCACGAAGTAGGCGAGGATGGCCATGCTGATGGGTGCGGCGGTGAACAGGAAGATGTCGCCGGTCTGGATGGTGACGTTGCCGATGTGGAAGGGGCCGCCGTCGATCTGGGGGAAGGTGCGGGCGGATTTGGCGTCGGGGTACCAGGCCCAGATCGCCTGCTGGAGGGCGAGGGAGAGGCCGATGGCGGTGATGAGGGGGGCTAGTCGGGGGGCGCCGCGCAGTGGGCGGTAGGCGAATCGTTCCGCTCCGACGGCGACGGCCACTGAGACGATCACCGCGCCGATGAGCATCAGGGGGAGGGCGATCAGCATGGAGGTGCCGTCGGGCAGGATGTATATGTAGACCGTGAGCGCGCCGAAGGCGCCGGTCATGAAGATCTCGCCGTGGGCGAAGTTGATGAGCTGGACGATGCCGTAGACCATTGTGTAGCCGATGGCGACCAGCCCGTACATGGATCCCAGTAGCAGGCCGTTGACCAGCTGCTGCGGCAGTTCGTTCACCGCATGTCCTCCGAGACTTTCGGTCGTTCGACGGATGTGGCCGGATGCGAGTGCGCGCGGGGCGCCTGTGGAACAGCGCCCCGCGCGGCTGGTGGGCTGTGGTGCGGGTCGGTCAGCCGGTGTAGGTGCCGGACTTGACGGCCTTGAAGGCTCCGTTCTCGACGGAGTAGACGGTGAGCTGCTTGTTGGTGGCGTCACCGAATTCGTCGAAGGAGACCTTGCCGGTCACGCCGTCGAAGGAGACGTTCTGCATGGCCTCGGTGACTTTGGCGCGGGCGTCGGAGGGGAGCTTTCCGTCGTTGTCCTCGACGACCTTCTTGACGGCCTCGATGATCGCCCAGGCGGAGTCGTAGGAGTAGCCGCCGTAGGCCGCGTAGTCCTCCTTGTAGCCGGCCGCCTTGTAGTCGGCGACGAATTTCTTGGCGGAGGGGAGTTCTTCGACGGGTGCGCCGACGGAGGTGGCGAGGTCGCCGGTGCTGGCGGCGCCGGCCAGCTTGATGAAGGTGTCGTCCTTGATGCCGTCGCCGCCCACGAGCGGGATCTTGGCGCCGGCCTCCTTGATCTGTTTGCTCAGCGGGCCGGCCTGCGGGTATTCACCGCCGTAGTAGACGACGTCGGCGCCGGAGTTCTTCACCTTGGTGGCGACCGAGGAGAAGTCCTTGGTGTCGGGGTTGATGTGCTCGGTGCCGACCACCTTGCCGCCGAGCTTCTTGAACTCCTCGGTGAAGGTGGCGGCGAGGCCGGCGCCGTAGGTCTTCTTGTCGTCGATGACGAAGACGTTCTTCTTCTTGGCGTCGTTGTAGACGTACTGCGCGGCGAACGGGCCCTGGATGGCGTCGGTGGTCGCGGTGCGGAAGTACGACTTGTACTGGCGGACCTTGTTGGTGCGCCAGTCCGGGCCCTGGGTGAGGGACGGGCCGGTGTTGGCGGGGGAGACCTCGACGAGTTTGGCGGTGTCGAAGACCTTCTGCATGGACTCGCCGACCGAGGAGTTCAGCGGGCCGACGACGCCGAGGACGTCGTCGTTGGCGACGAGCTGGGTGGCGTTCTGCTGGCCTACGGAGGGCTGGCCCTGGTCGTCGAGGGCCTCGATCTTGAAGGTGATGCCCTCGACGTACTTGTCCTTGTTGGCCGTCTTCGCGGCGAGGTCCGCCGAGTTCTTGATGCCGAGGCCCAGCGCGGACAGGTCGCCGGTGAGCGGGGCGTCGACGCCGATGACGACGGTGGTGCCACCTCCGCCGCCGTTGCCGGAGTCCGAGCCGCCGTCGTCGTCGCGCGAGCCGCAGGCGGTGAGGGTGAGGGCCCCTGCCGCGAGAGCGGCGGTGATGGCGATGAACGAACGTTGACGCACGATCAGTCCTTTCCCTGGCACGGCCGCTTCCCCGTGGAGGCGGTCGAGTCGAGCGCTGGGCCGAAGTGACAATCGGACTGCGCGGTGACTGGCCGTGACTCTAAGCGTGTGTGGGGAAGGTGGAGGAGGGTCTGACTCAGGCTGTGACGCTCTTGTTATGACACGGGGTAATGCAGAGCGGTACTGGCTGAGAAGAAGGGCGGAATTCAGGCCGATTCGCCCTGTCCGCATGATGAGAACCCGCAGGACCGCAGGGCGGTGTTCAGGTGTCTGGGGTGTTTTGGTGATTACCTGGAATCGTTGCCGCAGGTGTCCTCGATGGCCTGCGAGAGGTGCTGCGCATAGCGTTGCCCCAGGATGAAACTGTGGGCTTCTATTGCGTGCGTATTACGCAGTGTTACATCGAGAAAAGGGAGTCCGGGATTCCGCGGTGCTTCCTCGCATTCCGTCACCCGGAGCGTGATGATGATCATGCGGGCGGAAAGAGTCTTTGTCCGGAAAGGAGCGGCGGGCGACGACGTCATCGAGAGGCCGGCGTAGGGCTGGGTCAGCCGCGTCACGGTGACGGGTGGTCCCGACCGCACGCTCAGCCGCACCGCGAAGCTGAAACTGCCGGGCTCGGCGTTGCCGGGGCCGGGCACCGCGTCCAGGTAGTCGAGGTCGACCGCCTGGGAGGGGGGTGGCGGTGGGGGCGGCGGCGGTTGCCGCGGCCGGTCGGCGTACAGGTAGCCGCCGCCTGCCAGGAGGGCGAGTGCCGCGGCGGCGGTGAGGACGGTCCGGCGGTGGCGGTCGTAGTGCCGGGCGAGAGGTCCGCGCGGCCGGCCGCGGCGTGCGGGGGTGCCCGGGGCGTCCCAGGCGTGAGTGCCGTCGCCCGGCTCGAGGGGACCGGTGCCGCTCACCGCTGCCACGGGCCGTCGCTCGGACCGCCGTCGCGGTACTGCTCGACGCACGCCGCACGCGCCCGGCGGTCGGCCAGCTCCTCGGCGGCCCGGGTGCCTCGGTCGCGTTCCGTGGCCCGAGCGGCGTCCATGACCTCCCGGAGGATGTCGTACTGCCGGCCGGACAGCCCCATCGACTGGTAGTCGCCGTAGGGCTCGCCGCCGTGCAGCATCTCGCGTGCCCAGTAGCCGACGGCGCTCGTGCACAACTCCGCCCGGGACGGGGTTCGTCGGTCCGCCACCGATGTGGCTGTTCCGGAGGCGGCGCCGGAATCGGTCTCACCGGTGGAGGAGTTGACGCAGGCGGTCGTCAGGGCGGCGGTCGTCAGTGTCAGAGCGAGCGCGACCAGGGCGGGCGCGACCCGCCCGGGCCGACGTCGTTCGGGTACGCGCCGTGCGGGCCGGTGCCGTTGGGGCGCGACCTGCCCGTGCCGGTGCCGTTCGCGCACGAGCCGTGCGGGTCGGTGTCGTTCGGGTACGAGCCGTGCGGGTCGGTGCCGTTCGGACGTGAGCCGCCCGTGCCGGCGTCGTTCGGGCACGAGCCGTGCGGGTGTGAACCGGAATCGCCGAGCCGCCGCCCCCGGCCAGGGGGCCTCTCCCCGTCCCATGCCCCGACGCTAGAGCGCCGGGTGGCCGGCGGCAATGCCGTGGCCGCGGGGCGATGGGGCGGGCGGCCGGGGGATGCGTCCGGGTGAGGCCGCTGGGGCGGCCGGGGCCGTTCCGCGTCCGGTGCTGCGCCGCTCAGCCCGTCGCGCCCGCCCGTGCTCCGTCGCCGGGGTCGACGTCCCGCAGCAGGCAGGTCAGCCGGGCGGTGCACACGCGCCGGTCCTGCTCGTCGCTGATCACGATCTCGTACGTCGCCGTCGACCGGCCCCGGTGCACCGGTGTGGCCACCCCGGTGACCAGACCGGAGCGGGCCCCGCGGTGGTGGGTGCAGTTCAGGTCGACACCGACGGCGATCCTGGAGCTGCCGCCGTGCAGCATCGAGCCGACCGACCCGAGCGTCTCGGCCAGCACCGCGGAGGCGCCGCCGTGCAGCAGCCCGTACGGCTGGGTGTTGCCCTCCACCGGCATGGTGCCGACGACGCGGTCGGACGAGGCCTCGAGGATCTGGACGCCCATGCGCGTCCCGAGGTGCCCGGCGGAGAAGAGCGCGGGCAGGTCGACGCCGAGCGCGGCGTACTCGTCGATGACCTCCTGCGGGAACTGCACCTGCTGCTGCTCGCCCATGGGCCGGCTCCGTTTCGTCGCTCCGTCTGTCCGATCCGCCGGCCGGCCCTGGTGGGGCCCGCCGGCTGACTGAGCAAACGCTCAGTCGGTCGCCGATTGTTCCAGACGGACGACGACGGACTTGCTGGCCGGGGTGTTACTGGTGTCCGCGGTGGCGTCCAGCGGAACCAGGACGTTGGTCTCCGGGTAGTACGCCGCCGCGCAGCCCCGGGCGGTCGGATAGTGCACGACGCGGAAACCGGGCGCCCGCCGCTCCACCCCGTCCCGCCACTCGCTGACCAGGTCGACGTACGAGCCGTCCCGCACGTTCAGCTGCCGGGCGTCCGCCGGGTTGACCAGGACGACCCGGCGGCCGTTCCTGATGCCCCGGTAGCGGTCGTCCAGGCCGTAGATCGTGGTGTTGTACTGGTCGTGCGAGCGCAGCGTCTGGAGCAGCAGCCGTCCCTCGGGCAGCTCGGGGTACTCGATCGGCGCGGCGGTGAAGTTGGCCTTGCCGGTGGCCGTCGGGAAGCGGCGTTCGTCGCGCGGGGCGTGGGGGAGGGCGAAGCCTCCGGGGTGCGCCACGCGCGCGTTGAAGTCCTCGAAGCCGGGGATCACGCGCGCGATGCGGTCGCGGATCGTCGCGTAGTCCTTCTCGAACTCCTCCCAGGGTGTGCGGCTGCTCTCGCCCAGTACGCGGCGTGCCAGCCGGCACACGATCGCCGGCTCGGACAGCAGACGTGTGCTCGCGGGCTCCAGCCGGCCGCGGGAGGCGTGCACCATGCCCATGGAGTCCTCGACGGTGACGAACTGCTCACCACTGCTCTGGAGATCGCGCTCGGTGCGGCCCAGGGTCGGGAGGATGAGGGCTCGTGCGCCGGTGACGGCGTGCGAGCGGTTCAGTTTCGTCGACACGTGCACGGTGAGGCGGGCGCGGCGCATGGCCGCCTCGGTGACCTCCGTGTCGGGGGACGCGGAGACGAAGTTGCCGCCCATGGCGAAGAAGACCTTCGCCTCGCCGTCACGCAGCGCGCGGATGGCCCGTACGACGTCGTAGCCGTGTTCGCGCGGCGGGGCGAAGCCGAACTCCCTCTCCAGGGCGTCCAGGAAGGCGGGCGCGGGGCGTTCGAAGATGCCCATCGTGCGGTCGCCCTGCACGTTGGAGTGGCCGCGCACCGGGCAGACGCCGGCGCCCGGGCGGCCGATGTTGCCGCGCAGGAGGAGGAAGTTCACGACCTCGCGGATGGTGGGTACGGAGTGCTTGTGCTGGGTCAGGCCCATCGCCCAGCACACGATGGTGCGCTTCGAGGCGAGCACCATGCGCAGGGCTTCCTCGATCTCCGCGCGGGCGAGGCCGGTCGCCGTGAGCGTCTCGTCCCAGTCGGCGGCGCGGGCGGCCTCGGCGAACTCCTCGTAGCCGTGGGTGTGTTCCTCGACGAAGGTCCTGTCGACCGCGCCCTCGGTGTCGAGGATCAGCTTGTTGAGGAGCCGGAACAGGGCCTGGTCGCCGCCGAGGCGGATCTGCAGGAACAGGTCGGTGAGGGCGGCGCCCGTGGTGAGTCCCTTGGGGGTCTGCGGGTTCTTGAAGCGCTCCAGGCCGGCCTCGGGCAGCGGGTTGACGCTGATGATCTTCGCGCCGTTCGCCTTGGCGCGTTCCAGGGCGGAGAGCATGCGCGGGTGGTTGGTGCCCGGGTTCTGGCCGGCCACGATGATCAGGTCGGCCTTGTACAGGTCCTCCAGGAGGACGCTGCCCTTGCCGATGCCGATGGTCTCGCCGAGGGCCGAGCCGGACGACTCGTGGCACATGTTGGAGCAGTCCGGCAGGTTGTTGGTGCCGAGCTCGCGTGCGAAGAGCTGGTAGAGGAACGCGGCCTCGTTGCTGGTGCGTCCGGAGGTGTAGAAGACGGCCTCGTCGGGTGCGTCCAGGGCGGCGATCTCCTCCGCGACGATGTCGAAGGCGCGCTCCCAGGTGACCGGCTCGTAGTGCTCGCCGCCCTCCGGGAGGTACACCGGGTGGGTGAGCCGGCCCTGCTGGCCCAGCCAGTAGCCGCTGCGGGTGGCGAGGTCGGTGACGGTGTGCGCGGCGAAGAACTCCGGGGTGACCCGGCGCAGGGTGGCCTCCTCGGCCACGGCCTTCGCGCCGTTCTCGCAGAACTCGGCCTTGTGCCGGTGGTCCGGCTCCGGCCAGGCGCAGCCCGGGCAGTCGAAGCCGTCCTTCTGGTTGACGCTCAGCAGGGTCAGCGCGGTCCGCTTCACGCCCATCTGCCGCTGTGCCATCCGCAGGGTGTGGCCGATGGCCGGGATGCCCGCCGCCGCGTGCTGCGGGCCTGTGACCTGCGGCGCGTCCTGAACCGGATCACCTTTGGGCGGCTTGGTGGCCATCGCGCGCTCCTTCGCCTACACGTGTGAGGTACGTCTCCGATCCTCGCACGCCCCGCCGACATCGCCGGTGGCCGGGCGTGCGGGAGAGCGGGAGCGGGGGCCTGCCCGGGAGCGGTGCCGGCGAGGGGCGGTGACGGTGGGTGGCGCGGGTGGTGGTGGGCGGGGGCGCCGGCGGGTGGTTCGGCAGGTCACGGGCGGGGGGCGTCGGCCGGTGGTTCGGCAGGTCACGGGCGGGGGAGCGTGAGGGCGGGGCCGAGTGTCAGTGGTACGTGGCAGGATCGGGGTCGTGGCGAAGACAGCATCGAAGAAGACCGACAGCACATCCGGCGGCCGTCCGCGGCTGATGCTCATGGACGGGCACTCGCTGGCGTACCGCGCGTTCTTCGCGCTGCCCGCGGAGAACTTCACGACCGCGACGGGCCAGCCGACCAACGCGATCTACGGTTTCGCGTCGATGCTGGCCAACACGCTGCGTGACGAGGCGCCCACGCACTTCGCGGTGGCGTTCGACGTCTCCCGCAAGACCTGGCGGTCCGAGGAGTTCACGGAGTACAAGGCGAACCGCTCCAAGACCCCGGACGAGTTCAAGGGGCAGGTCGAGCTGATCGGCGAGCTCCTCGACGCGATGCACGTCTCCCGGTTCGCCGTCGAGGGCTTCGAGGCGGACGACGTGATCGCCACGCTCGCCACCCAGGCCGAGGCCGAGGGCTTCGACGTGCTGATCGTCACCGGTGACCGGGACTCCTTCCAGCTGGTCAGCGAGCACACCACGGTCCTGTATCCGACCAAGGGCGTCTCCGAGCTGACCCGGTTCACGCCGGAGAAGGTCTTCGAGAAGTACGGACTGACCCCCGCGCAGTACCCCGACTTCGCGGCGCTGCGCGGTGACCCGTCCGACAACCTGCCGGGCATCCCGGGTGTCGGTGAGAAGACGGCCGCCAAGTGGATCAACCAGTTCGGGTCGTTCGCGGAGCTGGTCGAGCGCGTCGACGAGGTCAAGGGCAAGGCCGGGCAGAACCTCCGCGACCACCTGGAGTCCGTCAAGCTCAACCGACGGCTCACCGAGCTGGAGCGGCGGGTCGAGCTGCCGAAGACGGTCACCGACCTGGAGCGTTCCGCGTACGACCGCAAGGGCGTCGCGGTGATCCTGGACACCCTGGAGATCCGCAACCCGTCCCTGCGGGAGCGGCTCTACGCCGTCGACCCCGGCGCCGAGGAGGCCGAGGAGACACCGGTGGTGGCGGACGGCGTGGAGCTGGACGGCACGGTGCTGGGCACGGGTGAGCTGGCCGGCTGGCTCGCCGAGCACGGCACGCGGCCCCTCGGCGTCGCCATGGTCGACACCTGGGCGCTGGGCACCGGCTCGGTCACCGAGGTCGCGCTCGCCGCGCCCGACGGGAAGGCCGCCTGGTTCGACCCGTCCGAGCTGGACGAGACCGACGAGAGGGCGTTCGCGGCCTGGCTGTCCGACGCGGACCGGCCGAAGGTCTTCCACAACGCCAAGGGTGCGATGCGCGTCTTCGCCGAGCACGGCTGGAGCGCAGCCGGGGTGGGCATGGACACGGCGCTCGCCGCCTATCTGGTCAAGCCGGGCCGCCGCTCCTTCGACCTGGACGCGCTGTCCCTGGAGTACCTGCACCGCGAGCTGGCCCCCGCCGCCGCGGCCGACGGCCAGCTGGCCTTCGGCGCGGACGAGGGCGCCGAGGCCGAGGCGCTGATGGTGCAGGCCCGCGCGATCCTCGACCTGGGCGAGGCCTTCGAGGGCCGCCTGGCCGACGTCGGTGCCGCGGACCTGCTGCGTGACATGGAGCTGCCCACGTCCGAGCTGCTGGCCCGTATGGAGCGGCACGGCATCGCGGCCGACCGGGCCCATCTGGAGGCCATGGAGCAGATGTTCGCGGGCGCCGTGCAGCAGGCGGTGAAGGAGGCGCACGCGGCGGCCGGGCGCGAGTTCAACCTGGGCTCGCCCAAGCAGCTCCAGGAGGTGCTCTTCGGCGAGCTGAACCTCCCCAAGACCAAGAAGACCAAGACCGGCTACACCACCGACGCCGACGCCCTGGCCTGGCTGGCGGCCCAGACCGACAACGAACTGCCGGTGATCATGCTCCGTCACCGTGAGCAGGCCAAGCTGCGCGTCACGGTCGAGGGTCTGATCAAGACGATCGCCGCGGACGGCCGCATCCACACCACGTTCAACCAGACGGTCGCCGCGACCGGCCGCCTCTCGTCCACGGACCCGAACCTGCAGAACATCCCGGTCCGCACGGACGAGGGCCGCGCGATCCGCCGCGGCTTCGTCGTCGGCGAGGGCTTCGAGTCCCTGATGACGGCCGACTACAGCCAGATCGAGCTGCGCGTGATGGCCCACCTCTCCGAGGACGCGGGGCTGATCGAGGCCTTCACCTCCGGTGAGGACCTGCACACCACCGCCGCCGCGCAGGTCTTCTCCGTCGAGCAGTCCGCCGTCGACGCGGAGATGCGCCGCAAGATCAAGGCCATGTCGTACGGCCTGGCGTACGGTCTGTCGGCCTTCGGCCTCTCCCAGCAGCTCAACATCGAGGCCGCCGAGGCCCGTGGCCTGATGGACGCCTACTTCGAGCGGTTCGGCGGCGTACGGGACTATCTGCGCCGGGTCGTCGACGAGGCGCGGGCGACGGGTTACACGGCGACTCTCTTCGGCCGCCGCCGCTACCTGCCCGACCTCAACAGCGACAACCGGCAGCGCCGCGAGGCGGCCGAGCGCATGGCGCTGAACGCCCCGATCCAGGGCACGGCGGCCGACATCGTCAAGATCGCCATGCTCAACGTGGACAAGGCGCTGCGCGAGGCCGGCCTGGCGTCCCGGATGCTGCTCCAGGTCCACGACGAAATCGTCCTGGAGATCGCCCCCGGCGAGCGGGCGGCGGCGGAGGAGCTCGTCCGCCGCGAAATGGCGAACGCGGTGCGGCTCAGGGTGCCCCTGGGCGTCTCGGTGGGCGCGGGCCCGGACTGGGAGTCCGCGGCGCACTAGCCTCGGGCGGTCGGCGGTCGGCGGTCGGCGGTCGAGGGTCGAGGGTCGAGGGTCGGCGGTCGGCGGTCGGCGGTACCGGGGCGCGGGAGCGTCGCGAGACCGGCACTTCCCGCGCCTTGCTCCCGCGCCTTGCTCCCGCGCCCTGCTCCCGCGCCCCGCGCGTCGGGGCGCGGGGTCGGTTGGCGGTGCGGACCCCGGTGGTGGCCAGCGGTGGACCGGCGTCCTGCTCCTGGCCAGGGCGGGTGACTCGCTCGCACGGCCCCGCCCGCCCCGCCGGGCACATCACTCAGGTGGCCCCCGCGGAAACGCCACCGCGCCTGGCGCCCGTGAGGATGCGGGCATGGGTATACGCATGCTCCACCACCGGACGACACCGGCACGGGCACGCACAGACGGACCCGCCCGCGTGCCGTTCCTGAGGGTCCCGGTCGTCGCGCCGGGCGCGAGTACCGGCCGCATCCCCGCCACGGTCACGACGGCCCTGCGCCGCACCGCGGCCGGCCTGCGCCGCGGACTCGCCCACCGGAACCCGGCCACCGCGCCCCCACGCGGGACGCCCGCCAGGAGCCCGTGGGCCGACCTGGCCCGCGGCTACCTGGCGCTCGCCCTGACGCTGCTGCCGCGGTCACGCCCCGCACACACCTTCACCGTGTTCGTCGCGAACGCCGACACCCTCAGTGCGCGACCCGGCGGTCCGGCTCCGTACCGACGTCTTCCCGGCTTCCGGGGGCCGGAGCCCGACGCCACGCCCTGACCCCCACGGCGTACAGCAGCAGCCCCGGGACGAGCCCCGCGCCCGCCCCGAAGCACACCGTCGGGATCAGCTCCCAGGGCTTCGCGACGGCTCCCCAGTGGTCCCACCACCGGGCCGCCCGCTGCACCGCCCCGGCCACCGCGCAGCCGCCCAGCACCGCCCAGGCCCACCAGCGGTCCCCCGCCGAGAGGACCGGGACGCCCAGCGGCTCGGCCCGGGGCGCGCGGCGCAGTGCCCGTATCAGGAACACGGCGATGACGACCGCCGCCACCGCGGAACCGCCGTACTGGAGGTACCAGTAGAGCGGTGACCCCGCGATCTCCCGGTCCAGGGCCGGGAACACCCGTGTCCCCCAGCGGTCGTGGTGCGTGAACGCGTCCCACACCACGTGCGTCAGCGCCCCCAGCACCGCCGACACGTACCACCGCACCACGAGGGACGGCCGCACGCGCGCGCGTGGTGCCCCGCAGCGCAGCAGCGCGGCGGCGCGTCCCTGCCGGGCCCGCGGCAGCAGCGCCACCAGCGGTTCGCGGATCAGCAGCCACAACCCCACCAGCGCCCAGGCGATGACCACGTCGATGGTGAAGACGCCCGGGAAGGAGTGCGTGACGTCCCCGAACTCCATCGCTCCGGACAGGAAACTCGCCGCGTAGTAGGTCATGTCGGGCGAGAAGGACCCCGCCACCAGCACGGCCGGTACCAGCCGCCCCCGGCCGGCCCCGTCGCCCCGCACGGCGGGCAGCACGGCGGCCGCATGACTGAGGGTGAAGGGCAACGGAACTCCTCTTATGGCCAACCGGTGAATATCGGGCACGAACGGGTGCCCGAGCAAAGCAAGTTGTCGTAGGGTCGCCTGCGGCACCGTACTGGTCGGACAGACGAACATCACGCTCGGAAAGTTGCGGTGCGACCACCGCCACCGACCGGTCGTCACAACAGGGCGGGTACGACGGCGGGACAGCCGAAGGCTGACAGAGACAGACGCGCAGGCGTCCACGGGAGGGGTTCACTCTATGGCGGCGCAGTTCGACAGGAGACTCCGCAAGGCGGCGGTCACCACCACCGTCGCGGCGGTCGCGGTCGCGGCCCTGTCCGCGTCCCAGGCTCCCCACGTGACGGCCGACGCCCACGGCAGACAGACCACCGCCGACAACGTGCCGGCATCCGACACGCCCCCCACGGAGAGCGCCACCGGCAACTCGCCGTACTACACGGACCTGCCGCCGCTCAACAGCCCGAGCCCCGCACCGACCATCGGCACCCCCGCCTCCCGGGGCACGTCCGAGGCGGGCATTCCGGCGACCGTCCTCGACGCCTACAAGAAGGCCGAGGCGGCGCTGCGCCAGTCCAAGCCCGGCTGCAACCTGCCGTGGCAACTCCTCGCCGCCATCGGCAAGGTGGAATCGGGCCAGGCCCGAGGCGGTCGCGTCAACGCCGACGGCACCACGACCAGCCCCATCATCGGCCCCCAGCTCGACGGCAACGGCTTCGCGCTCATCAAGGACACCGACAACGGCGTCTACGACGGCAACAGCGCCTACGACAACGCCGTCGGCCCCATGCAGTTCATCCCGTCCACCTGGGCCTGGGCCGGCCGTGACGGCAACGCCGACGGCAAGGAAGACCCCAACAACATCTACGACGCCGCGCTCGCCGCCGGCCACTACCTGTGCCGCTTCGGCTGGGACCTGTCCACCCAGGCCGACCTCGACCGCGCGATCCTCAGCTACAACAACTCACAGGACTACCTGCGTACGGTCCTGTCCTGGCTGGAGCACTACCGCAAGGGCACCCACGAGATCCCGGACGGCACCGGCACCCTGCCCGTGGGCCGCAGCGACGACGACAAGGACGTGACCGGGCCCAGCCCCTCGCCCGGCGGAACCGGCGCGACCACCGGCCCCCGGGCCCCGGGCACGACGACGCCCACCCCCGAGAAGCCGGTCAAGCCCACCGAGCCCGCCGAGCCTTCGGACCCCGGCACCGGCTCCCCGGACCCCGGTTCGTCCGACCCGTCCGATCCGGGAACACCGTCCGAGACCCCGACCCCCACCGACACGGTGCACCACCTGGAGAACGCCGGCACCACGGGCCTCACCGCCACCGCGGGCGACACGTTCGCCAACAGGATCAGCACCCGAGCCGAGACCAAGGGCGGAAAGGCCGTCGGCAAGGTGCGGATCCGCTTCACCGTCGTGGGCGACACGGACGCCACCTTCACCGGCGGTGAGAAGGTCGCCGCGGTCATCACCGACGCCTCCGGCGTGGCCGTCGCGCCCTCGCTGGTGGCGGGTGAGAAGACCGGCGGGTTCACCGTCCGTGCCACCGTCGTGGGCCGCACCGTCGGTCTCGACTACAAGGCCACCGTCACCGAGCGCGTCGCCGACACCCTCGCGCGCACCAGCGACACCGCCCTGACGTGCACGCCGGGCGGCGAGTTCGCCGACCGGGTCGAGGTGAGGGCCACGCACAGGGGCGCCGCCGCCGACAAGGTCGCCGTCACCGCCACGCTCGTCAAGTCGGTTCTCGACCCGGCCGAGAACGACAAGGGCCCCTACTTCAAGGACACCGACGGCAAGGCCGTCCGCACCCTGACCGGCCTGAAGACCGACGCCAAGGGCCTGCTGACGCTGCCGAAGCTGTACGCGGACGACACCAGCGGCACGTTCGTGCTGCGTCTGACCACCGCGGGCGGCGCCACGGCCAACGTCCAGCTGAAGGTGGCCGAGGCGGAGCCGACGCCGAGCCCGTCCCCCGAATCGCCCGACGCCTCGCCCAGCCCGTCCACCGAGCCGTCGACGGAGCCGGAAGCGTAGGCGCGGCACCCGCGCGAACGACCGAGGGGCGCCCTCCGCCGGGGCGCCCCTCGGCGCGTCGCCACCCGCTCACTTCGCGAGCCGGGCCTTGGTGTGCCGCGTCGGCTCCGCGGTGGCCGGGTCCTCGGGCCACGGATGCTTCGGGTACCGGCCGCGCAGCTCCGCCCGTACGCCCCTGTAGCCGTCCTTCCAGAAGGAGGCCAGGTCGGCGGTGACCGCGGCCGGGCGGCCGGCGGGGGAGAGGAGATGGACGAGGAGCGGCACCCCGGCGATCTCCGGCGAGTGCTGGAGACCGAACATCTCCTGCAACTTCACCGCGAGGACCGGCTGCCGGGGGTCTCCGTAGTCGATCCGGATCCTTGACCCACTGGGCACGACGATCCGCTCCGGGGCGAGTTCGTCGAGCCGCGCGGCCTCCCCACCGGCCCAGGGCAGCAGCCGCGCCAGCGCCTGCCCGGCGTCGATCCGCGCCAGGTCGGCCCGCCGCCGGGCCCGGCTCAGCTCGGGTTCCAGCCACTCGTCCACGCGCGCGTGCAGCGCTTCGTCGCCGACGTCGGGCCAGGGGTCGCCGAGCCGCAGCCGCAGAAAGGCGAGCCGCTTGCGCAGCACGTCGGCCTCGGCCGACCAGCGCAGCAACCCGAGCCCCTCCTGCCGCAGCCCCTCCAGCAGCGCGTGCCGTACGAGACCCGGGTCGGCGCCGGTCAGCGGCCGTACCGCGAGTTCCACCGCCCCGAGCCGTTCGACACGCCGGGCCACGACGTCGCCGCCGCCCCAGTGCACCTCGTCCCGCTCCTCCAGCAGCGCCCCCGCCGCGAGCCGGGCCGTCGCCTCGTCGACGACCGCCCCGAGCTGCACGCGCGCGTGCCCCTTTCCCACGGGCCGGTCGGCCACGGCGACGGCGATCCACGGCGCGCCCCGCAGCGCCGACGCCTCCGGCAGCTCGGCCCGGGTGCCGGAGACCATCAGGTACGAACCGCCGTCCTTCCTGGCCACCCGTTCGGGGAAGGCCAGAGCGGCCACCAGCCCGGCGAGAGCGTCCTCGGTGAGGCCCGGCTCCCCCCGGCCGTCCCCCTGCCCCACGGCGCCCCGCAGCCGCCGCACCTCGCTCCGCCACCGCGTCCCATAGGCGTCACCCGCACGCCGGGCGGCCCTCAGCGCGGACGCGAGGTCGTCCCCGTACTCCCGCGGCGGTTCCTCACTGAGCAGGGCGACCACCTCGACGACCGCACGCGACGCGCCCGCGTCGAGCAGCGCCCGCCCCAGCCGCGGATGCAGGCCGAGACGGGTCAGCCGTACACCCCGGCCGGTGGCCCGGCCGGCGGAGTCCACCGCGCCCACGGCCGTCAGCACCGACCGGGCCGCCGCCATCGCCCCGCCCGGCGGTGGATCGAGCAGCGCCAGCCCGGACGCGTCGGGATCGCCCCAGCAGGCCGCCTGCAACGCGAACGCCGTCAGGTCGGCCACCTTGATCTCCGGCGCCGGGAACCGCGGCAGACGGGCGTCCTCCGCCTCCGCCCAGCAGCGGTACACCACACCCGGAGCCTCACGCCCCGCCCGCCCGGCACGCTGCCGCGCCGCTGCCCGGGAGGCGCGTACCGTCGTCAGCGCGCTCAGTCCGCGCGCGTGGTCCACCCGCGGCTCCCGCGCCAGCCCCGCGTCCACGACCACCCGCACGCCCGGCACCGTCAGCGACGACTCGGCCACCGAGGTCGCCAGCACCACCCGGCGCCGCGCCCCGGGAACCAGCACCGCGTCCTGCACGGCCGCCGGCGCCCGCCCGTGCACCTGGAGCACGTCGACACCCCCGAGGCCCCCGAGCTGTCCGGCGACCCGGGCGATCTCCCCGACGCCCGGCAGGAAGCACAGCACGTCCCCGTCCCGCTCGGCCAGCGCCCGCCGCACCACCGACGCCACGTGCGCGAGCAGCGCCGGGTCCACCCGCATCCCGTGCGGCGGCCTCACCGGACGCACCGGCGGGGCCCACACCACCTCCACGGGGTACGACACGCCCCGCGCCTCGACGACCGGCGCCCCGCCCAGGAGCCGGGCCCAGCCCTCCGCGTCGGTCGTGGCCGACGCCGCCACCAGCCGCAGCTCCGGCCGCAGCGCCTGACGCACGTCCCACAGGAACGCCGCCGTCGTGTCCGCGTCCAGATGCCGCTCGTGGCACTCGTCGAGCACCACCACGTCGACGCCCGTCAGCTCCTGGTCCCGCTGGAGCCGCTGCAACAGCACACCGGTCGTGACGACCTCCACGCGCGTGTGCCGTCCGACGACCCGTTCGCCGCGCACGGTGTACCCGACGCTCGCGCCGGGCTGCTCACCCAGCAGCCACGCCATCCGCCGGGCCGCCGCCCGCGCCGCGATCCGCCGCGGCTCGGCCACCACCACACGCCGCTCGGGCCCCTCGCCCAGCAGGCCGGCCAACGCGAGCGGCACCAGTGTCGTCTTGCCGGTGCCGGGCGGGGCGACCAGCACCGCGGTGCCGTGCCCCTCCAGGGCGTCGTGCAGTGCGGGCAGGGCACCGCGTACGGGCAGGGCGTCCAGGGCGTCGTAACGGATCACGCCCCCAGTGTCGTACGCCGGCGAAACCACCGGTCACGCGCGTGCGCACGCAAGCGGGCGTGGATTCAGGGCATTCAGTCGCGCTCGCACACGAAGATCGCCGTCCCCGGGATGAGATGCCCGCGCAGCGGTGACCAGCCGCCCCATTCGGAGGTGTTCCACTCCGGCCACTCCGGCTCCACCAGATCCACCAGCCGGAACCCCGACGTCACGACGTCCCGGACACGGTCGCCGAGCGTCCTGTGGTGCTCGACGTACACCGCGCGGCCCTCGTCGTCCTGCTCGACGTACGGCGTGCGGTCGAAGTAGGAGGCGGACACCGACAGTCCCTCCGGGCCCGGCTCGTCCGGGAACGCCCAGCGCAGCGGGTGCGTGACGGAGAAGACGAAGCGGCCCCCGGGCCGCAGCACCCGGCGCACCTCCCGCAGCACCAGCCGCGGGTCGGCGACGAAGGGCAGCGCCCCGTACGCCGAGCACGCCAGGTCGAAGGAGCCGTCCGCGAAGGGCAGCGCGGACGCGTCGGCGCAGACCAGGGGGAAGGCACCGCCGATCCGCAGGGCGTGCTGGAGCTGGCGGTGGGAGAGGTCCAGGGCCACCGGCCGGGCACCCTGGACGGTCAGCCAGCGCGAGCACTGGGCGGCGCCGGCACCGATCTCGAGGACGTCCTTGCCCTTCAGGTCCTCCGGAGGGCCGAGCAGCTCGGCCTCCACCTCGTCCAGCCCTTCGGGACACCACACGAAGCGGTCGTCGCCGAGGAAGGTGCCGTGCTCGACCTGGTACTCGTCCGCGTTCCGGTCCCACCAGCCGCGGTTGGCGCGGGAGCTCTCCGTGACACCGGCGGCACGCCGGGTGGCCTCCGGTTCGGCTGCTGCGGCGTCGGACGCTTCGGGCTCTTGGATGACCGGCTCCTCGTACTTGTTCTGCTGACTCTTCTGCGCCGCCTGTCCCGCGTGTCGCGCAAGGGACGTCCGGGGTTCGCGTGGCCTCGGGAGACGGCTTTTGTGCCGGGTATGCGACGATCCGCCCCGGGTGTGCGGCTTCGCGCATTGACCCTGCCCGGCTGCCCCCGTATGCTACAAGTTGCGCTGCGGGCCTGCGCACCTCAGACGTAGCAGGTCGCGCTCGCATCTGTTGTATGTCCCCTCGGTTCTCGAGGTGTCACCCCTGGTTTCGGTGACACTTCCTTGGCTGTCCGGCTTCTGCAGAGCGAAACGGGCTCCCGGCGTAAGCAGTACCTACGACTTCAATGTCCGTACCGGAGCCCTTTCCCACATGACGAGCAGCACCGAGACCACCGCCACCACCCCGCAGGTTGCGGTCAACGACATCGGTAACGAGGAAGCTTTCCTCGCCGCGATCGACGAAACGATCAAGTACTTCAACGACGGCGACATCGTCGACGGCGTCATCGTGAAGGTCGACCGGGACGAGGTCCTGCTCGACATCGGTTACAAGACCGAAGGTGTCATCCCGAGCCGCGAGCTCTCGATCAAGCACGACGTCGACCCCAACGAGGTCGTCGCCGTCGGTGACGAGATCGAGGCCCTTGTTCTCCAGAAGGAGGACAAGGAAGGCCGCCTGATCCTCTCGAAGAAGCGCGCCCAGTACGAGCGTGCCTGGGGCACCATCGAGAAGATCAAGGAAGAGGACGGCATCGTCACCGGTACCGTCATCGAGGTCGTCAAGGGTGGTCTCATCCTCGACATCGGCCTCCGCGGCTTCCTCCCGGCCTCCCTGGTCGAGATGCGCCGTGTCCGCGACCTCCAGCCCTACGTGGGCAAGGAGCTCGAGGCGAAGATCATCGAGCTGGACAAGAACCGCAACAACGTGGTCCTGTCCCGCCGTGCCTGGCTGGAGCAGACCCAGTCCGAGGTCCGCCAGACCTTCCTCACCACCCTCCAGAAGGGTCAGGTGCGGTCCGGCGTCGTCTCCTCGATCGTCAACTTCGGTGCCTTCGTGGACCTGGGTGGCGTCGACGGTCTGGTCCACGTCTCCGAGCTGTCCTGGAAGCACATCGACCACCCGTCCGAGGTTGTCGAGGTCGGCCAGGAGGTCACCGTCGAGGTCCTCGACGTCGACATGGACCGCGAGCGTGTCTCCCTGTCGCTGAAGGCGACCCAGGAAGACCCGTGGCAGCAGTTCGCCCGCACCCACCAGATCGGCCAGGTCGTGCCCGGCAAGGTCACGAAGCTGGTGCCGTTCGGTGCGTTCGTCCGCGTGGACGAGGGCATCGAGGGTCTGGTCCACATCTCCGAGCTGGCCGAGCGCCACGTGGAGATCCCGGAGCAGGTCGTCCAGGTCAACGACGAGATCTTCGTCAAGGTCATCGACATCGACCTCGAGCGTCGCCGCATCAGCCTCTCGCTGAAGCAGGCCAACGAGGCCTTCGGTGCCGACCCGTCGGCGGTCGAGTTCGACCCGACCCTGTACGGCATGGCCGCGTCGTACGACGACCAGGGCAACTACATCTACCCCGAGGGCTTCGACCCCGAGACCAACGACTGGCTCGAGGGCTACGAGACCCAGCGCGAGGCGTGGGAGACCCAGTACGCCGAGGCGCAGCAGCGCTTCGAGCAGCACCAGGCGCAGGTCATCAAGTCCCGCGAGGCGGACGAGAAGGCCGCTGCCGAGGGTGTCGACACCGCGGGTGCGGCTCCGGCCGCGTCCGGTGGTGGCGGCGGCGGCTCGTACTCCTCCGAGGGCGGCGACAACTCCGGCGCCCTGGCGTCGGACGAGGCGCTGGCCGCGCTGCGCGAGAAGCTGGCCGGCGGCCAGAGCTGAACGCAGGCTGAGCAGCAGCTCACCATCGAGCGGTAGCTCGTGAACCGAGGGCCCGCACCCTTTCCGGGGTGCGGGCCCTCGGCGTGTCCACCTCGCTCCGGGCCTCCGCCCGTTCGGCGCGCGGACGGGGAATGCCCGGGCCCGGCCCCTTGTTGTTGCGTACGAACACCAGGAGGGGAGCGGTCACTGTGCTTGATCCGCAGGGTTTGTACGCATGGGAGCCGAAGGGCTTGGCCGTCGTCGACATGGCACTCGCCCAGGAGTCGGCGGGGCTGGTCATGCTCTACCACTTCGACGGATACATCGACGCCGGCGAGACCGGCGACCAGATCGTCGACCAGGTCCTCGACTCGCTGCCCCACCAGGTCGTCGCACGCTTCGACCACGACCGGCTCGTGGACTACCGGGCACGCCGGCCGCTGCTGACCTTCAAGCAGGACTCCTGGACGGACTACGAGGAACCCACCATCGAGGTGCGGGTCGTCCAGGACGCCACCGGAGCGCCCTTCCTGCTGCTGTCGGGTCCCGAGCCGGACGTCGAATGGGAGCGCTTCGCCGCAGCCGTACAGCAGATCGTCGAGAGGCTCGGCGTCCGCCTCGCGGTCAGCTTCCACGGCATCCCCATGGGCGTCCCGCACACCCGCCCCGTCGGCATCACCCCGCACGGCAACCGCACCGACCTGGTACCGGGCCACCGCAGCCCCTTCGAGGAGGCGCAGGTCCCCGGCAGCGCCGAGGCGCTCGTCGAGTACCGGCTCATGCAGGCCGGCCACGAGGTGCTGGGCATCGCCGCGCACGTGCCGCACTACATCGCCCGCTCCCCGTACCCGGACGCGGCGCTGACCGCCCTGGAGTCGATCACCGCCGCGACCGGCCTGGTCCTGCCGGGCATCGCGCACTCCCTGCGCACGGACGCCCACCGCACCCAGACGGAGATCGACCGGCAGGTCCAGCAGGGCGACGAGGAACTCACCGCCCTCGTGCAGGGCCTGGAGCACCAGTACGACGCCGCCGCGGGCGCCGAGACCCGCGGCAACATGCTCGCCGAGCCCGTCGAGATCCCGTCGGCGGACGAGATCGGCCGCGAGTTCGAACGATTCCTGGCGGAGCGGGAGGGCGACGGCTGACGCCGCTTCGTCGCCTCGCCGGCCGGCCGGACGGGACGGCACCGGCAGGCCCTAAGCTTCCGCTCATGCTGAAGGTGGGCCTGACCGGCGGAATCGGCGCCGGCAAGAGCGAGGTGTCACGGCTGCTCGTCGAGCACGGCGCCGTACTGATCGACGCGGACCGGATCGCACGCGAGGTCGTCGCGCCGGGGACGCCCGGGCTCGCGGCGGTCGTGGAGGCGTTCGGCGAGGACGTCCTCGCCGAGGACGGCAGCCTGGACCGGCCGAGACTCGGCTCGATCGTGTTCGCCGACCCGGAGAAGCTGGCCTCGCTGAACTCGATCGTGCACCCCCTGGTCGGCGCCCGTTCCCGTGCCCTCGAGGAGGCCGCCTCCGCCGACGCCGTCGTCGTCCACGACGTCCCCCTGCTCACGGAGAACGGTCTGGCGCCGCAGTACGACGTCGTGGTCGTCGTGGACGCCGACCCCGCCACCCAGCTCGACCGACTCGTACGGCTGCGCGGCATGACCGAGCAGGACGCACGCGCGCGCATGGCCGCCCAGGCGACGCGCGAGCAGCGGCGGGAGATCGCGGACGTGGTCATCGACAACGACGTGCCACTGGACGAGCTGCGGGCCCGCGTGGAAGAGGTGTGGGCCGAACTGACCCGCCGGGCGCACGCAGCGCGCTGAGCGGCGCGGCCGGCCGGCCCGGAGGCCTTACTTCGGTGGTTCCGGTGGTTCCGGTGGTTCCGTGACTCCGGCGGCTCTGCGGCTCCCGGGCGGGCCGGGGCTCCCGGTCGCCCCGGTCGCCCCAGGAATAGCGGTCCCCGCGCGGGCGTTGATCCCCTTCAGTGAGGGAAGGACTCTGCCGTGCCCGAGACCAGCGGTTCGACCGGACGTACCCCGGAGACGGACGTCATCGACTTCCGCGCCGCCGAGCAACTGCTTGCGGCGCGGGATCCCCAAGGCGCGGTGAAACTGCTCGACGGGGTCATCGCCGCACATCCCGAGAGCACTGCCGCGCGGCTGCTGCGCGCGCGTGCCTTCTTCGCGGCGGCGCAACTGAGACCGGCCGAGCTGGAGTTCACGATCGTCCTGGAGCGGGAGCCGGACAACGCGTTCGCGCACTTCGCACTCGCCCGCACCTATGAGCGCCGTGGCTGCCACGACCAGGCCCGGCGCCACTTCCGGCTGGCGGCGGCTCTGGACCCGAATCCGGAGTATCTGGAGCAGGCGCGGTTCGACTCCTGACGGTCAGCTCTTCGGAGGCCTGTACGGGGGCGTGTACGGAGGCCCGTACGTGGGTGGGTACGGCGGGCTGTGCGGCGGCCGGTACGGCGGGATGTCCGGGCCGGGCTGGTAGTGGGGGCCTTGGCGGAGGTGCCGGATGATCACGGTCAGGTCGACCGTGACGACGAGCCACAGCACTCCGCACGCGAGCGCCCATCCCAGCCGCCCGGTGAGCGCGAAGGCGGCCGTGCCGAAGATCGCCCAGACCAGGCCCCACACACTCAGCCAGAAACGCGCCCGCAGGGCACTGCGCGCGGTGGTCGGTTCACTGCCGGTACGCATCGGATCGCCACTCCTGTGGAAAACATACTCCGGGAGACGACGAGCGGGGAATGACGAGCGCGGAAAGAGGGGGAAGCGACCGTGCCACCGGACGGACCAGCCCTGCCGGACGCCGACGGCCTGCCCGAGGTACTGCTCGACCTGGCGGTGCCGCACGAGGACATCAACACACTGGTGGGACTGAGCGGGGCGGTGGCGCACGACGCCGGAGTGACGCGGCTGCTGGAGGAGTGCGTCCTGGAACTGGTCCGGGACCTCGGGGACGTGGCCGGGGACGCCGGGAACCGGGAGGGTGTGCGGCGGTTCGGGGAGCGTCTGACCGAGGCGCCCCAGGCGCTGGGCGCGTACTTCGCCGCGTACGTGTTCGTCGCGGCGCTGCCGTACACACGCGCGTACCACCAGGAGCGCGGCATTCCGGCCGAGGTCACCCGACACACCCTCGCCGACCTGGGACGGAACATGGCGAGCCACCGCAGGCGGCACGGCACGGGCGGGGTGCGGGCGCCGCAGTGGCTGGTGCACCACTTCCGGGGAGAGCTGTACCAACTGGGGCGGCTGCAGTTCGAGCGGGCCACGGTCGGGCAGCGCGCGGCACCGGTGCTGCGGGCGGCCGGGCTGGACGCGATGCCCGGTGAGGCCTGCCTGAACCTGCACATCCCGGACTACCGCGGCCCGCTCACGCCGGCCGCCTGCGACCGCTCGCTCACACTGGCCGGGGACTTCTTCCGACGGCACTTCCCCGAGGAGACCTATCGAGCCGCGATGTGCCAGTCCTGGCTCCTCGACCCTCAGCTGAAGAGGTACCTGGCCGCGGACTCCAACATCGTCCGGTTCCAGGAACGCTTCCGGGTGGCGTGCGAGGACACTGCGCCGGCCGACGAGGAACCCGTCCGTTTCGTCTTCGGGAACCCCTGCCTGCCGGCCGAGGGGCTGCCGCGGCGCACCTCGGTGGAGCGGGCCGTCGGGGACCACCTGCGGGCCGGCGGCCACTGGTACATCGGACACGGCTGGTTTCCGTTCTGACGGCGGGTCTCCGTCCCATGGGTCTGGACACAGACCTTCCTGGCCCGGCCGCTGACCACGGAGCAGTCCGAGGAGGCACTGGGGGAGGAGGGGCTCGGGGTGGACCGGTATCTCACCGACGACGGGACCTGGGTGAGGGCGGTTCGCGTGCCCGGGACAGCGGACCGGCGATGAGTTCCGGGCCGGCGAGTGGGCCGATTCCCGGACGGCATCAGCCCTGACAGCGTCATGCACCGCTCGGCTTGGCTCGGCTCAACTCTGATCCGATCAGGGCAGATCAGATCAGATCAGATCTGATCAGGCTTGGTCTCGGCGTCCCTACGGGCGCGGCTCAGGCTTTCCAGTCCGCGCAGGCGCTCCAGCTCGCGGCGGTCTCGCTTGGTCGGGCGGCCGGCGCCGCGGTCGCGGATGCCGGCCGGGGCGACGGCCTCGCGGGGCGGGGGCGGCGGGGAGTTGTCGATGTAGCACTGCGCGGCGACCGGGGCACCGACGCGCTTGCGGATCAGCCGCTTCACGACGACGACGCGTTCCCTGCCCTCCTGCCGCAGGCGCACCTCGTCGCCGACGCGCAGTGAGTACGCGGGTTTCACACGCTCGCCGTTCACCCGGACATGGCCGCCTCGGCAGGCGGTCGAGCCGAGGGAGCGGGTCTTGAAGAGGCGGACGGCCCAGATCCAGCTGTCCACGCGGACGCTCTCGCCGTCCTTCGGCCCGGCCGCCTCGGCCGCGGCGATCGCGGCGGCGGTCTTGGGGTCCGGGGCCTGGGCGGCGGCAGCGGCGCCCTCGCCACCCGGGTCGGGCTGCTGCGCGGTGCCCTTCGGGCCGACCGTGCCGTCGGTCCTTCGGTCGGCCGTCGACCCGGCCGTCGCCCCGTGCGTCGTCCCGGTGGCGCCCTGCGGGGCGGCCGCCCCGCCGTTCCAGTCCTCGTCATGCTCGGAAGCCATGGCTCGACCTTAACCGCCCGGCCCGGCGAGAGGGGCCCCAGTTTCGGTGGGCCCGGCCGCGTCCGCTGGCCGGCGCGCGACGAACCCCGGCGCGCGACGAACCCCGGCGCGCGACGAACGCGCGGCGCCGGGGCTCGACGACAGGCTCAGTACCGCGTGGGGAACAGCTGGAGCTTGGCCTTGTTGCCGGAGACCGCCTTCACCCAGATCTTCAGGTTGTTGAACTTGACGGTGCCACCAGGGCTGGAGCTGCCGCTGAGGCGCCCGTCGGCGGCCGACATCTTCACGGACCGGGAGCTGACACTCGTGATCTTCAACTTCCCGAACCCGAACGTGCGGCTGTCGACCTTGATGGTCCTGGGCGCCGACACGGTGATCTTGCAGCGCCCGTCGTAGCAGGGCCCGTTGGCGGCAGACGCCACCGGTGTCATGACGCCGAAGCCGAGTGTGCCCGCCATCGTCAGCGTCACGGCAGTCGTCGCGGCCCGCCGGCGCATACCGGCGGTACCGGCGGTGGTCACCAGGGTGGTGGCTGTCAGTCGACGGATAGGGTTCACGTCATTGTCCTCCGGTCGAGCGGAAACGGTACGGCGGGGGAGTTCCTGAGCCGTCGGAGCGCAGGCACGGCACCGGTGCGCTCGGAGCCGAGGCGGTCGGTCGGTGCCCCGCTGCACCGAGTCCAGCACCCGCCTGGTTGTTCAGTAACCTGCTCCGTCCCACTGAACAACTCGCGGCTGCCGCCAGGGGCAGGGGGCGGCGCCGACAGCGCGCGGTGACCACCCAGAGCGGTGGAGGACGTCACACGGTTCCCGCCCCGCCCTGTCGCGCGCGGTCCGGCGATCGGCCCGCGGCGGCCCGGCGGCTCAGTGACCCGGCGGCTGAGTGGCCCGGTGGCTCGGTGGCCTCGCATCCCGACGTGTTCCGGGGACGGTTTTACGGTGGAAGCATGGACACCAGCGGGGAAACCAGCGGCCTCTCCGTACTCGACCAGCGGATCGCGGGGTGCCGGGCCTGTCCGCGGCTGGTCGACTGGCGGGAGGAGGTGGCCCGCACCAAGCGGGCGGCCTTCGCCGACTGGACGTACTGGGGCAGGCCGGTACCGGGCTTCGGACCGCCGGACGCGCGTCTGCTGATCGTCGGACTCGCCCCGGCGGCCCACGGCGGCAACCGCACCGGCCGGATGTTCACCGGTGACCGTTCCGGAGACGTGCTGTACCGGGCGCTGTACGACGTGGGCCTCGCGTCCCAGCCCACCGCCGTCTGCGCCGACGACGGCCTCGAACTGTACGGCGTGCGCGTCACCTCGCCGGTGCACTGCGCGCCGCCCGCCAACAAGCCCACCCCCGCCGAGCGCGACACCTGTCGTCCCTGGCTCGTCCAGGAGCTGGGTCTGCTACGGCCGACGCTGCGGGCCGTGGTGGTCCTCGGCGGGTTCGGCTGGCAGGCGGCGCTGCCCGCGTTCGCCGAGGCGGGCTGGCCGGTGCCCCGCCCCCGCCCAGCCTTCGCGCACGGCGGGCACGTCATGCTGGACGCCCCCGACGGGACCGGCCTGCACCTCTTCGGCTGCTTCCACGTCAGCCAGCGCAACACGTTCACCGGCCGGCTCACCCCCGAGATGCTCCGGGAGGCGCTGCGCACGGCGGCCGAGGCGGCGGGGCTGCCCACCCGATGAAGAGCGGCGGGACCGCCCACCCGGTAAGGGGGTTGCCCATCCGGTAAAGAGGATGAGCATCCCGGGCCGAGGGCGCTACGGTGCCCCGATGGGCCTGTATCCGGAGATCGAACCGTACGACCACGGTATGCTCGACGTCGGAGACGGCAACCGTGTCCACTGGGAGACCTGCGGGAACCCGCACGGCAAGCCCGCGCTGGTGCTGCACGGTGGGCCGGGATCCCGCACGAGCCCGAACCTCAGACGGTACTTCGACCCGGCCGCCTACCGGATCGTGCTCCTCGACCAGCGCGGCGCCGGACGGTCGGTCCCCCGGGCGAGCGAGTACGACACCGACATGAGCGTCAACACGACCGCCCACCTCATGGCGGACCTGGAACGGTTGCGCGCCCACCTGGGCATCGAACGCTGGTTGGTGTGGGGCGTGTCGTGGGGGTCGGTACTGGGACTGCGGTACGCGCAGACCCACCCGGGGGTGGTGTCCGAGCTGGTGCTGACCGGGGTCGCGACCGGCTCCCACGCCGAAGTGGCCCTCATGACCCGAGGGTTGGGGAAGATCTTCCCCGAGGCCCACGAGCGGTTCCTCGCCGAACTGCCCGCGGACGAACGCGACGGCAACCCGGCCGCCGCGTACAACCGGCTGCTGGAGTCGCCCGACGCCGAAGTCCGAACCCGGGCCGCCCGTGCCTGGACCGACTGGGAGACGGCGGTGATCCCCGCGCCGCCGCGCTCGGTCGCCCGGTTCGAGGACCCGGAGTTCCGCATGGGCTTCGCACGTACCGTCACGCACTACTGGGGCAACGACCACTTCCTCGGTGACGGCGACGGCGACGACGAGGGCGTGGTCCTCAGGGACGCGCACCTGCTGAAGGGCATCCCCGGCACCCTGGTGCAGGGCAGCCTCGACTTCGGCAACCTCCTGGGCGTCGTATGGCGGCTCCACCACGCCTGGCCGGACAGCGAACTGGTGATCGTGGACGAGGCCGGACACGACGCCGGAGCGATCGGTGACGACGTACTGGTGGCGGCGACGGACAGGTACGCGCGCGCAGGCGCCTGACGGGCCGTGGGGCGCGTCCGGCCCGCCCGGCCCCCCAATCCGCGCCCTACGGCCGCCACACGTACCGCACGTCCGGCTCCCGTTCCTCGTTCCCGGCGCCGTCCGTCCACTCCACGGCCGTGAACCCGTGCCGTTCGTAGAAGCGGTGCGCGGGCGCGTTGACCTGGAAGGTCCACAGCGAAAGCCCGTCCGGCCTGCGTTCCTTGGCCAGTGCGACGAACCGGTCCCCGATACCGCGCCCGCGCCAGTCCGGCGCGAGATACAACTGCGCCAGCTCCCCCTCCTCCAGCACCATCACGCCGACGACATCACGGCCGGCGGCCTCCGCCACCCATGTCTCGCGCAGCGGGACCAGCACGTGACGGAAGTAGCCCTGAACCTCGTCGTCGGTGCGGGGCCGGACCACGGTGGGCAGCGCGGCGGTGAAGGAACGCAGCCAGACGCCGGCCGCCGCACGGGCGTCGGCGCCGTCCGCCCGCCGCAGGACGACCGGTTCGCTTCCCTCCCGGCTCACGGACGTGTCTCCTCCGGCACGACCGCGGTCGCCGTGATCTCCACCAGCTGCCCCGGATACCCGAGGCAGTTCACCCCGAGCAGCGTCGAGGAGTGCGGGCCGGTACTGAGCCCGGACGCCTCGACGACGTCCCAGACGGCGGACAGGTCGGCGGTCTCACCACTCACCACGTACACATCGGTCGAGAGCACGTGCCTCAGCTCGCTCCCGACCGCGCGCAACTGCTCGGTGAGGTTCGCGATCACCTGCTCGGCCTGACGGACCGGGTCGCCCTCCCCGACCAGCTTCCCCTCCGCGTCGAGTGGAACCGAGCCGGCCAGGAAGGCGAGCCTCGTCCCGACCTCGACGACGGAGGCGTGGGAGTAGGTGGGCGGCGGAAACAGGCCGGGCACGGTGACGCGCTGGATCACGTGGGCTCCTGAGACGGTCCGGAGAACGGGCGATTTCCCGATCGTCCGTTCTCCGGACCGCCTCCGCATCCGAATTTCCCTCGCGGCCCGCGACCGGGCCGCCTAGGCTTCCGGCGTCCGTCACGCCGCCCCACCGCCAGGAGCCCGAAGCAGTGCCCACCCTCACGGACCAGGCCTTCCTCGACACGACAGCCGACCGGCTCGCCGCCCTCCCCTCCGTCCGGGCGGTCACCCTCGGCGGCTCCCGGGCCCAGGGCACCCACGGGCCCGACAGCGACTGGGACCTGGCGGTCTACTACCGGGGAGCCTTCGACCCGGACGACGTCCGCGCCCTCGGCTGGGCCGGGGAGGTCTCCGACATCGGCGCCTGGGGCGGCGGCGTCTTCAACGGCGGCGCCTGGCTGACGATCGACGAACGCCGGGTAGACCTGCACTACCGCGACCTCGACGTGGTCGAGCACGAGGTGGCGGAGGCCGAGGCGGGACGCTTCGCCGTCGAGCCGCTGATGTTCCACCTGGCGGGCATCCCGACGTACCTGGTCGTCGCGGAGCTGGCGATCAACGAGGTGCTGCGCGGCGAACTTCCCCGCCCCGCCTACCCGCAGGCCCTCCGTACCACCGCCCCCGAGCACTGGTACGGAGCGGCCACCGCCACCCTCGCCTACGCCAAGGCGGGCCACGCCCCCAAGGGCGCCCTCACCCAGGTCGCCGGCGCGATCGCCCTCGCCGCGACCCAGACGGCGCACGCGGTACTGGCGGCCCGCGGGGAGTGGGTCACCAACGAGAAGGGGCTGGTCGAGCGGGCCGGGCTGAGCGGGATCGACGTGCTGCTGGCGGACCTGACACCCCGGCCGGACGCCCTGGCGCGGTCGGTGACGCGTGCCGGGAGGCTGCTCCGTGGGGCCATGGAGGAAGGCTGACGTCGCGGGGAGGAAGAGGCCGATGGCCAGTGCGTCGCGGGACGCGTGGCGGCGACGCACAGCGGGGAGCCGGCCCGTCGCGGTTCCCGGCGGTGACGCGGCGCGTCAGTGTCCCGCAGCCGGGTCACCGCCGTACGCGGACCAGCGGCACATCGGCCACGTCCGCCGCCGTGTACCTCCGCACGGGCAACGGCGTCCCAGGGCCAAGACGACCCCGTGTACGTGGCGTGGCCCAACGGCGGTGTCCAGAAGGCGCGTTGAGCTACGGTGGACCATCGTTGCGGCCGGGAGCGCGCGGGTCTCCCGGTGTATCTCAAGGGTCAGTACGGCATCCTCGTCCTTCGGGCACAGGCCATCACTCCACGCGAGTCGTCGGCCCTCGTCGAGAAGGTGCTGTCGGATGTGACACCCCGGCCCGGGCGCCGACCGTGCGGAGCCGCCGCGCGGAGCAGCCGCTCCGGCCCCCGCGTCACGGCTCACCGTCACACCACCCGGACCCGCCCGTTCTTCCCGCGCCTCGCAAACCGACCGCACGCCGGACCGTACGTTGACGGGATGACGCCTTCTTCCCATGAGAAGCCGAAGCCCACAGATCTCCATGAGGAGCGGAAGCCCGCTGGTTCCCGTGAGCAGCCCGCCGACCTGGTGATCACCGGCTGTACCGTCCTCGTCCACGACGACCGGGAACGGATCGGCTTCGAGGAGGACGCGGCCGTCGTCGTACGGGACGGAGTCGTCGATTCCGTGACGACGGCCGCCGCCGTGGCCGGCCTCCCCGCCGCCGACCGCATCGACGCACGCGGCCAGGTCGCCCTCCCCGGTCTGATCAACTGCCACACGCACGCTCCGATGGTCGCCCTGCGCGGACTCGCCGAGGACCTGCCCACCGAGGAGTGGTTCAACGATGTCGTCTGGCCCGTCGAGTCCAACCTCACCGAACGCGACGTGGAGCTGGGCGCCCGGCTCGCCTGCGCCGAGATGATCCGCGCGGGCGTGACGACGTTCGCGGACCACTACTTCGCCATGGACGCGGTTGCCACCGTGGTCGCCGAGTGCGGGATGCGGGCGCTGCTGGGGCAGGCGTACTTCTCCACCCAGGGGCCGGAAGGGATGGAGGCGTCGCTGGAGTTCGCCGTGCGGCACCGGGGCGCCGCGGACGGCCGGATCACGACCGCCCTCGCCCCGCACGCCCCCTACACGGTGACCGACACCGACCTCGCCGCCACCGCGGAACTCGCCCGCGACCACGGCCTGTCCGTGCACCTCCACGCCGCCGAGAACCGCGACCAGACCGAGACCAGCCTCGCCCGGCACGGCGTCACCCCGATTCAGGTCCTGGAGCGCACCGGCATCCTCGACACCGACGTGCTCATCGCGCACGGCACCGGCATCGTCGAGACCGATCTGCCGCTCCTCGCGCGCGCGGAAGGGCGTACGGCCGTGGCGACCGCGCCCCGCGGGTACCTCAAGTTCGCCTGGCCCACCACCACACCGGTACGCGCCCTGCGCGACATCGGCGTGCCCGTGGGACTCGCCACGGACGGCGCCGCCTCCAACAACTCCCTCGACGTGTGGGAGTCGATGGCGCTCACGTCCCTGATCCAGAAGTCCACCGAGGGCGACCCGCGGTGGCTGACCTCCCGCCAGGCACTGCACCACGCCACGCTGCAGAGCGCCGACGCGGTCGGGCTCGGTGACACCGTCGGCCGCATCGCACCGGGGCGGCGGGCCGACCTCGTGCTCGTCGACCTCACCGGGCCGCACACCCAGCCCGTGCACGACCTCGCCGCCACCCTCGTGCACAGCGCGCGGTCCGCGGACGTGCGCACGACGATCGTCGACGGGCGCGTCCTCATGCGGGACCGCCGGCTGCTGACCCTCGACGTCCCCGCGGTGGTCCGGGAACTGGGGGAGCGGCTGCCCGCCCTGACCGAGCGCGGCCACGGACGGCGCGTCCAGGAGTACGACACCTGAGCTCCGTACGACACCTGAGCTCGTGCGGGACTTGAACCGTGCGGGACTTGAACCGTGCGGGACTTGATCCGGTCGGGACTTCATCCGTACGGAACTGAATGCCGTACGGAACTGAACACCGAGGTCAGCGGCTTCCCCCCGCCCACCCGAAAAGAATCTTGCCGAGCCGCGATGAGTTCTGCCCCGCCCGTCGGTCACCACCCCGACGGACCGTTGCGTAACGCACAGGAGGAGCTGGATCCATGTCGCTGCCGGAGATCGTCACCCGCGCGGACTGGCGCGCGGCGCGCGAGGCCTTACTGGTCAAGGAGAAGGCGGCCACCCGCGCGCGTGACGCGCTCAACGCCGAGCGTCGCGGGCTGCCCATGGTGGAGGTCGACAAGGAGTACGTGTTCGAGGGCGGCGACGGCAAGGGCACGCTGCTCGACCTCTTCGAGGGGCGCGACCAGCTTGTCGTTTACCACTTCATGTTCGCGCCCGAGTGGGACGCCGGCTGCCGCAGCTGCTCGGCGTTCCTGGACCAGATAGGGCACCTCGCGCACCTGAGGGCCCGCGGTACGACGTTCGCGGCCGTCTCCCGGGCGCCGTACCCGAGGATCCTGCCGTTCAAGGCACGGATGGGCTGGACGCTGCCCTGGTACTCGTCCTACGTCAGCGACTTCAACACCGACTTCGAGGTGACCCTCGAACACGAGGGCGAGCTCGTCGAGCGGCCCGGCCTCAGCTGCTTCCTGCGCGACCGCGACCGGGTCTTCCACACCTACTCGACGTACGAGCGCGGCCTCGACGGCCTCGGCTCGACCACCAGCCTGCTCGACCTGACCGCGCTCGGCAGGCAGGAGCAGTGGGAGAAACCCGAGGGGCGCGCCTCGGCCCTCGGCGCGCCCGCGGGAAGCGAGAGAGTCCGCTACCACGACGAGTACGAGGACTGAGACGCACCGTAGCGAAAGGGCCCGAACGGCTGAGGTGCCTCTCACACTTTGCGGTGAACGAGTGTCAACTACGTCTCAGTACCGTCACCGCGCGAGGCGTTCGCTCCATGGTTGGCGTTTAACTCTACGAGTACAGCGCTACATGGAGGTGCGGGGTGGTGAACGGGCGAACGGTGCTCGAGCGCTTTCCCGCCGGCGGACCGCGAGGATCCTGGCCGGCGGAGGAGTTCGCGAACGCGCGACGTCTGGAGGGCCTGCCCGCCGAGGTCGTCATGGACCTCGCCACGGACATGTTCCTGGTCATCGTCCGCGGTGACGCCGCAGGCGGCTCGCCCGTCTGAGCGTGCGGCGGCGCCTACGCGCTCACCGGCCGTGACCATGTGGGCGTCGTGTTCGTCACCCGGCACAGGGCGAGGTAGAGCGGTATGGGCGGGGTGTAGGGGACCGTGCCGTCGGGGCGATGGATGAGGCCGGGAACGTCCGGTGCGTCGGGAACGACCGCGCCGGTGGCGTACCGCGCGGGAACGGGCCACTCCAGGGCGTAGTCGGAGTCGGACGGGACGATCCACCACCAGTGCGCGTCGTCGGCGTAGACGCAGCCCACGCGCGGCAGCCGAGGGAGCACCAGAGGGCCGAAGCGGGCGGGCACCGTCACGGCGTCGCAGCCCAGCGGAGCCGTCATGCCGTCCGGCACGGGCAGCCGCCGGGGAGTCCCGGAGAGCGCCCCGGGGGCGTCCAGCCCGCGCTGGAGGCGGACCAGGGTGTCCAGGCCGAGCGGACGCACACCGGACGCGGCCCTCATAGCCATTCGGTCTCCGTCCCGCGGTGCGCCCGGAGGTGGCGTCCCTCCGCCTCGCCGTCGTCACCCGTGCCGCCGGCGGGGCCGGGTTTCGGGCGGGCGCCCCAGCCCAGGTCGTTGTGGGGCTCCAACGGATCGCGCGGCCCGTCGGCCCGGCGTGGCAGCTCGGCCCAGACCAGCAGTCCGGGGCCGTGCTCCTGGGCGCCCCAGGCGTCGCACAGGGCGTCGACGAGAAGCAGCCCCCTGCCGTGCTCGTCCTCGGGCTGCTGATCGGCCGACGGGTGGGGCTGACCGGGGGCGCAGCCCTCGTCGCGTACGGCTATGCGGACCAGCTCGGCGCCGTCGTGCAACTCGCACACTATGTGTCTGCTCGCGGTGTGCACGATCGCGTTGGTCACCAGCTCGGAGACCACCAGGGCCGCGGTGTCGCAGGTGTCCTCACACACCGACCAGCCGTTCAACCGGGCGCGCGTCAGGCGTCTGGCCTGCGCGGCAGAGCCCGGATGGGCGGCCAGCTCGAAGCGGAACCGGCGCTCGGCGGCGGCGGCCCCCGAAGTGCCGGCTCCCATGGCGGCACCGAGGCCCAGGGAGCCCGCGGCGGCGTCTGTTCCTAAGGGCGCGGACGGAATCACGCTTGCCACTATCGCCCCGGCGGGAACACTTGGCAAGTGTCACTCTGAAAAATGCAGAGTGCTGTGTGACGGTCTGGACGGTCGTGGCACACTGCTCGCAACAGCACGTCGAGCGGCGCCACTTCGGATCACCGAGAGCCCGACCGGACTATCGAACGGATCTTCGAATGGCGCCGCCGGGCTGTCCGCACATGGACGCGCGGGACTCTTTCGGGACTCTTCAGGAGGTGGGCGGTGAGCGAGCCGCGGTCCGCGCCGACGGTCGGTCAGGTTGTCCTCGGCAGGCGCCTGTTGGACCTGAGGGAACGAGCCGGCCTCAAACGCGAGGAAGCCGCGCGCATCCTGCGCGTCGCCCCCGCCACGGTCCGCCGGATGGAGATGGCCGAGGTCGCCCTCAAGATCCCCTACCTCCAACTCCTGCTGAAGGCCTACGGCATCGGCGACGAGGAGGCCGACGCCTTCGTCCAGCTGGCCGAGGACGCCAACAAGCCCGGATGGTGGCAGCGCTTCCACGACATCCTGCCGGGCTGGTTCTCCATGTACGTCAGCCTGGAGGGCGCGGCCTCCCTCATCCGTTCCTACGAGCCCCACTTCGTCCCCGGAGTGCTGCAGACCGAGGACTACGCGCGCGGGGTGCTCCGCTCGGGAGCCATCGGGCAGACCCGGCCCGACGACATCGAACGCCACGTCGACCTGCGCATGCGGCGCCAGGAACTGCTCACCCGTGAGGACGCGCCCAGGCTGTGGGTCGTGATGGACGAGACCGCGCTGCGCCGCCCCGTCGGGGGCCCCGAGGTGATGCGCGCCCAGATCGACAGACTGCTGGAGGCCACGAAGCTGCCCAATGTGACGCTGCAGGTCGCCCCGTTCTCCAACGGGCCGCACCCGGGCACGTACGGGCCCTTCGTGCTCTTCCGATTCGCCATGCCGGAGCTGCCGGACATGGTCTACAGCGAGTACCTGACCGGCGCCGTCTACCTCGACGCGCGCGCCGAGGTGGCGACCCATCTCGAGGTCATGGACCGCATGGCGGCGCAGGCCGCCACGGCACATCGCACGAAGGAGATCCTCCGGGATCTCCGCAAGGAGCTGTGAATGAATCGCATCAAACCCCAGCGCTCGCCGCGGACCCGCAGCGAGCGGATCCGCCACGAGGGGATCTTCGGCGAAGGGACCCACAGCGAAGGGATCTACAACGGCATGCCCGCCCGCGAGCTGGGCAGCGAGGGCTGGCACAAGCCGTGGAGCGGCGGAAACGGGGGCAACTGCCTGGAGGCGATGAAGCTCGCCGACGGCCGGATCGCCGTACGGCAGTCGACCGACCCCGACGGGCCGGCGCTGATCTACACCTCCGCCGAGATGACGGCCTTCATCGAGGGAGCGAAGGCGGGAGAGGCGGACTTTCTGCTGGCCTGAAACGCACGCTCTGTTGATGTTTGCTTCCTAAACTGTTTGGCACTGAGTTGATCACCCGCCGTCACCACCCGCCGCCGTCGCCCGCGACCGTCATCCGTAGCCGACGCCCTTCGCCGTCACCCTTCGCCGTCAGCGTTCTCGTCACCGTTCGCCAGGAAAACCCAACACCTTGGAGCTCGTCATGACCGGGCAGCACCGCGCCGAGATCGACACGAGTAGGCCGCACCCCGCACGGATGTACGACTGGTATCTCGGCGGCAAGGACAACTACCCGGTCGACGAGGCGATGGGCCGGCAGATGCTCACCCTCGACCCGAGGGTGCCGGTGATGGCCAGGGTGAACCGCGCCTTCATGCACCGGGCCACCCGCTGGCTCACCGGTCAGGGCATACGGCAGTTCCTGGACGTCGGAACCGGTATCCCCACCGAACCCAACCTCCATCAGGTCGCCCAGGAGACCGCGTCCGACGCCCGCGTCGTCTACTGCGACAACGACCCCATCGTGCTGGCCCACGCGGCGGCCCTGCTGCGCGGCACGCCCGACGGGGCGACCGAGTACCTCCAGGCCGATGTCCGGGATCCGGACGCCATCCTGGACGGTGCCAGGAAGATCCTGGACTTCGACCGGCCCATCGCGCTGTCCCTGGTCGCGCTGCTGCACTTCGTCTCCGACGAGGACGGCGCGCACGACCTGGTCGGCCGGCTGCTGTCGGCGCTGCCTTCCGGAAGTCACCTGGTGATGACCCACGCGACGGCCGACTTCACGCCCGAGGAGTCGCGGGCGGCCACCGAGAAGCTCAGCGCCGCCGGTGTCACCCTGGCCCTGCGCTCACGCGATGAGTTCGCCCGCTTCTTCGCCGGCCTCGACCTGGTCGATCCCGGCGTCGCGGTGCCCCATCTGTGGCACCCGGAACTGGGCGAGCCGGTTGCCGGGCAGGAGGACGGGGTCATCCCGGGGTACGGGGCAGTGGGCCGTAAACCGTGATCCGCGGGCTGTGATCCGCGGGCTTCGCGACCCGCAGGTGGTGACCCGCAGGCTGTGACCCAGGGGGGACCCCGCAGGTTGTGAGCGGCAGGTGGTGACCCGGGCAGGCTGTGTCCCCGCTGACCGGCCCGTGGAGGAGCGGTGGGTGTGCTTGATCGGCCCGTGCGGGAGCGGCGGCGTGCTCAAACCGTCATCGGCCGGTCGTACGGGCCGACCGGTGCCGGCAGCCGTGTGCTGCCGCCGGACAGGTGACGGTCGACGGCCGCCGCCACCGCCCGCCCCTCCGCGATCGCCCACACGACGAGCGACGGCCCGCGTGCCGCGTCCCCCGCGGCGAACCAGCCCGGGACATTGGTCGCGAAGCCCGGGTCCCGGGCGATCGTGCCACGGGGCTCCAGCGCCAGCCCCAGTTGGTCGATGAGCCCGTCGTCACGGTCGGGCCCCGAGAAGCCGAGGGCGAGGAGGACGAGGTCGGCCGGGAGCGACCTCTCGGTGCCGGGCAGCGGACGGCGCCCGGCGTCCACTCCGACCAGGTGCAGCGACCGCACGTGCCTCTCCGCGTCACCGGTGAAACGGAGCGTGTTCGCCGCGAACAGTCGTGCGTCCGCGTCCGCCGCCGGCGCGGACCGCAGTTCACGTGCCTCCTCGTGCGCTGCCGACAGCCGGTACAGCCGCGGGTACGTCGGCCAGGGCTCGGCCGCCTCGTCGCGCTCCGAACCCGGCTGCGCGTAGATGTCCAGCTGGGTCACGGACGCGGCCCCCTCCCGGACCGCGGTACCGAGGCAGTCGGCCCCCGTGTCACCGCCGCCGACGATGACGACGTGCCTCCCGGCGGCGGACAGCGGGGAGCGCTCCAGATCCCCCTCGCACACCCGGTTCGCCAGCGGCAGGTACTCCATCGCCTGATGGATACCGGCCAGCTCCCGACCGGGCACGGTCAGCTCGCGCCACGTCGTCGCCCCGGTGGCGATCACCACCGCGTCGTAGCGGGCCCGCAGTTCGCCGGCGGGGACGTCCCGCCCGACCGCCGTCGACGTACGGAACCTCGTCCCCTCGGCCCGCATCTGGTCGACGCGCCGATCCAGGTGCCGCTTCTCCATCTTGAACTCGGGGATGCCGTACCGCAGCAGCCCACCGATCCGGTCGTCCCGCTCGTAGACGGCGACCGTGTGCCCGGCCCGGGTCAGCTGCTGCGCCGCCGCGAGCCCGGTGGGCCCCGACCCGATCACCGCCACCGTCCGCCCGGACAGCCGGTCCGGCGGGCGCGGCGGTGCGAAGCCCTCCTCCCAGGCTTTGTCGGCGATCGCACACTCGACGTTCTTGATGGTGACGGCGGGCTGGTTGATGGCGAGCACACAGCCCGCCTCGCACGGTGCCGGGCACAACCGGCCGGTGAACTCGGGGAAGTTGTTCGTGGCGTGCAGCCGCTCGCTCGCCGCCCGCCAGTCCGACCGGGTGACCAGGTCATTCCACTCCGGGATCAGATTGCCGAGCGGACAGGCGTCGTGGCAGAAGGGGATGCCGCAGTCCATGCAGCGACCGGCCTGCGCGCCGATGACCGGCAGCAGCGCCCCAGGGACGTACACCTCGTCCCAGTCCCGGGCGCGCTCCCCCGCCGGCCTGCGGGGCCACTCCTCGCGGGGCGTGGTCAGGAAACCCTTGGGATCGGCCATGGCCGTCTTCCTTGCGTGCGGGGTGGCCGGCCGTACGTCGCGGGCGGCGCCCTTCGGGCCCACGATACGTGCCGCCCGCCCCGAGCGCAGAGCACCGGACGGCGCCTTGGCCCCCGTGCTCCGGGCTGCGGCGCCGCCCCCGCGTGGGCAGGAACCAGTGGCTGCCGGCCGCCTCGCCCGGGGCGGCGCCCCGGAGTGGGGTGGCGTCCGCCGGCTCAGGCGAGGGCCAGCACGTAGGCCACCGCCGCCGCGGCCGAGGCAGCCGTGCGGACGTGGTTCCACGCCGTCCACTCGCGTACGTACGAAGGCCACCGGGCGGCCGCCTCCGCGGTGCCCGGCTCCAGCTCGAGCAGTGCGGAGTTGCGCGGCACGTTGGCGGCCGCGGTCACCCCGAACGATCCGAAGAGGAACAGCGCACTGCCCAGCAACTCCACCGCGGCCCCGTCGGGCCACAGCACGAACGTCACCACGGCGATCACCGCGGTCAGCGCCGCCGTCCCGAGGAACATGAGCATGAAGGCGGGCCGCACCGCGGCCGTGTTGATCGCGTTCATCGCGGCGACCCCCTGCGCGGGCGGCAGCGCCGCGAGCCCCCGCATGACGAACGTCGAGAACGCGCAGAAGGCGCCGGCCGTCAGACCGGTCCCGAGCACACCCAGCACCGTCAGCACGAAGTACGGTCCGTCGATCATGTCCTGTCAGCTCCCACCCGTCGAGTCGATGCCCGCTCGGCACCGACGGCCGTCGACCACCGCAAGTCAACATCCGTACGGGCACGGTGACCATGGCCGGTCGGCGCGAGCGCATACGCAGGCGTCCAGGCGGGTGGACCGGCGGCTGACGCATGATGGGCGGGTGCGACTGCAAGCGATCACCTGGGACAGGCTCGGCGACCTGCTCGCCGGGCGCCTGCTCGACCTCCGACCCGCCGACGGCAGCGCCTGGCCGCGCGTCGCCTTCGACGGCGCCCCGGCCGCCCGCCCCGGCGACCTCGCCGACCGGGTCTCCGAGGCGCTGCGCGTTCGCGGCAGGCCCTCCCTCACCGTCGGGACGGAGGGCTTCCTGCGTCCCGCCTCCCTCCGTCTCGAGTACGGGCATCAGGACGTCGAGTCCTACTACAACGGCTGGCACGACACCGGCACCCTGTGGCGCGAGGTCTTCGACCCCCTCGGACCCGGCGGCGACGGGCGGGTCCTGCCCGACTTGTGGGACCCGGTCACCGACCGGGCCACCCGCAGCCCCTACGTCCGTCTCCCGCCCGGCGGTGCGCTGCTGCTGCACGGCCCCTTCCTGCTGCGCCACTGGTTCCCCCTGGATCTGAGCATCCACCTCGCCCTCGGCCCCGGCGCACTGCGTCGCCGCACCCCCGAGGCCGAGCACTGGACCCTGCCCGCCTTCGAGCGCTACGAGGAGGAGACCGATCCCTCCGGTGCCGCCGACGTCCTGGTGCGCGCCGACGATCCGCGGCACCCCGCGTGGAACGGCTGACGGGCCGCGCGGGCGGCTGACTCTCCCGGCCCTTCCACACGCGTGCGCATGCGACTTCCCAGTCGCCTTGACGGTCTCCTCCGACGGTGGGTCCATGCCGCCCACGCCGGTGATGCCCGCACTTCGCGGTCTGCTTCGGCGGTTCTCCGGGAGCCGGGCGCGTCGACCCGTCCGCGGAGACGGGCGGCGAGGCCCGCCCGGCCTTCGTGTCGTGCCGCGCAGGGCGTGGGCATCTCGGCATCTCCGTCTGAACGGCTCGGGCCGTCGCGTCAGAGCCAGCCGTTGCGCCGGAAGCCCCGGTGCAGAGCCAGGCAGGACACGGCTATCACGCCTATGACCAGGCCGTAGCCGTACCGCCAGCGCAGTTCCGGCATGTGGTCGAAGTTCATGCCGTACATCCCGCAGACCATCGTGGGCACGGCGACGATCGCGGCCCAGGCGGTGATCTTCCGCATGTCCTCGTTCTGCGCCACCGTCACGCGGGCGAGGTGGGCCTGGAGAATGGAGTTGAGCAGCTCGTCGAACGCCGCGAGCTGCTCGGTGGCACGCAGCAGATGGTCGGCGACGTCGCGGAAGTAGGCCTGTATCTCCGGCTCGACCACCCGGGCCGGCCGTGTGGCCAGCTCTTCCAGCGGCCGGCCGAGCGGCACCACGGCCCGCCTCAGTTCGAGGAGTTCACGCTTGAGCTGGTAGATCCGCCCTGGATCGACCCGTGCGCCGTGCTCCGCGAACACCTCCGTCTCGACATGGTCGATGTCCGCCTGGACCGCTTCGATGACGCTCAGGAAGTCGTCCACCACGTGGTCCGCGATCGCGTGCAGCACGGCCGACGGCCCCTTGACGAGCTGGGCGGGGTCCGACTCCAGCCCCTCCCGCAGCGGTCCCAGTGAGCCGTGCCGCCCGTGCCGCACGGTGATCACGAAGTCCTGGCCGACGAACACCATGATCTCGCCGGTGCTCACCACCTCGCTCGTGGCCGTGAGTTCCTCGTGCTCCACGTAGCAAACCGTCTTGAACACGGCGAAGAGCGTGTCGCCGTACCGCTCCACCTTCGGGCGCTGATGGGCCTCGATCGCGTCCTCGACCGCCAGCGGGTGCAGGTCGAAGAGCTCCGCGACGCCCGCGAACTCCTGGTCCGTCGGCTCATGCAGGCCGAGCCAGACGAAACCGGTTCCCCGCTCCCGCATCCGCTTCACCACGTCGACCGGATCGCCGCCCTCCGGAGTGCGGACACCGTCCCGGTAGGTCACGCAGTTCACCACCGAGGAGCCCAGTGGGGAGCGGGCGGGGTGGCTCAGGTCCACGCGCGGGCGCCGTCGGGCCAGCCTTGCCACCTTGCGGAGGCCGCCGGCCTTTCCCAGGCCCGTGACCCTCCGTAGGTTCCCTGCCATCGTCATCCGTGTCTCCCCGCGTGGGTCCCCTCGCGCCGTGCTTCCCGCGCCTTCGCGCCAGTCTGCCAGGCCTGCTCGAGCGGCGGATCAGCCTGGGGAAATGAGGCGTTCCGCTTTGTTCCCGGCTGTGGACAGGGCGGTTGCGGTGGGACCCGGACCGGGCTCGGGCACGGACCGGGTTCGGCATGGATCGGGTTCGGCATGGACCGGACATGGCGTGGACCGGACACGGCGTGGACACCGGCCGGGCCGGTCACGCCCCCGGCCCGGCCGGTCGCTGCGAGGGGGTGTCGTGCCGGAGCGTCGTCAGCTTGGGACAAGCGGGACAACTGGGATGATCGCCGCATGACGCGAACCGACGGACACCTCCTCGACAACCGGCAGGCCGAGGTGGCGGAGCGCTTCGACGCCTTCGCCGCGCTCTTCGACCCCACGACGTTCCGGTACCTCCAGACGCTCGGTGTCGGACCCGGCTGGCGCTGCTGGGAGGTCGGAGCCGGCGGCACCTCCGTGGTGTCCTGGCTGGCCAAGAGGGTGGGTCCGACCGGCAAGGTCCTCGCGACCGACATCGACACCTCATGGGTCGCTCCGGCCGGCCGGCCTCCGGTCGAAGTCCGCGTGCACGACGTGGGCGCGGAGGAAGCTCCGGGGGAGGGCTTCGACCTGGTGCACGCACGGCTGGTTCTCGTCCATGTCCCGGACCGGGAGCGGGCGTTGCGTTCGATGGTCAAAGCCCTGCGCCCAGGGGGCCGTCTCCTGGTCGAGGACGCCGATCCCGCGCTGCAGCCCCTGCTCTGCCCCGACGAGCACGGTCCCGAGCAGCGACTGGCGAACCGGGTGCGGCACGGCTACCGCCAACTGCTGGCTCACCGCGGTGCCGACCTCTCCTGCGGCCGCCGGCTCCCGCGTCTCCTCCGGGAGGCCGGGCTGCGGCGCGTGGAGGCCGACGCCTACTTCCCGGTCACCTCACCCGCGTGCGCCGTCCTGGAGTCCGCGACGGTCCGTCAGGTCCGCGACCAACTGGTCGGCGCGGGGGTGGCCACGCACGAGGACATCGACCGCCACCTCGCGAACGTCGCGTCCGGCAGCATGGACCTCGTGACGGCTCCGATGATCTCGGCGTGGGGGCGCAAGGCGTAGGGGAGTTGGGGTTTCGGCGCTCCCGGTGCTCCCGGTGCTCCCGTCGCTCCCGGGCCGCTGCCCTTGACCGGCGTGCCGCAGGGCGCGAAAGCAGTCGTTGAGGGTCTGCACCACCGCCGACCACCACCGCCGCCAACCACCACCACCGGCGCCCTCCCATCCGCACTGGCCGACCGGCGGTCAGTCGGTTGCCGTCGGAGGTCTCGCACCCACCCGTTCGACCGCCCTCGCCCCCGCCCGGCACCCCGCGGCCGCCGCCGCCTCGGGCCCCGCGTCCGCGAGCAGCGCGGCGAGGAACGCGCCGGTGAAGGCGTCACCGGCGCCCGTACTGTCCCGCGGCGACGCCGGGGCGGCGGGCACACGCGCGCACACGGCACCGGACCGGGCCACCAAGGCCCCCTCCGCGCCCTGCTTGGCGATCACCAGCGGGACGTGCCGGCTCAGCTTCGCCGCCGCGTCCACGGGGTCGGACAACCCGGTGAGCAGGCACGCCTCGTCACGGCTGGGCAGCAGGACGTCCACTCCCGCGACCAGGTCCAGGAAACGGCCGACGCCCAGCCCGGTGAGGAACCCCGCCGACGCCGGGTCCAGACTGACCGGCACCCCACGCGCGTGAGCCGCGGCCAGCGCGACCTGCGCCAGAGCACGGCTCGGCTCCGAGAACAGGAGGTAGCCCGACAGGTGCAACCGGGCGACGCCGTCGAGCAGGGTGTCCGACCAGTCGCCGGGCCCGGTCCGCAGCGACGCCCCGCTGTCCGTCAGAAACGTCCGCTCGGCCGAGTCACCCGTGTCGACCAGGCAGATCACCGTCCCCGTCGGCGCCACTGGGTCGACGACGAGGAGAGGGCGCACTCCACGGGCCACGAGTTCCCGCTCGTGCCAGGCAGCCGCGTCGGCGCCGACCCGCCCCAGCAGCCGCACGTCACCGCACCCTGCGTACGCGGCCCAGCAGGCCACGTTGGCACCAGCCCCACCGGGCAGTCGGCGGATCGAGGCCGCCGTGTCCGTGCCGGCGGCCAGCGGTCCCCGGTGCCGGGCGACGACGTCGGTGATGACGTCCCCGACGACCAGCAGTGCGGCGCCCGGCCCGGCGGTCACGCCGCGGTCCATGCCGCCGCGACGCGTGCCGCCAGCCGCACGTTCCCCCGCACCGCCGCCAGGTTGGCGCTCAGCGAGGCACCGTCGGTGTGCCGTACCAGGTAGTCGAGCAGGAACGGTGTGACCGCCTGCCCCGTGACCCCCTCCTCCTCGCACGCCTGCAGCGCGTCGGCGAGCACCCGCGCGTGGAGCGCGGGATCGAGCTGCTCCTCCTCCGGGACGGGGTTGGCGACGACGAGCGCGGACCGCGGCCCGCCGAGCGTGTCCTGTGCCCGCATCACCGCGGCCACCTGCTGCGGGGTGTCCAGCGTCCAGTCCACCGCGTGCCCGGAGTCGGACAGGTAGAAGCCGGGGAAGCGGTCCGTACCGTAACCGGCCACCGCGACGCCCAGTGTCTCCAGGCGTTGCAGGGTCGCCGGCACGTCCAGGATGGATTTCACGCCCGCGCAGACGACCGTTATCCGGGTGCGTGCCAACAGGCCGAGGTCGGCCGACTCGTCCTGCGTCACCGTCCACTCCCGGTGCACGCCGCCGAGCCCGCCGGTCGCGAACACCCGTACGCCCGCCTGGGCCGCCAGCTGGGCGGTCGCCGACACGGTGGTCGCTCCGCTCGCTCCGGCGGCCACCGCGAGCGGCAGGTCGCGGTGGCCCAGCTTGCGGATGCCGTCCTCGTTCGCGACCCGCTCCAGTTGTTGCTTGTCCAGGCCGACATGGGGCCGTCCGTCCAGCACGGCGATGGTCGCCGGTACGGCGCCCTCCCGCCGTACCGCCTCTTCCAGCTCCCGCGCCACCAGCAGGTTGCGCGGGCGCGGCAGCCCGTGCGCGATGATCGTCGACTCCAGCGCCACCACGGGGTGACGCGCCTCGACCGCCGCCCGTACCTCTTCCGACACCATCAGCATCACGCGCCTGCCTCCTGTCCGTCGGTCCTCCCTCATCCCTGGCGGGCGGGGCACCGGGCCAAACCCTCGCGGAGGCCCTGCCGGGCTCTTGCGGTGCTCGGGGGAAACCGCGAGGCTGACAGTCATGACGGACAACACGACACGTCTCGACCATGTCGTCCTCTGGGTGCGGGACCCGGTCGCAGCGGCCGACTTCTACGAGAAGACGCTCGGGATGGAGCCCCTGAGAGTGAGCGAGTACGTCGCGGGCAGCGTGAGCTTCCCCTCCGTGCGCCTCAATGAGGAGACCATCTTCGACCTGGCGCCGCACTCCCTGGCAGAGCGCATGCGCGTGGTCCCCGGTGCCGACGGCAGCGCGGGCCACCCCGTCAACCACGTCTGCCTGTCCCTTTCCACGCACGACTTCGACGCACTGCGCAGTCGCCTGGAAGAGCAGGCCATTCCGGTATCGGAGCTGTCGTACGACTCCTACGGTGCCCGTGGCCTGGCCCGGCGCAGCTTCTACTTCGGTGACCCCGACGGCAACATCTTCGAAGCGCGGCACTACGCATAACCCCTGCCCCGCACTCCACATGACCCCTGCCCGGCACCACCCGGGCGGCCGGACCCCTCAGAACAGCGGCTCGGGCAGCACGCCCTCCAGGGCGAGCAACTGCCGCTTGGTGTCCACGCCGCCCCCGAACCCGCCGATGCCGCCGTCTCTCTCGACGACCCGGTGGCACGGCACGACGACCGGCAGCGGGTTGGCCCCCATGGCCATGCCCACCGCCTGTGCGGCGCCCGGCTGGCCGACCCGGTCGGCGAGGTCGCCGTAGCCGACGACCGAGCCGAAGGGGACGCCCGAGGCCAGCTCGCGCAGCACCTGCCGGTTGAAGCCCGAGATCAGCGACCAGTCCAGCGGCAGGTCGAAGTCACGCCGCCTGCCCGCGAAGTAGGCCTCCACCTGCCGTATCGCCTCGGTCAGCAGCGGGGAGCCGGGCGCCTCGACGGGCTCCGAGCCCAGTCGGGCCGCGAGCCTCTCGAGCGCCCGGTCGCGCGCGGCGTCGGTGGCGTGGAACACGACGTTGACCAGGCCGTCGCGGGTGGCGGCCAGCAGCAGCGGACCGATGCCGGTGCCGACGACGGTCCACACGACCTGCTGCTCGTACTGCCCATGGCTCTCCATGCGCCCACGGTACGGGCAGCCACTGACAACGCCGGGGCAGCGGGACAGCGGTGCACGCGGCCGTCCCGTGCTCCCGGCACGACGGGATCACCGTTCGGCCGAGTCCTCGCCCACGGCGTCCCGCACCACGTCGGGCTTGTTGGTGATGATGCCGTCGACGTCGTACCCGGCGACCCGCCGGGCGGTGTCCGCGTCGTCGACCGTCCAGGTGAAGACCTCCAGCGGCCTGCCGTGCGCTCCCGTGAAGGCGTGCACCGAGGCCACGTAGCCGGTGGAGAGGGAACCGTGCGACGGATTGATCTGGTCGGTGAACTCGGCGTACGCGGGCAGGTCCGCCACGGACGGTGTGCCGAGGAACCCGGTCCTGACGGCCGGCTTTAGTTCGTGGACGGTCCGGACGCTGTCCGCGCTGAAACTCTGCACGACCAGGCGGCCGGCCACATGCCGCCGGTCGAGCCAGCCCTCGTTGGCGAGGACCTTGAGGGTCTGCTGTTCGATGCCCGGATACAGCTGGGGGTTCTTCAGCTCCAGCAGCAGCTTCTGGTGATTGTGCTCCACACGGTCCACGTACTGCTTGAGCGTCGGCACACGCGCGCCCGCGTACTGGGACCCGAACCAGCTCCCCGCGTCCAGCCGGGCGATCTCCGCGGCGGTGAAGTCCTTCACCTTCCAGGGCGACCGGTCGGGGAAGACCTCCTCCACGTTCGTCGTACGGCGAAGGTTGTCGTCGTGGAGGACGACGAGTTCGCCGTCCCTGGTGCGCTGGACGTCGTTCTCCACCCAGCGGATGCCCAGCTCTGCGGCCTTGTCGACGGCGGCCAGCGTGTTCTCCGGCGCATAACCGGAAGCGCCCCTGTGGGCGACGACCGAGGGCCCTTCGTCGGTCTGGGCGCCCCGGGCGTGTGAGAGCGGAGCGAGCAGGGCGACTCCCAGAAGCGCGGTGGTCGTGACGGCAACTGCGCGCACGTGCATGCGTACTCCTCGCGTCGAGCGATCACGGACAGCACCACTGTGGCACCAGAGAGTCAATAGAAGAGGGGTGCAGAATGGCCGCAGACTGAACGGAGTTGCTCAACTCCACTCACCGGGGCCGCACAAGTGGGGCAAACCCGTGATTCTTTGCCGGAGAATCGTTCGACCATTCCGGTGGGAGTCATACTCTCTGCCTCGACCCTGACCGTTGACGCGGTCCCGGGAGGGGCGCACATCAGGGGAAATTCCGGCACATGACCGGGCGCGAGAAGGCGGAAGGGCAGCCGCACATGCAAGGCACGGTCGAGGGATTCAGCTATGGACTCGTCACACCGCTGGTGGCCTACCTCATGGCCTGTCTCGGCGGTGCCCTCGGCCTGCGCTGCACCACCAGGTCCATGCGGGTCACCCGGTCCTGGCGCCCCGGATGGCTCGCCCTGGGCTCGGCGGCGATCGGCTCCGGCATCTGGACCATGCACTTCGTCGCCATGATGGGGTTCACGATCGAACACACGCCGATCCGCTACGACTGGCTGATGACCTTCGCCAGCCTGGCCGTCGCCATCGTCATGGTGGGCATCGGGATCTTCATCGTCGGCTACCGGGGCGCGCGGGGAGCGGCCCTGTTCACCGGCGGCACCATCACCGGTCTGGGCATCGCCTCGATGCACTACCTGGGCATGGCCGGGATGCGTCTGGACGGGCAGCTGACGTACAACACGTTCACCGTGGCCGTGTCCGTCGTCATAGCCATGGCCGCCGCCACCGCGGCCCTGTGGGCGGCCGGGCAGGTCCGCGGTTTCCTGTGGAGCGTGGGCGCCAGCCTGATCATGGGGCTGGCCGTCACCGGCATGCACTACACGGGCATGGCCGCCCTCGAGGTCCATCTCCACGGCACGGCCGACCCCTCCACCGGAGGCTCGCCCGCCGAACTGCTCGCCCCCATGCTGATCGGCCCCCTCGCCTTCCTCCTCCTGGCCGGCGTGGTGGTCATGTTCGACCCGCTGATGGTCACGGGGAAGCCCGCCGGAATCCCCGTCGAGAGGAAGCCGGGCGTCCCCGCCCGCGCCGAGGCCCCGCACACGGTCCGCGGTCCGGCACGCCACCTCGCGCACGACAGGCGCCGCCCCCTCGTCCACCGGTGCTCCCGGACCCCGCAGAACCGCTGATCCGGACCGGTTGTCAGTGCGGGGTCGTACGGTGGAACCCATGCGGCCCGTTTCCCAGATCGAACGCACGGTGGCGCCCTTCGAGGTCGTCAGCCCCTACCAGCCGAACGGCGACCAGCCGGCGGCCATCGCCGAGCTCGCCCGGCGCGTCGAAGCAGGCGAGAAGGACGTCGTCCTCCTCGGCGCCACCGGCACCGGCAAGTCCGCCACCACCGCGTGGATGATCGAGAAGCTCCAGCGCCCCACCCTCGTGATGGCGCCGAACAAGACCCTGGCCGCCCAGCTGGCGAACGAGTTCCGCGAGCTGCTGCCGAACAACGCCGTCGAGTACTTCGTCTCGTACTACGACTACTACCAGCCCGAGGCCTACGTCCCGCAGTCGGACACCTACATCGAGAAGGACTCCTCGATCAACGAGGAGGTGGAGCGCCTGCGCCACTCCGCGACCAACTCACTGCTCACCCGCCGTGACGTCGTCGTGGTCGCCTCCGTCTCCTGCATCTACGGTCTCGGCACCCCGCAGGAGTACGTGGACCGCATGGTTCCGCTCCGGGTCGGCGAAGAACACGACCGGGACGAGCTGCTGCGCCGCTTCGTGGACATCCAGTACACGCGCAACGACATGGCCTTCGCCCGCGGCACCTTCCGGGTGCGCGGCGACACCATCGAGATCTTCCCGGTCTACGAGGAGCTCGCGGTCCGCATCGAGATGTTCGGTGACGAGATCGAGGCCCTGTCCACCCTCCACCCGGTCACCGGCGAGATCATCAGCGACGACCAGCAGCTGTACGTCTTCCCGGCCTCCCACTACGTCGCGGGCCCCGAGCGCCTGGAGCGGGCGGTCAACGACATCGAGAAGGAGCTGGCGGAGCGCCTGGCCGAGCTGGAGAAGCAGGGCAAGCTCCTGGAGGCCCAGCGGCTGCGGATGCGTACGACGTACGACCTGGAGATGCTCCGCCAGATCGGCTCCTGCTCCGGCGTCGAGAACTACTCCATGCACTTCGACGGCCGCCTGCCCGGTTCCCCGCCGAACACCCTGCTGGACTACTTCCCGGACGACTTCCTGCTGGTCATCGACGAGTCGCACGTCACCGTGCCGCAGATCGGCGCCATGTACGAGGGCGACGCCTCCCGCAAGCGGACCCTGGTCGACCACGGCTTCCGGCTGCCCTCCGCGCTCGACAACCGCCCGCTGAAGTGGGAGGAGTTCCAGGGACGCATCGGGCAGACCGTGTACCTGTCGGCGACCCCGGGCACCTACGAGCTCTCCCGCTCGGACGGCGCCGTCGAGCAGATCATCCGTCCCACCGGCCTCGTCGACCCCGAGGTCGTCGTCAAGCCCACCGAGGGCCAGATCGACGACCTGGTGCACGAGATCCGCAAGCGGACCGAGAAGGACGAACGCGTCCTGGTCACCACGCTCACCAAGAAGATGGCCGAGGACCTCACCGACTACTTCCTGGAACTCGGCATCCAGGTCCGCTACCTGCACAGCGACGTCGACACCCTGCGCCGCGTCGAACTGCTCCGTGAGCTGCGGGCCGGCGAGTACGACGTCCTGGTCGGCATCAACCTGCTCCGGGAGGGCCTCGACCTGCCGGAGGTGTCCCTGGTGGCCATCCTCGACGCCGACAAGGAGGGCTTCCTGCGCTCCGGCACCTCCCTGATCCAGACCATCGGCCGGGCGGCGCGCAATGTCTCCGGTCAGGTCCACATGTACGCCGACAAGATCACGCCGGCGATGGAGAAGGCCATCGACGAGACCAATCGCCGCCGCGAGAAGCAGGTCGCGTTCAACAAGGCGAACGGCATCGATCCCCAGCCGCTCCGCAAGAAGATCAACGACATCGTGGCGCAGATCGCCCGCGAGGACGTCGACACCGAGCAGCTGCTCGGCTCGGGCTACCGCCAGACGAAGGAGGGCAAGGGCACCAAGGCCCCCGTGCCCTCCCTGGGCGGCCAGGCGACGGGCGGCGGTGCCAAGGCGGCCAAGGCGGCCAAGGGCAGGCCCAAGGAGACGGCGGTGACCGACCGCCCGGCGGCGGAACTCGCCGAACAGATCGAGGAGCTCACCACCCGTATGCGGGCGGCAGCCGCGGACCTCCAGTTCGAGATCGCCGCCCGGCTGCGCGACGAGGTCTCCGAGATGAAGAAGGAACTGCGCCAGATGAAGGAGGCCGGCCTGGCCTGACGGCCCGCCCGGGTACGCGCTGTGTTGCAAGAACGACACAAAGTGCGGACTCGGGTGGGGCACCGTCAGTGCCCCTGCGTAGGGTTCTGGACAACCGCGGGGACCGCGGCAACAGGGGACCGCTCGAGAGGGGATCAGCGCGTGACCGTCAACATGACCAAGGGTCAGGCCATCAGTCTGCAGAAGAACGACGGCGGCAGCCTGACGTCGGTGCGCATGGGTCTCGGCTGGCAGGCGGCTCCCCGGCGTGGCCTGTTCGGCTCGCGCACCCGGGAGGTCGACCTGGACGCCTCCGCCGTCCTGTTCGCGGACAAGCAGCCGGTCGACGTCGTCTTCTTCCGCCACCTGGTGAGCGACGACGGCTCGGTGCGCCACACGGGGGACAACCTCGTCGGCGGTGTCGGCCAGGGCGGCGACGACGAAGCCATCCTCGTCGACCTGCAGCGCATCCCGGTCCACATCGACCAGATCGTCTTCACCGTGAACTCCTTCACGGGTCAGACCTTCCAGGAAGTGCAGAACGCGTTCTGCCGCCTGGTCGACGAGACCAACGGCCAGGAGCTCGCCCGCTACACGCTGGCGGGCGGTGGCGCCTACACGGCCCAGATCATGGCGAAGGTCCACCGGGCGGGCCAGGGCTGGGCGATGACCGCCATCGGATCCCCGGCCAACGGCCGCACCTTCCAGGACCTGATGCCGGCGATCCTGCCGGTCCTGTAGCGGGCCGACACGACCTGCCGGCCCCGTGTTCGGGACGGGCGGGCGCCGCACGGCACATCACGAGCGACGCACGAGTGACACAGGGGGAAGGCGATGACGGCCGAGCTGACGCGGGGGCAGAACCTCCCGCTTCCCCGGGCCCGTCTCGAGATCCGGGTCTCGGCCGGCACGCCGATCGTGGCCGGAGCCACGCTCGGCGACGAGAACGGCACGGTCCAGGGCGTCGAATGGGTGGCCCACCCGGGCAGACCCACCCTCCCGGGTCTGGAGGTCTCCCGGCAGGCAGCCGCCGACCATCGCCTCGCGGTGGACCTGGAAGCGGTGCCGGACGCCGTGCACCGCGTCAGTGTGCTGCTCGCCCTGCCCGCCGGCGGAACGGGCCCGGCCCGTTTCGGGGCCGTCGCCGCACCCTTCGTCGCCGTCACGGGCCTCGACGGCGACGAGGTCGCCGGCTACACCATCACCGGTCTGGAGGCCGAGTCCGCCGTCGTGGCTCTGGAGCTCTACCGGCGCCAGGGTGCCTGGAAGGTGCGCGCCGTCGGCCAGGGTTACGCGGGAGGCCTCGCCGAGCTCCTCACCGACCAGAACCTGCCCCAGGCCCACGAGCTCGCCGGGAACATCCAGGACGCGGTGGCCGGTGGCCTGGCCCGTTCGGTGCCGGCACCACCGGCTCCTCCGGCCAGGACGGCCGACGGCAACCGCTCACGGCAGGCCGCCGCCCCGGCACACGGCGAGGACCACGGCGCCGCCGCACCCCAGGGCGCCACCGGCCCCGTGCCCCCGGCCTCCCCGTACGGCCCCCCGGGCGTGCCTGAGCCGCAGACGCCCGGTGTCCCAGGGCAGCACGGCACACAGCAGCCGTACTCGGGAGGACCGGGGGACTCCGGCACCACCGGCCGGTCGGCCGCGCCCGCCGGCGGCCCGATCGACTACAGCCACCCGCGTCGGCAGAACGCCGCTCCGCCTCCGCCCCCGCCGGCCGCGCAGCCGGCCGCACCCGGGCAGCCCGCCCGGCCCGTCGCGGGCGATGCCACCGGCTGGTCCATGGAGGAGCGGCTCTACAACCAGGTGTGGGGCATGTTCGAGGACCTGGCACGCACCACGGCCGCGTACCGAAGCGCCGTCGACTTCGCCGACTCGCGCATGGAGAAGGAACTCGACCAGGTCCTGTCCGACCCGCGCGGCCGGATCGGAGGTCAGGGCGACGCCGCCCGGGAGGCGGCGCGCGCCCGGCACGCCCAGCTGGTGTCCCAGGCCCAGGAGGTCCTGGACCGGGACGTCGCTCAGCTCGCCGCCGAGGCCGAGGTGGTCGAGCCCGCCCTGCCGGCGGCCTACGCACGATGGGACAACCCCGTCTGGCACGCCTACCGCGTGCCCATGGAGATGCCCATGGCCCTGCGGCTGGGCGATCTCCACCTGCCCGAGTCGCCCCGCATCAGCATCCCGCTGCTGGTCCGGCTGCCGCTGGAGCGCGGCCTGTGGATCGACAGCGGGCGTTCCACCTCGCTCGACGGTTCGTTCGCGGACGCCCACGAGATACGGCGCCTGGGCCTGGAGACAGCTGTCGCGCACGCGGCCAGGCTGCTCGCCGTCCATCCGGCGGGCGAGTTCACCGTGCACGTCATCGATCCGGCCGGATCAGGGACGCAGGCACTGGCCCCGCTGGTGCGGACCGGAGTGCTCGCGGCCCCGCCCGCCGCGGGGGCCGCCGGGACGGCGGACGTGCTCACCCGCCTCACCCAGCGCGTCGACCTGGTGCAGATGGCGTTGCGCGGCGGAGCCCCCGACGCGCTTCCGCCCGGTCTCGACACCTCCCAGCAACTCCTGATCGTCAACGACTTCCCGCACGGCTTCGACGACCGGGCTGTGAACCAGCTGCGCTATCTCGCCGACGAGGGACCGGTCGTGGGCGTTCACCTGATGATGGTCGCCGACCGTGAGGACTCCGCCGGGTACGGGCCGCTGCTCGACCCCCTGTGGCGCTCGTTGCTCCGGCTGACGCCGGTGGCCGACGACCATCTCGCCGACCCGTGGGTCGGGCATGCCTGGACGTACGAGCCCTCGCTCGTGCCGCCCGGCAGCCAGGTGCTCCAGCAGGTGCTCACCCAGGTCGCCGCGGCCCGCCGTCCGTGGGACCGGTGACGGCCTCCGAACTGGGCTTTTGAGCTTTATTTGCGAATCTCTTTACCATTCCTTGGTAATGGGCTACTGTCGTTCGTACGGAGGGGAGTACTCCCTGTCTGTGCGGCGTACCCGTCAATACGGATCAGGCCAGATCCCGGGGCGTCGGCCCGTGGGTTCGAGCGCGTCACGCGTTCCGAACCCGGGGTGGAAGAGACCTCCGGCAGCGACGACGCTGACATTTGCCGTGTGACGTACTGCCGGAGGCGTAGTAGTGGAAGTTTCTGTGGCCCTGTGGGTCCTGACCGTCGTGGGCCTCGCTGCCCTGATCGGCGCCGATTTCTTCATCGGCCGCAAGCCGCACGACGTATCGATCAAGGAAGCGGGGATCTGGACGGCCGTCTGGATCGCCCTGGCGGCCCTCTTCGGAATCGGCCTGTTCATCTTCGGTGGCGGACAGCCCGCCGGCGAGTTCTTCGCGGGCTACATCACCGAGAAGTCCCTGAGCGTGGACAATCTCTTCGTCTTCATCCTGATCATGGCGAAGTTCGCGGTGCCCTCGCAGTACCAGCAGCGAGTGCTCCTCATAGGTGTCCTCGTCGCCCTGGTCCTCAGGACCATCTTCATCGCGGCGGGTGCCGCGATCATCGCCAACTTCTCCTGGGTCTTCTACATCTTCGGCGCCTTCCTCATCTACACCGCCTGGAAGCTCATCCAGGAGGCCCGGGCCGACGAGGACGACGAGGAGTTCGAAGAGAACAAGCTGCTCAAGGCGGCCGAGCGCCGCTTCGGTGTCGCCGACCGATACCACGGCACCAAGCTGTGGATCGAGGAGAACGGCAAGCGCATCATGACCCCGATGCTGGTCGTGATGCTCGCGATCGGCACCACCGACGTGCTCTTCGCCCTCGACTCCATCCCGGCGATCTTCGGCCTGACCCAGGACCCGTACATCGTGTTCACGGCCAACGCGTTCGCCCTGATGGGTCTGCGACAGCTGTACTTCCTCCTCGGCGGACTGCTGAGGAAGCTGGTGCACCTCTCCTACGGCCTGTCGGTCATCCTGGGCTTCATCGGCGTCAAGCTGGTGCTCCACGCCCTGCACGAGTCCGGTGTCCACGTCCCCGAGATCAGCATCCCGGTCTCGCTCGGTGTGATCTGCACCGTCCTGGTCGTCACCACGATCACCAGCCTCCGCGCCTCCAAGAAGCAGGCCGAGGCGGAAGCGGCGGCCACCGAGGGCGACGACGCTCCGAAGGACAGCGTCGAGGCCTGAGCACGTACGACCCCAAGTCGGACGTGGGAGACCACCACCGGGAGCGGCGAGGCGGCGAAGAGCCGCCCGCCGCTCCCGGCGTACGCCGTGGGGAAGGGCCCTGAGCCTGCCCCGAATACGCGGTGGCCGGTCGAAGGGGTTCGCCGGTCCGCGTGACAGAGAATGCGGCGCCCGTCGCCCCCTGCGACGATCACCGCATGGTCACTGGTCCCCGGGCGCTCATCACGCAGTGGACGACCGTCATGCCCGTGGTCGCGGTCCTGCTGCTGGCCCTCACCTGGGGGCGCGATCTGCCCGGTGCGGTCGTCGCGCTGCTGACGATCGTCCTCGCGTCGGCCGTACTGGCCGCCGTGCACCACGCCGAGGTGGTCGCCCACCGGGTCGGGGAACCCTTCGGTTCCCTGGTCCTCGCCGTCGCCGTCACGGTCATCGAGGTCGCGCTCATCGTGACCCTCATGGCGGACGGCGGCGACAAGAGCGCGACGCTGGCCAGGGACACGGTCTTCGCGGCCGTGATGATCACCTGCAACGGGGTGGTCGGCCTCAGCCTCCTGGTCGCCTCCCTGCGGCACGGCACCGCCGTGTTCAACCCGGAGGGCACCGGCGCCGCCCTCGCGACGGTAGCGACCCTGGCCACGCTCAGTCTGGTACTGCCGACGTTCACCACCAGCGCGCCCGGCCCCGAGTTCTCCACCGTCCAGCTGACCTTCGCCGCACTCTCCTCGCTGGTCCTCTACGGCCTGTTCATCGCGACCCTCACGGTGCGGCACCGCGACTACTTCCTCCCGATCACCCGCCAGGGCGACGTGATCACCGTGGAGGACCACGCGGACGCGCCGTCCACCCGCACCGCCCTGACCAGCCTGGGGCTGCTGGCCCTGGCCCTGATCGGCGTGGTCGGCCTGGCGAAGGGGGTGTCGCCCACCATCGAGGACGGAGTGGCGGGGGCCGGACTGCCCCACGCCGTCGTCGGCGTCATCATCGCCCTGCTGGTACTGCTCCCCGAGACCATCGCCGCCCTGCGCACCGCGCGCCGCGACCGCGTGCAGACCAGCCTGAACCTCGCGCTCGGCTCGGCGATGGCCAGCATCGGCCTGACCATCCCGGCGGTCGCCCTGGCCTCCGTATGGCTCTCCGGACCCCTGGTCCTCGGCCTCGGCTCCACCCACATGGTGCTGCTCGCCCTGACCGTGGTGGTGGCCTCGCTGACGGTCGTGCCCGGCCGTGCCACACCTCTGCAGGGAGGCGTCCACCTGGTGCTGTTCGCGGCGTATCTGGAACTCGCCGTCAACCCGTAGACGACGGCGGAGCGTCAGTACGTGACGGTGATGCGCCGGGCCGGCCCGTCGACCCGTACGGTGCCCCCGTACGGGATGACGACCTGCGGATCGGTGTGGCCGAAGTCCACGTCGAAGACGACCATGGCGTCGGGGGCGTAGCTCCGCATCACCCGCAGTACCGCCTCACGCTGCTCCGCCGCGTACCGGGCGCCCTCCTCGGGGCTGTTGGGGCGCTCGAAGGTCCAGGTCTTCGGGCGGGCCATCAGCAGCGCGGAGAAGTGCCGGAGCAGGCCGCGCTCGCCCATGTTGCGCAGGGTGCGGAAGACCTCCGTGGCGCTCGGCATCTCCTCGGAGGTCTCCAGGATCAGCACGCCGCCGTCGTACTCCGCCGGGTCCCGCGCGATCTCGCGGTCGGCCATCAGCAGCCCGCCGAGGATCTCCAGGCAGCCGCCCCACGTGCGCCCCTCGGTCACCCGGTCGGCGTTCACCCAGGACCAGCCCGACCCGGGCCGGGACCCCGGCTCCTCGTCGAAGGTCGCCGGGTCGGCCCAGTCGCGGTCGACGTCGTTCCAGCGCTCGGCCGGCCGCAGCTCGTACGGGCCCGAGGTGAACAGCGCCGCACGCAGGGAGTCGGCGGTCTGCGGGTGCATGGCACCGGGACGCCCCAGCTCGACCATGACGCTCGTGCCGTGGTAGCCGACGATTCCGGTATTGCGCAGGTAGGCGAGGAGATTCGTGTTGTCGCTCATGCCGAAGAACGGCTTCGGGTTGGCCCGGATCAGCTCCCGGTCCAGCAGCGGCAGCACGGTGATCTGGTCGTCTCCGCCGATCGACGCGATCACGGCCTTGATCCCGGGGTCGGCGAAGGCCGCGTGGATGTCGGCGGCCCGCTCATCGGGCGTGGAGCCCATCTTCCGGGTGGCGGGATACTCGACCGGCTCCAGGCCGTACTCCTTGCGCAGCCGTTCCAGCCCCAACTCGTAGGGGACCGGGAAGAGTCCCGGCAGCCCCGAGGCGGGGGAGATCACTGCGACACGGTCGCCCGGCGAGGGCTTGGGCGGGTACACGATCGTCGTCATGGGCGGAGGGTACGGCCGGCCGGGTTGTCGGCGCACCGTGATAAACCGGGGTCCGAGCGGCGGTCACGCAAGGGCCGCCGCACCCCGAACGGACCGGAGGAACCGTGCCCCGCACCCTGGCCAACGCCCCGATCATGATCCTCAACGGCCCCAACCTGAACCTGCTGGGTCAGCGCCAGCCGGAGATCTACGGCTCCGACACGCTGGCCGACGTCGAGGCCCTCTGCGTGAAGGCGGCGGCGGCGCACGGCGGCACGGTCGACTTCCGGCAGTCCAACCACGAGGGCGAACTGGTCGACTGGATCCACGAAGCCCGGCTGAAGCACTGCGGAATCGTGATCAACCCCGCCGCCTACTCGCACACGTCCGTCGCCGTCCTGGACGCGCTCAACACCTGCGACGGGCTGCCGGTGGTGGAGGTCCACATCTCCAACATCCACCAGCGCGAGCCGTTCCGGCACCACTCCTACGTGTCGCAGCGCGCCGACGGGGTCATCGCCGGGTGCGGTGTGCAGGGGTACGTGTTCGGGGTGGAGCGGATCGCGGCGCTGGCCGGGGTGGGGCGGGCCCAGGCCTGAGGGGCCCGGGTTCCGGGACCGCCGGCGGGGAGCGCGCACTGCGCACCGGTGGGTGGGAACGCCTCGCGCGGGCGCGCGGAGAACGACGGGCGGCACGCGCCCGCCGCACGCGCCCGGCGTTCACCAGCCGCGTTCGCGCCACTCCGGCAGGTGGGGCCGTTCCGCCCCGAGTGTGGTGTCCTTGCCGTGCCCCGGGTAGACCCACGTCTCGTCCGGGAGTACGTCGAAGACCTTGGTCTCCACGTCGTGCATCAGGCTCGCGAACGCCTTCGGATCGTCATGGGTGTTGCCCACACCGCCCGGGAAGAGACAGTCCCCGGTGAACACATGGGGATGCCCGTGCGGGTCGTCGTACACCAGGACGATGGAGCCCGGTGTGTGCCCGACCAGGTGGCGTGCGGTGAGCTCCACCTGCCCCACCCGGATCGTGTCGCCGTCGTCGACGAGGACGTCGGTCGGCACGGGGATGCCCTCCGCGTCGTGCCGGCCCGCGTAGGTGCGGGCGCCGGTGGCCGCGACGACGTCGGCGAGCGCCTGCCAGTGGTCGCCGTGCCGGTGGGTGGTGACGACGGACGCGATGCCGCCGTCACCGATCGTGCCGAGCAGCGAGTGCGCCTCGTTCGCGGCGTCGATCAGCAGCTGCTCGTCGGTGGCCCGGCAGCGCAGCAGATAGGCGTTGTTGTCCATCGGGCCGACCGCGACCTTGGTGATCATCAGGTCCTTGAGCTCGTGCACGTCGGCGGGGCCGCCGACCCGCACCTCTCCGCTGTACGTCATGACCGCCAGCCTAGCGCCGGGAGGCGGTCCGCGGACCGCCTCCCGGCTGCAGCGGAACCGCCGTCCACGGCTACAGCGGGGGCAGCGACGGCAGCGGGCCGCCCTCCACCGTCAGCGCGGACCCCTCGCGGCGCCCGGCGAGCCAGCCGAGCAGGTCGGCCGGGGGACCGGTGACGGTCACCTCGGGGGCGCCCGCCTCCCGGCCCGTGCTCCACGCGCGCGTGCCGTCCGTGAGCCGGGTGGGCGGCACGTCCGGGTGCCCGGCGAAGCGGGCGGCGAGGAAGTCGGTCTCGCGCTCGGTGAATTCCGCCGGAAGGTCCTCCAGCTCGTATCCGATGCCCAGGTCCACGTGGTGCAGCTCCACCTCGACCCACCGCCGGAACGGCAGCCGGGAGGCCGAGTCGGTGACCCCTCCCCGCAGCTCCACGGTGCGCGACCAGTCCGCGGGCGCGGCCGAGACGTCCTGGAACCGGGCCGCGCTCTCGCGCACGTCGGCGAGCTGGGCGTCGAGGGGGCGCGGGGCGTCCCGCTCGATGTCGGCGTCCCGGGCCTCGCCGGAGACGTACATGGGGCGTCCTTCGAGGACGTTCACGAGGGCGTCCGCGTTGCGGGCGAGGTGGGCGAGGACGTGGCCGCGGGTCCAGCCCGGCAGCCGTGACGACTCCGTCACGGACGTGTTGTCCAGTTTCCCGACCGCGGTGAGCAGCCGCTCGGTAGCGTCACGTACAGACGCCAGGTCATGCGCGTGATCAATCATGGTGCTGACCCTAGACCGCGTCACACCTTCGGGTGAAGGTGGCGGACGACGCCCGCAAATCGAATGCACGTGCTATATGGTCGGACGCGGCGTCGGGCATGCTGGGGAGTCGGGGTTTGTTGACAACCGGTGAATCCGACCGGCGTTGTCAGTGGCTCCCCCTAGTCTGAGAAAGACGGGGGCCTCGCCCCTGTCACTTCTCTCAAGAAAGGTGCGGACCGGCGTGGCCGACCGTCTCATCGTCCGTGGCGCGCGCGAGCACAACCTGAAGAACGTCTCGCTCGACCTGCCTCGTGACTCGCTCATCGTCTTCACGGGCCTGTCCGGGTCGGGCAAGTCCTCCCTGGCCTTCGACACCATCTTCGCCGAGGGCCAGCGGCGCTACGTGGAGTCGCTCTCCTCCTACGCCCGGCAGTTCCTCGGCCAGATGGACAAGCCGGACGTCGACTTCATCGAGGGCCTCTCCCCGGCGGTCTCCATCGACCAGAAGTCGACCTCCCGCAACCCGCGCTCCACGGTCGGCACCATCACCGAGGTGTACGACTACCTGCGCCTGCTCTTCGCGCGCATCGGCAAGCCGCACTGCCCGGAGTGCTCCCGGCCGATCTCGCGCCAGTCGCCGCAGGCCATCGTCGACAAGGTCCTGGAGCTGCCGGAGGGCAGCCGCTTCCAGGTGCTGTCGCCGCTGGTGCGCGAGCGCAAGGGCGAGTTCGTCGACCTCTTCGCCGACCTCCAGACCAAGGGCTACTCCCGCGCGCGGGTCGACGGCGAGACCATCCAGCTCTCCAACCCGCCCACGCTGAAGAAGCAGGAGAAGCACACCATCGAGGTGGTCGTCGACCGCCTCACGGTCAAGGACACCGCCAAGCGCCGTCTCACCGACTCCGTGGAGACCGCCCTCGGCCTCTCCGGCGGCATGGTCGTGCTCGACTTCGTCGACCTCCCCGAGGACGACCCCGAGCGCGAGCGCATGTACTCCGAGCACCTGTACTGCCCGTACGACGACCTGTCCTTCGAGGAGCTGGAGCCCCGCTCCTTCTCGTTCAACTCGCCCTTCGGCGCCTGCCCCGACTGCTCCGGCATCGGCACGCGCATGGAGGTCGACCCCGAGCTGATCGTCCCCGACGAGGACAAGTCCCTCGACGAGGGCGCCATCCACCCCTGGTCGCACGGGCACACCAAGGACTACTTCGGCCGCCTCATCGGGGCCCTCGCGGACGCGCTCGGCTTCCGCACGGACATCCCCTTCGCAGGCCTGCCGCTGCGCGCCCGCAAGGCCCTGCTGAACGGCCACAAGACCCAGGTCGAGGTCCGCTACCGCAACCGGTACGGGCGTGAGCGCCGGTACACCACGGCCTTCGAGGGCGCCATCCCCTTCGTCAAGCGCCGGCACAGCGAGGCCGAGAGCGACGCCAGCCGCGAGCGCTTCGAGGGCTACATGCGCGAGGTGCCCTGCCCCACCTGTGAGGGCACCCGCCTCAAGCCGCTCGTCCTCGCGGTCACGGTCATGGGCAAGTCGATCGCCGAGGTCTCGGCGATGTCCATCAGCGACTGCGCGGACTTCCTGGGCGAGCTGAAGCTCAACGCCCGCGACAAGAAGATCGCCGAGCGCGTGCTGAAGGAGGTCAACGAGCGGCTGCGCTTCCTGGTCGACGTCGGCCTGGACTACCTCTCGCTGAACCGCGCGGCCGGCACCCTCTCCGGCGGCGAGGCCCAGCGCATCCGCCTGGCCACCCAGATCGGCTCCGGACTCGTCGGCGTGCTGTACGTCCTCGACGAGCCCTCCATCGGCCTGCACCAGCGCGACAACCACCGGCTGATCGAGACCCTCGTCCGGCTCCGCGACATGGGCAACACGCTCATCGTCGTCGAGCACGACGAGGACACCATCAAGGTGGCCGACTGGATCGTGGACATCGGCCCCGGTGCCGGCGAGCACGGCGGCAAGGTGGTGCACAGCGGCTCCTTCAAGGAACTGCTCGACAACGCCGAGTCGCAGACCGGTCTGTACCTGTCCGGCAAGAAGGCCATCCCGCTGCCCGACATCCGGCGGCCGCGCGACCCCTCCCGGCAGCTCACCGTGCACGGCGCCCGCGAGAACAACCTCCAGGACATCGACGTGTCCTTCCCGCTGGGCGTCTTCACGGCCGTCACCGGCGTCTCCGGCTCCGGCAAGTCGACCCTGGTCAACGACATCCTGTACACGCACCTGGCGCGCGAGCTGAACGGCGCACGGAGCGTGCCCGGCCGCCACACGCGTGTGGACGGCGACGACCTCGTCGACAAGGTCGTCCACGTCGACCAGTCGCCCATCGGCCGCACCCCGCGGTCGAACCCGGCGACGTACACCGGCGTCTTCGACCACATCCGCAAGCTGTTCGCCGAGACGACCGAGGCGAAGGTCCGCGGCTACATGCCCGGCCGGTTCTCCTTCAACGTCAAGGGCGGCCGCTGCGAGAACTGCTCGGGCGACGGCACGATCAAGATCGAGATGAACTTCCTCCCGGACGTCTACGTCCCGTGCGAGGTCTGCCACGGCGCCCGGTACAACCGGGAGACCCTGGAGGTCCACTACAAGGGCAAGTCCATCGCCGACGTCCTGAACATGCCGATCGAGGAGGCGACCGACTTCTTCGAGGCGGTCCCCGCCATCTCCCGGCACATGAAGACGCTGAAGGACGTCGGCCTCGGCTACGTCCGGCTCGGCCAGTCCGCGACCACCCTGTCCGGCGGTGAGGCCCAGCGCGTCAAGCTCGCCAGCGAGCTGCAGCGCCGCTCCACCGGACGCACGGTCTACGTACTGGACGAGCCGACCACCGGTCTGCACTTCGAGGACATCAGCAAGCTGCTGACGGTCCTGTCCGGCCTGGTCGACAAGGGCAACACGGTCATCGTCATCGAGCACAACCTCGACGTGATCAAGACCGCCGACTGGGTCGTCGACATGGGCCCCGAGGGCGGTGCCGGCGGTGGCCTGGTGGTCGCCGAGGGCACGCCCGAGCAGGTCGCGGCCGTTCCCACCAGCCACACCGGCAAGTTCCTGCAGGACATCCTCGGCGCCGACCGGATCAGCGACGCGGCCACGGTGAAGACCCCGCGCAAGGCGGCGAAGGCGGTGGCGGCCAAGGCCACCGCCAAGAAGACCGCCACCAAGGCGGTCACCGGCACGGCCGCGAAGAAGACGGCCAAGAAGGCCACCAAGCCCGCCGCGAAGAAGACGACGCGGACGAGCAAGGCCTGAAACGGAGCCGTGCCGGGCCCCACGGGATCATCCGTGGGGCCCGGCACGTCGTCCGGGCGGCCTGGGGGCCGTACGGCCGGCAGACCGACCACCCAGCCGGGAGCCGGTGCCGTCGGGCGTTCAGCCGTTGGTGGTCAGAAGGTGACCTCGTGGGCGTACGGCGGTTCCGCGCCCGCGCGTGAGCAGGTGACCGCCGCGGCGCGGGCGGCGAAGCCCAGCAGCTCCGCCCAGCCCTCCGCCCCCAGACCGGCCACCGCCTCGTCACCGAGGGCGTCCCGCACCGCGAGGCCGTGCAGCAGCGCCGCGTTCACCGTGTCGCCCGCGCCGATCGTGTCCACCACGTCGACCGCCTCGCCCGGCACCGCGTACTCGCCCCCCTCACGGGTGTACGCCGTCAGCCCCGCACCGCCCCGGGTGACCACGACCGCCGCCGGGCCCGCCGCCAGCCACTCTCCGGGCGTGCCGCCGAGCCACTCGGCGTCCTCGGCCGACAGCTTCAGCAGCGACACCGACGGCAGCCAGCTCCGGAACCGGGCCCGGTAGGCCTCCGGGTCCGGGATCAGCCCGGCCCGGATGTTGGGGTCGAGCGCCGTGAACACACCCCGCGCCGCCGTCTCGCGCAGCAGCTGCTCGTACGCGCTCGCACCCGGCTCCAGCACCAGCGAGCACGTCCCGAAGGAGACCGCCCGGGTGCGGGGCGGCAGCGCGGCGGGCACCGAGAACAGCCGGTCCGCGGTCCCGTCCACGTAGAAGGAGTACGCGGCCGAGCCGTCCGCGTCCACCGAGGCCACGGCGAGCGTCGTCGGCTCGGCCCCGCGCTGCACCGGGGAGACGTCCACGCCGGTCCCGCGCAGCCGGTCGAGCAGCGCCTCGCCGAACGCGTCGTACGACACCCGGGAGCAGAAGGCGGCGGGGGAGCCGAGGCGGCCCAGGGCGACGGCCGTGTTGTACGGGCCGCCGCCGAGCGCCGGCCGCAGCGCGGCGAGGGCACCCGTGCCCTGCGGTACCAGGTCGATCAGTGCCTCACCGGCGACGACGATCACGGGAGGGTCCTTTCGAAGGCCTGTGCGGAAGCTTGCCGGGGCTGCTCGGGGCAGCCGCAGGAGGTGCGGTGGACGAAGGCGCAGGGCAGCCGCACGGTCCGCTCGGGCCGGTCCGGGACGGCGAGGCGTTCCAGCAGCAGTCGGACGGCCTGGTCACCGAGTTCCCTGCTGGGCTGCGCGACGGCGGTGAGTCCGGGGGAGAAGAGGTCCGCCCAGGCGAAGTCGTCGAAGCAGCACAGCGCGAGGTCACCGGGCACGGACAGGTTCCGGTCCCGCAGGGCGCGCAGCGCACCGATGGTCATCGCGTTGTTGGCGGTGACCAGCGCGGTGGGCGGCACCGCCAGGGACAGCAGGGCCGCCGTGGCCCGTTCGCCGCCGCCCGCCTCGGAGTCGCCGTGGACCAGGAGCCGTTCGTCGCAGGGCAGCCCGGCGGCGGCGAGGCCGTGCCGGTACCCGGTGATCCGCTCGCGCGTCGTGCTGAGCCCCGGTCGGCCCGCGACCAGACCGATCCGGCGGTGTCCGAGCCCGGCGAGATGGGTGACCAGCCAGGTCGTCGGCTCGGCGCCCTCGGCGCACACCTGGTCGAAGCGCGGGTTCCCGTCGCCCTTCGGCGTGTCGACGACCCGGTCGAGGAAGACGGTCGGCACGCGGTGGCGTCCCAGATAGGCGACGAGGTCGCGCGGGTCGGCCGAGGGCGCGACGATCATGCCGTCCACGCGCCGCTCGTGCAGCAGCTGGACGACCTTGCGCTCGTGTCCGGGATCGTCGTGCGGGTCGGCGATGAGCAGGCCGTAGCCGTGCTCCAGGGCGGCGGCCTCGACGCCCTGGAGGATCTCCGTGAAGTACGGGTTGCTGATCGCCGACACCGCGAGCCCGATGGAGCGGGTGCGGGAGGTCACCAGGGAGCGGGCGAGGGTGTTCGGGGTGTAGCCGAGCTCCTCGACGGCGTCCAGTACCGCCTGGCGGGTGCGCGGCAGTACCGGACGGGTGTCGTTGAGCACGTGCGAGACGGTCGCCACGGAGACGCCGGCGCTCCGTGCGACATCGGCCATGGTCGCCATCGGCGTGCCCCCTTTCCCCATGCTGCCGCGCATCGCTCCGCGCGCACTGGCCGGGACCGTATCTCATTCGGAAGCGGACGTAAACGTTTGCGCAAGCGTTTACGTCCCTCCTACGCGTTCTCAACCCCGGCTGTCCGACTCTCGACCCACTCGGCCGGGCGCCCACGGCCGCCGGATATCGTCGCCCTGCACATCCCCTGACCAGTGGAGACCCCCATGCCCGGCCGTCCTGTCCCGAGCCGCCGTACCGTCCTGCGCTCGGCGGCACTCACGCCCGTCGTCGGACTCGGGCTGGCCGCCTGCTCACCGGGCGACGACGGTGCCGCGCCCGCCAGGCCGACCGGTCCCGTCGACCTCGGCGCGGACGGCGAGGTCGCCAAGGGCGCGGCCAAGCTCTACCGGGACCAGAACGTGGTGGTCAGCCGGGCCGAGGACGGCTCCCTGAAGGCGTTCAGCACGGTGTGCACACACGCGCGCTGCCCCATCAACAAGCTGGAGGGGGCGAAGCTGGTGTGTCCCTGCCACGGCAGCGAGTTCGACGCCCGGACCGGCGAGGTGCTGCACGCCCCGGCGAGCGTGCCGCTCATGGAACTGGCGGTCGAGGTGAAGCAGGGCAGGATCATCGCGAGCCCCGACATCTGACCCGCCCGCGACGCCGGGAGCCCGCCCCGCAGTCACCGGCGGCCCCGTCCGCAACCACCGGCGGCCCTTCTCCGCCCCTCGGTGACCCGCCCGCAGCCCCGGGCGGTCCACCTACGGCCCTGGCGACTGTTGCTTCCCCGGGCGATCCGCCTACGGCCCCGGCGACTGCTTGCTCCCCGGGCGATCCGTCCGCGCCCCCGAGCGATCCGTCCGCGCCCCCCGAGCGATCTGTCCGCGACGCCTGGCCATCAGCCTGCGGCGCCCGTCAGGGGCGCGTCCCGCTCACTCCCAGTCCCACCCGCTCACTCCCAGTCCCACTCGATCCCCAGCGTCCCCGACCGCACCCGCGGCTCCACGAGGTGCACCGAGTGGTGCCGCCCGCTGAGGGGCAGCTCCTGCCGGCCGCCGCGGGGTGCCGCCGGTGAGTGCTGCGTGAACCGGTGGCAGCGCACCGGCAGGGCCGCGGCGTCGAACCGCACCTGGAGCGCGTACTGCCCGCCCGGCGCGCCGAACCCGCGGACGTACTCGCGCGACACCCCCGCCGTGCCGTCCTCGACGCCGTAGCGGAAGAGGTGGGTGTCCCCGGCCCGCAGACGCGTGTCGAAGAGCAGCTCGGTCACGAGCACGCCGGTGTCGTGGTGGACGCGGACGCGCCCCGTGCTGCAGTTCTCCAGTGCGTGGACGGTCATCCGCGCGGGAGCGCATCCCGGGTCGCCGTGGTGGACGGCGACGAAGCGGTCGACACCGTCGCGGTGGGCGCGGACGATGTGCTGCGACTCGCGGCCCGCGACCTCGCGGCGTGGTCCGATCCGGATCCGTTCGTGGTGCCCGAGGGTGTGCACCCCGCCGTCCGGCGACGGATGGTCCAGCTCGGCCAGCAGCCGGTCCAGGACACCGCAGGCCTCCGCGTGGGCGCGGTAGGAGCGGGACGCGGTCCGGCGACGGTCCGTGGTGTCCTCGTCGGCCTCCGCGAGCAGGCGTATCAGTGACTCCTCGGGCAGCTGGAGTATCTCCTCCAGCGCCCGCACGGCCCGCAGCGACTCCGGGCGCTGGGGGCGCCGGGCTCCCTGCTGCCAGTAGCTCAGACTCGTGACGCCCACCTTCACCCCGCGCCGCGACAGATGGTGCTGCACACGCTGCAGCGGCAGTCCGCGAGCGGCGATCGCGGCGCGCAGGGCCACGTGGAAGGGGCCACCGCGCAGGGCGGAGTCGAGTTCCTCCGCGGCGGCGTCCAGGCGTTGGGTGGCGTGCGGCATGCAGGGGCCTTCCTGTGAAGTTCAAGACGGCTGGTCAGACCGTTCGAAGCGGATCACCCGGGGCCGCCCCCGGTCGCGGCCCAGAGGTCTGCACATCGGTGCGCCGCGTTTCAAGGCCCCCGAGCCCCCGCATTGAAGCGTGTTGACCAAGCCCCGACAACACCGGAAGCCCGGCCGTGACGCGTTCCTGGCCGAGAACGCACCGGCTCGCCGTCTCGTGGGCACCCGGTGTGGCCGTCCTGCCCCGGACCGTTTCCCCGGGCCTCCGCGGCGGATCGGCCACGCGACCCCGCGGCGGGTCGTCCACGCGACCCCGCGTGGGTTGTCCACGTGACCCCGCGGTGGGGTTGTCCACAGGGTCACCGGCCCGTCGTCCACAGCCCGCCGCAGTGTCGGTCCCCGCCAGTAGGGTGTGAGACATGGCCGACCCCTCCAGCTACCGCCCCAGGCCGGGAGAGATCCCGGACTCCCCGGGGGTGTACAGGTTCCGTGACGAGCACCGCCGGGTGATCTACGTCGGAAAGGCGAAGAGCCTGCGCCAGCGCCTGGCGAACTACTTCCAGGACCTGGCGAACCTGCACCCCCGCACCCGCACGATGGTCACCACGGCCGCGTCCGTGGAGTGGACGGTGGTGTCCACGGAGGTCGAGGCGCTGCAGCTGGAGTACTCCTGGATCAAGGAGTACGACCCCCGGTTCAACGTCAAGTACCGCGACGACAAGAGCTACCCGTACCTCGCGGTGACGATGAACGAGGAGTTCCCGCGCGTGCAGGTGATGCGCGGGCAGAAGAAGAAGGGCGTGCGCTACTTCGGGCCGTACGGGCACGCCTGGGCGATCCGCGACACGGTCGACCTCCTGCTGCGCGTCTTCCCGGTGCGCACCTGCTCCGCCGGCGTCTTCAAGAACGCCGCACGCACCGGCCGCCCCTGCCTGCTCGGCTACATCGGCAAGTGCTCGGCGCCCTGCGTCGGCCGCATCTCCCCCGACGACCACTGGGACCTGGCCGACGAGTTCTGCGACTTCATGGCCGGCCGCACCGGCACCTATCTGCGTCGCCTTGAGACGCGGATGGCAGAGGCGGCCGAGGAAATGGAGTACGAGCGGGCGGCGCGCCTGCGCGACGACATCGGCGCCCTGAAGAAGGCCATGGAGAAGAGCGCGGTCGTTCTCGCCGACGCGACCGACGCCGACCTGTTCGCGGTCGCCGAGGACGAGCTGGAGGCGGCCGTCCAGATCTTCCACGTGCGCGGCGGACGGGTGCGCGGCCAGCGGGGCTGGGTCACGGACAAGGTGGAGGAGATCACCACCGGCGCCCTCGTCGAGCACGCCCTCCAGCAGTTGTACGGCGAGGAGAGCGGGGACGCCGTCCCCAAGGAGGTCCTGGTCCCCGCCCTGCCCGAGCCGGTGGAGCCGGTCCAGCAGTGGCTGACGGAGCGCCGCGGGTCGGGCGTGTCGCTGCGCATCCCGCAGCGCGGCGACAAGAAGGCGCTGATGGAGACCGTCCAGCGCAACGCCCAGCAGGCGCTCGTCCTGCACAAGACCAAGCGGGCCTCCGACCTGACGACGCGTTCGCGCGCGCTGGAGGAGATCGCCGACGCCCTCGGCCTGGACAGCGCTCCGCTGCGGATCGAGTGCTACGACATCTCGCACCTCCAGGGCGACGACGTAGTGGCCTCCATGGTCGTCTTCGAGGACGGACTGGCCCGGAAGAGCGAATACCGCCGGTTCCAGATCAAGGGTTTCAGGGGACAGGACGACGTCCGTTCCATGCACGAGGTCATCACCCGCCGCTTCCGCCGCTACCTCGCCGAGAAGGAGAAGACCGGCGAGTGGGCGGACGGGGAGGAGCTGGACGCCGGCGAGCAGCCCACGACCGGCCGAGCCACGGCGACCGGCCAGGCTGCCTCGGACGGGCTGACCGCGACGGGGGGCCGAGCCGCCCCGGACGGGCTGACCGCGATGGATGGCCGAACCGCGGCGGACGGCCAAGACGCGACGACCGGCCAGACTGCCTCGGGCGACTGGACCCCCACGGACGAGCCGGCCACCTCGGACGGCCGAGCCTCCGCGGGCGACCGGGCCCTCACGGACGGCCGAGCCTCCGCGGGCGACCGGGCCCTCACGGACGGCCGAGCCTCCGCGGAAGACCGGGCCCTCACGGACGGCCCGCCCCTGAAGGACGACGACGGCCGCCCCAAGCGTTTCGCCTACCCGCCTCAGCTCGTCGTCGTCGACGGCGGGCAGCCGCAGGTCGCGGCGGCCCAGCGGGCCCTGGACGAGCTGGGCATCGACGACATCGCCGTATGCGGACTCGCCAAGCGCCTGGAGGAGGTCTGGCTGCCCGGAGAGGACGACCCGGTCGTGCTGCCCCGCACCAGCGAGGGCCTGTACCTGCTGCAGCGGGTCCGCGACGAGGCGCACCGCTTCGCGATCACCTACCAGCGTGCCAAGCGTGCCAAGCGCTTCCGCTCCGGTCCGCTGGACGAGGTGCCCGGTCTGGGGGAGACCCGCAAGCAGGCGCTGATCAAGCACTTCGGTTCGGTGCGGAAGCTGCGGTCGGCGACGATCGACCAGATCTGCGAGGTGCCGGGCATAGGCCGCAAGACGGCCGAGACCGTCGCCGTGGCCCTCGCCCGGGCCACCCCGGCCGCGCCCGCCGTGAACACGGCGACCGGAGAGATCATGGATGACGACGACGGGGCACCCGAGACGACGACGGATGCCCCGGGGGAGCCCGTGTCCGCGGGCCCCCCGGACGAACAACGGGGGCAGGAGAGATGAGCGAGTACGAGACACGGCCCACAGCGGGCCGAGAACAGGCCCACGGCGCGACCGGCGCGGACGCGCACCCGCGGACGGCCGGCGTCGCGCAGGGCCAGGACAACGGAGCACAGGTGAGTACGGGCAAGGAAGCAGCCGGGGCGCAGGAGGCGGCCATCCCCGAGCTGGTGATCATCTCCGGCATGTCCGGGGCAGGCCGTTCGACGGCCGCCAAGTGTCTGGAGGACCTGGGCTGGTTCGTCGTCGACAACCTCCCGCCCGCGCTGATCCCCACCATGGTGGAGCTCGGCGCCCGCTCGCAGGGCAACGTGGCGCGGATCGCGGTCGTCGTCGACGTCCGCGGCCGGCGCTTCTTCGACAACCTGCGCGAGTCCCTGGCAGACCTCGACGCCCGCGGTGTCACCCGTCGGATCGTCTTCCTGGAGTCCTCCGACGACGCACTGGTGCGCCGCTTCGAGTCGGTGCGCCGCCCGCACCCCCTCCAGGGCGACGGCCGGATCGTCGACGGCATAGCGGCCGAGCGGGAACTGCTGCGCGAGCTGCGCGGCGACGCCGACCTGGTGATCGACACCTCCAGCCTCAACGTGCACGAGCTGCGCGCCAAGATGGACGCCCAGTTCGCCGGCGAGGAGGAGCCCGAGCTGCGGGCCACCGTCATGTCCTTCGGCTTCAAGTACGGCCTCCCGGTCGACGCCGACCTGGTCGTGGACATGCGCTTCCTGCCCAACCCGCACTGGGTCCCGGAGCTGCGCCCGTTCACCGGCCTGAACGAGGAGGTGTCCGCGTACGTGCTCAACCAGCCCGGGGCCAAGGAGTTCCTCGACCGCTACACCGAGCTGCTCCAGATGATCGCCGCGGGCTACCGTCGGGAGGGCAAGCGCTATGTGACCGTCGCCGTCGGCTGCACCGGTGGCAAGCACCGGTCCGTGGCCATGTCGGAGAGGCTCGCCGCCCGGCTCGTCGCCGAGGGCGTGGAGACGGTGGTCGTCCACCGGGACATGGGACGGGAATGACAGGACGTACTCCGCGGCTGAGCAGGCTGCGCCGGGTGGTGCCCGAAGCGCGCGGCGGCAGACCCGCCGAAGCCCGTGCCGCCCGGCCCGAACAGGCGCGCGGCGGCAAGCCGCGCCGCCGGGGCGCCCAGCCCAAGGTCGTCGCCCTCGGCGGCGGCATGGGCCTGTCCGCCTCGCTCGCCGCGCTGCGCCGGATCACCGGCGACCTCACCGCCGTCGTCACCGTGGCCGACGACGGCGGCTCCAGCGGGCGCCTGCGCGACGAGCTGGGTGTCCTGCCGCCCGGCGACCTGCGCAAGGCGCTGGCCGCGCTGTGCGGCGACGACGACTGGGGCCAGACCTGGGCCCGCGTCATCCAGCACCGCTTCCAGTCCCAGGGCGACCTGCACGAACACGCGGTCGGCAATCTGCTGATCGTCGCCCTGTGGGAGCAGCTGGGCGACCACGTCCAGGCGCTGGACCTGGTCGGCAAGCTGCTCGGCGCGCACGGCCGTGTGCTGCCCATGTCCGCCGTGCCGCTGGAGCTCCAGGCCCTGGTCCGGGGCCACGACCCGGACCGCCCCGACGAGGTGGACACCGTACGCGGGCAGGCGACCGTGGCGCTCACGCCAGGCGAGGTGCAGTCCGTGCACCTGGTGCCGAACGACCCGCCCGCCGTTCCCGAGGCGGTCGAGGCCGTGCTGGACGCGGACTGGGTGGTGCTCGGCCCCGGCTCCTGGTTCTCCTCGGTCATCCCGCACCTGCTCGTGCCCGATCTGCTGGACGCGCTCGTCGAGACGAAGGCCCGCCGGGTGCTGTCCCTGAACCTCGCCCCGCAACCGGGAGAAACCGAGGGCTTCTCCCCGCAGCGTCATTTGGAGGTTTTGGGACGACACGCCCCTAAACTCGCCCTGGACGTGGTGCTGGCCGACGAGGCCGCCGTGCCCGACCGTGACTCGCTCGCCGACGCCGCGAAACGGTTCGGCGCCGCGGTCGAACTGGCTCCGGTCGCCCGGACCGACGGGACCCCGAGGCACGACCCGGAGCTGTTGGCCGCCGCGTACGACCGTATTTTTCGGATGCATGGAAGGATCGGCCCATGGCGATGACGGCAGCGGTGAAGGACGAAGTTTCCCGGCTCCCCGTCACCCGTACCTGCTGCAGAAAGGCGGAGGTCTCCGCCCTTCTGCGGTTCGCCGGCGGCCTCCACCTGGTGAGCGGGCGCATCGTGATCGAGGCCGAACTGGACACCGCGAGGGCGGCCCGGCGGCTCAAGCAGGACATCCTGGAGATCTTCGGGCACAGTTCCGAGCTGATCGTGATGGCGCCGGGCGGACTGCGCCGAGGCTCGCGTTTCGTGGTCCGGGTGGTCGCGGGCGGTGACCAGCTGGCCCGTCAGACCGGCCTGGTGGACGGCCGGGGCCGCCCGATCCGAGGTCTGCCGCCGCAGGTGGTCTCGGGGGCCACCTGCGACGCCGAGGCCGCCTGGCGCGGAGCCTTCCTGGCGCACGGCTCGCTCACCGAGCCCGGCCGGTCCTCCTCCCTGGAGGTGACCTGCCCGGGCCCCGAGGCCGCGCTCGCCCTGGTCGGCGCGGCCCGCAGGCTGTCCATCCCCGCCAAGGCGCGCGAGGTGCGCGGCGTGGACCGGGTCGTCGTCCGCGACGGTGACGCGATCGGCGCCCTGCTCACCCGGCTCGGCGCCCACGACTCGGTGCTGGCCTGGGAGGAGCGGCGGTTGCGGCGCGAGGTCCGCGCCACCGCCAACCGCCTCGCCAACTTCGACGACGCCAACCTGCGCCGTTCGGCCCGTGCGGCCGTCGCGGCCGGTGCCCGGGTCCAGCGCGCCCTGGAGATCCTCGCCGACGACGTTCCCGAGCACCTGGCCGCCGCGGGCCGGCTCCGCATGGAGCACAAGCAGGCCTCGCTGGAGGAGCTGGGCGCCCTCGCCGACCCGCCGCTGACCAAGGACGCCGTCGCCGGCCGCATCCGCCGCCTGCTGGCCATGGCCGACAAGCGGGCCTCGGACCTCGGCATCCCCGGCACGGACGCCAATCTCAGCGATGAGCTGACGGACAACCTCGTCGGCTGACCGAACACGCTCCGGCCCGTCGCACATGGCTCGGCCCGTCGCACACGGGCCGTCAGGAAGCCGGTGCCGGGCACCCACCCGGGTGACCGGCACCGGCTTCCGCGTGTCCTTCCGGTGCTCTTGACTCGATCATGAGCTGTCATGAGCCTGGCATCTGTTCGCTGCTGTGGCGAACCCAGGCCTGTCGGACAGGCCCCATCTAGGGGGGTTCATGAGACGAAGAGCGAGATCGATCCTCGCCGTCGGCGCGCTCCTGATCGGCGGAGCGAGCTTCGCACCCATCGCCCAGGCACAACCCGCGGGCTCCGCCACCGCGGAGGCCGACGAGGTGAAGGTCTTCCGCACCGACGTCACCCAGGAGCAGGTGCCCCTGCTGCTGGCCGCCGGCCAGGACGGCCACGAACTCGGTGAGCAGGTCCCCGACAAGGGCACGGCCACCGTCGAGGTCTACCTCACCGAGCAGCAGGCCGACAAGCTGGAGAAACAGGGACTCGACCTCATCGAGCACACCCTCTCCACCCGGGCCGAGAAACGCGTCAGGGACGCCGCCGACGGCGTCTTCCGCCCGTACAGCGGCAAAGGCGGCCTGCGGGAGGAGATCCTCCGGACCGCGCAGGAGAACCCCCGCCTCACCAAGGTCGTCTCCATCGGCAAGTCGGTGAACGGCCAGGACATCCTCGCGCTCAAGCTCACCAAGAACGCGAAGAGGACGAAGGACGGCTCCAAGCCCGCGGTCCTCTACATGTCCAACCAGCACGCGCGCGAGTGGATCACCCCCGAGATGACCCGGCGGCTGATGCACCACTACCTGGACAAGTACGACGAGGACCGGCGGATCAGGAAGCTGGTCGACTCCACCGAACTGTGGTTCCTGCTGTCGGCCAACCCCGACGGCTACGACTACACGTTCGAGGACACCGACAACCGCCTGTGGCGCAAGAACCTGCGCGACGTCAACGGCGACGGCACCATCAGCACCGGCGACGGCGTCGACCTCAACCGCAACTTCGCCTACAAGTGGGGCTACGACGACGAGGGCTCGTCACCCAACCCCACCAGCCAGACCTACCGGGGCGCCGGCCCGAACTCCGAGCCCGAGACCAAGGCCCTGGACGCCTTCCAGAAGCGGATCGGCTTCACGTACGGGATCAACTACCACTCCGCCGCCGAGCTCCTCCTCTACGGTGTCGGCTGGCAGGTGGCCACGAACACCCCGGACGACGTCCTCTACGAGGCGCTCGCCGGCACGCCGGAGAACTCCGCGATCCCCGGGTACCACCCGCAGGTCTCCTCCGAGCTCTACACCACCAACGGCGAGGCGGACGGCCACGCGGCCAACGTCAACGGCATGGCCATGTTCACACCGGAGATGTCGACCTGCCAGACCATCTCCGAACAGGACCCCGACGACGAGTGGAACGCGGGCGACTGCCAGTCGGGCTTCAACTTCCCCGACGACGAGGAACTGATCCAGCAGGAGTTCGCGAAGAACATCCCCTTCGCGCTCTCCGTCGCCGAGACCGCCGCCCACCCCGACCGGCCGTCCTCCGCGGTCGGCCTGGAGGCCGCCGACTTCACCCCGGCCGAGTTCGACACCTCCTACGCGCGCGGCGGTGACCAGGAGGTCTCCGTCGTCGTGCGCAAGTCGGTGCGCGACAAGGAACTGAAGTACCGCGTCAACGGCGGACGCGTCCACGACATGGCCCTGAAGCCCTGGCGGGGCGGCGAGACGTACGGCGGCGAGGACAACCTCTACTTCGACGAGTACCGCGCCGAGGTCAAGGACGGCGACCGCGGCGACAAGGTCGAGGTCTGGTTCACCGGCGAGACGAAGCAGGGCAGGCGGACCGAGAGCGAGCACTTCACGTACACGATCGCCGAGCGGCCCCGCGCCGACGTCCTCGTCGTCGCCGAGGAGGGCGCGAAGGCCACGCAGACGAAGACCTACGTGGACGCCCTCAAGGCCAACGGGAAGCGGGCGGCCGTCTGGGACGTCGCCACACAGGGCGCGCCCGACGCGCTCGGCGTCCTCGGCCACTTCGACACCGTCGTCCACTACACCGGCGCGGCGAACCCGGGCAACGCCACCCAGCTCCAGCTGCGCGCCCACCTCAACGAGGGCGGCAGGCTGATCGAGGCGGGGGAACGGGCCGGCGGCAGCGTCGACCTCGGCGGCGGCACCATGTCGGACGACTTCAGCCAGTACTACCTGGGCGCCTACACCCGTACGTCGACCCCCGGAGCCACCGGATTCACCGGCTCCGGAAAGCTCGGCGGAGCCGCCGGCCCGCTCGGTGACGCCCCGGGCAATCCGCTGGACGCCGCCGGGACCTACAGCGTCACCTCGGACCAGCTGCCCGCCGCCACCTACCCGCAGTTCGCGAGCGCGGGCGCCGGGAAGTTCGCCGGGACGGTCAACCCGTACGGGCCCTACGCGGGCGAGTGGATGGCCGCCGCCGTCCACACCGACGACGCCTACAAGCGCCTCACCCGCACCGTCGACCTCACCGGTGTCACCGCCGCCGACCGGCCCACGCTCCGCACCCAGCTGCTGTGGGACACCGAGCGCGGCTACGACCACGCCCTCGTCGAGGCGCACACCACCGGCGCCGACGACTGGACGACGCTCCCCGAGGCGGGCGGTGCCACCGGCACGGCCGTGCCCGCGGAGTGCTCGGCCGGGTTCTACGTGGGCGAGCACCCCTGGCTGGAGCGCTACCTGACCCTGTCCGACGACGGCTGCACCGCGGCCGGCACGACCGGGCGGTGGAACAGCCTCACCGGCTCCTCCGGAGGCTGGCGGCAGGTCGAGTTCGACCTGAGCGCCTACGCCGGGAAGTCGGTCGAGGTGTCGATCGCCTACGTCACCGACCCCGGCAGCGGCGGGCGCGGCGTCCTCGCCGACGAGACCTCGCTCGTCGTCGGCGGCACGGCCACCGCGACCGAGGGCTTCGAGACCGCGCTCGGCGACTGGCGGGTCTCCGGGCCGCCCGCGGGCAGCCCCGCCGTGCTGAAGGACTGGACCCGTACCGGGACCCTGTTCCAGACGTACGGCGCGGTCACCACGGACGACACCGTGCTGCTGGGCTTCGGTCTGGAACACCTCACCGGACCGGCGGCCCGGACGGCGCTGGTCCGGCAGGCGCTGCGTGCCCTGGGCGAGTGAAATCCGGGATGCGGGGGACTGGCACGGTGTAGCGAAATCGGGTGACCGGTCCCCGTGATCCCGGGCGGTCCGTACCCCTACTGGCGGGTACGGACCGCCCTGCCGGGTATGGGGCGTCTCGATGTCACCCCCGAGGCCCCGGAGAGGTAGGGTCGGAGGTGGTCGGGGACATCCCAAATACAGCTCGCCGGCACATCGGGCCGGCGTACCAACGAGGAGATCGGTTCGTGACGATCCGCGTAGGCATCAACGGCTTTGGCCGCATCGGTCGTAACTACTTCCGCGCGCTGCTGGAGCAGGGTGCAGACATCGAGATCGTGGCTGTCAACGACCTGGGTGACACCGCGACCACCGCCCACCTGCTCAAGTACGACACCATCCTCGGCCGCCTCAAGCAGGAGGTCTCGCACACCGAGGACACCATCACCGTCGGCGACAAGACCATCAAGGTCCTCGCCGAGCGCAACCCCGCGGACATCCCGTGGGGCGAGCTGGGTGTCGACATCGTCATCGAGTCGACCGGCATCTTCACCAAGAAGGCCGACGCCGAGAAGCACATCGCGGGCGGCGCGAAGAAGGTCCTCATCTCGGCCCCGGCCAAGGACGAGGACGTCACCATCGTGATGGGCGTCAACCAGGACAAGTACGACCCGGCGAACCACCACGTCATCTCCAACGCCTCCTGCACCACCAACTGCGTGGCGCCGATGGCGAAGGTCCTCGACGAGAACTTCGGCATCGTCAAGGGCCTGATGACGACGGTGCACGCGTACACGAACGACCAGCGCATCCTGGACTTCCCGCACAAGGACCTGCGCCGCGCCCGTGCCGCCGCGGAGAACATCATCCCGACCACCACGGGTGCCGCCAAGGCCACCGCGCTGGTCCTCCCGCAGCTCAAGGGCAAGCTGGACGGCATGGCGATGCGCGTCCCGGTCCCGACCGGCTCGGTCACCGACCTGGTCCTGGAGCTCGGCCGCGAGGTCACCAAGGAAGAGGTCAACGCCGCCTTCCAGAAGGCCGCCGAGGGCGAGCTCAAGGGCATCCTCGAGTACACCGAGGACGCGATCGTCTCCTCCGACATCGTCAACGCCCCGGCGTCCTGCACCTTCGACTCGTCCCTGACCATGGTCCAGGACGGCAAGAACGTGAAGGTCATCGGCTGGTACGACAACGAGTGGGGCTACTCCAACCGCCTCGTCGACCTCACGGTCTTCGTCGGCAACCAGCTCTGATCGACTCGGACTCAGCAGGCACCGCGATGCGGTGGCAGGGCTCGGACAGCGCAAGGCCGCGCTGCCCGAGCCCTGCGTCGCGTCCGCAGCGACCAGCCCTCGTAGGATCACGAGCGATCACGAGAACCCAGGAGCCCTCTGCATGAAGACGATCGACGAACTGCTCTCCGAAGGCGTCGCGGGCAAGCGCGTCTTCGTCCGCGCCGACCTGAACGTGCCGCTGGACGGCACCACCATCACCGACGACGGCCGCATCCGCGCCGTGGTGCCCACCGTCAAGGCCCTGGCCGACGCGGGCGCGCGCGTGATCGTCGCCTCACACCTGGGCCGCCCCAAGGGCGCCCCGGACCCGGTCTTCTCCCTGGCCCCGGCCGCCGCCCGCCTCGGTGAGCTGCTCGGCGCCGACGTCGCCTTCGCCGAGGACACGGTCGGCACCGCCGCCGAGTCCACGGTGGCCGGCCTCGATGACGGCCGGGTGGCCGTCATCGAGAACCTGCGCTTCAACGCCGGCGAGACCAGCAAGGACGACACCGAGCGCGCCGCCTTCGCCGACAAGCTGGCCGGCCTCGCGGACGTCTACGTCGGCGACGGCTTCGGCGCCGTGCACCGCAAGCACGCCTCCGTCTTCGACCTCCCGAAGCGGCTGCCGCACTACGCCGGCTACCTCATCGCCACCGAGGTCGGCGTCCTGAAGAAGCTCACCGACGACGTCCAGCGCCCCTACGTCGTCGCCCTCGGCGGCGCCAAGGTCTCCGACAAGCTCGCCGTCATCGACCAGCTGCTCGGCAAGGCCGACCGGCTCCTCATCGGCGGCGGCATGGCGTACACCTTCCTCAAGGCCCAGGGCCACGAGGTCGGCATCTCCCTCCTCCAGGAGGACCAGATCCCGGTCGTCAAGGAGTACATGGAGCGCGCGGAGAGGAACGGCGTCGAGCTGGTCCTCCCCGTCGACGTCCTGGTCTCCTCCGAGTTCCCGGACCTGAAGACCAAGGCCCCGGCCAACCCCGCCACCGTCGCCGCGGACGCCATCCCGGCCGACCAGGAGGGTCTGGACATCGGTCCCGAGACCCGCAAGCTGTACGCCTCGAAGCTCGCCGACGCCGCCACCGTCTTCTGGAACGGCCCCATGGGCGTCTTCGAGCACCCCGACTACGCCGAGGGCACCAAAGCGGTCGCCCAGGCCCTCGTCGACGCCCCGGGCTTCACCGTGGTCGGCGGCGGCGACTCCGCCGCGGCCGTCCGCACGCTCGGCTTCGACGAGAACGCATTCGGCCACATCTCGACCGGTGGCGGCGCCTCCCTCGAATACCTCGAGGGCAAGACGCTCCCCGGCCTCGCCGCACTGGAGGACTGACCTCAATGACCACCCGCACGCCGCTGATGGCGGGCAACTGGAAGATGAACCTCAACCACCTCGAGGCCATCGCCCAGGTCCAGAAGCTCGCCTTCGCCCTCGCGGACAAGGACTACGACGCCGTCGAGGTCGCCGTCCTGGTCCCCTTCACCGACCTGCGCTCGGTGCAGACCCTGGTCGAGCACGACAAGCTCAGGATCAAGTACGGCGCCCAGGACATCTCGGCCCACGACGGCGGCGCCTACACCGGTGAGATCTCCGGCCCGATGCTGGCCAAGCTGCGCTGCGCTTACGTCGCGATCGGCCACTCCGAGCGCCGGCAGTACCACGCCGAGACCGACGAGCTGGTCAACGCCAAGGTCAAGGCCGCCTACAAGCACGGCCTGACCCCGATCCTGTGCGTCGGCGAGGAGCTGGACGTCCGCGAGGCGGGCAACCACGTCGCCCACACCCTCGCCCAAGTCGAGGGCGGTCTGAAGGACCTCCCGGCCGAGCAGGCCGAGAGCGTCGTGATCGCCTACGAGCCCGTGTGGGCCATCGGCACCGGCAAGGTCTGCGGCGCCGAGGACGCCCAGGAGGTCTGCGCGGCCATCCGGGGCAAGCTCGCCGACCTGTACTCGCAGGAGCTGGCCGACAAGGTCCGCATCCAGTACGGCGGCTCGGTCAAGTCCGGCAACGTCGCCGAGATCATGGCGCAGGCCGACATCGACGGCGCCCTGGTCGGCGGTGCCTCGCTGGACTCGGACGAGTTCGTCAAGATCGTGCGCTTCCGCGACCAGTAGGCCGGACGGGCGATCACCGGTCGACCGGCAGATCGACCGGTGAGTATGCCGTAGCGGCGATACGTCGTACCCTTGCGGGGGCATGGTGGCCTGCTGTCACCGTGCCCCCGTCGTTCATCCGAATCCGAGGAAGTTGGTCCAGCCGTGGTTTTGGGGTTCTCGATCGCCCTGATCGTCTTCAGCCTGCTGCTGATGCTGCTGGTGCTGATGCACAAGGGGAAGGGCGGCGGCCTCTCCGACATGTTCGGTGGCGGCATGCAGTCGTCCGTCGGCGGCTCCTCGGTCGCCGAGCGCAACCTCGACCGGATCACCGTGGTGGTCGGTCTGCTGTGGTTCGCGTGCATCATGGTGCTCGGCCTGCTGATGAAGGCGAACAACTGATCGCGTACAACTGATCAGCGACGCCCGGGCGATACGCACTTCCGCACGTCTCCCCCACGTAAGGCCCCATGTCCGGTACGCGCTTCACGGCGCGGCCTATCATGGGGCCTGCGTCTTGGCGTTTGGGCTTGTAACTCCAATCACTGGACGCGCGTTGGGCCTTACGTAGACTGAGGCGCTCGCAGCGGAGCGAAACGCCGACTCGCTTCGCGGCACCATCACGCAGGGAGTTACGACCGTGGCAAGTGGCAACGCGATCCGGGGAAGCCGGGTCGGGGCGGGGCCGATGGGCGAGGCCGAGCGTGGCGAGTCCGCGCCGCGTCTGCGCATCTCCTTCTGGTGCTCCAACGGACACGAGACACAGCCGAGCTTCGCGAGCGACGCACAGGTCCCGGAGACCTGGGACTGCCCGCGCTGCGGCTTCCCCGCCGGACAGGACCGGGACAACCCACCGGACCCGCCGCGCACCGAGCCCTACAAGACCCACCTCGCGTATGTGCGCGAGCGCCGCAGCGACGCGGACGGCGAGGCGATCCTCGCCGAGGCGCTCGCCAAACTGCGGGGCGAGATCTAGCCCGGATCCGGTTCAGGTCCGGTTCAGATCCGGTTCAGCCTCCTTCAGTCTTCTCCGGCCAGTCTTCTTCAGCGCTGATCAATTAGGTTGGAACAGCCGGGACAGCTGGGACACCTAAGGAAGAAGGCTGAAGTCCGACATGAACGAAGACGGCCGTACCAGGCTCAACCAGATGCCCGAATGGGCCGCGCTGGCCAAGCACCGCGAGGAGCTCGGCGAGGTGCGGCTGCGTGAGCTGTTCGCCGCCGACCCGGGTCGCGGCACCGGCTGCACGCTCCGGGTGGGAGACCTGTACGTCGACTGCTCCAAGCACCTCGTCACCGACGAGACCCTGCGGCTGCTGCGCGATCTGGCCGCCGCCACCGACGTGTTCGGGCTGCGCGACGCCATGTTCCGCGGCGAGAGGATCAACACCACCGAGGACCGGGCGGTGCTGCACACCGCGCTGCGCGCCCCGCGGGACGCGGTGATCGAGGTCGACGGCGAGAACGTCGTGCCCAAGGTGCACGCGGTACTCGACAAGATGGCCGACTTCGCCGGCCGGGTCCGCTCCGGGGAGTGGACGGGCCACACCGGCAAGCGCATCAGAAACGTCGTCAACGTCGGCATCGGCGGCTCCGACCTGGGCCCCGCCATGGCCTACGAGGCGCTGCGCGCCTTCACCGACCGGGAGCTGACGGTCCGTTTCGTCTCCAACGTCGACGGCGCCGACCTCCACGAGGCCACCCGCGACCTCGACCCGGCCGAGACGCTGTTCGTCATCGCCTCCAAGACCTTCACCACCATCGAGACGGTCACCAACGCCACCTCCGCCCGGACCTGGCTGCTGGACGCGCTCGGTGACCAGGCCGCCGTCGCCAGGCACTTCGTCGCCCTGTCGACGAACGCGGAGCGGGTCGCCGACTTCGGCATCGACACGGCCAACATGTTCGAGTTCTGGGACTGGGTCGGCGGCCGCTACTCGTACGACTCGGCGATCGGGCTCTCCCTGATGATCGCCATCGGCCCGGACCGCTTCCGCGAGATGCTCGACGGCTTCCACCTCGTCGACGAGCACTTCCGGACCGCCCCCGCCGAGTCCAACGTCCCCCTGCTCATGGGCCTGCTGGGCATCTGGTACGGCAACTTCCTGGGCGCCCAGTCGCATGCGGTGCTGCCGTACTCGCACTACCTGTCGAAGTTCACCGCGTACCTCCAGCAGCTCGACATGGAGTCCAACGGCAAGTACGTCGGCCGGGACGGGCGCGAGGTCGACTGGCAGACCGGTCCGGTCGTGTGGGGCACGCCCGGCACCAACGGGCAGCACGCCTACTACCAGCTGATCCACCAGGGCACCAAGCTCGTCCCGGCGGACTTCATCGGCTTCGCCGAGCCGGTCGCCGAACTGAGCGACGAACTGAAGGCCCAGCACGACCTGCTGATGGCCAACTTCTTCGCGCAGACGCAGGCGCTCGCCTTCGGCAAGACCCCGGACGAGGTGCGGGCCGAGGGCGTCCCGGAGGAGCTGGTCCCGCACAAGACGTTCCGCGGCAACCACCCGACGACGACGATCCTCGCCCGCGAGCTGACCCCGTCCGTGCTCGGCCAGCTCGTCGCCCTCTACGAGCACAAGGTGTTCGTCCAGGGCGCGGTGTGGAACATCGACTCCTTCGACCAGTGGGGTGTCGAACTCGGCAAGGTGCTCGCCAAGCGCGTCGAACCCGCCCTCACCGAGGGCGCCGAGGTCCCCGGCCTGGACACCTCCACCAAGGCGCTGGTCGCCGCCTACCGAGAGCTGCGCGGGCGGGAGTGAGCCGGCGGGAGTGAGCCGACGGGAGGGGGAGGGGGCGGTGAGGGCTTGTCGCCCCGCCGCCCCCTCCCGTCTACAGGATGATCAGGCCGACGCCGACGGGTACAGCGACCTCGGCAACTGCGAAGCCGCCGCCGAGTCCAGCAGCCACAGCGTCCGGGCACGGCCGCGTGCCCCCGCTGCCGGAGCCTGGATCTCGCCCGCGCCCGACAACGCGATGGCCGCCGCCTCCGCCTTGTCCTCGCCGGCCGCGAGGAGCCACACCTCGCGGGCGGCGCGGATCGCCGGGAGGGTGAGCGTCACCCGGGTCGGCGGCGGCTTGGGCGCGCCGCGGACGCCGACCACGGTACGGTCCGTCTCCCGTACTCCCGGGTGCTCCGGGAAGAGCGACGCCACGTGCGTGTCCGGCCCGACGCCCAGCAGCAGGACGTCGAAGGACGGCACCGCGGCGTGGTTCTCGGGGACGGACGCCGTGGCCAGCTCCTGCGCGTACGCGGCGGCGGCGGCCTCCACGTCCGAGCCGTGCGGGCCGTCGGACGCCGGCATCGCGTGCACCCGCTTCGGGTCCAGCGGCACCGAGTCGAGCAGCGCCTCGCGCGCCTGGGTGACGTTGCGCTCCGGGTCGCCCTCCGGCAGGAAGCGCTCGTCGCCCCACCACAGGTCCAGGCGGGCCCAGTCGACGGCGTCCCGGGCGGGGGACCCGGCGAGCGCCGCGAGCAGGCCGTTGCCGTTGCGGCCGCCGGTCAGGACCACGGACGCGCTGCCCCGGGAGGCCTGCGCGTCCACGATCTTCGTGATCAGCCGGGCCGCCGCGGCCTCGGCCATCAGCTCCTTGTCGCGGTGCACGACCAGCTGGGGAGTGCTCACTTCGCCGCCGCCTTCTTCACCGGTGTCTTCTCCTGCGCCGCGTCCTTCGCGGGAGCTTTCGCAGCCGCCCCCACGGGAGCGGCGACCGCGACGGCCCCGGCGTCCCCTTTGGCCGGCGTGCCCGAGGCGGTCGGCGCGTTCAGCCGGTCCACCCCGTACCGCAGCGCCGAGGCGTACGTGTCGTCAGGGTCGAGGCGCCGCAGTTCCTCCGCGATCAGCTCGGCCGTCTCGCGGCGCTTGAGCGCCACCGCGCGGGCCGGCTGGCCCTGGATGGACAGGTTCGCCAGCGAGCCGTCGGCCCGGTCCAGGACGACAGGACCGCAGTCGGTGTCCATCCGGACCGCCGTGAGACCCGGACCGTTCGACGCCGAGCGCTGCACCGGCACGTCCAGCCGGTCCGCCAGCCACATGGCCAGTAGTTCGCAGCTCGGGTTGTACTCCTCGCCCTCCACCTCGACCGCCTGCACCTTGCAGTCGACCTGGTCGAGGGCCGCCGCCAGCATCGAGCGCCACGGCGTGATGCGGGTCCAGGACAGGTCGGTGTCGCCCGGCGTGTAGGCGTCGGCGCGGGCGGCCAGCTCCCGTACCGGGTCCTCGCAGGCGTAGGTGTCGGTGACCCGGCGCTGGGCCAGCGCGCCCAGCGGGTCCCCGGCCGGGTCCAGCGGCGCGTTCACCGGCCACCACACCACGACCGGCGCGTCCGGCAGCAGCAGCGGCAGGACCACCGACTGGGCGTGCTCGACGACGTCGCCGTACAGCCGCAGCACGATCGTCTCGCCGGTGCCCGCGTCGGCGCCGAGGCGGACCTCGGCGTCCAGCCGGGACTTCGTGCGGTCCCGCGGCGAACGCGAGACGCGCTTGATGACGACGAGCGTGCGCGACGGGTGCTCGTGCGCGGCGTCGCTCGCGGCCTTCAGCGCGTCGTAGGCGTTCTCCTCGTCGGTGACGATGACCAGCGTGAGCACCATGCCGATGGCCGGGGTGCCGATCGCCCGGCGGCCCAGCACCAACGCCTTGTTGATCTGGCTGGCCGTGGTGTCCGTGAGGTCTGTCTTCATGGGCGGCGCCAGCTCCGTCCGTCTCGTTCGAGCATGTGGTCCGCCTCGACGGGTCCCCAGGTGCCGGCCGGGTACCGGGCCGGGGTGCAGTGCTCGTCCCAGTACTCCTCGATCGGGTCGAGGATCTTCCAGGACAGCTCGACCTCCTCGGTCCGCGGGAAGAGGTTCGCGTCGCCGAGCAGCACGTCCAGGATGAGGCGCTCGTACGCCTCCGGGCTGGACTCCGTGAAGGACTCGCCGTAAGCGAAGTCCATGGACACGTCCCGGATCTCCATCGACGTGCCCGGCACCTTGGAGCCGAAGCGGACGGTGACGCCCTCGTCGGGCTGGACGCGGATGACGATCGCGTTCGAGCCGAGTTCCTCGGTGGCCGTGGAGTCGAAGGGGGAGTGCGGGGCGCGCTGGAAGACGACCGCGATCTCGGTGACGCGGCGGCCGAGCCGCTTGCCGGTGCGCAGGTAGAAGGGGACGCCCGCCCAGCGCCGGTTGTCGATACCGACCTTGATCGCGGCGTAGGTGTCGGTCTTCGACCTGGGGTCGATGCCCTCTTCCTCCAGGTAGCCGACGGCCTTGGCGCCACCCTGCCACCCGGCCGTGTACTGGGCGTGCACGGTGTCCCGGCCCAGGTCCTTGGGCAGCCGCACCGCGCCGAGCACCTTGGTCTTCTCCGCGGCCAGCGCGTCCGCGTCGAAGGAGGCGGGCTCCTCCATCGCGGTCAGCGCGAGCAGCTGGAGGAGGTGGTTCTGGATGACGTCGCGGGCGGCGCCGATGCCGTCGTAGTAGCCGGCCCGGCCGCCGATGCCGATGTCCTCGGCCATGGTGATCTGCACGTGGTCCACGTAGGACCGGTTCCAGATCGGCTCGAACATCGTGTTGGCGAAGCGCAGCGCCAGGATGTTCTGGACGGTCTCCTTGCCCAGGTAGTGGTCGATGCGGAAGACCTGGTCCGGGGCGAAGACCTCGTGGACGATCCGGTTGAGCTCCTCGGCGGACTCCAGGTCGTGGCCGAACGGCTTCTCGATCACCGCGCGGCGCCAGGAACCGCTCGACTGGTCGGCCAGCTGGTGCTTCTTCAGCTGCTGGATGACCACGGGGAACGACTTCGGGGGCACCGAGAGGTAGAAGGCGAAGTTGCCGCCCGTGCCCTGCGCCTTGTCCAGCTCCTCGATGGTGCCGCGCAGGCGCTCGAACGCCTCGTCGTCGTCGAAGGTGCCCTGGACGAAACGCATGCCCTGGCTGAGCTGCTGCCAGACCTCCTCGCGGAACGGGGTGCGGGAGTGCTCCTTGACGGCGTCGTGCACCACCTGGGCGAAGTCCTCGTGCTCCCAGTCGCGGCGGGCGAAACCGACGAGCGAGAAGCCCGGCGGCAGCAGACCCCGGTTGGCGAGGTCGTACACGGCGGGCATGAGCTTCTTGCGGGAGAGGTCACCGGTGACGCCGAAAATGACCAGACCCGACGGCCCCGCGATACGCGGGAGCCGTCGGTCTGCGGGGTCACGCAGCGGGTTGCTGCTTGACAATTTCTAGCCCTCCGAGGGGGCGAGGCGCTTCAGCTCCGCCTCGGTCGACTTCAGCAGGTCGTTCCAGGAGTCCTCGAACTTGTCGACGCCCTCCTTCTCCAGCAGCTGGACCACCTCGTCGTAGCCGATCCCGAGCTTCTCGACCGCGTCGAGGTCGGCGCGGGCCTGCTCGTAGGTGCCGGCGACCGTGTTGCCGGTGATCTCGCCGTGGTCCTCGGTGGCGAACAGGGTCGCCTCCGGCATGGTGTTCACCGTGTTGGGCGCGACCAGGTCGGTGACGTACATGGTGTCGCTGTACGCCTTGTCCTTCACGCCGGTCGACGCCCACAGCGGACGCTGCTTGTTGGCGCCGGCCTTCTCCAGGGCGCTCCAGCGGTCGGAGGAGAAGATCTCCTCGTACGCCTGGTAGGCGAGCCGGGCGTTGGCGACGGCGGCCTTGCCGCGCAGGGCCTTGGCCTCGTCGGTGCCGAGCGCGTCGATCCGCTTGTCGATCTCGGTGTCCACGCGGGACACGAAGAAGGACGCCACCGAGTGGATCTGCGACAGGTCCAGGCCGCGCTCCTTGGCCTTCTCCAGACCGGTCAGGAAGGCGTCCATGACCAGGCGGTAGCGCTCCAGCGAGAAGATCAGCGTGACGTTGACGCTGATGCCCAGGCCGATGACCTCGGCGATCGCCGGGATACCGGCCTCGGTGGCCGGGATCTTGATCAGCGTGTTGGGCCGGTCCACCAGCCAGGCGAGCTGCTTGGCCTCGGCGACCGTCGCCTTCGTGTTGTGCGCGAGGCGCGGGTCCACCTCGATGGAGACCCGGCCGTCCTTGCCGCCGGTGGCGTCGAAGACGGGGCGCAGGATGTCGGCGGCGTCGCGGACGTCCGCCGTGGTGATCATGCGAATGGCCTCTTCGACCGTGACCTTGCGGAAGGCGAGGTCGGACAGCTGCTGGTCGTAGCCGTGGCCCTGCGAGATCGCCTTCTGGAAGATCGACGGGTTGGTGGTGACGCCCACGACGTGCTGCTGGTCGATCAGCTCGGCGAGGTTGCCGGACGTGATCCGCTTGCGCGACAGGTCGTCCAGCCAGATCGCGACGCCTTCATCGGAGAGGCGCTTGAGTGCGTCTGTCATGGAAAATGCATCTCCTACGTGTCGTGTACGAGCGTCAGCGCTGGGCTGCGGCGATCGATTCCCGGGCGGCGGATGCGACGTTCTCGGCAGTGAAGCCGAACTCGCGGAAGAGCACCTTGCCGTCCGCCGAAGCACCGAAGTGCTCCAGGGAAACGATGCGGCCGGCGTCCCCCACGTACTTGTGCCAGGTCAGGCCGATCCCGGCCTCCACCGCGACGCGGGCCTTCACGGACGGGGGCAGGACGCTGTCCCGGTACCCCTGGTCCTGCTGCTCGAACCACTCGACGCACGGCACGGACACCACACGGGTCGGCACACCGTCGGCCTGGAGCGCCTGACGGGCCTCGACGGCGACGTGCACCTCGGAACCGGTGGCGATCAGGACGACCTCGGGCTCGCCGCCCTCGGCCTCGAACAGGACGTAGCCGCCCTTGGCCGCGTCCTCGTTCGGCTCGTACGTCGGCACGCCCTGGCGGGTCAGCGCCAGACCGTGCGGCTGGCCCTTGCCGAACTCCTTCGTCCAGCGGCGCAGGATCTCGCGCCAGGCGATCGCCGTCTCGTTGGCGTCCGCCGGGCGGACCACGTTCAGGCCCGGGATGGCGCGCAGCGAGGCGAGGTGCTCGACGGGCTGGTGGGTCGGGCCGTCCTCGCCCAGGCCGATGGAGTCGTGCGTCCACACGTACGTCACCGGCAGGTGCATCAGCGCCGACAGCCGCACCGCGTTGCGCATGTAGTCGGAGAACACCAGGAAGGTGCCGCCGTAGATGCGGGTGTTGCCGTGCAGGGCGATGCCGTTCATCTCCGCGGCCATCGCGTGCTCGCGGATGCCGAAGTGGATGGTGCGGCCGTACGGGTCCGCCTCCGGCAGCGGGTTGCCCGCCGGGAGGAAGGACGACGTCTTGTCGATCGTCGTGTTGTTCGAGCCGGCCAGGTCGGCCGAGCCGCCCCACAGCTCGGGGACGACCGCGCCGAGCGCCTGGAGCACCTTGCCGGACGCGGCACGGGTGGCGACACCCTTGCCCGTCTCGAAGACCGGGATCTTCTCCTCCCAGCCCTTGGGGAGCTCGCCCTTGGCGACGCGGTCGTACTCGGCGGCGCGCTCCGGGTTGTTGTCCCGCCACTGCTGGAAGGACTTCTCCCACACCGCGCGGGCCGCCTGGCCCTTCTCCAGCGCCTTGCGGGTGTGGCCGATGACCTCGTCGGAGACCTCGAAGGTCTTCTCCGGGTCGAAGCCCAGGACCCGCTTGGTCGCCGCGACCTCGTCGTCGCCGAGCGCCGAGCCGTGCGCGGCCTCGGTGTTCTGCGCGTTCGGGGCGGGCCAGGCGATGATCGAGCGCATGGCGATGAAGGACGGCCGGTCGGTGACCTTCTTCGCCGCCTCGATCGCGTCGTAGAGCGCGTTCGGGTCCAGGTCGCCGTCCGGCTTCGGGGCGACGCGCTGCACGTGCCAGCCGTACGCCTCGTACCGCTTGCAGGTGTCCTCGGAGACGGCGGTCTCGGTGTCGCCCTCGATCGAGATGTGGTTGTCGTCCCACAGCAGGACCAGGTTGCCGAGCTTCTGGTGCCCCGCGAGGGAGGAGGCCTCGGCGGAGATGCCCTCCTGGAGGCAGCCGTCACCGGCGATGCAGTAGACGAAGTGGTCGAACGGGGAGGCGCCCTCGGCGGCCTCCGGGTCGAACAGGCCGCGCTCGTAGCGGGCGGCCATCGCCATGCCCACCGCGTTGGCGACACCCTGGCCCAGCGGGCCGGTCGTCGTCTCCACACCCGTGGTGTGGCCGTACTCCGGGTGTCCGGGGGTCTTGGAGCCCCACGTCCGGAAGGACTCGAGGTCCGCCAGCTCCAGGCCGAAGCCGGCCAGGTACAGCTGGGTGTAGAGAGTCAGGGACGAATGGCCGGCGGACAGGACGAAACGGTCGCGTCCGACCCAGTCCGCGTCGGCCGGGTCGTGCCGCATCACCTTCTGGAAGAGGGTGTAGGCGGCGGGTGCCAGGCTCATCGCCGTACCCGGATGGCCGTTGCCAACCTTCTGTACGGCATCGGCGGCCAGGACGCGGGCGGTGTCCACGGCCCGCTGGTCCAGTTCGGTCCACTCGAGGTCTGTGGTGGTCGGCTTGGTGCTCACCCTGAGTCAGGGCTCCTCTCCACATGTCGGATGCCGGTGCACGTGGGCGCCCACCGGCTGCCGGCGCGTCCGTGAGTCGGCCGGCCGTTGTCGAGCCTACCCCCGTAAGTACGTGCGTTTTTCCCCTGGAAACAAGACTGCCGGGACTCCTTGGGATCCGCCTGTCGACTGGGCGAAACCCCATTCGGCATGTGAATACGGGCCCGCTCATCTGACCGCTCAATCGACTCTCCGAACGCACGTCGGAGCACCCCTCTCAACACGACCCCACCCCCGCGAGGGCCGAGGTATGGGCAACGTCTAAAGTGGCGTGGTACGCGCGAGCCTTTACCGCCACTTCACACGGTGGGGCTTGCTGGGATGTCTCTGTCAGGGGTGTGCGTGACGGCCGTTGAATCCCGTCCTGCGGGGGTTATCGGGACGAACCAGAGCCCGAGTCACCGGCCGTTCGGGGCCCGTGTCAAGGCGTTCGTGGCACTGACCAAGCCGCGGATCATCGAGCTTCTGCTGATCACCACCGTTCCGGTGATGTTCCTCGCCGAGCAGGGTGTTCCTGATCTGAAGCTGGTGCTGCTGACCTGCGTCGGCGGTTATCTGTCCGCGGGCGGCGCCAACGCGCTGAACATGTACATCGACCGCGACATCGACGCGCTGATGGACCGGACCTCGCAGCGCCCGCTGGTGACCGGCATGGTCAGTCCGGCCGAATGCCTCGTCTTCGGCATCACCCTGGCCATCGTCTCGACGCTGCTGTTCGGCTTCACCGTCAACTGGCTGTCGGCCTGGCTCTCGCTCGGCGCGCTCCTCTTCTACGTCGTGGTCTACACGATGATCCTCAAGCGCCGCACCGCGCAGAACATCGTCTGGGGCGGCATCGCCGGCTGCCTTCCGGTCCTCATCGGCTGGTCGTCCGTGACCAACTCGATGTCCTGGGCGCCGATCATCCTGTTCGGGGTGATGTTCTTCTGGACGCCGCCGCACTACTGGCCGCTTTCCATGAAGGTCAAGGAGGACTACGCGCGCGTCGGCGTGCCGATGCTCCCGGTCATCGCCTCGAACAAGGTCGTCGCCCGGCAGATCGTCATCTACAGCTGGGTGATGGTCGCCGTGTCCCTGCTGCTGCAGCCGCTGGGCTACACCGGCTGGTTCTACACGGCGGTCGCCCTGGCGGCCGGCGGCATGTGGCTGTGGGAGGCGCACGGGCTGCAGAACCGTGCCAAGGCCGAGGTGACGGGCGGCAAGCTCAAGGAGATGCGGCTCTTCCACTGGTCGATCACCTATGTGTCGGTGCTGTTCCTGGCGGTCGCGGTGGATCCCTTCCTGCGCTGAGCGCTCGTGAGGCGGGCGGGATGCGTGGCCGAGGCCACGCACCCCGCCCGTCGCCGTTCGGTCTACCCGTCGGTAGCATCCTGGTCATGGCAGACACGCAGCAGGTTGACACGAAGGCCGGGTGGGCCGAGCGGTGGGCCGAACACCGGCTGACCCGGATGGCCGGGCGGATCGACGCCTTCGCCAAGGCGCACGGCGGCGCCGAGGCCCAGGTCGCCTACCTCGGTGAGCGCGGCGCCCGGATCGTGCTCGTCGGCGAGGACGGCGCCTGGGGCGACCTCGTCGCGCGCTCGTACGACGGTGCCCGGAAGGCCGTCGAGAAGTCCGGGATCACCGTCCACGACGACTTCGACGGCGAGTTCGCGGCCAAGGTGACGACCGGCCCCTACGAGTGGTCGCGCATGGCGGGCATCCAGGTGGGCGGGCCGAGCAACACCTGAGACCGGGTTCACCCGTTAGGACCGTAGGAAGCCGTACGGCGCACGGGCCGCGAGGCGCGCGAGCCGTACGGCACACGGTCCCAGCAGGGGGAGTCCGGATGATCGAAACGCCGTCCCTGGTGGACCAGTACTGCCACGGCGTTCTGAGAACGGAGCTGGGCCTCGGCACCTTCGAGGCCCAGCTGGCACGCACCGAGGGTCCGCCCGCCCCGGGCACCACCCTGTTCGACACCCAGACCGGCTTCGCGGTACGCCGCTGGTGCCCGCCCCTGCTCGGCCTGGAACCGCACTGCCCGCCCGCCCGTTACCTGGCCCGGCGCCGCGAGCTCGGCGTCCTGGAGGCGGACCGCAGGCTGCTGCGCGGCAGCGGCATCACCACCTACCTGGTCGACGCGGGCCTGCCCGGCGACCTCACGGGACCCGCGGAGATGGCCACCGCCGGGAACGCCGACGCCCACGAGATCGTGCGCCTGGAACTGCTGGCCGAGCAGGTCGCCGACACCTCCGGCACCGTCGACTCCTTCCTCGCCAACCTCGCCGAGGCGGTGCACGGCGCCGCCGCGAACGCGGTCGCCTTCACCTCCGTCGCGGGCGTACGGCACGGTCTGGCGCTGGCGCCGGAACCGCCCGGGCCGGGCGAGGTGCGCGGCGCCGCCGCCCGCTGGCTGACGGGGCGCGAGGTCGGCGGCGAGCTGAGCGACCCGGTGCTGCTGCGGCACCTGCTGTGGAGCGCCGTCGCCTCGGGCCTGCCGATCCAGCTGCACGCGGGGCTCGGCGAGCCGGGCCTGCGCATCGACCGCACCGACCCGGTCCTGCTGACGGACTTCGTGCGGGCCACCGCGGGCCTCGGCACCGACCTGGTCCTGCTGCACAGCTACCCGTACCACCGCCACGCCGCCCACCTCGCCGGAGTCTTCCCGCACGTCTACGCCGACTCGGGCGCCGCCCTGGTACGTACCGGCGCCCGGGCCGCGACGGTCCTCGCGGAGATCCTGGAGCTGGCGCCCTTCGGCAAGGTCCTCTTCTCCAGCGGCGCCCAGGCACTGCCCGAACTGCACGTGGTCGCCGCCCGCCTCTTCCGCGAGGCCCTGGGACGGGTGCTGGGCACCTGGGTGGCCGAGGAGGCGTGGGCACCGGGGGACGCGCAGCGGGTGGCGGGGATGATCGCGTCAGGGAACGCGGGGCGGGTGTACGGCCTGGAGTGAATCGCGGACAATGCGCGGATGCCGACCGACACGCTGCTCGATCGCTTCCTCCAGGGACTCGGACCTCTCGCCCCCGTCGCCGTCTGGGCCCACGGCTCACTGGCCGGCGGCGACTACCGGGAAGGCCGGAGCGACCTCGACCTGATCGCGGTCCTGGACCGCCCGGTCACCGCCCGCACGGCCTGGCGGCTGGGACTGCTCCACGCCCGACTGCGCGCCGCGCCGCTCGCGGCACAGCTGCACTGCACCTACCTGTCGCCCGACTCCGTCGCGGGCTCCGCACGGCGCCACCTGACCTGGGCCCACGGGCGGCTGTTCAAACGGCCGGTCACCCCGGTCACCCGGCGCGAGCTGCACACCTTCGGGCGCGTCCTGTACGGGGAGTCACCGGGGACCGTGCTGCCGCCCGTCTCCGACACCGAACTGGCCGGGTTCGTCGTCCGGGACCAGCGGGACTTCTGGCGGCCGGCCGTGCGCCGGGGCGGGCTGTGGCGGCAGGACGTCTGGGTCGACCTGGGTCTGCTCACCTTCGCCCGCGCCACCGTCACGCTGCGGGACGGCAGCCTGATCTCCAAGCGGCAGGCCCTCACGGAACTCCGCGGCCTGGGAGCGCCCGGTGAGGTCGTCGGGGACATCGAACGACGCCGCTACGGGAACCCCGTGCCGTCCACCGCCGATTGGACCGTCCGCCGCGGTGAACTGACCCGGGACTACCTGGGGCCGGCCATCGACACGCTGGTCGCCTCGTACTCCTGAACCGGCGCCCCGGGCAGCGCCGCCTCCGGCCGCTCGCGCAGCGCCAGCAGCACCCTCAGCGCCGCGATCCACATCACGCACGAGCCGAACATGTGCAGCCCGACCAGGACCTCGGGAAGATCGGTGAAGTACTGCACGTAGCCGATGGCGCCCTGGGCGAGCACCACCAGGAACAGGTCACGGGTGCGGGCCAGCGGGCCCTTGGGCGCGTCGACCGCCTTCAGCACGAACCACAGGGCGAACGTCAGCGTCACCACGATCCACGCCAGGACGGCGTGCAGCTTGCTCACCGTCTCCCAGTCGACCGGCATCCGCGGCACGTCACTGGAGTCACCCGCGTGCGGTCCGGCCCCGGTGACCACCGTGCCGACCGCGATCAGCAGCACGGAGACGCCGATCATCGCCCACACCAGCTGCTGGACCGCCTTGCCGACCAGGGGGCGCGGTGCCGCGTCGCCCTCCCGGGTGCGCTGCCACATCACGGTCGCGACCGCGATCAGCGCGGTCGACAGCAAGAAGTGGGACGCGACGGTGTACGGGTTGAGGCCGACCAGGACCACGATGCCGCCGAGGACCGCGTTGCCCATCACGATCCAGAACTGCAGCCAGCCCAGCCGCGTCAGTCCGCGCCGGTACGGCTTCTGCGACCGCGCGGCGATGATCGCCCAGCCGACCGCGGCGCACAGCACGTAGGTCAGCAGGCGGTTGCCGAACTCGATGACGCCGTGCAGGCCCATCTCGCTGGTGGTGGTCAGCGAGTCGTCGGTGCACTTGGGCCAGGTCGGGCAGCCCAGGCCCGAGCCGGTCAGGCGTACGGCACCGCCGGTGACGACGATGACCACCGCCATGACGAGCGCGGCGAGGGCCGCCCGCTGGACCGTCCGGGGCTCCGGGGTCCAGCGCGCGGCGATGAAGGCGAGCGGGTTGCGCACGGCGGCTGCGGCGTCGGCACGGGTCACGTTTGGCACGCCGTCCATCGTAGGCGCCCGCTTGTGCACGCTTTCACGAGGGTCCGTCTCCGGCGTGCGCGGCCACTTTGGTGCCTACTCCCAGCGGAAGAACTTCCCGGCCGCCGCGAGTCCCACGACCGCCCACACGGCGAGGATCCCCAGGTCGCCCCACGGCATCCGCGCCCCGTGCTGGAGGACGTCCCGCAGCCCGTCCGACAGAGCGGAGATCGGCAGCAGCCCGAGCACGCTCTGTGCCGCGTCCGGGAACCTGTCCAGCGGCACGATCACCCCGCCGCCCACGAGGAGCAGCAGGAAGACCAGGTTGGCGGCGGCCAGCGTGGCCTCCGCCTTCAGCGTGCCCGCCATGAGCAGCCCGAGCCCGGAGAAGGCGGCCGTGCCGAGGACCAGGAGCAGCAGCACGGCGAACGGATCGCCGTGCGGCGACCAGCCCAGCGCGAAGGCGATCACCGTCAGCAGGACGATCTGGAGCACCTCGGTGACCAGGACGGACACCGTCTTCGCGGTCATCAGGGCCCAGCGCGGCAGCGGCGAGGCGGCCAGCCGCTTCAGCACCCCGTACCGGCGCTCGAAGCCGGTGCCGATGGCCTGCCCGGTGAACGCCGTCGACATCACGGCGAGCGCCAGGACGCCGGGCGCGAGGAAGTCGACGGCCTTCCCGGCGCCGGTGTCGATGATGTCCACGGAGCTGAACAGGACGAGCAGCAGCGTCGGGATGACCACGGTCAGCAGCAGCTGCTCGCCGTTGCGCAGCAGCATCTTCGTCTCGAGCGCGGCCTGCGCCGCGATCATGCGGCCGAGCGGCGCGGCGCCGGGCTTCGGCGTGTAGGTGCCGGTGGTGGTGGTCACGAGCGCAGCTCCTTGCCGGTCAGCTCCAGGAAGACGTCCTCCAGGGTGTGCCGCTCCACCGAGATCCGGTCCGGCATCACCCCGTGCTGGGCGCACCAGGAGGTCACGGTGGCGAGCAGCTGCGGGTCGATCTTGCCGTTGACGCGGTAGGTGCCGGGGGTCAGCTCGGCGGCCGCGGAGTCCGCGGGGAGAGCCTTGAGCAGGGACACCACGTCCAGTCCGGGCCGGCCGGAGAACCGCAGGGTGTTCTCGGCGCCGCCGCGGCACAGTTCCTCGGGCGAGCCCTGCGCGATGACCCGGCCGGCGTCGATGATGGCGACGTCGTCGGCCAGCTGCTCGGCCTCGTCCATGTGGTGGGTGGTGAGGATCACCGAGACGCCGTCGCCGCGCAGGTCCCGTACGAGGTCCCAGGTGGCACGCCGGGCCTGCGGGTCGAGGCCGGCGGTCGGCTCGTCCAGAAACACCAGCTCGGGCCGGCCGACCACGGCCATCGCGAGGGCGAGCCGCTGCTGCTGCCCACCGGAGAGCCTGCGGTACGTCGTCCGGCCGCACGAACCCAGCCCGAGCCGCTCGATCAGCGCGTCGACGTCCAGCGGGTGGGCGTGCAGCTTCGCCACGTGGCGCAGCATCTCGTCCGCGCGGGCGCCGGAGTAGACGCCGCCGGACTGGAGCATCACGCCGATCCGGGGCCGCAGCTCGGAGCCCTCCCGCACCGGGTCGAGGCCCAGCACGCGCACCGTGCCGGAGTCCGGCCTCCGGTATCCCTCACAGGTCTCGACCGTGGTCGTCTTGCCCGCCCCGTTGGGGCCGAGCACGGCGGTGACACCCGCCCGGGCCGCCAGGTCGAGGCCGTCCACCGCGGTCTTCGTGCCGTACCGCTTCACCAGGGCCTGGACCTGGACCACGGGCTCGCTTCGCATGGGTCACGAGTCTAGGTAGGCGGGCCGGGACTCCGGCGCGCGGGTGCGGGGATCTCCTCCGCAGGGGTGGGCGTACGCGGCGCGGCCGTGGGCCGGTGGGTACCGGCGCACCGGGTCGGTGTGCGGCGCTCACGCGGGCCCGTGCGTGGTCGCACCCGGCGCTCGCCGGTCGCTCGCGCCGCTACTCGCGGGGCCGGTGCAGCGGCAGCCACCGTTCCGCGTAGGCGACCGCGTCCGCCAGCGGGAACAGCCGTGCGGTGGCCGCTCCGACCCTCCCGCGTACGACGGGCCGGTCCCGCTCGAAGTCGTGCCCCAGCTCGTCGAAACGGTCCGAGGTGATCGACACCTCGGTGACCCGCTCCCAGCCCACCGGCCCCGGCCGCCCCACCTCCACCAGCGGGGACGGGGTCCGGTACTCGGCGAGGTGGAAGGCCGTGCAGGCCTCGTAGCCCGCGCCGAGCAGCAGCACCCGGGCGCCCAGCCGCTCCAGGGTCGCCAGCGGGCTGCGCTCGCCCAGCCGGCAGTCCGTCGCGTGCCCGGCGACCACCTCGGCGGCGCGGGGCCCGACGGCCGCGAAGGACGTCTGCGGATGCGCGCTGCGCAGGGCACCCGGCCAGGTGCGCACGGTCTCGGGGAGCACCCCGATCCCGACCGAGGGCGTGATCAGCGGGTCGTAGGCCGGCATCGCGGCGCGGATGGTGTCCCACCACTCCTCGGGCACCGGCGGGCTGCGCCACAGGGCCGGGTCGGAGAGGTCGCCGGTCTGGGCGGGGACCACCAGGGTGCCGTCCGGACCGAGCGCGTCGAGCAGTCCCTGGACGACCGCGACGGGACCTCCGCAGACCCAGCCGAGGGAGCTGAGGGAGGAGTGCACGAGGAGGGTGTCGTCGGTCCGCACGCCCAGCTCGCGCAGTCCGCCGGCGATCGTGCCGCGGGTGACGAGTGGGCCGGTGGGAGGGGGTGCAGGCATGCCGGGGAGTGTCCCGCAGGCCCGCCCGGGACGCCACCGGATTGATCGGCCGGAGATCGTTTCCGCAGGTCAGATTAGGTATGCCTAAGTGACGCAGGGCACCGTCGGATGATCCGGACGCGGCTTGCCCGCCTCGGAGGAATTACGCAACAATGGCGTTGTGAAAAACGTTGGCGAGGCTCCGCAGGAGGAACTCGCGACCGGTGAGCGGTCCACCCGCAACCGCGTCGCGCGCTCCATCCTGGACCACGGGCCGTCGACCGTCGCGGAGCTCGCCGGGCGTCTGGGCCTGACCCAGGCCGCCGTCCGGCGCCACCTCGACGCGCTGGTCGCCGACGACGTGGTCGAAGCCCGTGAGCAGCGGGTCTACGGCACGCGCACGCGCGGACGGCCCGCGAAGGTCTTCGCGCTCACCGACTGCGGTCGGGACGCCTTCGACCAGTCGTACGACAAGCTGGCCGCGGACGCCCTGCGCTGGATCGCCGAGCAGGAGGGCGGGGAGCAGGCGATCGCCGCCTTCGCCCGTGCCCGGATCGCCGGCCAGGCGGGCGCGTACCGCAAGGCGGTGGAGTCCGCGGCCCCGGACAAGCGCGCCGAAGCACTGGCCAAGGCCCTCAGCGCGGACGGGTACGCTGCTACCGCGCGGAGCGCACCCCACCCCCAGCAGGGCGAGCAGCTGTGCCAGCACCACTGCCCGGTCGCCCACGTCGCAGAGCAGTTTCCGCAGCTGTGCGAGGCGGAGACGGAATTTTTCGCCGAGCTGCTCGGTACTCATGTACAGCGGCTCGCGACCATCGCACATGGCGACGGGGTCTGCACCACGTTCATTCCGAAGACTTCGCACGCGCCGCCCACGGCGCGCGCGCCCAAGAACACCGCTAACGCATCTGCAAGCACGGCCGGGAGGAACCCCGCATGACTCTCCCCACGGAGACTGCTCACCCTGAGCTCGAGGGCCTGGGCAAGTACGAATACGGCTGGGCCGACTCCGACACGGCCGGCGCCTCTGCCAAGCGCGGCATCAACGAGGACGTCGTCCGCGACATCTCCGCGAAGAAGAACGAGCCGGAGTGGATGACCAAGCTCCGCCTCAAGGGCCTGCGCCTCTTCGAGAAGAAGCCCATGCCGAACTGGGGCTCGGACCTGTCGGGCATCGACTTCGACAACATCAAGTACTTCGTGCGCTCCACGGAGAAGCAGGCGGAGTCCTGGGAGGACCTGCCCGAGGACATCAAGAACACGTACGACAAGCTCGGCATCCCCGAGGCGGAGAAGCAGCGCCTCGTCGCCGGTGTCGCGGCCCAGTACGAGTCCGAGGTCGTCTACCACCAGATCCGCGAGGACCTGGAGGAGCAGGGCGTCATCTTCCTCGACACCGACACGGCGCTGAAGGAGCACCCGGAGCTCTTCAAGGAGTACTTCGGGACCGTCATCCCCGTCGGCGACAACAAGTTCGCCTCGCTGAACAGCGCGGTGTGGTCCGGCGGCTCCTTCATCTACGTGCCGAAGGGCGTGCACGTCGAGATCCCGCTCCAGGCCTACTTCCGTATCAACACGGAGAACATGGGCCAGTTCGAGCGGACCCTGATCATCGTCGACGAGGGTGCCTACGTGCACTACGTCGAGGGCTGCACCGCCCCGATCTACAAGTCGGACTCGCTGCACTCCGCCGTGGTCGAGATCATCGTCAAGAAGAACGCCCGCTGCCGTTACACGACCATCCAGAACTGGTCGAACAACGTCTACAACCTGGTCACCAAGCGCGCCGTGGCGTACGAGGGCGCGACCATGGAGTGGATCGACGGCAACATCGGCTCCAAGGTGACGATGAAGTACCCGGCCGTCTACCTGATGGGCGAGCACGCCAAGGGCGAGACGCTGTCCATCGCCTTCGCGGGCGAGGGCCAGCACCAGGACGCCGGCTCCAAGATGGTCCACATGGCGCCGAACACGTCCTCCAACATCGTCTCGAAGTCCGTGGCGCGCGGCGGCGGCCGCACCTCCTACCGCGGTCTCGTCGAGATCGGCGAGGGCGCCCACGGCTCCAAGTCGAACGTGCTGTGCGACGCGCTGCTCGTCGACACCATCTCCCGCTCCGACACGTACCCGTACGTGGACGTCCGCGAGGACGACGTGTCCATGGGCCACGAGGCGACCGTCTCCAAGGTCTCCGAGGACCAGCTCTTCTACCTGATGAGCCGCGGTCTGAGCGAGTTCGAGGCGATGGCGATGATCGTGCGCGGCTTCGTCGAGCCGATCGCCAAGGAGCTGCCGATGGAGTACGCCCTCGAGCTCAACCGGCTGATCGAGCTGCAGATGGAAGGCGCGGTCGGTTAAGACCCGCCCCCGAAGCAGTCGCCAGATTTCTGACGTAGGAAGAGAGCAGACCGACAGCCATGGCTGAGGCTCAGAACATCCCCGTGGGGTCCACCACCGCGGGCCAGATCGCGGTGGCCGCCGAGTCGACCGTCGCCACGCGCATGAGCGCACCCGCGTCCTTCGACGTGGCGGACTTCCCGGTCCCGCACGGCCGTGAGGAGGAGTGGCGGTTCACGCCGCTGGAGCGGCTGCGCGGGCTGCACGACGGCACCGCGGTCGCCACCGGCGACGGCGTGAAGGTCGACATCGACGCCCCCGAGGGCGTCGTCGTCGAGACCGTCGGCCGCGACGACGCGCGCATCGGCAGGGCGGGCACCCCGGTGGACCGGGTCGCCGCCCAGGCCTACTCGTCCTTCGAGAAGGCCGGCGTGATCACCGTCCCCAAGGAGACGGTCCTCACCGAGCCGATCCGCATCGCCGTGCACGGCGAGGGCGGCACCGCCTACGCCCACCAGGTCGTCGAGCTGGGCGCCTTCGCCGAGGCCGTGGTCGTCATCGACCACACCGGTGACGCGGTGCTCGCCGCCAACGTCGACTACGTGCTGGGCGACGGCGCCAAGCTGACCGTCGTCTCCGTCCAGGACTGGGACGACAAGGCCGTGCACGCCGGCCAGCACAACGCGCTGATCGGCCGGGACGCCACCTTCAAGTCGTTCGTGGTCACCTTCGGCGGCGACCTGGTCCGGCTGCATCCGCGCGTCGCCTACGCCGGCCCCGGCGGCGAGGCCGAGCTGTTCGGCCTGTACTTCACCGACGCCGGCCAGCACCAGGAGCACCGCCTCCTGGTCGACCACAACGTCCCGCACTGCAAGTCCAACGTCGTCTACAAGGGCGCGCTGCAGGGCGACGACGCGCACGCGGTCTGGATCGGCGACGTGCTCATCGAGGCCAAGGCCGAGGGCACCGACACCTACGAGATGAACCGCAACCTCGTCCTCACGGACGGCGCCCGGGTCGACTCGGTGCCGAACCTGGAGATCGAGACCGGCGAGATCGTCGGCGCCGGCCACGCCTCCGCCACCGGCCGCTTCGACGACGAGCAGCTCTTCTACCTGATGGCGCGCGGCATCCCCGAGATCGACGCCCGCCGCCTGGTGGTCCGCGGCTTCTTCGCCGAGCTGGTCCAGCAGATCGGTGTCCCGGACATCGAGGAGCGTCTGATCGCCAAGATCGACGAGGAGCTGGAGGCTTCGGTCGCATGACCTTCGTACGCGTCTGTGGAGCGGACGAGCTGGAGGAGGACACCCCCAAGCGGGTGGAACTCGACGGCACGCCGGTCTCCGTCGTGCGCACCGAGGGCGAGATCTTCGCGATCCACGACATCTGCTCGCACGCGAACGTCTCGCTCGCCGAGGGCGAGGTCGACGACTGCCACATCGAGTGCTGGCTGCACGGCTCGCGCTTCGACCTCCGCTCGGGCAAGCCCGACAGTCTTCCGGCCACGCGCCCCGTCCCCGTATACCCCGTAAAGATCGAAGGGGACGACGTACTCGTCTCCCTCACCCAGGAGTCCTGAGGCACCCATGGCAACGCTTGAAATCCGAGACCTGCACGTCACCGTCGAGGCCGACAACGCCACGAAGGAGATCCTCAAGGGCGTCGACCTCACCGTGAAGCAGGGCGAGACGCACGCCATCATGGGCCCCAACGGCTCCGGCAAGTCGACCCTCGCCTACTCGCTCGCGGGTCACCCCAAGTACACGATCACCGGCGGCACCGTCACCCTCGACGGCGAGGACGTCCTGGAGATGTCCGTCGACGAGCGCGCCCGCGCCGGCCTCTTCCTGGCCATGCAGTACCCGGTCGAGGTCCCCGGCGTCTCGGTCTCCAACTTCCTGCGCACCTCCGCCACCGCCGTCCGCGGCGAGGCCCCCAAGCTGCGCACCTGGGTGAAGGAGGTCAAGGAGGCCATGGAGCGCCTCAACATGGACCCCGCCTTCGCCGAGCGCAACGTCAACGAGGGCTTCTCCGGCGGTGAGAAGAAGCGCCACGAGATCCTCCAGCTGGAGCTGCTCAAGCCGAAGGTCGCGATCCTCGACGAGACCGACTCCGGACTCGACGTCGACGCCCTGCGCGTCGTCTCCGAGGGCGTCAACCGCGTCCGCGAGACCGGCGAGGTCGGCACCCTGCTGATCACGCACTACACGCGCATCCTGCGCTACATCAAGCCCGACCACGTCCACGTCTTCGCCAATGGCCGCATCGCCGAGTCGGGCGGCGCCGAGCTGGCCGACAAGCTGGAGGCCGAGGGCTACGAGGCGTACACGAAGGGTGGCGCATCCGAGTGACACAGCTGCCGGGCCTCCTCGACACCGAGGCGATCCGCAAGGACTTCCCCATCCTGGACCGACAGGTCCACGACGGACAGAAGCTCGTCTACCTGGACAACGCGGCGACCTCGCAGAAGCCGCGCCAGGTGCTCGACGCCCTGAGCGAGTACTACGAGCGCTACAACGCCAACGTCCACCGTGGCGTGCACGTCCTCGCCGAGGAGGCCACGGCGCTGTACGAGGGCGCGCGGGACAAGGTCGCGGAGTTCATCAACGCGCCCTCCCGCGACGAGGTGATCTTCACCAAGAACGCCTCGGAGTCGCTCAACCTCGTCGCGAACATGCTGGGCTGGGCCGACGAGCCCTACCGCGTGGACCACGAGACCGAGATCGTCATCACGGAGATGGAGCACCACTCCAACATCGTGCCGTGGCAGCTGCTGGCGCAGCGCACCGGCGCGAAGCTCCGCTGGTTCGGCCTCACGGACGACGGCCGCCTGGACCTCTCGAACATCGACGAGGTCATCACGGAGAAGACGAAGATCGTCTCCTTCGTGCTGGTGTCCAACATCCTGGGCACCCAGAACCCGGTCGAGGCGATCGTGCGCCGCGCCCAGGAGGTCGGCGCCCTCGTGTGCATCGACGCCTCCCAGGCGGCGCCGCACATGCCGATGGACGTACAGGCCCTCCAGGCCGACTTCGTGGCCTTCACCGGCCACAAGATGTGCGGCCCGACGGGCATCGGCGTCCTGTGGGGCCGCCAGGAACTGCTGGAGGACCTCCCGCCCTTCCTCGGCGGCGGCGAGATGATCGAGACGGTCTCGATGCACTCCTCCACGTACGCCCCGGCCCCCCACAAGTTCGAGGCGGGCACGCCCCCGGTCGCGCAGGCGGTCGGTCTGGGCGCGGCGATCGACTACCTCGACTCGATCGGCATGGACAAGGTCCTGGCCCACGAGCACGCGCTCACCGAGTACGCGGTGAAGCGGCTGCTGGAGGTCCCCGACCTGCGCATCATCGGCCCGACGACGGCCGAGGAGCGCGGTGCGGCGATCAGCTTCACGCTCGGCGACATCCACCCGCACGACGTGGGCCAGGTACTCGACGAGCAGGGCATCGCGGTCCGGGTCGGCCACCACTGCGCCCGCCCCGTCTGCCTCCGCTACGGAATTCCTGCGACCACGCGAGCGTCGTTCTATCTGTACTCCACGCCGGCCGAGATCGACGCACTGGTCGACGGCCTGGAGCACGTACGGAACTTCTTCGGCTGACGGGACGAGCGAAGAGCATGAAGCTGGACTCCATGTACCAGGAAGTCATCCTGGACCACTACAAGAACCCGCACGGGCGTGGTCTGAGGGACGGCGACGCCGAGGTGCACCACGTCAACCCGACGTGCGGTGACGAGATCACGCTGCGCGTGAAGTACGACGGTACGACGATCAGCGACGTCAGCTACGAGGGGCAGGGCTGCTCGATCAGCCAGGCGAGCGCCTCCGTGCTGAACGACCTGCTGGTCGGCAAGGACCTCGCCCAGGCGCAGCGGATCCAGGAGACCTTCCTGGAGCTGATGCAGTCCAAGGGCAGGATCGAGCCGGACGACGCGATGGAGGAGGTCCTGGAGGACGCGGTCGCGTTCGCCGGGGTCTCGAAGTACCCGGCCCGGGTCAAGTGCGCCCTGCTGAGCTGGATGGCCTGGAAGGACGCGACGGCCCAGGCACTGGACGGCGCCGACGCCGAGAAGGAGACGACGGCATGAGCGAGACCGTGGAAATGAAGCCGGCCTCGGAGGAGGAGGTCCGCGAAGCCCTGCTGGACGTCGTGGACCCCGAGCTGGGTATCGACGTCGTCAACCTGGGCCTGATCTACGGCGTCCACATCGACGACGCGAACATCGCGACCATCGACATGACCCTGACGTCGGCGGCCTGTCCGCTGACGGACGTGATCGAGGACCAGGCCAAGTCCGCCACGGACGGCCTCGTCAGCGAGCTGCGCATCAACTGGGTCTGGATGCCGCCGTGGGGCCCGGACAAGATCACGGACGACGGCCGCGAGCAGCTGCGCGCGCTCGGCTTCAACGTCTGAGACGCCCCCGCACCGCTTCGCGAAACGGCGACGCCCTCGGGCGTCGCCGTTTCCGTGTGTACACCCGCCTCCGCTATGTACGCTCGTACACATGGGATATCTGCTCCTGGCCGGAGCCATCGCCGCCGAGGTCGCCGGCACCACCGCCATGAAGTACAGCGAGGGCTTCAGCAGGCTGGTCCCCTCGGTGCTGACGGCACTCGCGTACGTGCTCTCCTTCGCGCTGCTCGCCCAGACCCTGAAGGTCCTCGCCGTCGGCACGGCGTACGCCATCTGGGCCGGCGTGGGCACCGCCGCCATCGCCGCGATCGGCGTGGCGTTCATGGGCGAGGGGATGACCGCCACCAAGGCCGCCGGCATCGCGCTGATCATCGTCGGCGTGGTCGTCCTCAACCTGGGCGGCGCGCACTGATGTCCCGGCGCTACGACCCCGAGCGGCGCCGGCGCATCATCGACGCGGCGATCCGGGTCGTCGGGCGCAAGGGCATCGCCGGTCTCAGCCACCGCACCGTCGCCGCCGAGGCGGACGTCCCCCTCGGCTCGACGACGTACCACTTCGCGACGCTGGACGAGCTTCTGGTCGCCGCCCTGCGCCAGGCGAACGAGGGCTTCGCCAAGGTGGTCGCCGCCCACCCGGCACTGTCGGACCCGGACGCCGACCTGCCCGCCGAACTCGCCCGCGTCCTCGGCGAGTGGCTGGGCGGCGACCGCACGGGCGTCGAGCTGGAGTACGAGCTGTACCTGGCCGCCCTGCGCCGCCCCGCCCTGCGCCCGGTCGCCGCGGAGTGGGCCGAGGACGTGGCCGCCCTGCTGGCGTCCCGCACGGACCCGGTGACGGCGCGGGCGCTGGTCGCCCTGATGGACGGGATCTGTCTCCAGGCGCTGCTGACGGGGACGCCGTACGACGAGGTGTACGCGCGGGAGGTACTGGCGCGGGTGATCGCCTGAACCACGCGGTCGCAGGCGCGGGCGCCGGGCGGGCGGGGGTGGCGCCGCGCGGGATACCGGCACGTGAGATCCCCCGCCGACCGGTTCGCACCCGACACCCCCGGCCGGTTAGGTTGCCCTCATGACCGACACGACTGCACCCCGCACCACCGGCGCCGTGGCCGCCGGGCTCGCCACCATCGCCGCCGACGGCACCGTTCTCGACACCTGGTTCCCCGCCCCCGAACTCGTCGCGGAGCCGGGCCCGTCCGGCACCGAGCGCCTCACCGCCGAACAGGCCGCCGAACTCCTCGGCGGCGGCGCGACCGCGGCGGTCGGTCAGGACGCCCGGCGCGGCGTCGAGGTGGTCGCGGTCCGCACGGTCATCGCCTCGCTGGACGAGAAGCCGGTCGACACGCACGACGTCTACCTGCGCCTGCACCTGCTCTCCCACCGCCTGGTCAAGCCGCACGGCCAGAACCTGGACGGCATCTTCGCCCACCTCGCCAACGTCGCCTGGACCTCGCTGGGCCCGGTCGCCGTCGACGACGTCGAGAAGGTCCGCCTCAACGCCCGCGCGGAGGGGCTGCACCTCCAGGTGACCTCGATCGACAAGTTCCCGCGCATGACGGACTACGTCGCCCCCAAGGGCGTCCGCCTCGCCGACGCCGACCGCGTCCGCCTCGGCGCGCACCTGGCCGAGGGCACCACCGTCATGCACGAGGGCTTCGTCAACTTCAACGCGGGCACGCTCGGCACGTCGATGGTCGAGGGCCGCATCTCCGCGGGCGTCGTCGTCGGCGACGGCTCCGACATCGGTGGCGGCGCCTCCACCATGGGCACCCTCTCCGGCGGCGGCAACGTGCGCATCACCATCGGCGAGCGCTGCCTGGTCGGCGCCGAGGCGGGCGTGGGCATCGCGCTCGGCGACGAGTGCGTGGTCGAGGCCGGCCTGTACGTCACCGCGGGCACGCGTGTGACGATGCCCGACGGGCAGATCGTCAAGGCCCGGGAACTCTCCGGCGCCTCCAACATCCTCTTCCGCCGCAACTCGGTCACGGGCACGGTCGAGGCCCGCCCGAACAACGCGGTGTGGGGCGGCCTGAACGACGTCCTGCACAGCCACAACTGATCACAGGCGGCCGTGACCCGCGGCCGCCTGTCGTCGAGCGCCCTTCCACGGCCCTGGGAACGGCCCGGGAGGGCGCTCGCGCGTCCAGTGCCCGTCTCGTCGGTCACTGGTCGTCGACGCCCAGATCGGTGCGCATCGACTGCTTCAGTTCCCCCAGGTAGGGCCAGACCTCCTCGTGGAACTCACCCTCCAGGTTCGCCAGTTCCGCCGTGTGGTCGCAGGGCGCTGATCCGTACTTCCTGAGCTTGCCGTACGCGGCGTTCAAGCGTTTCTTCGCCGTGCTGGAAGCGCGCAGGACGTCTTGCGGAGCGATCATCTGGGATTCCGCGTAGCTGTCCCGGTAGGCCAGCCTGCCCGCTTCCAGATCAGCCAGGCGCGAGTCGGCGTCCTCGCCGCGCTGAAGGGCGTGCAGATAGCTCGTCATCGCCGTCAGATACTGGCGTGCGGAAGTGTTCAGTGCGATGTAGCAGGCGCGCCGGCGTTCGAGGCTTTCGAGCTGCCGCTGCCTGGCCTGCTCCGCCCGGAGCATCTCCTCGGCGTGACCGCGTTCCTCACGCCGTTGTTCCGCGGCGGCCTGGAGCTCCATGCGCTTGGTGCGGTCCGCACGATTCTGTGTCAGCAGCGCGGCTCCCAGCGTTCCCGCCACGCCCACCACGGCGATCAACAAACCCGCCCAACTCGCGCCCATGAGGCCCCCTTTCGCGCGAGCGGCGCACCGTCCCCCGGCAGGAGCCCCCAACGACGGTCACCGCTTCATCGTCCTGTACCGCTTCATTAGCACGGTCAGGCGCGCGTGGTCGGCCGTTCCGTTGAGCTCGGCCAGGAGGTCGTCGGGGCACAGCTCGTAGTGGTCGCCCCAGAAGCGGTGGCGGCGGTTGTCCCAGATCCGGTATCCGCCCGGTACGCCCCGGGCCACGTAGCGCCTTCTGCTCATCGGGTGACCGTAGGCGCAGGGGTGGTGTCCCGCCAACGCGATAAAAGCGCATGCCTCGCGCGCCCCCCGCACGTACGGCTGACTCCCCGTGACCTTCCGGTGGTCTTGGCGGATGAACCGGTGGACGCAGTGTCCGATCAGACGCCGATCCGACGAAACGAGGGGCCTGGTATGACGAACGAGCGGGCGAGGACCGTGGCGCGTTGGCTGGCCGGGGCGGGGACCGCGGTACTGGTGTGCTGGACCCCGGCGGGGACCGCGCACGCCGACGAGACGACCACCAATTCGCACAACGGCCCCCGGATGGGGCTCCTCAACGTCCACGTGGGGCAGATCGACGACCCGGCGGAGGACGTACTGGAGCACACGCTGCTGTTCGGTGACGGTTACGCCTGGGACTGACCCGAGCCGGCGACCAGCTCTTCGTACGTCGTCAGCAACGCGGCGGTCGTCTCCCGGTCCGCGCCCCGCAGCGGTGCGCGGACCGGTCCGGCGGGGAGGCCGAGCGCACCGAGGAGGGCCTTCGCGGTGACGGTGCCGGGCAGCCCCGCCGCCATCATCGACTCGATGAGCGGCAGCGCCCGCCGCTGGAGCAGGGCGGCCCGCCCGGTGTCGCCCGCGTCGAAGGCGCCGAGGACCGCGCGGAACAGGTCGGGCGCCACGTTCGCGACCGTGCTGACGTACCCCGCCGCGCCGATCGCGTACAGGGCGAGCACCTGCTCGTCGCAGCCCGCGTAGTACGCCAGGCCGGTGCGGGACAGCACCTTCTGGACGCCGAGGAGGTCGTACGAGCAGTCCTTGACGGCGACGATCCGCGGGTGCCCGGCGAGCCGGACGAGCGTGTCGGGCTCGATGCGGGTGCCGGTGCGGCCCGGGATGTCGTAGAGGGCGAGCGGCAGTCCGCAGGCGTCCGCGACCTCCAGGAAGTGCGCCTCCACGGCGTCCTGCGGGGGCCTGCTGTAGTACGGCGCGACCACGAGCAGGCCGTCCGCGCCCGCCTTCTCCGCGGCCAGCGCCAGCTCCACCGTGTGCCGGGTGTCGGCCGTGCCCACCCCGGCGACGAGCGACGCCCGGTCCCCGACCGCCTCCCGCACCGCCGTGATCAGCGCCGCCTTCTCGGCGTCCGTGGTGGTCGGCGACTCGCCCGTGGTGCCGGACAGCACCAGGCCGTCACAGCCCCGCGACACCAGCCGGTCGGCGAGCCGCCGGGCACCGTCGAGGTCGAGCGCACCGGTCTCGGTGAACGGCGTGACCATGGCGCACAGGGCGCGGCCGAAAGGCGCGGGGGAGGGGGCGTCTGTCGTCATGGGAGTAGTGTCGGCGGACAGACCTTGTAGCTCCACTTAATTCTCCTACGAGATATCTGTAAGAGATGCTGCGTGGTCGGCCGGGGGTGAGGACAGGGATAGTGCCGGTGGGCCGGGGGTACCCGGAGCGCTCCGAACCGAGAGGAGGCGGAACGTGACCGGGACCATGCACACCAGGCCGGTGCACGACGAGCAGCACTCCGTGGGTGAACTGGTCGGGCAGGCCACCGAACAGCTCTCCCGGCTCGTGCGCCAGGAAGTGGCCCTCGCCAAGATGGAGCTGGCCGAGAAGGGCAGGCGCGCCGGGCGGGGCGGCGGGATGCTCGGCGCCGCGGGCGCCATCGCGTACGTCGGTCTGTTCGCCCTGGCCGGCACGGCCACCGCCGCGCTCTCACTGGTGCTGCCCGTCTGGGCCGCGGCGCTCATCGTGACGGCGGCGCTCTTCGTGATCGCGGGTGTACTGGCCATGATGGGCCGTGCCCAGCTCCGTCGCGCCGTGCCCCCGAAGCCCGAGGAGACCCTGGGCAGCGTCAGGGCCGACGTGGACCAGATCAGGGAAAGGGCGCATCGATGACCGACGCGACGAGCGGGGACGGCACGAGGACCGGGGCCGGCTCCACCGCGCAGCCGGCCGGCGGGGCCAAGGGGCCCGACGAGCTGCGGCGGCAGATCGAGCAGACCCGAGGCCAGCTCGGCGACACCGTGGAGGAGCTGGCCGGGAAGGCGGACGTGAAGGGCCGTGCCAAGGCCCGCGCCGCCGACCTCCGGGACAAGGCCGGTGCCATGACCGTGCAGCTGCGCAGCTCCGCCGCACAGGCGGGGCACACCGTGCAGGACAAGGCGAGCCGGGCCGGGCACACCGCTGAGCGGCGCGTGCCGGGACGGGCGCGCGGCGCGGTTCAGGCGGGGCTCAGGCATCCGCGTGCGGTGCTGATCGCCGGGGCGGCGGCGGGCGCGCTGGTCGCGGCGAGCGTGATCAGCCACCGCCGGCATCACGGGTACTGCTGAGAACGCGGCGTGGGGGGGGGGGGGGGGGGGGGGGGGGGGGGGGGGGGGGAGGGACGGTAAGTGTGCACGGAGGGGAGCAGGGAGCACCTCAGCTGCTAACCTGGCC
>NZ_JBVJVN010000004.1:274970-351179 GCF_055603605.1 Streptomyces sp. NPDC037271
CCCCATGCGAGCGCGGAGAGGGCGCGGAGCAACCCGGCTGCTGTCCCCCCCCCCCCCCCCCCCCTCCCCCCCCCCCCCCCCCCCCCCCCCCCCGTACCGGTACCGGAGCGGCCCCGGCGGGCACTTGACCTCGATCTCGGCTTGACCTCAACCTTGGTCGAGGCCAAAGGGTGGTGCGTGCACCCGGAACGCACCCGGCGTGCACCCGACGACCACCGAGCAGTGGAGGCCGGCATGACCCGCCGTACCGACGCACACCCCGAACTCGTCCGCCCGGACGTCCAGGCCCCCTTCTTCAGCACCTGGCGGGTGGGCACCCCCGAGCGGCAGCGGCAGACCGTCGACGCCATCGCCCGTACCTGGGAGCGCCGCCCCTGGCCCGCCGACGACCTGCTCGGCTACCACGTCTACACCGGCCACGACGGCAGCACCCTGCTGCACCACTCGCAGTGGGCGAGCGAGCAGGCCTACGAGTCCTTCGTCAAGACGCACCGGCAGGAACGCGTCGACGAGATCGACACCGCCGTGCCGGGCATCGAGCGGCTGGGACTCGGCCGGTACCGGCGCTACCGCAGCGCCACCCGCGCCGACAACGGGACGGCGCCCGTCCCGGGGTGCATCGTGATCGTCGACGTCGAGTTCGAGGGGCCCGACCCCGAGCGGCAGCGCGCATGGGTCGACGCCGTCCTCGAGGCCCTGGAGAGCGAGCCGGAGCCGCACCCCGGCGGCATCTCCGCCCACTTCCACCTCAGCACCGACGGCACCCGCGTCCTCAACTACGCCGAGTGGGAGAGCGCCCAGGCCCACATCGACGCCCTCGCCGCACCGGGCGACGGCGTCGGTTCGGGATCGGACCTGTGGAAGCGGGTGCAGAACTGGCCGGGCATGACCAGCGGCGGCGGGGTCAGCCGGTACGACCACGCCCTCGGCCTGGTGCCCCGCTGAACCCGCCCCCACCGGCGGTCGGTCACGGACGGAACCGCAGCACCTGAGGGTCGTGGTCGCTGATCTGGTCGTGGAACTCGGCGTTGACGTGCACGCTGTCGTACGACAGGTGTCCGCCGCGCCGGATCGACGGGCTGACCAGGATCTGGTCGAGGACCTGGCTGTTGCCCTGGTAGACGTACGAGTAACGCTCACTGCGCGGCAGCGACTTGACCGCCGACCACAGGGCGCCGTCGTCCTCCAGGATGCGGGTGGTCCTCGAGAACTCGAAGTCGTTGATGTCGCCGAGGACGACGACGTCGGCGTTCTTCTGGGTGGCGAGGACGTCCTTGACGAACGTGTTCACGGCCTTCGCCTGGAGGTGGCGCTGCGTCTCCGAGCCGCGCGACGGCGGCTGGTACTGGGCGGTCAGACCCTGGTCGCCGCCCTTGGAGTTGAAGTGGTTGGCGATGACCAGGACCGTCCGGCCGCGGAAGACGAACTCGCCGGCCAGCGGCTTGCGGCTGTCCTCCCAGGCGGGGTTCGCCGGGTCCACGCGGCCGGGGGAGTGGGTGAGCGCCGCCTTGCCCCGCACCTTCGTCACCCCGGTCGCGGTGGTCGCGTCGCCGGCCCCGCGGTCGGTGAAGGAGACCCGCTCCGGGTTGAACAGGAACGCCGCGCGGATGTTGCCGCCGGGCTGGCCGCCGTCCTCGCCGTCCACCGGGTCGATGCCCCGCCAGTCGTAGCGCGGGCCGCCCGCCGCTACGATCGCGTCGATCAGCTTGCCGACCGTCGCGTCGGCGGCCACCGTGCCGTCGTCCGTGGCGCCGTTGTTGTCCTGGATCTCCTCCAGGGACACGATGTCGGGCGACGCGAGGTTGTGCACGATCGCCTCGGCGTGCGCGGCGAAGGTGCCGTCGGACGGGTCGAGGTTCTCGACGTTGTACGTCGCCACCGCCAGCTCGCGGCTGCTCTGCCGGCGCGTCGTCTCGCGCTCCAGGCCCCCGCTCTCCAGGGTGCCGATCTCGCTCGCGACCAGCGTGTAGCCGCCGTACTGGTTGTAGTCCAGCGGGCCCGCGGTGGTGCCGGCGAGGGTGTCGCCCACGTGGGCGTCGGGGAAGTCGGCCGGCTTGCCCAGGGACTGGATCTGGAGGCGGCCGGTGTTCTGGGAGTCGTAGGAGCCGTACACCGTGCCGCCGCGGCGGTTGGCGTTCTCCCAGGGCTTCACCGTGACCCACAGCTCGGTGTACGGGTCGGTCGCGCCGGCCACGCGGGCGTCGGCGACGCGGACGTTCATGCCCTCCAGGGACTCGTAGAGGTCCAGGGCGTACTTCTCCGGCCGCAGCGTCAGGCCGTTGACCGAGCCGTTCGCGGCCGCGTCGCCCTCGGGGGCGTACGCGCGCGGCACGGACCGGGCGGAGACGGTCGTCGCGGCCGGGACCTCGTTGCCGCTGGAGACGACCGTGAAGGCCGGGCGGGTGATCTCGGTCAGCGACTGGTTCCCGGAGGAGGTGCCGCCCGGGACGTACTCCGAGACCGTGCCGGACACGGTGACCGCGTCACCGACGGCGACGCCCTTCGGGGTGGAGCCGGTGAAGACGAAGACGCCCTCGCTGGTGGCCGGGTCGGCGTCCGGCCGCGGATCCTGGATCCAGAAGCCTCTGGAGGAGCCGTAGCCGCGGACACCGGTGACGATTCCGGCCACGTCGGTGACCTGCTGGCCGGCGTACGGCGACAGCCGGGTGCTGCCCTGGATGTCGTGCACGCGCACGGAGTCGGCGTGCGCGGGCGAGGTGAGGACGACCGTGGACGCCGCCGAGCAGACGGCGGCGACGGTGAGCGCGGCGAGGCGCGTGGAGGACTTGCTGGCCAACGTGATCCCTCCGGGGACGTGACGGAGCGCCGGGACGAGGGTGGGGCGATGGAACGGGGGTGGGCGCGACGGAACGAGGGTGTGACGCGAGGGGCCGCAGCGCACACGTGGACCTGAGTGAACACTTGTCCCCCCACTTCTACGCGCGTCAATCTCCTGCCTGGCCAGTCCCGTTGTCAAGGTTTCGGCCATGTACTCCACCCGTCGGGGAGATGAACCGGGCGGCATGGGTGGAAACCCGTCTAGGCTGAGCTGTTGAGCCGTACGGCGTCCGGACGGCCGTACGGTGATCAAGGCGCGCGAGGAGAAACAGCCGATGTCAGACCGCTCCACCCTGCCGCCCGCACGGCTGCGTCCCGAGGCGGAGCTGGCCCGCGACGCGCTGTCCGCGCCGGTGCTCTCCCGGGCCGCCCGGCTCGCCCGCTGGGCCGGCCCGGACACCCGCGTCGACGCCGGGGGCGGACTCGTCGAGGAGCAGTTGCCGGCGGCGGCCGAAGAGCTCGGGCTGAGCGGGGAGGACGCCGCGGCGTACGCGAGCGAGGCGTGGCGGATCGCCGTGGACACCGGGCTCGTCGAGGTCACCGACGAGGAGACGGGCACCGTCGCGACGGGCGAGGACCTCGCCCTGCTCACCGGCGGCTCCCCGCAGGACGTGCTCGGGCTGTGGCTCACCGCCCTGGAGGCGGTGCTCGCCGACGCGAGCGTGCCCGACCTCGACGACCTGGTCGACGCGATGGCCGAGGGCGGCGAGGTCGACCTGTCGTCCCTCGACTGGAACCCGGAGGCCGAGGCGGAGTTCCTCGACGGCGTGCTCGGCAACCTCTACCTGCTCACCGCCGGCGAGGACCGCCCCGGTGACGCCGCGGTGCCGCTGCCCGCGCTGGCCGCGTCCGTGATCGTGCCCGACGACATGGGCGAGCCCACCAACGACGTGCTGGAGCAGGTGTCCGACGCGATGATGCGGCTGGACGACCAGTTCCGGCTGCTGGAGCCCATCGGCCTCGTCGAGTACCAGCCGGTCGACGAGGCCCTGATGGCCGACGCGGACGAGGAGCCCGCGGCCCCCGTGGACGAGGCCGACGTCGCCCGCTACGGCATGGTGCGGCTCACCCCGCTCGGCCTGTACGGACTGCGCGCCCGGCTGCTGGAGGCCGGCTTCGACGCCCCCGCCGTCGGCGACCTCGCCGACAAGGGCGCCGACGTCCTGCTCGACGCCACGGCCCCCTTCCCGCCGGCCGCCGCCCACGCCGAGACCGAGCTGTGGCTGGCCGGCCGGAGTCCGCTCGCCGCGGCCCGCGAACTGCTGGCGGCGGCCCGCGGGACGGACACCGGCGCGCCCCTGCGCCGGCTGCGCTGCCAGCAGGCGCTGTCCCTGGTCGGCGCCGAGGCGGAGCCCGCGCTGCGGGAGGTCCTCGACGACGGCGAGCTGGGCGGCCTCGCCCGGGTCTGGCTGACCGAGCACGGCGCCCGGGACGTGCCGGCCCCGCCGCAGGAGATGGTCTTCTGGCTGACCATCGACACCGTGGCCGCACAGCTCGCGGCCGAGGGCAACTCCGAGGAACTGCGCGCCCTGGTGGAGGGCCTGGCCCGGCAGCACGGCGGGTTCTTCGACACGGCCTGGCGGGTCGACCACCCGGCCACGCCGGACGTCCTGGAGGCGATGGGGCGGCTGCACCCCGACAAGAAGATCGCCAAGGAGGCGCGCAAGGCGGCGTTCAAGGCGCGGTCGCAGCACGGCGGCTGACGCCGGGCGGGGCGGGCCGTCGGGGAGGGGCCGGCGGCGCGGGCATCCACGCTCCCGTCCACGGGGCGCGTACGGGTCCGGTGCGCGCGTGGGGAGAGCTCTCCGCCAGTTCAACTCCCGTTCAGGCACGGGCGGGATTCCCGTTCAGACGTGGGCGGAACCGTGTCGCCGACCGAGGTCCGCCACCCTCCACGGCACGTCCACCGTCACAGGAGACACCATGTCGCTCACCCGCAGGGACTTCGCCAGCCGATCCGCGCTCACCGGCGCCACAGTCGTGCTGGCGGGCAGCGTCGGCTCCCTCGCCACCGCCCCGAACGCCCTCGCGTCCACGGACACCGAGAGCGCGGGGGAGGAGCACGGACGCGGCCACGGACATGGGCACGACCACGGCGGGGTCGGTTACGGACCGCTGATTCCCGACCCGGACGGCATCCTCGCCCTGCCCGCCGGCTTCCGGTACGAGATCATCACCTACTGCGGCCGGACCAAGCTCGAGTCGGGCGAGTACACCCCGTCCAACCACGACGGCACCGCCGCCTTCGACGGCCCGCGCGGCACCACCCTCCTGGTCAACAACCACGAACTCGGCGGCCACCGCGACGACTGGCCCCACCCCGTCCCGCTGACCGAGGGCCTCGTCTACGACCCGGCCGCCGCCGGAGGCTGCACCGTCGTCGAGGTCCGCCGCGGCGGCCATGTCGCCGAGTGGGTCGGCATCGCCGGTACCGCCACCAACTGCGCGGGCGGCAGCACCACCTGGGGCACCTGGCTGACCTGCGAGGAGACCGAGGACAAGGCCGGCGAGGAGGGGATGACCAAGGACCACGGCTACGTCTTCGAGGTCGACCCCGAGGACCGGCGCGCCAACCGCGACCCCAAGCCGATCAAGGCGCTGGGCCGCTACGCCCACGAGGCCGTGGTCATCGACCCCCGGCGCGGCCACGCGTACCTCACCGAGGACGCCTCCAACCCCAACGGACTCCTCTACCGCTGGGCCCCGCCGGAGGGCTTCCGGCACGGCCGCGGCCGGCTGCGCACCCTCGCCGACGACGCCGGCGTCCTCCAGGCGTTCAAGTGCTTCGACTCCGGCGGCAAGTTCGTCGACGACCTCTCCCGCGCGACGAAGACCGGCACCGTCTACGGCGTCGACTGGATCGACGTACCCGACCGCGACGCGAGGACCACCTCCGTGCGCAAGCAGTTCACCGACGGGCAGGTCACCCGCGCCCGCAAGCTGGAGGGCATGTGGTGGGCCGACGGCGGCGCGTACATCGTCTCCTCCTTCGCCCGTGACGAGAGCCCCGGCCGGCCGCACGACGGCCAGGTCTGGTTCTACGACCCGAGGCGCCGCACCCTCACCCTGAAGGTCCTCCTCGGCGTCAACCCCGACCCGTCGGCGGACGGCGCCTTCGACGGCCCCGACAACATCACCGTCTCCCCGTACGGCGGCATCGTCATCGCCGAGGACGGCGACGGAGTCCAGCACCTCTTCGGCGCCACCGACAGCGGACGCACCTACCCCATCGCCCGCAACGAACTGAACGTCGGCTCCGAAGACGAGCCCGAGTACAGCGAGTTCACCGGCGTCACCTTCTCGCCCGACGGCCGCACCCTGTACGCCAACATCCAGGACCCCGGCATCATGCTCGCCATCACGGGGCCGTGGAAGCGGCAGAAGCGCCGGTAACGCTTCGCCCGCCCGAGCGGTGGCCGCCCTCCTCCCGGTCGCCGCCCTCCGGACGGTTCCGCTGCTCGCCGCCCGGGAAGCCGACCGGCCCAGGCCGCGCGGTAGGGTGCGCGGAAGGTTGCCTGGTGGGCAGGAGTGACGGGATGGCGCAGGTCAGGGCCATGCGTGCGGACGCCCGGCGTAACCGTGAGCGGTTGCTCGTGGTGGCGGCACAGGCCTTCGCCGAGCACGGTGAGGGCGCCTCGCTGGACGACATCGCCAAGCGCGCCGGTGTCGGCGTCGGCACGCTGTACCGGCATTTTCCGACGCGGCAGGCGTTGCTGGAGGCCGCCTACCTGGAACGGATCGAGGCCATCGCGGCGCGTGCGGACGTCATCGCGGGGGAGCTGGCGCCGGGCGACGCCCTGGTCGCGTGGCTCGGCGAGCTCGCCGCCGGGATGCTCCAGGTGCGTGGGCTCAAGGCGCTGCTGGGCACGACCGTCACGGAGGGCGGCCCGGCGGCGGACCGGGCGTCGTGCGGCGACTGCGTCCGGGGCGCGGTGACGCGGTTGGTCAGGGCCGCGCAGGACGCGGGCACGCTGCGCGCGGACGTCGAGCCGATCGAGGTGCTGCGGCTGGCGCACGGGGTGGCGACGGCGGCCGAGTCGACGGAGGGGGAGCACGGGACGTCCGTCCGGCGGTACCTGTCGCTGATGTGGCAGGGGCTGCGGGCGTAGGCCGTCGGCGGGGCGTTCCCGGAGCCGGGGGCGCCCCGCCGACCGGCTGCTACAGCGCCTGGGCCGACGGCTTCACCATGCCCCGGACCGTGCGGGACTTGACGAAGTCGCCCATGGCGGTCATCTCCCACTCGCCGGAGTACTGACGGATCAGCTTCGCCATCATCACGCCGGTCTGCGGTTCGGCGCTGGTCAGGTCGAAGCGGACCAGTTCCTCACCGGTCGCGGCGTCCATGAGGCGGCAGTAGGCCTTGGCGACCTCCGTGAACTTCTGGCCGGAGAACGAGTTGACCGTGAAGACCAGGCCGCTGACCTCCTGCGGGATCCGGCCCAGGTCGACGGTGATCACCTCGTCGTCGCCGCCGCCCTCGCCGGTGAGGTTGTCCCCGGAGTGCTTGATCGCGCCGCCCACGATCTGGAGCTTGCCGAAGTAGCAGCTGTCGATGTGGTTGCGCTGCGGGCCGTACGCGATGACCGACGCGTCCAGGTCGATGTCCTTGCCGCGGTACGCCGGCTCCCAGCCGAGGCCCATCTTGACCTGGGAGAGCACCGGCCGGCCGCCCTTGACGAGGGAGACGGTCTGGTTCTTCTGGAGACTGACCCTGCCCTTGTCGAGGTTGATCTTGCCGGCGCCCGGGGCGGGGGCGGGCGGGGCGGCCGGTGCCGCCGGGGGAGCGGAGGGCATCGTCGGCGCGGCGGCGGGCGGCGGCGGGGTGGCCGCCTGGGACCGCTGCGGGGTCGGCGGGACGGCGGGCTGGGCGGCCGGGGCGGCCGGAGCGGCGGGCTCCTCCACCGAGACGCCGAAGTCCGTCGCGATGCCGGCGAGGCCGTTGGCGTAGCCCTGGCCGACCGCGCGGGCCTTCCAGACGCCGTTGCGCAGGTAGACCTCCACGATCACCAGTGCGGTCTCGGTGCCGAGCTGCGGGGGCGTGAAGGTGGCGAGGACGGAGTTGTCGTCCGCGTTGCGGATGGTGGCGGTCGGTTCGATGCCCTGGAAGGACTGCCCGGCGGCGTCCGGGCTGGCGGTGACGACGATCTTCTCGATGCCCGGCGGGACGGCGGAGGTGTCGACCACGATCGCGTCCGGGGCGGTGCCGCCGCCGGAGCGGTAGGTCACGCCCTGGCCGGTGGGCTGGTTGTAGAAGATGAAGTCGTCGTCGGAGCGCACCTTGCCGTCGGCGGTGAGCAGCAGGCCCGATACGTCGAGCCGCACGGGCGCGGCGACGTCCACCGTCACGCGGGCGGCGGAGAGGGGGATGTTCGAGCCGGGGGTCATAGCTGTCATGCCGGGTGAACGAGCGAGGCCGTTTTACCGTTCCCTTACCCGGGGGCCAATCGGGGAGCGCGGTGGTGGGGCGGCCGGCCCGGAGGGTCTCGCCCCCGCCGCCCCTTCCCTTCCCGTCCCCGGGGCTGCGCCCCCGGACCCCCGTGCTACGGCACGACGACGATCTTGCGGCCCACGCCCGCCGCGAACTGCTCCAGCGCCTGCGGGTAGCGGTCCAGTGCGATGCGGTCGCTGATGAAGACGTCCGGGTCCAGGACACCGTTCGCGAACAGCTCCGCCGCGCGCTCGTAGCTGTGCAGGACCGCCATCGAACCCGTGATGGTGATCTCCTGGTTGTAGATGCGGTACGGGTCGATCTGTACGCGCGTCGCGTAGTCGGCGACGCCGAACTGGAGGAAGGTGCCGGCCTTGGCGACCCGGTCCAGGCCGTCCTGGATCGCCGCCGCGTTGCCGGTGGCGTCGATGACGAGGTCCCAGCCCTGGGGGCGGTCCAGTTCGTCGGGGGTCGCGGCGGAGGCCGAGACGCCGAGGCCGCGGGCGGTCTCCAGGCGGGCCGGGTTGAGGTCCACCACGTCCACGCTGGCCGCGCCGGTCCGCTTGGCCAGCTCCAGCATCATCAGGCCCATCGTGCCGGAGCCGTAGATCAGGACGTGGGCGCCGAGGCGGGACTGGAGGACGTCGTAGCCGCGGACCGCGCAGGAGAGCGGTTCGATCAGGGCGGCGTCCTGGGTGCGTACGTGCTCGGGGAGCTTCACGCAGTTCGCGACCGGTGCGACCGCGTACTGTGCCGCGCCGCCCGCCGTCGTCACGCCGATGGCCGCCCAGCGTTCGCAGAGGTTGTTGTGGCCGGTGCGGCAGTAGCGGCACTCGTAGCAGTACAGGGACGGGTCCACCGCGACCTGGTCGCCGACGGCCACCTCCGTGACCTGGGCGCCGACACCGACCACCTCGCCGGCGAACTCGTGGCCGGGCACGATCGGGAGCTTGGGCGCGAACTCGCCCTGGAGGATGTGCAGGTCGGTGCCGCACAGGCCGCAGGCGGCGACCTCGACGACGACCTCGCGCGGCCCTGGCGTCGGGTCCGGGACCTCGGTGACGACGGCACGGCCCACGGACTCGATGACGGCGGCCTTCATTTCACGGCTCCCAACGACAGGCCCTGGACCAGTTTGTCCTGGGCGGCGAACCCCGCGGCGAGCACCGGCAGGGAGATGACGAGCGACGCGGCGCAGACCTTGGCCAGGAAGAGGCCCTGGCTGGTGATGAAGCCGGTCAGGAAGACGGGGGCGGTCTCGGCGACCACGCCCGTCAGCACCCGGGCGAAGAGCAGTTCGTTCCAGCTGAAGATGAAGCAGATGAGCGACGTGGCGGCGATGCCCGGCAGGGCGATGGGCGCGACCACCTTCGCCAGGATCGTCGGCAGCTTCGCGCCGTCCACGCGGGCCGCCTCGATGATCGCGACCGGGACCTCGGCCAGGAAGGACTGCATCATCCAGACCGCGATCGGCAGGTTCATGGAGGTGTAGAGGATGACCAGCAGCCAGATGTTGTCCAGCAGGTCCGTGTTCTTGGCGAACAGGTAGATCGGCAGCAGGCCGGCCACCACCGGCAGCATCTTGGTGGAGAGGAAGAAGAACAGGACGTCCGTCCACTTCTTCACCGGGCGGATGGAGAGCGCGTACGCGGCGGGGAGGGCCAGGACCAGGACGAAGAGGGTGGAGGCGACCGACGCCACCGCCGAGTTGATCAGCGCGGGCCAGGGGCTCGCGCCGCCGCCCGCGCCGAAGAACTCGCGGTACCCGTCGAGCGTCAGCGACGCCGCGAAGGACGGCGGGTTGGTGGCCGCGTCCTCCTCTGAGTGGAAGGAGGTGAGCGCCATCCAGGCGATCGGCAGGAAGAAGACGATTCCGGCCAGCCAGGCCACCAGGCCCAGGCCGGCACCTGCCTTGCGGCGGGCTCGTCCGGGCTTGGCCCCGGTGGTGCCGGTGGCGGCGGGTCGTACGGCGGTGGCGCTCATGCGCGGCCGGCCTCCTCACGGAACAGGGACGACACCACGCGCAGCGCGAAGGTGGCGATGACGATCGAGCCGATGACGACCAGGACGCCCGCGGCCGAGGCGAGGCCGTTCTCGTGGGCCTGGTAGAAGCTCTGGTAGACGGTGTAGGGCAGGTTGGCCGTGCCCAGGCCGCCGGACGTGATGGTGAAGACCGCGTCGAAGTTCTGCACGATGTAGATCGAGCCGAGCAGGGCGCCGAGTTCCAGGTAGCGGCGCAGGTGGGGCAGGGTGAGGTGGACGAAGATCTGCCAGTCGCTCGCGCCGTCCACCCGGGCGGCCTCGATCTGCTGCTGGTCGCGGCTCTGCAGGCCGGCGAGCAGGATCAGCATCATGAAGGGCGTCCACTGCCACACCAGCGCGGCCTCCACCGCGAGCAGCGGGGTGTTGGAGATCCAGTCCGGTTGCGGGCCGCCGACGTAGTGCAGCAGGCCGTTGAGCAGGCCGTACTCGGGGTTGTACAGGACGTGCTTCCACAGCAGTGCCGCCGCCACCGGTACGACGAGGAACGGGGCGATCAGCAGGGTGCGGACCACGCCCCGGCCCTTGAACCTGCGGTCCAGCAGCAGGGCGAGGGCCAGACCGAGGACCAGGCTGGCCAGGACCACGGCCACCGTCAGCAGGATCGTCGTCCACACCGACTTGCGCAGGGCCGGGTCGCCGAGGACGTCGCCGTAGTTGGCGAAGCCGGTGAAGTGCCGGGCGTCCGGGTAGAGGGAGTTCCAGTCGAAGAAGGAGATCACCAGGGTGGCCACGAAGGGCAGCTGGGTGACCGCGATCATGAAGATCAGGGCGGGGAGGAGGGGGGCCCGGGTGGCCCAGGCCCGCAGCCGGGAGGACGGCGGCCGGACGGTGGGGCGGGCGTGGTCGGGTGCGGCCGAGGGGGCCGTTGTCGTGGCGGTCATCGTCCCTCGTACTCCTCGGAGATCTTCTCGGCGAGCTGCTGGGACTTCTTCAGGGCCTCCTCGACGGACTGGCGTCCGGCGATGGCCGCGCTGATCTCCTGGGAGACCTTGGTGCCGAGGTCGGTGAACTCGGGGATGCCGACGAACTGGATGCCGGGTGCGGGGCGCGGCTGCACGCCGGGGTCGTTCGGCCTGGCGCCCTCGATGGCCTCGCGGGTCATCTCCTGGAAGGCGGCGGCCTCCGCGCGGTAGGCGGGGTTCTCGTACGTGGAAGCGCGCTTGCCGGCGGGGACGTCGGACCAGCCGATCTCGTCGCCGACGAGCTGCTCGTACTCCTTGCCGGAGGCCCACGAGACGAACTGCCAGGCCTTGTCGGCGTTGCGCGAGGCCTTCTGGATGCCCCAGGCCCAGGTGTAGAGCCAGCCCGCGGAGTCGGTCTTCTCCACGGGGGCGGGCGCGTAGCCCATCTTGCCCTTGACGGGGGAGTTCGCCGACTCCAGGGAGCCGGCCGCGGAGGTGGCGTCGTACCACATGGCGACGTTGCCCTGGGTCATGTTGTTCAGGCACTCGGCGAAGCCGGACTGGGCGGCGCCGGACTGGCCGTGCTCGCGGACCAGGTCGACATAGAACTTCGTCGCCTTCTCCCACTCGGGGGAGTCCAGCCGCGCCTGCCAGTCCTGGTCGAACCAGGTGCCGCCGAAGGTGTTCACGACCGTCGTCAGGGGTGCCATCAGCTCGCCCCAGCCGGGCAGGCCGCGCAGGCAGATGCCCTTCATGTCGGGCTCGGCCCCGTCGAGTTCGGCGGCGAGCTCGGCCACCTGGGTCCAGGTGGGGTGCTCGGGCATCGTCAGGCCCTCTTCTTCGAACACGTCCTTGCGGTACATCAGGAAGGACGATTCGCCGTAGAAGGGCTGGCCGTAGAGTTTGCCGTCGTCGCCGGTGAGGGACTCGCGCATCGGCCCCAGGACGTCCTTCTCGTCGTACGCCGGATCCTCGGCGACGTAGGAGTCCATCGGTCGCAGCCACTCGTTGCGGGCGTAGATCGGGATCTCGTAGTTGGAGAGGGTGGCGACGTCGTACTGGCCGGCCTGGTTGGCGAAGTCCTGGCTGATCTTGTCGCGGACGTCGTTCTCCGGCAGGACGGTGAAGTTCACCTTGATGCCGGTCTCTTCGGTGAAGTGGTCCGCGGTGAGTTTCTGCAGCTGGACCATCTGCGGGTTGTTGACCATCAGGACGTTGATGGCGTCGCCGCCGGATCCGGCCCCGCCCGCCCCGACCCAGCAGCCGGAGAGCAGCGGGGCGAGCAGCGTCCCTGCGGCGGCCGTGGCGAGCGTGGCTCGCGGCCTCCGTCGGCTCTGGGTTCGCATGGATCGCTCCTGAACATATGGGGAGGTATGGGGCAAGGGAGGGCGTGCGGATGGCCTGCGGGGAGGCGAGTCGGTTTCTCAGACGCGGATGACCTGCGGCCCGAGCAGGGAGTAGCGGTGGGCCTCGGCCGTCGGCAGCAGTGTGCTGGTGACGATCGCCTCCAGGGCGCCGACCTCCGCGAACCGGCAGAAGCTGACCGCCCCGAACTTGGTGTGCGTGCCCGCGAAGACGGTGCGGCGGGCGGCGCGGATCGCCTGGGTCTTGACCTCGCTGACCGCCGGGTCGGGGGTGGTGAGGCCGTGTTCGCGGGAGATGCCGTTGGCGCCGATGTACGCCAGGTCGATGACGAAGCCGGCCAGCATCTTCGTCGTCCAGTGGTCGACGGTGGCCAGGGTGCCCGGGCGGACCCGGCCGCCGAGCAGCAGGACGGAGGTGTCACCAGCCTCGGCGAGCGCGCCGGCGACCGGCAGGGACGCGGTGACCACGGTCAGCGGCCGGTCCCGGGGCAGGGCCTCGGCGATGAGCCGGGGGGTGAAGCCCTCGTCGACGAAGACCGTCTCCGCGTCGCCGAGCAGTTCGGCCGCCGCGGCGGCGATCCGGCGTTTCTCGGGCACGTGGCTGGTGGCGCGGAACTCCAGGGTGGTCTCGAAGCCGGCACTCTCCACCGGGTAGGCGCCGCCGTGGGTGCGGCGGACCAGGCCGTGGTCCTCCAGGGCGCGCAGATCCCGGCGTACGGTCTCCTTGGCGACGCCCAGGTCGGCGGCGAGCGCGGTGACGTCGACCGAGCCGGTGGCGCGGGCGATGCGTACGATCTCGCGCTGGCGCTCTTCCGCCGTCCTCGTGCTCATGCCGAACACCTGCCTCACCGCCTCGTGTGCCGCGTCCTTGCCCGTTCGGGCCGGTGCGGCCCTTGGGGGAAGTTCTACAGCGGCCGTGCGGCACTGACCAGGCCTGTTGCGGACCCGATACTGCCCGGTTGTGCCCGTTCCGGTCGCCGGGTGCCCGTCGCGGACCTGGGAGGCGGCCGTGCGGAGGGTGGGAACGGGCAGGGCGGATGCCCGGATACGGGAGCGGGCGGGCCCGTTCGGTGCCCGCCCGCCTGGTGATCGACCGGTTCCGGTCAGTACGGCCAGATCGGGGGGTCGGTCACGAAGTGGCCGCCGAGGCGGGCGTGCGCCGGGTTGTCCGGGTCGAGGTCGCCCTGTTCGGCGATGAGCTTGGCGGCGTACGGCTCGGAGTCGTCCTGCGGTGCGTAACCGAGCGCCCGCGCGGAGGTGAGGTCCCACCACAGGCGGGTGTTGGCGGAGGAGCCGTGGACGACGGTGTGCCCGACGTTCTCGGCGGTCAGCGCGGCGTGGAGGAGGCGGGCGCCGTCGGCGGGGCTCATCCACACCGAGAGCATGCGCACGCTGGTCGGCTCGGGGAAGCAGGAGCCGATGCGGACCGAGACGGTCTCCAGGCCGTGCTTGTCCCAGTAGAGCTGGGCGAGGTCCTCGCCGAAGCACTTGGACAGGCCGTAGAAGGTGTCCGGGCGGCGCGGCGTGTCGACCGGGATGAGCGGGTCGTCGCCCTGGGGGCGCGGGGTGTAGCCGACGGCGTGGTTGGAGGAGGCGAAGACGATGCGTCCGACGCCTTCCTCGCGGGCGGCCTCGTAGAGGTTGTAGGTCCCCTCGATGTTGGCCTTCAGGATCTTCTCGAACGAGGCTTCCAGGGAGATGCCCGCGAGGTGGATGATCGCGTCGACGCCCCGGACCGCCTCCCGCACGGCCGTCCGGTCGGCGAGGTCGGCGACGATCGCGTCCGGCTCGCCCTCGACCGGGCGCAGGTCGAGCAGGCGCAGCTCGTAGCCGAGGTCGGGGAGCAGGTCCCGCATCAGGGTGCCGAGGCCGCCGGCGGCGCCGGTGAGCAGGACGGTGCGGGGAGCGGGCATCCTCGGGACTCCTAGGTCTCCTGTGGGGCTGCTGGGTCTGCTGAACGTCTGCAGGTCCGCGAGGTCGGTGACCGTGCGTGGGGGCGCCTGCCGTTCATATGCGTGGACACGCTAAAGAACCGGTGGTGACGCGTCAAGGGGCCGCCTGCTTGACGGTGTTCGCGGGGCGGCTTAGCGTGGTCGCGTTCAGAAATATAGACGCAGATCACGAATGTGATGACGACCCTGCATGCCGACCCTGTCGGCCATGCACAAGAAATGGGGAGCGCCCGTGACCTCAGCCCCTCTCGCCGCCCGGCTCGCCGCCCCCAGCGGCCCGCTGTTCTTCCCCGTCACGCCGTACGGCCCCGGCGGCGAGGTCGACCTCGACGTCTACCGCACGCATGTGCGGCGCGGCGTCGAGGCCGGGGCCGCCGCCGTGTTCGCCTGCTGCGGCACCGGCGAGTTCCACGCGCTCACGCCCGAGGAGTTCCAGGCCTGCGTGCGGGCGGCCGTCGAGGAGACCGACGGGCGGGTGCCCGTCCTGGCGGGCGCGGGCTACGGCACCGCCCTCGCCGTGCGCTACGCCCGCCTCGCCGAGGAGGCCGGGGCCGACGGGCTGCTCGCCATGCCGCCGTACCTGGTCCTCGCCGGGCAGGAGGGGCTGCTGCGGCACTACCGGGAGGTGGCCGCCGCGTCCTCCCTGCCCGTGATCGTCTACCAGCGCGACAACGCCGTGTTCACCCCGGACAGCGTGGCCGAACTGGCCCGAACGGACGGGATCGTCGGCCTCAAGGACGGGCTCGGCGACCTCGACCTGATGCAGCGGATCATCAGCGCCGTGCGCACCGAGGTGCCCGGCGACGGCGAGGCGCCCGGAGGCGACGACTTCCTCTACTTCAACGGGCTGCCGACCGCCGAGCAGACCCAGCTCGCCTACCGCGCGCTCGGCGTCACCCTCTACTCGTCCGCCGCGTTCTGCTTCGCCCCCGAGATCGCCCTCGCCTTCCACCGGGCGCTCCGCTCGGACGACGAGGCCGTGGTGCACCGCCTGCTCGACGGCTTCTACCGGCCGTTCGTCGAACTGCGCGCCCAGGGCCGCGGGTACGCCGTCGCCCTGGTCAAGGCGGGCGTACGGCTGCGCGGCCTGGACGTGGGGGAGGTACGGCCGCCGCTGCAGGAGCCGACCGAGGACCACGTGAAGCGGCTCGCCCAGGTGATCGAGCGGGGTTACGCGGTGCTCGGCGAGGAGGGCGGCAAGTGAAGGCCTCCGCGTTCGTCTACCCCTGGGACGTCAACGGCGACCCGGAAGCGCCCGCGTTCATCGCGGGCACCGGCGTCGAGCAGGTGACGCTCGCCGCCGCCTACCACTCCACCCGCGCCCTCACCCCCCGCCACCCGCGCCACCGCGTCGTCACCGCCGAGTACGCCGCCGTCCTCTACCCGCCGGACGCCGCCCGTTGGGAGGGCCGCGAGCCGCGCCCGTACGAGGCCGGCGACTGGGCGCCCGGCGACGCCTGGGGCGAGGCCGCCGCCGCGCTCGCGGACGCCGGACTGGAGGTGCACACCTGGGTCGTCCTCGCCCACAGCTCCCGCCTCGGCGCCGAGCAGCCGCACACCTCCGTCGTCAACGCCTACGGCGACCGCTACCCCTGGGCGCCCTGCATCGCCCAGCCCGCCACGCGCGCCTACCTCACCGACCTGGCCGCCGAGGCCGCGGTGCGCCCCGGGGCACGCGGCACCGAACTGGAGTCCCTCGGCTGGTACGGGCTCGCCCACCTGCACGCCCACGACAAGACCGGTGGCGTCGGCCTCGGGGACGCCGGGCAGTACCTCATGTCGCTGTGCTTCTGCCCCCACTGCCGGGCGGGCTACGGCGGACAGGGCCTCGACCCCGACGAACTGGCCGCCGCCGTACGCGCCGCCCTTCAGCCGGTGTGGCGGGGCGCGGCGCCGTCGGACGGCGGCTGGGCGGGCGTGGAGAAGCTGCTCGGTGAGGCGCCGGCGAACGCCACGCGCGCGTGGCGGGACGACACCGCCCGCACCCTCCAGGAGGCGGCCGTCACGGCCGTGCGCGCCGCCGCGCCCGACGGCTTCCAGGTCCTGCTGCACGCCGACCCGGTGTCGTACCACTGCGGCGCCAACGCCGGCGTCGATCCCGCGCACATCCTGTCCGTCGCGGACGGCGTGGTCGTGCCCTGCACGGGCGGCGCGGGCCTGCTGACGCCGTTCGCCGAGCAGGACCGTGCCGGGGCCGTCCTCGCCGCCAACCTCACCGTGGTCTCCGGCATGGGGGGCCGGCCGGACACCCTCGCCGCGGACGCGGCACGGGCGCGTGAGCTGGGCGCGACGGAACTGCGGCTGTACCACGCGGGGCTGGCGTCGGACGGGGATCTGGAGGCGGTGCGGTCGGGGCTCGCGAAGGTGTGAACCGGCGGGCCCCGGGCGGCTCGGGCAGAGGGGCGGATCAGGCCGGCGCCGCGTCCGGGGCGGGCTCCGGGGCGCCACGTCCGGCGCCCGCCGAGGGCCGCCGGGCCGGCGCCCCCCTGGACACCACCATTCCGGCGAGATACAGGCCCGCGTTGCGGTCGCGCAGGACGCGGGCCTCGGGCCAGGGCCTCCACGTCGTCTTCCTCGTAGGTGCGGTCCTTGCCGTCATGCCTGGTCATCGTGGTCCTGAGGTGCCGGGGCGGGCATCGGGCAGATGCCTTGGGTGCGGGACCGGCGACCGATGAGTTTCGCGGCCGCGATCGGTCTGCCTCCATGGAGAGCCGGCCACGCGTCCTCGGGAGAAGCACATGAGCCACGACACCCCCGCCCTCGACCTCGGACCGCAGACGCGGATCCTGGCACGCCTCGCCGAGGGTGCCGGCGACGCGCGGCTCGCGGACCCGACCCCGTGCCCGGACCTGGCGGTCCGCAATCTGCTCGGTCATCTGACCGGCCTGGCCGTCGCCTTCCGCGACGCCGCGCGCAAGGACCTGGGCGTCACCACCGACACCGACCCCGGGGCGACCGTCCCGGACATCGGCGCCGGCTGGCGCGAGGAACTCGTGACGGTGCTCGGCGAACTCGCCGAGGCATGGCGCGTCCCGGACGCCTGGACCGGCATGACCCGGGCCGGCGGCGTCGATCTGCCCGGTGCCGTCGCCGGCGCCGTGGTGGCCGACGAGCTGGTGATCCACGGCTGGGACCTGGCCCGCGCGACCGGCCAGGAGTACCGCCCCGACCCGGCCGCCCTCCAGGCCGCGTACGGCCTTCTCGCCGCCGCCGAGGAGCCCGACCGGGACGTCGGCATGTTCGGACCCGTCGTCCCCGTCCCCGCCGACGCCCCGCTGCTGGACCGGGCGGTGGGACTGAGCGGGCGCGATCCGGGCTGGACGCGCCCCGCGTAGGCGCGGCGGCGCCGTCTCAACTTCCTTTGTCAGAACCATTGACGTGGCTTCGCGTCCCTCTTACCTTCAACGCGTCGTACTCCGTACGTCATATATGAGACGCGATACGCGAGATCGGATATCCCAGATCGGATGTCCGAGGTCCGCGCATCCGACGCGAGATTCCGAGAGGCGCGCATGACCTCTGTGCCCACGCCGATCCCCTCCCGCACGCAGTACGTGCTGGAGGAGATCAAACGCCGCATCCTCACCGGCCGGCTCACCCCCGGCCAGGCTCTGGTCGAGACCGACCTCGCCGCACAGTTCGGGGTCTCCAAGACACCGGTGCGCGAGGCGCTCAAGACGCTGGCCGGTACCGGACTGGTCGTGATGAGCCAGTACAAGGGCGTCACGGTGCGCATGGTGGACGCGGACATGGCACGCGAGGTCTACGACGTGCGGCTGCTCCTGGAGCCCGAGGCGCTCAAGCGCGCGGTGCGCCGGGGGGCCTCCCTGGACGCCGCCAGCGACGCCCTGACCCGGGCCGACCAGGCCACGGACACGGCCGAACGCTCCCTGGCCAACCGGGAGTTCCACCGCGCCCTGTACGTGCCCTGCGGAAACCCGCTGCTCGGCCGGATGCTCGACGAGGTCCGCGACCAGGCGGCCCTCGTCTCCGCCGTCGCCTGGGCCGCCGACCCCTCCTGGGAACGGGAGGCCGGCGAGCACCAGGAGATCCTGCGCCTCGCCCTCGCCGGTGACGCGGACGGCGCGGCACGCGCCCTGCACGCGCACATCGCGTCGTTCGTCGAGCGGGCCTTCCCCGAAACGGGAGCACAGGCCCAGGAAGAGGACGGTCAGGCATGACAGCGACGTTCGAGTCCCAGCGGGCGGCCCTGGCCGACGTGGTGGCGATCCCGGTGACCCCGTTCGCCGAGGACGGCTCCGTCGACCCCGCCACCTACCGGACCCTGCTGCGTCGTCTTCTCGACGGTGGCATCACGACCCTCACCCCCAACGGCAACACCGGCGAGTTCTACGCGCTCACCCCGGCCGAGCGCAGCCTCGTCACCGAGCTGACCGTCGAGGAGGCCGGCGACGGCGCGGCGATCCTGGTCGGCGTCGGCCACGACGTGCCGACCGCGGTCGCCTCCGCGGAGCACGCCCGCGACCTGGGCGCCACCATGGTGATGGTGCACCAGCCCGTCCACCCCTACGTCTCCCAGGGCGGCTGGGTCGACTACCACCGCGCCATCGCCGAGGCCGTGCCCGCGCTGGGCGTCGTGCCCTACATCCGCAACCCCCAGCTCACCGGCGCCCGCCTCGCCGAACTCGCCGACGCCTGCCCCAACGTCATCGGCGTGAAGTACGCCGTCCCGGACGCCGCCAGGTTCGCCGCCTTCGCCCGCGACGCCGGCCTCGACCGCTTCGTGTGGATCGCGGGGCTGGCCGAGCCGTACGCGCCCTCGTACTTCTCCGCCGGCGCCACCGGTTTCACCTCGGGACTGGTGAACGTCGCCCCGGCCGTCTCGCTGAACATGATCGAAGCGCTCCGGGCCGGCGACTACACGGCCGCCATGAAGGTCTGGGAGCAGATCCGCCGCTTCGAGGAACTGCGCGCCGCCAACGGCGCCGCCAACAACGTCACCGTGGTCAAGGAGGCCCTCGCCTCGCTGGGCCTGTGCCGCAGGGAGGTCCGCCCGCCGAGCAAGCCGCTGCCCGAGAGCGAGCGCGCCGAGGTCGCCGCCATCGCCGCGGGGTGGTCGATATGACGGGCGCGACAGGCGCGGCGGGCCGCAAGCGCCCCGAGGACCTCCGCAGCCACCAGTGGTACGGCACCGACGGCCTGCGCTCCTTCAGCCACCGGGCCCGCACCCGCCAGCTCGGCTACCTGCCCGAGGAGCACCTCGGCAAGCCCGTCATCGCGATCCTCAACACCTGGTCCGACATCAACCCCTGCCACGTCCACCTGCGCGACCGCGCCCAGGCGGTCAAGCGGGGCGTCTGGCAGGCGGGCGGCTTCCCGCTGGAGTTCCCGGTCTCCACGCTCAGCGAGACCTTCCAGAAGCCGACCCCGATGCTCTACCGCAACCTGCTCGCCATGGAGACCGAGGAGCTGCTGCGCTCCTACCCGGTCGACGGCGCCGTGCTGATGGGCGGCTGCGACAAGTCCACGCCCGCGCTGCTCATGGGCGCCGCCAGCGTCGACCTGCCCGCCGTGTTCGTGCCCGCCGGGCCGATGCTCCCCGGTCACTGGCGCGGCGAGACCCTCGGCTCCGGCACCGACATGTGGAAGTACTGGGACGACAAGCGGGCCGGCCTCATCGGCGACTGCGAGATGCAGGAGCTGGAGAGCGGCCTGGCGCGCTCGCCCGGCCACTGCATGACGATGGGTACGGCGTCCACGCTGACCGCCGCCGCCGAGGCCCTCGGCGTCACGGTCCCGGGCGCCTCCAGCATCCCGGCCGTCGACTCCGGACACGACCGGATGGCGGCGGCGGCCGGCCTGCGCATCGTCGAACTGGTCCACAAGGACCGGAAGCTGAGCGACATCCTCACCGCGGACGCCTTCGAGGACGCCGTCACCACGGTCCTCGGCCTCGGCGGCTCCACCAACGCCGTGATCCACCTGATCGCCATGGCCGGCCGCGCGGGCGTCACCCTCACCCTCGACGACTTCGACCGCGTCGCCCGCACGGTCCCGGTGCTGGCCAACGTCCGGCCCGGCGGCCAGACGTACCTGATGGAGGACTTCCACTTCGCCGGCGGCCTGCCCGGCTTCCTCTCCCGCATCCCGGACCTGCTCCACCTGGACCGGCCCACGGTGTCGCACGACACGATGCGGGAGCAGCTGGACGGCGCCCGCGTCCACAACGACGACGTCATCCGCCTCCGGGACAACCCCGTCGCGGACGAGGGCGGGGTCGCCGTCCTGCGCGGCAACCTCTGCCCCGACGGCGCCGTCATCAAGCACATCTCCGCCGAACCGCACCTGCTCAAGCACACCGGCCCCGCGGTCGTCTTCGACGACTACCGGACCATGCAGCGCACCATCAACGACCCGGCCCTGAACATCACCGCCGACAGCGTGCTGGTCCTGCGCAACGCCGGCCCCAAGGGCGGCCCGGGCATGCCCGAGTACGGGATGCTGCCCATCCCCGACCACCTGCTCAAGCAGGGGGTGCGGGACATGGTCCGGATCTCCGACGCCCGGATGAGCGGCACGAGTTACGGCGCGTGCGTGCTGCACGTGGCCCCCGAGTCGTACGTCGGCGGGCCCCTGGCCCTGGTGCGTACCGGCGACCCGATCACCCTCGACGTCGAGGCGCGCTCCCTCCAGTTGGGCGTGGACGACGAGGAGCTGGAACGCCGCAGGGCCGCGTGGACGCCGCCGCCCGCCCGCTACGAACGCGGCTACGGCGCCCTCTACAACGAACAGATCACCCAGGCCGACACCGGCTGCGACTTCGAGTTCCTGGCCCGCCCGGGCAAGGTGCAGGACCCGTACGCCGGCTGAACCGCACACCGACCGCAGGACCGCGCACACCCCTGCACCCGGAGAAAGCGCTTCCCGAACGAACCGCGCACCACCCACGCATGACGCACCAGAACGGAGAACTGTCATGGCCCAAGCCGCAGCCGTGGCGAAACCGCCCGCGCCACCCCGGCGGCGCCGTGCCTCCGCCACGCCGCGCAGGCTCCCGTACCTGCTGATCGGACCGGCCGCCCTGCTGATGCTGGGCTTCATCGCCTACCCGGTCATCAGCGTCTTCTACTACAGCCTGCAGGAGTACAACCCCACCAAACCGTGGCGGAACGGCTACGCGGGCTTCGACAACTTCGTCAAGATCTTCACCGACGACCCCATCTTCTGGGACACCCTCGTCTTCAGCGCCAAGTGGGTTTTCGTCGAGGTCGGCCTGCAGCTGCTCTTCGGCCTGGCACTGGCGCTCATCGTCAACCAGACCTTCGTGGGCCGGGGCATCGGGCGAGCCCTGGTCTTCTCCCCGTGGGCCGTCTCCGGCGTGCTGACCTCCGCGATCTGGGTGCTGCTCTACAACTCCCAGACCGGCATCACCCGTTACCTCGCCGACATGGGCATCGGCGACTACGGCACCAGCTGGCTGTCGGACACCTCGACCGTGTTCTCCGCGGCCGTCGTCGCCGACCTGTGGCGCGGCGTCCCCTTCTTCGCCATCCTCATCCTCGCCGACCTCCAGTCCGTCTCGAAGGACCTGTACGAGGCCGCGGAGGTCGACGGGGCGAGCCGGTTCAAGCAGTTCTGGCACATCACGCTGCCCCACCTGAAGGACGCCATCATCCTGTCCACGCTGCTGCGCGCGGTGTGGGAGTTCAACAACGTGGACCTGCTCTACACCCTGACCGGCGGCGGACCCGCGGGAGTGACCACCACACTGCCGCTGTACATCGCCAACACCAGCGTCGACGCCCACGACTTCGGTTACGCGTCGGCCCTCACCACGGTCGCGTTCGTGATCCTGCTCTTCTGCTCGATCGTCTACCTGCGGCTGAGCAAGTTCGGAGGCGAGAACAAGTGATCACCAAGGAGGCCACCGCGCCCGCCCCCGTGCCCGCGCGGGCCGACCACGAACCACCGCGGCCGGCGAAGAAGCGCCGCCCCGCCTGGGACGAGGTCCCCCGCTGGCAGATCTACCTGCCGCTCGGCATCTACCTCGTCTTCACCCTGATCCCGTTCTACTGGATCCTGCTCTTCGCGCTGCGCCCGGCCGGCTCCACCTCGCTCGTGCCCTGGCCGATGACCTTCGACCACTTCGAGAAGGTGTGGACGGACCGCAGCTTCGGCACCTTCTTCGAGAACAGCGTGTACGTCGGGCTCGCCACCCTGGTGATGACGACACTCGTCGCCCTGGCCGGCGGCTACGCCCTCGCCCGGTTCGACTTCAAGATCAAGCGGGCCTTCATGCTCGCCCTGCTCTGCTCCCAGTTCGTGCCCGGCGCACTGCTGCTGGTCCCGCTCTTCGAGATCTTCGCCGAACTGCAGATGATCAACTCGCTCGGCAGCGTCATCATCGCCGAGACGGTCTTCCAACTGCCGCTGTCGATCATCCTGATCAGCAACTTCATCAAGAACGTGCCGTACTCCCTGGAGGAGGCCGCCTGGGTCGACGGCTGCGGACGGATGCGGGCCTTCCTGGTCGTCGTCCTGCCGCTGCTGCGGCCGGGCCTGATCGCCGTCGGCTCCTTCGCCTTCGTGCACTCCTGGAACCACTTCCTGTTCGCCCTGATGTTCCTCAACAACCAGGACAAGCAGACCATCCCGGTCGGCCTCAACACCCTGATGAGCGCGGACAGCGTCGACCTCGGCGCGCTCGCCGCCGGCGGCATCATCGCGGCCGTACCCGTGGTGCTCGTGTTCGCCTTCATCCAGAAGTGGCTGATCACCGGCTTCAGCGCGGGGGCGGTCAAGGGATGAGACTGCGTCAGGCGGCGGTGGCCGCCACCCGGCCGAGCCTGCTCCGCGTGCCGGCGCGGGCCGACGACCCGGGTGACACCGGGCACGAGGTCCGCGGCACCGGCCGGGCCCCCCACGGCATCGGCCGCGACCCCCTCGTCCCGGTCGAGGACACCGCCGCGGCCGACCGGGCGGTGGCGAGGGGCGCGGGCGCGGGGAGGCCGCGATGAGGACACCGCTGCCCGTCGTCCTGGCGGGCGCCCGCGGCCACGGCCGCTGGCACGTCGCCAACATCCGCCGCCTGGAGCGGGCGGGGCTGGTCCGGCTGGCCGGCATCTGCGAGCTGACGCCGCTGACCGAGGAGGAGGCCGGCGGGGAGCTCCCCGAGCAGTCCGCCGACTTCGGCGCCCTGCTCGACTCCACCGGTGCCCGGATCGCCGTGATCTGCACGCCGATCCCCACCCACACCGACCTCGCGCTGACCGCCGCCCGCCGGGGTGTGCACCTGCTGCTGGAGAAGCCCCCGGCACCGTCGTACGCCGAGTTCCGCCGGATGGCCGACGGGGTCGCCGAGGCCGGCGTCGCCTGCCAGGTCGGGTTCCAGTCGCTGGGCTCGCACGCCGTGCCGGCCATCCGCGACCTGGTCGCCGAGGGCGCGATCGGCGAGGTGGTGGGCATCGGCGGGGCCGGCGCCTGGGTGCGCGACGAGGCCTACTTCCGCCGTGCGCCCTGGTCGGGCCGGCGGCGCCTGAACGGCGTCGACGTGATCGACGGCGCGCTGACCAACCCCCTCGCGCACGCCGTCGCCACCGCCCTCGCGCTCGGCGACAGCAGCCGTGCCGAGGACGTCACCGGCATCGAGACCGAACTCAGCCACGCCAACGACATCGAGGCCGACGACACCTCCTGCGTACGCGTCACCACCACGCGCGGCCTGCGCGTCACCGTCGCCGCGACCCTGTGCGCGGAGCGGGCGGACGAGCCGTACGTCCTGCTGCACGGCAGCAGGGGACGCGTCACCTTCTGGTACAAGCAGGACCGCGTCCTGCTCCAGCGCGGCGGCCACGGCCCCGAGGAGTACCAGTACGGCCGCACCGACCTGCTGGAGAACCTGGTCGCCCACCTCACCACCGGCGCCGGCCTGCTGGTCCCGCCGGACGGGACGGGCGCCTTCATGCGGGTCGTCGAGGCGATCCGCCGGGCCCCCGACCCGGACCGGCTGCCCGACGCCGCCTGGCGCCACGTCCCCGGTGAGAACCGCCGCGTGGTCCCCGGCATCGACGGCCTGGTGGCCGCCGCCGCCGACACCCTCTCCCTCTACTCCGAACTGGGCGCGCCCTGGGCGCCGCGCACGGAGCACCCCCTGAACGAGGTGAGCACACGATGACCGGCAACGACTCCCCGGTGCTGCGCGTGGCGGGCCGCCCCGTCGGCCGGTACGTCACCCGGCCGGAACTGCCCGCCCGGCTCTCCCCGCGCCCCTGCCTCCACCCCGTCACCACCCTGGCCGGCACGGCCGTGACCGAGTTCAGCCCCGCCGACCACCTCCATCACCTCGGCGTCGGTGTCGCCGTTCCCGACGTCGAGGGGCACAACTTCTGGGGCGGGCGCACCTACGTCCGCGACCAGGGGCCGACCGAGCTCGACAACCACGGCGCCCAGCGGCACACCGCCTTCCAGCTCCGCGACCCCGACGGCTTCGTCGAGGAGCTGCGCTGGGTCGCCGCCGGCACCGAGCTGCTGCGCGAGCGCCGCACCGTCGCCGCCACCGGACTCACCGCCGCGGCCTGGGCGCTGGACTTCACCTTCTCCCTCACCAACGTCACCGCGGACCCGCTCACCATCGGCAGCCCCGCCACCAACGGGCGCCCCGGCGCGGCCTACGGCGGCTTCTTCTGGCGCGCCCGCAAGGAGAGCGCGGCCCCCCGGGTCTTCACCGCCGGCCGCGAGGGCGAGCGGGACGTGCACGGCAGCCGCGCCGACTGGCTCGCCCTCACCGGCGACACGTGGTCGCTGGTGTTCGCCGGGGCCACGGAGGAGACCCGGCGCGACCCCTGGTTCGTCCGCACCGAGGAGTACCCGGGGGTGGGTTCCTCCCTGGCCCACGACGAACGGCTGGCTCTCGCCCCGGGCGGCACCGTCGTCCGCCGGATCGTCACCGTCGTCGCCGACGGCCGCCTCGACGCCGACGGCGCCGCCACCCTCGTACGAAAGGCGGTGAGCCCGTGACCCCCGAGACCGCGCGCACGTACACCAACCCCGTCCTGAACGCCGACTGGTCCGACCCGGACGTCGTCCGCGTCGGCGACGACTTCTACCTGACCGCCTCCAGCTTCGGCCGCGTTCCCGGCCTGCCGCTCCTGCACTCCCGCGACCTGGTCAACTGGACCCTGGTCGGGCACGCCCTGCCCCGCCTGGAACCGGCGGAGGCGTTCGCGACGCCCCGCCACGACTGCGGCGTCTGGGCCCCGTCCCTGCGCCACCACGCGGGCCGCTTCTGGATCTTCTGGGGCGACCCCGACCACGGGATCTTCCAGGTCAACGCCCCCGACATCCGGGGCCCGTGGACCGCGCCCCACCTGGTGAAGGCCGGCAAGGGCCTGATCGACCCCTGCCCCCTGTGGGACGACGAGACCGGCGAGGCGTACCTCGTGCACGCCTGGGCCAGGTCCCGCTCCGGGATCAAGAACCGGCTCACCGGCCACCGCATGCACCCCGACGGCACCGGCCTCCTCGACGAGGGCAAGGTGATCGTCGACGCCGACCGCCTCCCCGGCTGGTTCACCCTGGAGGGGCCCAAGCTCTACAAGCACGACGGCTGGTTCTGGATCCTGGCACCCGCCGGGGGAGTGGAGACCGGCTGGCAGGGAGCCTTCCGCTCCCGCGGCTTCTTCGGGCCGTACGAGGAGAAGGTCGTCCTCGAGCAGAAGGACACCGACGTCAACGGCCCCCACCAGGGCGGCTGGGTGCGCACGGCGACCGGCGAGGACTGGTTCCTGCACTTCCAGCAGCGCGGGGCGTACGGGCGGGTGGTCCACCTCCAGCCGATGAGGTGGGGTGCGGACCGCTGGCCGGTACTGGGCGACGACGGCGCCCCGGTCGCCGAGCACCCGCGCCCCGGCCTGCCGCCGCAGCCGCCCGCCGCGCCCGCGACCGACGACGACTTCCCCGGCGGACGGTTCGGCCGCCAGTGGTCGTGGACGGCCAACCCCCGCGACGGCTGGGCCACCCAGCACACCGGGGACGGGCTCCGGCTCGCCTGTGTACGCTCGGCCGACGCGCACGACCTGCGCAGACTGCCGAACGTGCTCACCCAGCGGCTGCCCGGCGACCCCGCGGTCATCGAGGTGGAGCTGCGCCTGGACGCCGGGGAACCGGGCGCGCGGGCCGGTCTCGCGGTGCTCGGCGACGCCTACCGCTGGATCGGGCTCCAGCGGGGCGCGGACGGGACCGTGCACCTGGTGCACCGGTTCGCCGAGTCGGTGGCCGAGACCGAGCGGGACGCCGACCACCCCCGCCCCGTACCCGGGGGACGGGTAAGGCTGCGGGTCGAGGCCGGTGCCGGGGCCCGCTGCCGGTTCTCCTACGACCTCGGCGACGGCCCGCGCCCCACCGGCCAGGAGTTCGCCGCCACCCCCTGGCGCTGGGTCGGTGCCCTGCTCGGCCTGTTCGCGCTCGCACCCGCCGGCCAGGGACACGCCGGCGCGGCCACCTTCACGCACTTCCGGATCGGACCCCAGTAACCCCCCTCACCCGTACGCCCGTTGGGAGCCGCAATGACGCACTTCCGTCGCAAGCGCTTGCCGGGATCCGGCAGGATCCTGGCCTCCGTCCTCGGTCTGGTCGCCGCCCTGGCCCTCGGAACGGCCGGGGAGGTCCAGGCCGCCCCGGCCGGGGAGACGGGGACGCCTCGCCCCACCGGCCGGGCGCACGGCTTCGCCTCCCTCGCCGGCGGCACCACCGGCGGCGCGGGCGGCGAGGTCGTCACCGTCACGGACCAGGCCGCGCTGGCGAAGTACGCGGCGGCCGAGGAGCCGTACGTCATCCGGGTGGCGGGCACCATCGCCGTCGCGCCCTTCGGCTCGGACATCGTGGTCGGCTCCGACAAGACGATCATCGGCGTCGGCGACACCGGCGAGATCGTCCACGGCGAGCTGCACCTGAACCCCGGCACGCACAACGTGATCATCCGCAACCTGACGATCCGCGGCAGCTACGTCGAGGGCGACTGGGACGGCAAGACCACCGACTTCGACGCCATCCAGATGGACTCCGTCCACCACGTCTGGATCGACCACAACCGCCTCACGCACATGGGCGACGGACTGCTCGACATCCGCAAGGACAGCGAGTACGTCACCGTCTCCTACAACCGGTTCGAGAACCACAACAAGGCGCTCGGCATCGGCTGGACGGACAACGTCCGCACCCAGATCACCATCGACCACAACTGGTTCACCGGCACCAAGCAGCGCAACCCGTCCGCGGACAACTGCGCCTACGCCCACCTGTACAACAACTACCTCTCCGCCCAGGTCGACGACGGCGACCCGCAGTGGACGTACGGGAACTGGGCGCGCGGCGCGACCCGGATGGTCATCGAGAACAGCTACTACGACGGTGTCCAGCACCCCCACCAGGCGGACGCCACCGCGGAACTGGTGCAGCGCGGATCGATCCTGAAGGACACGACCGGCCGGCACGACGCGTGGGGCGACGCCTTCGAACCGGGCGACTTCTACGACTACCGGCTCGACCCGGCGGCCGCCGTTCCGGCCCTGGTCAAGCGCTTCTCCGGGCCGCAGAAGCACCTCGGCACGCACTGAACCACGCACCGGCCCGTGTACCGGCCCATGTACCGGTCCACGCACTGCACCGGGCCACCCACTGACCCCCCCACGTGTTCAGCACGTTTCACCGCACCGTTCCACCGCACCGTTGGATCCAGAAGAAGAGAGCCGACCAATGAAGATCAGCAATCGCAGCAGCAGAAGCACAGGCGGGCGCCGGGCATCCGCCGCCGTAGCTCTGGGGGCCGTGCTCGCGCTGACCGCCACCGCCTGCGGTGACGACGGCAGCGGGGCGGGCGGCGACAAGGGCGCCGAGGGCAGCGGCACGGGGAAGATCGTCTTCTGGGACAACAACGGCGGTATCCGTACGGCCGTCTGGAAGGAGATCATCGCCGACTTCGAGAAGGCGAACCCGGACATCGACGTGGAGTACGTCGGGATCGCCGCCACCGAGTACCAGTCCAAGGTCGACACCGCCATCCAGGGCGGCGGCCTGCCGGACGTCGGCGGTGTCGGCGCGGCGATGCTCGCCGGGTTCTCGGCCCAGAAGGCCCTGGAGCCGCTGGACGACCGGCTCGCCAAGTCCTCGCTGAACGGCAAGCTCAACAAGGACATGGTCGAGTCCCTGAAGGCGGCCGGCGGTGGCGACGGCACGCTGTACTCGGTGCCGACCTCCGCGAACAACGGCGTCCTCTACTACCGCACCGACCTGTTCGAGAAGGCCGGGCTGGACGCGCCGACGACGTGGGACAAGTTCTACGAGGCCGCCGAGAAGCTGACCAACGAGGACAAGAACGAGTTCGGCTACACCATCCGCGGCGGCTCCGGCTCCATAGCCCAGGCGCTCGACGCGATGTACGGGCAGTCCGGCATCACCTCGTTCTGGGACGCCGGCAAGAAGAAGACCACGGTCAACGACCCGAAGAACGTCGAGGCGCTGGAGAAGTACGCGGCCCTCTACAAGAAGGTCACGCCGGCCGCCGACGTCAACAACGACTTCGCCAAGATGACCGCCCAGTGGGACACCGGCACGATCGGCATGCTGAACCACAACCTGGGCTCCTACCAGGACCACGTGAAGGCGCTCGGCGTCGAGAAGTTCCGCGGCATCCCGCAGCCGGTCGGCGCCTCCGGCAAGCGGGTGCAGGTGTCCAACCCGGTCGACGGGCTCGGCGTGTTCAAGAGCTCCAAGAACAAGGAGGCCGCCTGGAAGTTCATCGAGTTCGCCACCTCGCCCGAGCAGAACTCGAGGTTCAACGAGTCGGCCGGGCAGGTGCCGTCGAACACCGAGGCCTCGAAGGACGCGTGGATCCAGAAGGCCGAGCCCACCAAGCTGGCGGCCGAGGCGCTGAACGACGGGTCCACGACCATCGTCCAGCTGCCGTACTACCTGCCGGACTGGAACACGCTGTCCAAGTCGGAGAGTGAGCCGCAGTTCCAGAAGGTGCTGCTCGGGGAGATGAGCGCGAAGGACTTCCTGGACTCTCTGGCCGACAAGCTGAACGAGGCGCAGACCGAGTGGACGGAGCAGATGGGCTGACCGTCCTGTGCTGGAAATCGCCGTGGGGCGGTCTGCGGTGTGCGGGCCGCAGGCCGTCCCTGGCTGGTCGCGCCCGCGCGGCCGAGCCGACAGGGATGCAGCCCCGCGCCCCTGGCCGGCCCTCTCGCCTCTGCTGAAAGGTGTGCCGATGTCCGTCACCCGAAGACAGGTCACTACCGCAGCCCTTGCCTCCCTCCCCCTGGCGTTCGCCGCCACCGGTACCGCGCAGGCCGGCGGACGCCGCCCCCGCACCCTCTACATCGCCGGCGACTCCACCGCCGCGCAGAAGTACGCCGACGCCGCGCCCGAGACGGGGTGGGGGATGGCGCTGCCGTTCTTCCTCCGCAAGGACCTCCGCGTCGCCAACCACGCCGTGAACGGGCGGAGCTCCAAGAGCTTCGTCGACGAAGGACGGCTCGACGCCGTCCTCGACGCGATCCGGCCGGGCGACTTCCTGCTCGTCCAGTTCGCGCACAACGACGAGAAGCAGGCCGACCCCACCCGTTACACCGAGCCGTGGACGACGTACCAGGACCACCTGCGGCTGTACGTCGACGGGGCCCGGGCCCGCGGGGCGCGGCCGGTGCTGGCCACACCCGTGGAGCGGCGGCGGTTCGACGCCGCGGGCGACGCGGTGCCCAGTCACGGGGAGTACCCGGCGGCGATGCGGGCGCTCGCGCGGGAGGAGGGCGTGGCGCTGCTCGACGCGCAGGCGCTGTCGCTCGCGCTGTGGCAGCGGCTCGGCGGGGAGGGGACCAAGGCGTACTTCAACTGGACCGCCACCGAGCAGGACAACACCCACTTCAACCCGCCCGGCGCGATCGCGGTCGCCCGGCTCGTCGCGCGGGAGCTGCTGCGCACGCGGGTGCTGGCGCGCCGGGACGTGCGCCGGCTGGACGAGGAGATCCCCGAGTCCTGGATCAGCTGGCCGGCGCCGGCCACCGCGTAACACCACCTCCACCCCCGAGAAAGGGAGAGCCGCACCATGAGCACACGCAGATGGCATGGGCATGCCATGGGTAGAGCCGCCGCGCTCGCCGGCTGCACCGCCCTCGTGCTGAGCCTGACCGCCGCCACCGCGCAGGCCCGCCCCGACCACCACCGCCCCCGCGACACCGCCCGGCAGACGCTGCCGGCGAACGACGGCTGGGCCTCCCACGGCACCGGCACCACCGGCGGGTCCGCCGCCGACGCGGAACACGTGTACACCGTCACCACCTGGGCCGAGTTCAAGGCCGCCCTCGCCGCCGACGGCGACGCCCCGAGGATCATCAAGGTGAAGGGCACGATCGACGCCGTCTCCGAGGGCTGCGAGGCCTTCGCCGTGCCCGGCTACGACTTCGACGCCTACCTGGAGAAGTACTCCCCCGAGAACTGGGGCCTGGAGACCGACCTGAGCGACGAGCCCGACGCCAGCCCCGAGGGCCTGCGCCGCGCCTCCGCCGCCCGGCAGGACCAGGCCATCAAGGCGAACATCCCCGCCGACACCACGATCATCGGCGTCGGGCGGAACGCCGGCATCAAGGGCGCCAGCCTGCAGATCAAGGGCGTCGACAACGTCATCGTCCGCAACCTGACGCTCGAGAGCCCCGTGGACTGCTTCCCGCAGTGGGACCCCACGGACGGCGACAAGGGCAACTGGAACTCCGAGTACGACAGCGCCGTCGTCCACGGGTCGACGCACGTCTGGCTGGACCACAACACGTTCACCGACGGCGAGCACCCCGACAGCGAGGCGCCCACCTACTTCGGCATGCTGTACCAGCAGCACGACGGCCAGCTCGACATCGTGAAGGGCGCCGACCACGTCACCGCCTCCTGGAACGTCTTCACCGAGCACGACAAGACGATCCTGATCGGCAACAGCGACAGCGAGTCCACCGCCGCCGGTGACCGCGGGCACCTCAGGACGACCTTCCACCACAACCTCTTCAAGGGCCTCGTCGAGCGCGCGCCCCGGGTGCGGTTCGGGCAGGTCGACGTCTACAACAACCACTTCGTGGCCGGCGAGGACTACGCCTACAGCTTCGGCGTCGGCAAGGAGTCCCAGCTCGTCGCCGAGCACAACGCCTTCACCCTGCCGGACGGCGTCGGCCCCGAGAAGGTGCTGAAGCGGTGGAACGACTCGCCGCTCACCGCCGCGCACAACCGCGTCAACGGCCGGAGCGTCGACCTGATCGCCGCGCACAACGCGGCGAACCCGGACGCGCCGCTGCGCTCCGGCGCGGGCTGGACGCCCACCCTGCGCACCAAGGTCCTCCCGGCCTGGGCGGTCCCCTTCGTCGTCGGCCACGGCGCGGGCGCCGGCCGCCTGCGCTGACACCCCCCGAACCGAGGGCCGGGGCGCCCGCACCGCCCCGGCCCTCTCCGCACCGCAACACACCCGCACCCGCAACACACCCGCACCGCATACGCCCCCGCAACGCGCGCACACGCGTACCGAAACGCCCCCGCAACGCACGCACCCGCAACGCACGCGCCCCCGCAACCGCGCACCCGAAGGAGCACCGGCATGCACCGACCCGCCCTGTCCCGCAGAGGCTTCCTCCTGACGACCGCCGGCGCGGGCGCCGCCCTCGGCCTCGCGGCCGGCCCCGCCGCCGCCGGCACCCGGCCGCGCCCGCGGCCCTTCGGCAGGTACGGCTCACCGGCCGCCCGCCGCACCCCGAAGACCCTGTACGTCGACCCGCACGGCCGCGGCGACTTCACCTCCGTCCAGGCCGCCGTGACCGCCGCCGAGGGCCCCGGCTGGACGCTCGTCCTCGCCCCCGGCACCTACCGCGAGACGGTCTCCGTGGACGCCGACCGCACCGGGGCGACCTGGATCGGCGCGGGTGCGGACCCGCGCGACGTCGTCATCGTCTTCGACAACGCGGCAGGAACGCCCAAGCCCGACGGCTCCGGCACCCACGGCACCAGTGGATCCGCCACCACCACCGTGCGCGCCGACGGCTTCACGGCCCACCGGATCACCTTCGCCAACGACTGGCTGCGCGCCGACCACCCCGACTTCACCGGCACCCAGGCCGTCGCGATCAAGGTCCAGGGCGACCGCTCGGCGTTCCACCACTGCCGCTTCCTCGGCCACCAGGACACCCTCTACGCCGACAGCCGCGACCTCGGCCACTTCGCCCGCCAGTACTACGCCCACTGCTACGTCGAGGGCGACGTCGACTTCGTCTTCGGCCGGGCGACGGCCGTGTACGAGCGCTGCCACTTCCGCACCCTGGTCCGCACCGACCTGTCCGGCGCCCCCTACGGTTTCGTGTTCGCCCCGTCCACGGCGGGCGCCAACCCGCGCGGCTACCTCGTCACGCGCGGCCGGATCAGCAGCGAGGCCCCCGACGGCTACTACAAGCTGGCCCGCCCCTGGGTGCCCAGCTCCGACACCACCGCCCGCCCGATGCTCACCGTGCGCGAGACCCACCTCGGCGCGGGCATCGACGCGGTCGCTCCCTACGCCAACATGCGGGACGCCCACCCCTGGCAGGAGCAGCGGTTCCGGGAGTACCGCAACACCGGCCCCGGCGCCGCGGTCACCGTCCCGGAGAACCGGCCCCGGCTCACCCGCGCCGAGGCCGCGTCGCACACCCGGGAGGCGTACCTCGGCGACTGGCGGCCGTATGACCGCCGCCGGTGACCCGCCCGACGGCACGGCCGCTGCGCTGCCCGGGTTCCACCCGGCGCTCAAGGACGAGCTGACCTTCCCGCTCGCCTGGGGCACCTCGCCGGTACGGGACTTCGAGGCGTGGCGGCGCACCGCCCGCGCCACCGTGGAGGCCCACCTCCTCGTCGACCGGCAGGACGACACCCCCTACGCCCCCGAGTTCACCGCCCGCGACGACGGCGAGGGGTACACGCGGGAGCTGGTCACTCTCTCCCTCACCCGCTACGGACGGGTCCGCGGCGCCCTGCTCACCCCGCACGGCGCCGGGCCCTTCCCGGCCGTGCTGCTCCTGCACGACCACGGCTCCCGCTTCGACATCGGCAAGGAGAAACTGGTCCGGCCCTGGTACGACGACACCCGGCTCGCCGCCGCCGACGACTGGGCGGACCGGCACTTCGACGGGCGCTTCCCCGGCGACGAACTGGCCCGACGCGGCTACGTCGTGTTCTGCGCCGACGCCCTGGGCTGGGGCGACCGCGAACCGCTCACCTACGAGCGGCAGCAGGCCCTCGCGAGCAACCTCTTCCACCTCGGCAGTTCGCTGGCCGGGCTGCTGGCCCGCGAGGACCAGCGCGCCGCGGGCTTCCTGGCCGGCCTCGACCGCGTGGACGCCCGCCGGGTCGCGGCGGCCGGCTTCTCCATGGGCGGCTACCGCGCCTGGCAGACCGCCGCCCTCAGCGACGACGTCGCCGCCGCGGTGAGCGTGTGCTGGATGACCGGCCTGAAGGGGATGCTGGTGCCCGGCAACAACACCCTGCGCGGGCAGTCCGCGTTCCACATGCTGCACCCCGGGCTCGCCCGCCACCTCGACCTGCCCGACGTGGCGAGCATCACCGCACCGAAGCCGATGCTGTTCCTCGGCGGTGGACAGGACCCCCTGTTCACCGCCGAGGGCGTCCGCACCGCCTACGCCCGGCTGCGCGCCGTCTGGCACTCCCGCGGCGCCGCCGGCCGGTTGCGTACGGAGACCTGGCCGGACGTGGGGCACGCCTTCCCGCGGCGTATGCAGGACGAGGCGTTCGCCTGGCTGGAGTCGGTCACCGCCGCACCGGACTGACCGACCCGAGGGTCGGCACCACCGGCTCGATCGTGCCGTCCGCCGCGAAGCGCAGCCGGTCGACCGTGGTCTCCCGGTGCGTGCCGTCCCCGCCGGGCCTGCCGGGGCCGTTCAGGGCGAACCGGTGGTAGACGATGTACCAGTCGTCGGTGCCGGGGGCGTTGACCACGGAGTGGTGGCCGGTGCCGAGGATGCCGTACTCCGGGCGCTTGGACAGGATCGTGCCCCGCTTCGTCCACGGGCCGAGCGGGGTCGGGCCGGTCGCGTAGGCGACGTGGTAGTTCTCGCTGCGGGTGTCGTCCTCGGACCACATGAAGTAGTAGGTCCCGTCGCGCTTCACCACGAAGGACCCCTCACGGAAGTCGTCCGGGGTGATGTCCTGCACGCGCGTCGCGTCGAACGACACCATGTCGTCGTTCAGCGGGGTGACGTAGCCGCGCCCGTTGCCCCAGTACAGGTACGACGTGCCGTCGTCGTCCGTGAAGACGGCCGGGTCGATCATCTGGCCTTCGAACCGCCCCTTCGCGACCAGCGGTTCGCCGAGCGCCTCCGTGAAGGGGCCGGCCGGGGAGTCGGCCACGGCGACGCCGATCTGCTGCTCCGCGCTGAAGTAGAGGTAGTACTTGCCGCCGCGCTCGGCGATCGCCGGCGCCCAGGCGTTCTTGTCGGCCCAGCTCACGTCCGGCCCCAGGTCGAGGACGACGCCGTGGTCCTTCCAGTGGACCAGGTCCTTGGAGGAGAACGCCTTGAACCGCGTGCCGCTCCAGCCGGGGAAGCCGTCCGTCGTCGGGTAGATCCAGTACCGGCCGTCCATGTACCGCACGTCGGGGTCCGCGTACAGGCCGGGCAGGACCGGGCTGCGGGTGGGCACCGCCTCCACCGTCCAGGTGCGCTTCGTGCCGTCGGCGGCCGTCACCGTGTACGTCTGCGGCCTGCGGAAGTCGCGGCGCGTACCGGGCCTCGGGGTGACCGTCGCGCCCTCGCCGACGTACAGCCTCGGCGCGAGGTCGCGCAGGTTGGCGCGGGGTTCCATCGGCAGGACGACCTTGCCCGTCTCCTCGCTGACGACGGCCCAGCCCTTCTGTCCGCGTGCCGTGGCGTCCACGACCGAGGCGGGGCTCGCGGGGTAGGCGGCCAGCAGCCGGTCGTACTCCGCCCGCGTCACCGGGATCACCGTGCCGTGCCGGGGGCTGGCGGGCAGCTGGTAGTCGGTCGACGGCGTCCACTCGCCCGAGTCGAGGTCGGTGGTCTCGAAGGGGAGGTAGCCCCGGCCGCCGTACTCGTCGACGAACAGGTACCACTTCTCCTCGGTGTTGGACTTGAACACCGTCGGCCCCTCGCCGCGGTCCATCGCGCCCCGGCCGATGCAGTCGGAGACGAAGTCGTACGAGGTGTCGGTCAGCGAAGCCGACTTCTCGCCGGTGATGAACTTCGAGCAGGGCGAGCCGGAGGACGGGTCGCGCTCGTCCTTGGTGTAGCGGTAGTACGTGCCGTCGTGCTCGACGACCGTGGAGTCGATGACCGAGTAGCCCGGGTCGTTCCAGACCTTCGGCTCGCTGAAGGTGCGGAAGTCCTTCGTGGTCGCGTACAGCATCTTGTTGTACGTCGAGCCGGTGTGGTCCGGGTCGTCGTCGGCGTAGAGCTTCGACGCCCAGAAGACCACGTACGCGTCGAGCTCGTCGTCCCAGTAGGCCTCGGGCGCCCAGGTGTTGCCCGCGTTGTCCGGGGAGACCTTCACCAGGCGCTGGTCGGTCCAGTGGACCAGGTCGGTGGACTCCCAGACCATGATCGACTTGCTGCCGTGCCGCTGGACCTCGTCCCAGCTGCCGCTGCTGCCCCGGTACATGCGCAGGTCGGTGGCGATCATGTAGAACCTGTCGCCCTCGGGGGAGCGGATCACGAACGGGTCGCGCAGGCCCTGCTCGCCGATCGTGGAGGTCAGCACGGGCTTGCCCGCGTTCAGTTCGCGCCAGTGCAGGGCGTCGTTGCCGCGGCTGAGGGCGTAGCGGATCTGCTCGCCGTCGGCGGTCCCCTCGCCGGTGAAGTAGGCGAAGAGGTAACCGGCGTAGGGGGTCTTCTGCACGGGTGGCGCTCCCGGGTGTGCGGTGCCCGGCGGGGCGGCGAGCAGGGCGAGGAGGAGGGCGAGGAAGGGGACCAGGAGCGTGCGACGGGCGGTGTGACGGCGCATGACACTTCCTGTGGGAGTCTGAGGGTTTCTGTTGGATGGCGTGCCCTCGGAGTGTCACCAGTGCGCGTCGGGGCGTCAACGGGACGGCAGTGCCCGAAAGTTTCGGGACGGACGGGGAACGCCCCCGCCGGTCGTCACCGGCGGGGGCGTTCGACGGGCCGGCCGAGGGGGGCTCGGACGGCGCGCACCGGCCCGGGGGGCGGGCCGGTGGTCCTGACGGCTCGGACGGTTACTTGTAGCTGATGTCCGAAGCGGTGAAGTCGCACGTCTTGCCGTACGGGCCGGCGGGGGAGAGCTTCTTGGGCTCCTTGCCGCTGCTGTTGCCCTCGAAGCGGACGCAGGTCTCCATCTTCTTCTTGCCGTCACCGTGGATGCGGACGTTGCGCAGGGCCGCCGTGTCGCCGTAGTTCTGGTTGATGCCGACGATCGACTTGCCGGGCGCGGTGATGTCCACGTCGTTGATGATGATGGTGCGCTTGTACTGCTTCTTGCAGTTGCCGCAGGAGCGCACCAGCTTGCCGAAGTTCTCGACCCGGAACTTCGAGACGACGAGCTTGCCGGCGCCGTTGAACTGGAGCACCTTGTCGTCGGCGTTCTTCGCGCCGCCGCCGTACACCGTGTACACCGCCGAGGGCGAGGTGCCCTTGAAGCTGGCGGCGTCCTCGCCGACGTCCAGCCACCACACGTTCTGCAGCGTGCAGGAGCCCTTGCAGTGGACGCCGTCGGCGGCGGGGGTGCCGATGATGACGTTCTTCAGCGTGGCACCGTCCGCCAGCTCGAAGACCGGGTCCTGGCCCTCTTCCTGGCCGTCGCCGCCCAGGTCGCCGGTGCCGTAGAACTTCTTCATCCCGCCGTCGTACGTCCCCTTGACCGGGATCGTCGACGAGACGGGCTTGCTGCCGGTGTCCTCGGGCCAGGACGACGCGGCACCCGCGGTGGACAGCATCGTCGTGGTGACGATCGCCGCTCCGGTGAGGCCGAACGCAGCGGTTCCGGCGATCACCGCCCGCCGCTTGGTGATCCGGCGGCGGTGGCGGACGCGCTGTTCAGCTCGTGCAGTCATGCCCATGTTCCTTGCGTGGGGAGAGGATCTTTACGCTTCCTGGTCGCCACCGGTGCGGAATGGGTTGCCGCGTCTTCGGATCTTTTTCACGAACCGTCGTCGCGGGGTGCGAAGTCGCCCTTCACCGAGAGCCGTTCGGACCCGGCGGTGGCCGTCGCGGAGTAGTGGTCGCCGCGCGCGTCCCGGCCGCCGTGCTCGTGGTTGTACTGGCCGGCGAACACCCACTCGCCCGCCGGGACCGTCCGGCCCTCCTTGAGCGTCCACCGGTGGACGAGGAAACCGTCCCGCTCCTCGAGCGTGAGCGTGAAGTCGTCCTCCGGCAGCGACCGCCAGGCGCCGGTGGAGGTGACACCGCCGGTCTGCGCCACCCTGAGCTCGACGGTGAGCGCGGTCAGCGGCTCACCGGTCTTCAGGGTGACGTTGCTCTGTGCCCAGAAGTCGTTGCTGTGCGGGTCCACCGAGCCGTCCGACCACAGCGGGCCGTCCTCGACGCCGGAGGCGGGCGGCCGGGCCGTTTCGCTGCCGGTCGGCGGCCCGGAGGACGCGGGGGTCTCCGGGGCCGTCGGCTCGGGCGGGGCGGTCGGCGTCGGGTCGGCCGGCGGGGCGGGCGTCCGGCTCGTGGCGGCGTCCGGTGACGGCGCGGGGGTCGGAGAGGCGGTGACCGAGCGCTGCGGGGGAGCGTCGTCCTTCACCGCCGACGCGACCGCGTATCCGCCGACCGCGAGGACTCCCGCCACCGCGGCCGTGGCACCGGCCACCCGCGCCCAGCCCAGCAGCGGCGGACGCGCCGCCCGGTGCTGCCCGGGGCGGTCCTGGCCCTGGCCTGCCATGCCGCGCTCGACCCGGGCCAGGATGCGCGCCCGGTCGGGCTCATGTGCCCCGGCCGCCTCGTGCAACCGGGTGCGCAGCTCCTCGTCCCGGTCCAGCTGCCCGGTCATCGGTTCCTTCCCGCGGCCTCACCACTGCGCGCGACCGCCGCGTGCACCTGTTTCTGAGCTTCCCGTGTGCCGAGCAACCGCTGCAGTTCGGCCATTCCCTTCGACGTCTGGCTCTTCACCGTACCCACCGAGACGCCCAGGGCGAGCGCCGTGTCCTTCTCGGAGAGGTCGAACGCGTGCCGCAGCACGACACATGCCCGCTTGCGGAACGGCAGCCGGCGCAGCGCCTCCTGGACGTCCACCACACCCGCGACGTCCGGGTTCTCCGTCTTCTCCTCGCGCTGCGACCAGAACAGGGCGATCCGTCTGCGCTCGCGCACGGCGGTGCGGATGCGGGTGCGGGCGAGGTTGGCGACGACACCGCGCGCGTACGCCGCCGGATGGTCGGCCGCGCGGACCCGGTCCCAGCGGTGCCACAGGGCCAGCAGGGCGTCCGCGGCGAGGTCGTCGGCGGCGTCCGGCTCGCCCGTCAGCAGGTGGGCGAGCCGGGAGAGTTCGGCGTAGTGGCGCTCGAAGAAGGCGTGGAACTCCACGGAGGCGGCGTCGTCGACGACTGTCTCCACAGGCGGACTCTCCTCGCAGCGGCTTCCCCGGCGTCGAACAGCCGTGCGCCGGGCGGGAATCCGGAACTGTAGCAGCGTCCGACGTACCGACCGTACGGTGAGCCGAACGCCGTATGACGGAGCGAACCCCGCCGGGGGTCCGTCGGCCTGGTCCGAACGACACCCCCTAGCTCTTCAGCGCCGCCTCCATCATCGCCTTGGCCACCGGGGCCGCCAGGCCGTTGCCGCTGACCTCGGAGCGGGCCGCGTCGGACTGCTCGATGATGACCGCCACGGCGACCTCCTCGTCCGACGAGTCGGACTTGGCGTACGACGTGAACCAGGCGTACGGGGTCTTGCTGTTGTTCTCGCCGTGCTGGGCCGTGCCCGTCTTGCCGCCCACGGTCGCGCCGGAGATCTGCGCGTTCGACCCGGTGCCCTTCTCGACGACGGTCTCCATCGCCGACTGCAGCTGCTCGGCGGTGGCGGAGCTGACGATCCGCTTCGAGTCCGCGTCGCCGTAGTCCTCCAGGACGTCACCGCCGCTGTCGGTGATCTGCGACACCATGTGCGGGGAGACCAGCTCGCCGCCGTTGGCGAGGGCCGCCGACACCATCGCCATCTGCAGCGGGGTCGCCGTCACGTCGAACTGGCCGATGCCGGTCAGGGCCGTCGACGACTTGTTCATGTCCTTCGGGAACACGCTGGTGTAGGCCCGCACCGGCACGTCCTGCGTCTCGTCGTTGAAGCCGAACCTCTCGGCCGTCGCCCGCAGCTCGTCCTGACCGAGGTCGACGGCCATCTTCGCGAAGACGTTGTTGCACGAGTACTGCAGCGCGGTGCGGATCGTGGCGTTCTCGCAGGGCGCGTTCGGGTTCTCGTTCGTCAGGTCGGTCACGGTGCCCGGCAGCGTGTACGGGTCCGGGCTGTCGGTCCGCTCGTCCACCGACCCGTACAGCCCGTCCTCCAGCGCGGCGGCGGCCACGACCAGTTTGAACGTCGAGCCCGGCGGCAACGGCTGGCGCAGCGCGCGGTTGGTCAGCGGCTTGTCCGGGTCGCCGGTGAGCTTCTCCCACGCCTCGCCGGCGGTGTTGGCGTCGGTCAGCGAGCCCGGGTCGTACGACGGGGTCGACACGACCGACAGGATCCGGCCCGTCCTCGGGTCGATCGCGACGGCGGCGCCCTTCGTCCCGCCCAGCGCATCGAGCCCTGCCTTCTGCACGTCCGGGTCGATCGTCGTGACCACGTTGCCCGGCTCGGCCCGGGTGCCGGTGACGGTGTCCATCACCGTCTTCAGCCGCGGGTCGGTGCCGTTGAGCAGGTCCTGGTAGATGCCCTCCAGCTGCGTCGGCGCGTACGCCTGTGAGGCGTAGCCCGTCACCGCCGCGTACAGGCTGCCTTCCTCGTACGTGCGCTTGTAGGCGAGGTCACTCCCCTCCGTCCGCGCCGAGCCGGTGACCGACCGGCCGGCCACGATGATGTTCCCGAGCGGCTCCGCGTACGTCTCGATCGCGTTGCGCCGGTTTTCCTTGTCGTCCGCGAGTGCCCGGCCGTCGTAGAACTGCACCCAGGTCGCCCTGATCAGCAGAGCGAACACCAGGAGCAGCGTGAAGACCGATGCACGCCTGATCGTCTTGTTCATCCCGGTGACAGGACGAACGGGCGGGAGCGAATCGTTCCCATGCGCCCTGCTTTCTCATCTTCCGTTCATGAAGCCGGCTTCGTGAAGCCCGCCTCGTAGGCCCGGATCACCGCCTGGGTGCGGTCCCGGGTGCCGGTCTTGGCCAGCACCGACGCGACATGGGTCTTCACCGTGGCCGGCCCCACCCGCATGCGCTCGGCGATCTCCGCGTTGGTCAGCCCGGTCGCCATCAGGCGCAGCACCTCGCCCTCGCGGTCGGTGAGCCGGGCCACCCAGGCGGGCGGGGCGGGGTTCGCACGGGCGTGCTCGGCCGCCAGCCCCCGCACCGCCGACGGGAACAGCAGCGTGTCGCTGCGCGCCACCAGCCGTACGGCCTGGACGAGCGTGTCGGCGTCGGCGCGCTTGAGCAGGAAGCCGGCGGCCCCGGCGCGCAGGGCGTCGTAGACGTAGGAGTCGTTCTCGAAGGTGGTCACGACCACGATGCGGGGCGGTTCGGCGAGCGTGGCGAGGATCTGCTCGGTGGCGCGGATGCCGTCGACCTCGGGCATGCGGACGTCCATCAGGACCACGTCCGGCCGGGTCTGCCGCACGACGGAGACGGCCTCGGCCCCGGTGGCGGCCTCACCGGCGACCTCCAGGTCCGCTTCCGCGGAGAGGATGGCGCGCAGGGCGGTGCGCACCATGCGTTCGTCGTCGGCGAGGACGATCCGGATCGGCGGGCGGGTCATGGGGTCCTCCGCGGGTGGGTCGTGCGGGATCGTTTCGGGTGGGGTGCTCGGGTTCTTCGGGTGGGTCGTGCGGGATCGTTTCGGGTGGGGTGCTCGGGTTCTTCGGGTGGGTCGTGCGGGATCGTTCGGGCGGGGCGTTCGGGTTCTTCGGACGGTGCGTGCGGTTTCGTGCGGCTTGTGCGGCAGGGGTGCCCGGTCCCGCACCGGCAGGCCGTGCGGCCTCCTCCGGGTGGGACGCCCGGCCTCCCGCCGGCGGGCCGGCCCTCCACGGGGGCTGCGGGACGATGCTCCACGGACGGGCCGCGGGCCGGCCCTTCACAGGGCTGCGGGACGTTCCTCCGCAAGGCGCGGGGAACGATGTCCCACGGGCGGGCCGCGGACCGGTCTTCCCCGGGCGGGCCACCGGTGGCGGGCGGGGCGCCCGGTCCTGTCCGGCCGGTCACGCGCCGCCCCTCAGCGGCAGCCGCACGTGGAGCCGCCACACCCCCTCGACGGCGCCCGCCTCGGCCGCGCCGCCCAGCAGGCGGGCCCGGTCGGCGATGCCGCGCAGGCCGTGCCCACCGGCGGGGCGCGGGGCGCGGGCCTCGCCGGTCCCGCCGAGGGGGTTCTCGACGGTGATCCGCAGGTGATCGTCCAACACATCGACGCGCAGCGCCACGGCGACCCGCCCGCCCGCGTGCTTGAGCGCGTTGCTCAGCCCCTCCTGAACGATGCGGTACGCCTCGCGGGAGACCAGCGGCGGAAGCGCACCGGGGTCGGCGGCGACGGTGGCCGTCACCCGCAGTCCGCCCGCACGGACGCGGCGCAGCAGGCCGTCGAGGTCGGCGGCGAGCGTCGGCGCCGGCGCGGTGCCGGGCGCGTCGCCGTCCCGCAGCACCCCCAGTACGGCGTCGAGTTCACCGACGGTGCGGCGGGTGGTGTCCTCGATCGCGGCGAGGGCCTCGCGGACGAACTCCGGGTCGGTGTCCAGGACCCGGCGGGCCGCGCTCGCCTGGAGGGTGACCGCGCTGAGGGCGTGGCCGACGGAGTCGTGCAGCTCGCGCGCGAGCCGGTTGCGGACGGCGAGGTCGGCGGCGCGGGCCTCGGCCGCCGCGACGCGGTCCTCGGGGGACGCGCCGAGCAGCGCGGGCGCCCAGCGGGCCAGCAGCGTGCCGCAGGCGGCGGCGCATCCGGCGAGCGCGACCAGCATCGCGGCACCCGCGACCGGCGCGAGCGCGAGCGCCCAGGAGTGGTGGAGGACACCGGGCGGCTCCGCCCAGTCCTCGCGCAGCGCGGGCACGAACGGCAGCGCGACCAGCGCCACCGCGAAGGGCGGCACCGTGAGGGACATCCCGGCGATGATCCCGCCGAAGCCGAGGTGCAGCGTGAACCAGGCCGCCGTACGCCCCTTCTCGCCCGTCGTCCGGGCGGGTCCGAAGGCGAGCCGGTCCGCTTCGACGCCGCACAGCCACCGCACGACGCCGGACTCCAGGGGGCGGGTCAGCGGGAACAGCGAGGTGACGGCCGCGAGCGGCAACCCGAGGGCGAACGAGGCCAGTTGCAGGGAGAAGGAGCCGAAGACGTTCGTGACCCCGGTGGCCGGGCCGACGACGACCGAGCCGACGAGGACGTACGGCATGGCGAGCGCGCCGCCGAGGATCAGATGGATCCACCGCAGGCGCGCCCGCCGGCCGAACAGGAACCGGGCGAGTGCGGTCACGGCCGCGTGCGGGCCGTCGCCGACCGCCGGGCGAGGAAATGGGCGTCGACTGAGGCGAGGAGGAGGCCGACGATCATCTGGCCAGCGTAGGCGAGCGTCATCAGCCGTGTCGGGCTGTCGGCGGAATCACCGGCCGGCAGCAGCGTGGCGAGCAGGACCCAGCCGCCCCAGCAGGCCGCGGCGCCGGAACAGACCCACGTCGCGGCGAGGGGCACCGTGACCGGCAGGGCGGGGGCTCGGCGGAAGGCGAGCAGCAGGGTGCCGGTGACCGCCGCCGCCAGGAACGCGACGTGCATGCCTTCCAGCGCCTGGAAGCCACTGATGCGGTCCGCGGCACCGAGTCCCGCCGTGCCGCCGCACGCCCAGTACGCCCGGACGGCGAGCGGGAACGACGCGAGGACCGCCCCGGCCAGGGCGACGGCCTTGTACGGCGTCCCGACGACGCCGGCCGGCAGCTCCCACACCCGCCCGCGCCACAGATGACCCCAGCGGTCACGTGCGTAGGACACGAACAGCGCCCCGAGGGCGAGTCCCTGCACGATGAACCCGGTGTACACGACCCCGAACACCCATGCGTCGAGGAAGGGCTCGCGCCCCTGGCCGGACGCCGTCGCGGTGCCGCCGCCGAGCGCCCGGGTGAGGAGCTGCAGCGGGAACCCGGCCATGATCGGCGCGAGCAGCCCCCCGGCGACCCACACGGGGAACGCCAGCAGCCACGCGGGCACCCGTAGGCCCCACGGCCGGGTCAGCACCAGGACCAGCACGATCACACAGCTGTCCAGCAGCAGGGTGAGCCCGTTGGCCAGGGCCATGGTGACCCGGTGGTCCAGCAGGACGCTGCCGTCCGGTATCCCGACCCGACTCCCCGCGATCCAGGCGACCTTGAGCCCGAGATAGGGCAGGCAGGAGAGCACGGCCACGGCGCGCAGGAGCCGGCGGGCCCGGGTGGTACCGGGCGCCGGGGCGGGGATGGCCCCTCGGGATGCGAGCGTCTGCGTCATGCCTCCACGCTCCCGCGCGGACGCCCCGGGCACGTCCTGCGCACCGACGATCCGCCTCCGCCGCGCGGCGGAGCGGGTCAGTCCGCGAGGTGGAGCACGAGCTCGTCGATCTCCTCGCCCCGGGCCCGGGCGAACCCGCGGGCCCGGGCACTCGTCTCGAAGCCGCACTTCTCCAGCACGCGCCGCGAACCGTCGTTGTCGGCCGCCGTCCGCGCGTACAGCGGGCGGTCCTTCACCTCGGCGAGCAGCGCCCGCAGCGCCGCGGTGGCCACCCCCCGCCCCCAGTACGCCCGGTCGACCCAGTACGTCACCTCGCGCTCGCCCGGCTCCCCGTACACCGCCGCGCTGCCGATGACGTCACCGTCGCCGAGGATGGTCCGCACGACGTCGGAGGACGCGCGGATCTTCGCCCAGTGGGCCTCGAAGGCGTCCCGGTCGGCGGGATCCTCCGGGGTGAAGGCCGCCATGCGCAGGGCCTCCGGGTCGTTCATCTGCCGGAAGAAGACGGGCAGGTCGCTGTCGTGTACCTCGCGCAGAGCGATGTGCATGGCTCAGAGCCTACGCGTGGCCAGCATCAGCCGGTCCCGCGCGTCGAACAGCGCGTCCTTCACCATCTGTTCGTGGGCGGGCGTCAGCCGCGCCACCGGCACCGAGCAGCTGATCGCGTCCCGGGCGGGCGTCCGGTAGGGGACCGCGACGCCGAAGCAGCGCAGCCCCAGCGTGTTCTCCTCGCGGTCCACGGCGAAGCCCTGCTCCCGCACCTGGTGGAGCTCCTCGATGAGCTTCTCCCGGTCGGTGATCGTGTGCTCGGTCAGCGCGGGCAGCGTCTCCGGGAGCATCTTGCGGACCTGCTCGTCGCCGTACGTGCTCAGCAGCGCCTTGCCCAGCGACGTCGAGTGCGCGGGCAGCCGGCGGCCGACCCGGGTGAACGGCCGCAGGTAGTGCTGCGACTGGCGGGTGGCCAGGTAGACGACGTTCGTGCCGTCCAGCCGCGCCAGGTGGATGGTCTCCGTGGTGTCGTCGGAGAGCCGGTCCAGCGTCGGCCGCGCCGCCGCGACCACCTCGTCGCCGTCGATGTACGACGTGCCGACCAGCAGCGCCCGCACGCCGATGCCGTACCGCGTGCCGGTCGCGTCGGTCTCCACCCAGCCCAGCTCGACCAGTGTGCGCAGCAGCATGTAGAGGCTGGACTTGGGATAGCCGACGGCCTCCTGGACCGACGCGAGGGAGTGCATACCGGGGCGTCCGGCGAAGTACTCGAGCAGTTCAACCGTCCGTACGGCGGACTTGACCTGCGCTCCGCCTCCCGTCTCGCCAGTCGACATCGCCCTTGACCCCTTCGTTCGACGAGAAGCTGAAGATATAGTCTCCAACAGCATATTCATCATCAGAGACAGCGTTCAGTATATCGAACGAGTCCGATGCGCAGCACGTCCGACGCAGAGCACGTGGAGGGACCCGCGGTGGCAGCAGCACCAGTCTGGAGTGTCGACCCCCGAACCGGGAAGCAGCGCGAGCAGGTCGCGGTGGAAGCCACGGCCCAGGAGGTGGACGCCGCCGTCCGGGCCGCGCACGCCGCCCGGGACGCCCTCGCCGACCGCACCGTCCGCGCGGCCTTCCTGCGCACCGCCGCCGACGAGCTGAAGGCGGCCGAGAGCACCCTCGTCGAGGCGGCCGACGCGGAGACCGCGCTCGGCCCGGTCCGGCTCACCGGCGAACTCGCCCGCACCTGCTACCAGCTGCGGGCCTTCGCCGACATCGTCGACGAGGGCGAGTTCCTCGGCGTCGTCATCAACCACCCCGACGACACCGCGACCCCGCCGATCCCGGACCTGCGCCGCTACAAGGTGCCCCTGGGTGTCGTCGCCGTCTACTCGGCCTCCAACTTCCCCTTCGCCTTCTCCGTCCCCGGCGGTGACACCGCGAGCGCGCTCGCGGCCGGCTGCCCGGTCGTCGTCAAGGCACACCCCGACCACCCGGCCCTGTCCGAGCTGGTCGCCAAGGTGCTGCGCCGGGCCGCCGCCCGGCACGACCTCCCCGAGGGCGTCGTCGGCCTCGTGCACGGCTTCGAGGCGGGCATCGAACTGATCAAGCACCCGCTGGTCGCCGCCGCCGGCTTCACGGGTTCCGTCCGCGGTGGCCGCGCGCTGTTCGACGCCGCCGCCGCGCGGCCGGTCCCGATCCCCTTCCACGGCGAGCTCGGTTCGCTGAACCCGGTCGTCGTCACCCAGGCGGCGGCCACCGAGCGGGCGGAGGCGATCGGCGCCGGGCTGGCCGGCTCGATGACGCTGGGCGTCGGCCAGTTCTGCGTGAAGCCCGGCCTGGTCCTGGTGCCGTCGGGCGCCGCCGGTGACGGCCTGGTCAAGTCCCTCACGGACGCGGTCGGCGACACCGACGCCGGCGTGCTGCTCGACCACCGCATGCGGGACAACTTCGTCGCCGGCGTCGCCGAACGCGCGGCGCTGCCCGACGTGGACTGCCCGGTGACGCCGGGCTCGGGAGGCGAGCACTCCGTCGCCGCCGGGTTCCTCACCGTGCCGGCCGGGCGGCTGACGGAGCAGGGCGAGCACGACCTGCTCCTCGAGGAGTGCTTCGGACCGGTCACCGTGGTGGCCCGCTACGAGGACGAGGCCGAGGTGCGGGGAGTCCTGTCCCGGCTGCCGGGCAACCTCACGGCGACCGTGCAGCTCTCCGCCGAGGAGGCGGCGGGCCAGGGACGCGGGGCGGAGATCCTCGCGGAGCTCACGCCGCTCGCGGGACGAGTGCTGGTGAACGGCTGGCCCACGGGGGTCGCCGTGGCGGCGGCCCAGCAGCACGGGGGCCCGTACCCGGCGACGACGTCGACGTCCACGTCGGTGGGCGGTACGGCGATCGAGCGGTGGTTGCGGCCGGTCGCGTACCAGGGGACGCCCGAGGCGCTGCTTCCCGCCGAGCTGCGGGACGGCAATCCGCTGGGGCTGCCCCGCCGGTTCAACGGGGTGCTCGAGCGGTAGCGCCGTCGGGGCGCGGGTGGTGCGCGGGCCGCGGCACCGTTTCGCGGGCCGCGGCACCGCGGTGGCCGCTCGCGCCCACGCGGCGGAGCCGCGGCCCGACGCGGCCCCGCGCCTCCGCGCCCCCGAGCAGGTACACCCGCCCCGAGAGGATCGACCGATGGACCTGGAACTTCCCGAACTGCCCTTCCCCCTCCGCGCCTACGGCCCCGACGGGGCCTGGTCCTACGAGAACGGTGTCCTCACCGGATCGGCCGGCCCCCGGCAGGACCGCTTCGTGCCGCCGACCGGGGAGGCACTGGAGCCCACGTCCGACGCGCCGAGACTGCTGGGTCCGCCCGACGGGGACTTCCAGCTGATCGCCCGCGTCACGGTCGGCTTCAAGGGCGCCTTCGACGCCGGCGTCCTCTACGTCCACGTCGGCGAACGGGCCTGGGCCAAGCTGTGCCTGGAGTACTCCCCGGACGTGCCCACCGTCTGCACGGTGGTCACCCGGGGGCACTCCGACGACGTCAACTCCTTCACCGTGGACGGAAACTCCGTCTGGCTGCGGGTCAGCCGCACCGGACGGGCCTTCGCCTTCCACGCCTCCCTCGACGGCGAGCGCTGGACCTTCGTCCGGCTGTTCACCCTGGGCGACGAGGAGGAGACCGGCGCGGCCCTGGTCGGCTTCCTCGCCCAGGCGCCGGTGGGGGAGGGGTGCGAGGTGACGTACGACCACCTGGAGTTCCGGCCGGCCTGGCCGGCGGACCTGCGCGACGGCAGCTGACGCAACCGCGAGGCCCGGCTTCCGCGTCCTGCGTTGCATGATCAGCGAACGTGTGACCGGAAGCCGGGTGATCCGTACCGTCCTGCCCGCCGAGGCGGAGACCGTCGCCGCCCTGCACGCCCGGGCCAGGGCGACGTACTACCCGGACGGGCTCCCCGACGACGGCGTCGACTGGGTGGCCGTGTGGCGCAGTGCCGTCGAACGGCCCGACGGGCACGTGCTGTGCGCCGTGGAACGGGGCGGCCTCGTCGGCATCGCCTCCTTCCGGGTCCCGGACGACGGCCCGGCGGACACGGTCAAGCTGTTCCAGTTCCACGTCGACCCCGACCACTGGCGCACCGGCATCGGCACCACCCTGCACACGGCCTGCGTCGAACAGTGGCACGCCGACGCCAGGCGGACGGCCGTCCTGGACGTACACGTCGACAACCGGCGCGCCCAGGCCTTCTACGCCCGCCGGGGCTGGGTCCCCGACCCGGAGAACCCGCCCGCCGAGGGCGACCACCACCTGTTCCTGCGGTATCGCGTGCCGGGGGAATGAGCCCCGCTGCTTGAACGTTCACGTACGAGGCGGAGAGGGCCTCCGCACCCGTACGACCTGGAGAAGAGCCGAGACATGCGCGTCGAGATCTGGAGCGACATCGCCTGCCCGTGGTGCTACGTGGGCAAGGCCCGCTTCGAGAAGGCGCTCGCGGCCTTCCCGCACCGTGACGGCGTCGAGGTGGTCCACCGGTCGTTCGAGCTGGACCCCGGGCGGGCCAAGGACGACGTCCAGCCCGTGCTGACGATGCTCACCGCCAAGTACGGCATGAGCGAGGCCCAGGCACAGGCCGGTGAGGACAACCTCGGTACGCAGGCCGCCGCCGAGGGACTGGACTACCGCACCCGGGACCGCGACCACGGCAGCACCTTCGACATGCACCGGCTGCTGCACCTCGCCAGGGAGCAGGGACGGCAGGAGGCGCTGCTGGACGCGCTCTACCGGGGCAACTTCGCCGACGAGCGCTCCGTCTTCAACGACGACGAGCGGCTCGTGGAGCTGGCCGTCGCCGCCGGGCTGGACGTGGACGCCGCCCGCGCGGTGCTCGCCGACCCCGCCGCCTACGCCGACGAGGTGCGCGCCGACGAGCGCGAGGCCGCGGAGCTGGGGGCCACGGGCGTGCCGTTCTTCGTGCTCGACCGGAAGTACGGCGTGTCCGGCGCCCAGCCCGCCGAGGTCTTCGCCCAGGCGCTGACGCAGGCGTGGGGCGAGCGCACACCGCTGAAGCTGATCGACGACGGGGGCGCCGAGGCGTGCGGTCCGGACGGGTGCGCGGTGCCCCGGAACTGAGACTCCAGGTGGCGGCAGTCGCATAAGCGTTCCTTGGAGGAACCGCGTAGGAATACGTGATGGACGGGTAGGTCGCCGGGCGGCACAGTGGCCTCATGGAGAGCTTCGAGAACCTCGTCCGTGCCGAGTTCGCCCCGGAGACCACGTACCTGAACACCGCCAGTACCGGCCTGCTCCCCGCCCGGACCCTCGTCGCGATGCGTGACGCGGCGGCGTCCGCGGCGGCCGGGCAGCCGCTCGACATGTTCGCCGACGTCGAGGCGAGCCGGTCCGCCTTCGCCCGGCTCCTGGGGGTGCCCGCCACCCGGGTCGCGGCCGGTGCGTCCGTCGCCACGTTCAGCGGGCTCGTCGCGGCCTCGCTGCCCGCGGGCGCCGAAGTCCTCACCGCGGAGGCCGACTTCAGCTCCCTGGTGAACCCCCTGTACTCGCGCGGCGACCTGAAGGTGCGCAGCGTGCCGCTGGAGCGGATCGCGGAGTCGGTCGGTCCGCAGACCGCGCTCGTCGCGGTCAGCTCCGTCCAGTCCGCCGACGGGCGGATCGCCGACCTGGCGGCGCTGCGGGACGCCGCACGGACGCACGGTGCTCGGACGCTGGTCGACGTCTCGCAGTCCAACGGGTGGCTGCCGCTGGCCGCGGACGACTTCGACTACGTGGCCGCCGTCGCCTACAAGTGGGTGCTCTGCCCGCGCGGCGTCGCCTTCCTCGTCGTACCGGAGGACCTGGGAGAGTCGGCCGGACTGACGCCGCTGTTCGCCGGGTGGGCGTCGGGTGAGCGCCCCTGGGACAGCTGTTACGGCCCCGTCGAGGAACTCGCGCACTCCGCACGCCGCTTCGACGAGAGCCCGGCCCTCTTCTCCTACACGGGCGCCCGGCATTCCCTGGCCCTGATCGAGGAACTCGGCGTGGACGCCGTACACGCCCACGACACCGCTCTCGCCGACCGGTTCCGGCAGGGGCTGGGCTCCCTGGGGCACGAGCCGGTGCCCGCGCCGGGCTCCGCGATCGTCTCCGTGCCCGGGCTCGGCCACCGGCAGGGCGAGTTGAGCCGGGCCGGCGTCCAGGTCTCCGACCGGGCGGGCCATCTGCGGGCCGCGTTCCACCTCTACAACACGGCGGCGGACGTCGACCGGCTGCTGGACGTGCTGGCGGGCTGAGACGGCCGGGCCGGAGGCGGCAGGGAAGCCGGGCCGGGACAGCATCGGGCAGGGGCCTCCCGTCCCACACGAGAAGGCCCCTGCCCGGGTTCGGACGGGGGTCACCGGACCGGGGTGAAGTCCCGCGCCCTGATGCGGTGTTCTCCGGGGGACGCCCCCCGGACCGCCGGCCGAGCGGGGTCACCGGACCGGGGTGAAGTCCCGCGCCCCGATGCGGTGTTCTCCGGGGGACGACCCCCGGACCGCCGGCCGAGCGGGGTCACCGGACCGGGGTGAAGTCCCGCGCCCCGATGCGGTGTTCTCCGGGGGACGACCCCCGGACCCCCGGCCGAGCCGGGTCACCGGACCGGAGTGAAGTCCCGCGCCCCGATGAACTCCGGCCGCCGGATCGGTGCCGCGAACGGCTCGACCGCCGTGTTCTCCACGCTGTTGAACACGATGAACACGTTGCTGCGCGGGAACGGCGTGATGTTGTCGCCCGACCCGTGCATGCAGTTGCAGTCGAACCAGGTCGCCGAGCCGGCCTTGCCGGTGAACAGCTTGATGCCGTACTCGGAGGCCATCTTCGTCAGCGCCTCGTCGGACGGCGTCCCCGCGTCCTGCATCTGCAGGGACTTCTTGTAGTTGTCCTTCGGCGTGGCCCCCGCGCACCCGAGGAACGTCTTGTGCGACCCCGGCATGATCATGAGACCGCCGTTGGTGTCGTAGTTCTCGGTGAGCGCGATCGAGACCGAGATGGTGCGCATGTTCGGCAGGCCGTCCTCGGCGTGCCAGGTCTCGAAGTCCGAGTGCCAGTAGAAGCCGCTGGCCCCGAAGCCCGGCTTGACGTTGATCCGGGACTGGTGGACGTAGACGTCCGAGCCGAGGATCTGCCGGGCCCGCCCGACCACGCGCTCGTCGCGCACCAGCTTGGCGAACACCTCGCTGATCCTGTGCACCTCGAAGACCGACCGGATCTCCTTGGACTGCGGCTCGACGATCGAGCGCTCGTCCGCGCGGATGGCCGGGTCCGTGGTGAGCCGCTCCAGCTCGCGCCGGTAGACGTCGACCTCGTCCGGTCCGATGAGCTGGTCGACGGCGAGGAAACCGTCGCGGTCCAACGCCTGCAGGTCACCGGCCGAGACCGGGCCGGGCGTGTCCGGGGAGCCCCAGACGACCGGGTCCTGCCGGGGGGTTGCCACCTCGGTGGCGCCGCGGGTGGGATAGAGGTCGGTGACGTTCGTGGTCGTGGTGGTCACGGTGACTCACACCTCCTCGGTGAGCAGCGGGTAGACGCCGTTCTCGTCGTGATCCTCCCGTCCGGTCACGGGCGGGTTGAAGACGCAGATGCAGTGGAAGTCCTCCTTGACCTTGAGCGTGTGCCGCTCATGGCCGTCCAGGAGGTACATGGTCCCCGGCGTGATGTGGTACGTCTTCCCCGTTTCGCGGTCGGTCAGTTCGGCGTCGCCCTTGGTGCAGACGACGGCCTCGATGTGGTTCGCGTACCACATCGACGTCTCCGTACCCGCGTACAGAATCGTCTCGTGGACGGAGAAGCCGACCTTCTCCTTGGCCAGGACGATGCGCTTGCTCTCCCAGGTGCCGGACGCCGACTTCACGTGCCGGTCGGTGCCTTCGATCTCCTTGAACGAACGGACGATCACGGTGTTGCGATGCCTCCTAGGTGAAGGGTGTGCAAGGGTCCCCGGCGCCCTCGGCCGCGCGGGCCGAAGGCGCCGGAAGCAGTGGTGCCGTCAGGCGGTCTCGCGCACGGCCCGGGCGAGGGTCTTCATGCCCTCGTCCAGCTCGTCGGGCGTGATGGTGAGCGCCGGGAGCAGCTTGACGACCTCGCTCTCGGGGCCGGACGTCTCGATGAGCAGCCCGAGTTCGAAGGCGCGCGCCGCGACCTTCCCCGCGCGTTCCTTGTCGTGGAACTCCAGGCCCCAGACCAGGCCGCGGCCCCGGTACTCCTTGATGTCGGCGAGGTTCTCCTCGGTGATGGCGATCATGTGCTGCTCGACCTGCTCGCCGCGCTTGCGGGTCTGCTTCTCCATCGCCGACCCGTCGGCCCAGTACGCCTCCAGCGTGGCGGTCGCCGTGACGAAGGCCGGGTTGTTGCCGCGGAAGGTGCCGTTGTGCTCGCCCGGCTCCCAGACGTCCAGCTCGGGCTTGAACAGGGTCAGCGCCATGGGCAGGCCGTAGCCGCTGATCGACTTGGAGACGGTGACGATGTCCGGCGTGATGCCCGCCTCCTCGAAGGAGAAGAAGGCACCGGTACGGCCGCAGCCCATCTGGATGTCGTCGACGATGAGCAGCATGTCCTGGCGTTCGCACAGCTCGGACAGGGCGCGCAGCCACTCGGCCCGGGCGACGTTGATGCCGCCCTCGCCCTGCACCGTCTCGACGATCACGGCGGCCGGCTTGTTGAGGCCGGAGCCCTGGTCCTCCAGCAGCCGCTCGAACCACAGGAAGTCCTCGACGGTGCCGTCGAAGTAGTTGTCGAACGGCATGGGCGTGCCGTGCACCAGCGGGATGCCGGCGCCGGCCCGCTTGAAGGCGTTGCCGGTCACGGCGAGCGAGCCCAGCGACATGCCGTGGAAGGCGTTGGTGAACGACACGATCGACTCGCGTCCCTTCACCTTCCGCGCCAGCTTGAGCGCGGACTCCACGGCGTTGGTGCCCGTCGGGCCGGGGAACATGACCTTGTACGGCAGGTCACGCGGGCGGAGCACCAGGTTCTGGAACGTCTCCAGGAAGCGGCGCTTGGCGGTGGTCGACATGTCGAGCCCGTGCGTGACGCCGTCCCGCTCCAGGTAGTCGATCAGCGCGCGTTTCAGCACGGCGTTGTTGTGCCCGTAGTTGAGCGAGCCCGCTCCGGCGAAGAAGTCGAGGTACTCGTGGCCGTCCTCGTCGTACATGCGGCTGCCGAGCGCGCGGTCGAAGACGGTGGGCCAGCCGCGGCAGTAGCTGCGCACCTCGGACTCGACGGTCTCGAAGACACTGAGGTCGGGCTGGGTGATGGTCACGACGAAATCGCTCCTCGTGGGATGAGGGTGGGAGAGGAAGGTCGTACGGATCCGGGGGACCGGTGAGGTCCCGGCCGGGAAGTCTCAGGGCCGGACGGTCAGGGGTGCCGGGCCGTCCGGGCAGCCGGTCGGTCAGCGGGCTGCGGACAGGGGGCCGATGCGGTACAGGACCTCGGGCTCGTGCGGCCCGTCGGGGAACAGGTCGGTGCCGAACAGCACCTCGCGCTCCAGCCGGGCGCCGTGTCGCTCGGCGAACGAGGTGAACAGCCGCTGGGACGCGGTGTTGTCGGGTGAGATGGTGGTCTCCACGGTTGTCATCCCGCGTTCCGCGACGGTCCGGGCGGCCAGTCCGTCGAGCAGAGAAGCCGCGAGCCTCCGTCCACGGTAGGCACGGTTCACCGCCACCTGCCACACGAGCAGGGTGTCCGGCCGGTCCGGCCGCATGTAGCCGGTGACGAAGCCGACCGGCACGCCGTGCCCGTCGCGGGCGACGGCCGAGGTGGCGGCGAAGTCCCGGCACCAGAGCAGATAGCTGTAGGACGAGTTCAGGTCGAGGACCTCGGAATCCCTCGCTATCCGCCACAGAGCGGCCCCGTCGGCCACTCTCGGACGGTCGATTTGCAGGTCTGCTTGCGCGGCAGTCATGCGAATTGAATTTACCCAGGGAAATTCGAAATTGCATCGCCGGACGGGGTTACGTATGGGCGCGTCATGTGTTATCACGCGGGCGCGTGCTTCCGCGCGAGAAGGCGGCGATATGGGCGGTTTGCACGTGTCAAACGCCGCAAAACGGGCAGCATGTGGATCGGGTCACAATCACGTAACCCGTGCGAGAGCTGCCCGAAATGCGAGAGTCGAGGCCCGTGAAGTCGTTGTGTTTAAGACCCGGGAAAGCGGGCAGGAGAATACGGGAAGCTGTGCTGAGTGTAATTCGTTAATTCTGTTTGTGTGAGCTTCGGTAATTCCCTTGAGTTCATGCTCCCGAAAGTCCGGGGCCGGCCGGCCGGACCCAGGCGTCCTCGACGGCCCGCCGTGCCGCCTCCAGGTCGGCCTTCAGGCACTTCTCGGCCAGCGCGGCACCCAGTGCCGCCAGAGAGCCCTGGACGGCTCCGCGCGTCGCCTGCGGACCGTAGTGGTTGACGCGGATCATCTCCCCGGCGAGCGCGCCCCCGCCCGCCGCCAGCGGCAGCGCCGGATCGGACTCCAGGGCCCGGGCCACCAGCTCGGACGCGTCGACGCCGGACGGCGTCCGCAGCGTCGTCGCGACCGGCGCCGCGTCCTTCGCCTCGTACACGTACGGCTCCAGGCCGCCGCCCAGCGCGAGCGCGCCGGCCCGGGTGGCCGCCGCGGCCGCCGCGTGCCGCGCCGTCACCGTCTCGAGGCCCTCCGCCTCGATGCGCTCCACGCACGCCTCCAGGGCGAGCATCTCCAACTGCGCCGGCGCGTGCGGCAGCGCCTTGCGCCCGCCGTCGATCCAGCGCTCCCTCCAGTCCAGCAGGGAGAGGTACGACCGGCGCGGCGCCCCGGGGTTCGCCGCCATCCGCGCCCACGCCCGCTCGCTCACCGACACCGCCGACACCCCCGCCGGACCGCCCATCGCCTTCTGGGCCCCGATGACGCACAGGTCCACGCCCCACGCGTCCGGCAGGACCGGCTCGGCGCCCACGGAGGCCACGGCGTCCAGGTAGAAGAGCGCGCCGTGCGCCCGCACCACCTCACCGATCTCCGCGACCGGGTTGGTGTTCCCGGTCGCCGCCTCCGCGTGCACCAGGGAGACGAAGTCGATCTCCGGGTGCTCGGCCAGGGCCCCGCGGATCTGCTCGGCGGTCACCGCCGTGTGGAACGGCACGTCGAGGTCGTGCACGGTCGCACCGCAGTCCCGCAGCCAGTCCCCGAACGTCTGCCCGTACGGCCCCGTGACCACGTTCAGCGCGACGGTGCCCGGCCCGGCGGCACCGCGGATCGCACCCTCCAGCGGCAGCAGCGCCTCGCCCTGCATGATCACGACGTCCTGGCCGGTGCCGAGCAGGCGCGCGACCCGGTCCTCGATCGCGGCGAAACGGCCGGCGCTCAGCGGGGCGAGGTCCAGGAAGGGGTGGGTCACTGTGGTGCTCTCTTCGCTCACGGGCAGGTGTACGGCGCGTACGGAGTCGAGAGTAACCATGGCCTCCGCCGCCGCTCGCGCCGGAGGCCGTCCGTTGCGACACCCCCACGCCCGGAATTGTGGCTTCCGCCACAGCCGTCGTGATCGCCGAGCTGATGAACTCGTACTCGTGTTCGCTCTCCTGCTGCTCCTCCTCGTCGCGGTGGTGACGGCCGCCCTCGTGAGCCGGGGTCCCGGCACGTACCCCCGCGCGCAGCCGGCACCGACGGCCGCCGTTCCCGCGCCGCGCAAGCCGGGCGCGCCCTTCCGCGTCGTCGCCGGGGTCGCGGGCGGGGCCGCCGCCCTGCTGTACCTCTGGGGTCTGCTGTGCGTGGGCTTCGCGGCCATGGAGGCGGAGGACGGCGGTACGGGCTCCGCGCCGCTGCGGCCCTGCCGTGCCGGCGTGTCCCCGGAGCTGTCCGGGCGGGTCATCGACTACTCCGTCTCCTACCTGCCCCTGCGCTTCAGCTGCGAGACCACCGACGGTGACGCCTACGACTCCGCCGACGTCCCCGGCTACGTCAACCCCGGCGTCGCCGTCCTCGCCCTGACCGCCGTCGCCGGTGCCGTCGCGGCCGGATACGCGACCGAGTTGCGCGCCCGAGCGGCAGCGCGCGACGGCGGCCGGTGACCGGGCCTTCGAACACCCCCGCGGGCCGGTCTAAGGTGCGGGGCATGAGCGATCGCACGGTGCTGCACGTCAGGGGTCGGGTGCTCGTCGGACCGGAGGAGGTCCGCGACGAGTTGTGGGTGATCGACGGCAGGATCTCCCACGACCGCCCCGCCGGCGCCGCCGACGTCCGCACCGTCGAGGGCTGGGCGCTGCCCGGCCTGGTCGACGCGCACTGCCACGTCGGCCTGGACCAGCACGGCGCCGTCCCCCAGGATGTCGCCGAGAAGCAGGCGCTCACCGACCGCGAGGCAGGCACCCTCCTCATCCGCGACGCGGGCTCGCCCTCCGACACCCGCTGGACCGACGACCGCGAGGACCTCCCGAAGATCATCCGGGCGGGCCGGCACATCGCCCGCACCCGCCGCTACATCCGCAACTACGCCTGGGAGGTCGAGCCCGAGGACCTCGTCGCGTACGTCGCCCAGGAGGCCCGGCGCGGTGACGGCTGGGTGAAGCTGGTCGGCGACTGGATCGACCGGGACCTCGGCGACCTGTCCGCCTGCTGGCCGCGCGGCGCCGTCGAGGCCGCGATCGCCGAGGCCCACCGCCTGGGCGCCCGCGTCACCGCGCACTGCTTCGCCGAGGACTCCCTGCGCGACCTGGTCGAGGCCGGCATCGACTGCGTCGAGCACGCCACCGGGCTGACGGACGACACCATCCCGCTCTTCGCCGAGCGGGGCGTCGCCATCGTGCCCACCCTCGTCAACATCGCCACCTTCCCCGCGCTCGCCGACGGCGGCGAGTCCCGGTACCCGCGCTGGTCGGCCCATATGCGCCGGCTCCACGAACGCCGCTACGACACGGTGCGCGACGCCTACGACGCCGGGATCCCGGTCTTCGTCGGCACCGACGCGGGCGGTTCCCTGGCCCACGGCCTGGCGGCGGCGGAGGTCGCCGAACTGGTCACGGCCGGCATCCCGCCCGTCGAGGCCCTCGCCGCGACGACCTGGGCCGCCCGACGGTGGCTCGGCCGTCCCGGCCTGGACGAGGGCGCGCCGGCGGACCTGGTGGTGTACGACGAGGACCCGCGCGCGGACGTGCGCGTGCTCGCCGCTCCGCGCCGGGTGGTGCTGAACGGGCGGGTCGTCGGTTAGCCGAAGCGACCCGTCGGCGTCCCGCGCGCCGAGGTGGTCCGCACCGGCGCGACGGCGGCGGGCGACGGCGACGGGCGGCGGCGACGGGCGGCGGCTGGGCGACCCCGTACGTCGCGGCCGGCACCGCCGCCCGGGATGCCGACGGGCGAGGCGGGCCGAGGTACCGGCGGGCGGCGGAGCCCAGGGCGGACCGCGGGGCGTCCGCGCCGGGCTCCCGGGGGAGGGCCGTACGCCTCAGGCCGGTTCCGCCACCGCCCGCCCCAGCGCCCGCAGGAAGCCGTCCGTCGTGGCCCGGTCCCGTACCGCCAGGCGCAGCCACTCCTCGCCCAGCCCCGGGAACGTGTCCCCGCGCCGTACCGCGTACCCGAGGTCGCGCAGCCGGTGGCGTACCGAGGCCGCGTTCGGCAGGCGGACGAGGACGAAGGGGCCCTCGGCGGGCTCGGCGACCCGCAACCCGGCGCCGGCGAACTCCGCCAGCCCGGCGACGAGATGGGCCCGGTCCGCGGCGATGTGGTAGGCGGCGTGGGCGGTCTCCGCCAGCGCCGGTGGTGCCACGCACACCTCGGCCGCCGCCAGCGCGGGCGTGGACACGGGCCACAGCGGCTGGGCGCGCTCCAGACCGGTGACCGTCTCCGGGGCCGCCAGGACGTATCCGATGCGCAGCCCGGCCAGCCCCCACGTCTTGGTGAGGCTGCGCAGGACGACCAGCCCGGGTACGTCCGTGCGCCCGGCCAGCGCCTCCCGCTCGCCCGGCACCGCGTCCATGAAGGCCTCGTCCACGACCAGCGTCCGCCCGGGACGGGCCAGCTCCGCGATCGCGGCCGCCGGGTGCAGCACCGACGTCGGGTTGGTCGGGTTGCCGATCACCACCAGGTCGGCGTCCTCGGGGACGGCCGCCGGGTCCAGCCGGAAGCCGTCCGCCTCCCGCAGCAGCACCCGGTCGACCGTGTGCCCCGCGTCCCGCAACGCCGCCTCCGGCTCCGTGAACTGGGGGTGCACCACGACCGGCCGGCGCACCTTCAGGGCCCGCGCCAGCAGCACGAACGCCTCGGCCGCGCCCGCCGTCAGCAGGACCCGCTCCACCGGCAGCCCGTGCCGCGCCGCCACCGCCGCCCGCGCGGCCCGCCCGTCCGGGTAGGCCGCGAGGGAGCCGAGGGAGGCGGCGACGTGGTCGCGCAGCCAGTCCGGCGGCGTGCCCGCGCGCACGTTCACCGCGAGGTCCACCAGCGCCGAGCCGTCGTCGCGGACCTCGGCGTCCCCGTGGTGCCGCAGGTCGGGGCCCCCGGAACCGGCCCGGGCCCCGGCCTCAGTGTGCATGGGAGTGTGCGTGTCCATGCCCGTGATGGTGCCCGTGGTGGTGATGGCCGTCGTCGTCGGGGTGGAAGTGCGGCTGCTGCGGCAGCCCCACCTTGTCCTCGAACCCGGGCAGCGCGATCCGGTACACGCAACTGTCGCAGTTCATCCGGAGGTCGCCCTTGACGGCCTCCTCGTACCGCTCCCACACCAGGTCGAGCAGCTCCGGCTCCGGCCCGATGACGTCGGCCGACCGCACCTCGGTCTCCGGGTGCGCGGCGGCCCACTCCTCGGTCTGGTGCCGGACCCGGTCCGGGAGGATGCCGGTGAACAGGAAGTACGGCAGGACCACGACCCGCCGCGCCCCGAGGCGCACGCACCGGTCCAGGCCGCCCGGCACGTCCGGCTTCGCCAGCGACACGAACGCCGTCTCCACGGCCCCGTACCCACGCCCCTCCCACAGCAGCCGCGCCGCCTTGAACACCTCCGCGTTGGCGTCCGGGTCCGTCGACCCGCGCCCGACCAGCAGCACGGTCACCTCGGCGGGGTCCCAGGACGGGTCGACCGCCTGAGCCAGCCGCCGCTCCAGCACCCGCAGCAGCGCCGGGTGCGGGCCCAGTGGACGTCCGTACGTGTACGAGATGCCGGGGTGCCGCTCCTTCTCGCGGGACAGCGCCGCCGGGATGTCGCCCTTGGCGTGTCCGGCGGAGACCAGCATCAGCGGCACCGCGGCGAACCGGCGCACGCCGCGCTCGACCAGCTCGGCGACCGCCTCGCCCAGCGGCGGCGGGGACAGCTCGATGAAGCCGCCGGCGACGGGCAGTTCGGGGTGGCGGCGGCCCAGCTCGCGCACGAAGTCGCGGAACGCCTCGGCTCCGGCCTCGTCCCGGGTGCCGTGTCCGGCGATGAGCAGGGCGGGCGGCGGGGTGGTCACGATTTCTCCTCGAAGTGCGAATCGGAGTACGAAGTGGGGTGGTACAGCAGGGCGTTCAGCGCGGCGGCGGCGACCGCCGAACCGCCCTTCTCGGACACGTTGCTGACGGCGGGCAGCCCGCTCTCGCGCAGCGCGGCCTTGGACTCGGCCGCCCCGACGAAGCCGACGGGCAGCCCGACGACGAGCGCGGGCGAGGCGTCCAGGGTGAGCAGTTCCTCCAGCGCGGTGGGCGCGCAGCCGATCACCCACAGCGCGCCGGGCCCGACCTGCTCGTACGCCAGCCGCACGGCGTGCGCGGAGCGCGTCAGTCCCGGGCCGGCGACGGCGTCCCCCAGCCGGCACACGGTCTGCCGCCGGGTGATCCCGGCCGCGACCATCTCCACGTCCACGACGACCGGCGCACCGGCGTGCAGCGCGGCGTGCGCCGTCACCAGCTCGTCCTCGTCCAGGACGAGGTCGGAGGCGTACTCCAGGTCGGCGGCGGAGTGGATGACCCGCTCCACGACCGCCCGGGACAGCGGCGGGAAGTGCGACGTGTCCAGCCGGGCGCGCAGCCGCCGGAAGGACTCCTGCTCGATGGGGTGGACGACACGGCTCACTTGGGCTCCTCCTGCCAGCGGTAGCCGCGCGGCGTCACCATGCGCCCGGCGATCTCGCGGGTCGCGGTGTTGCCCACCGTCACGACGGTCATCATGTCGACGGTCGCCGGGTCGAGAGCGGCGAGCGTGGTGAGCCGGCTGGACTCGTCGGCGCGCGACGCGTTGCGTACGACACCCACCGGCGTCGCCGGCGCCCGGTGCTCCGCGAGGATCGCCAGCGCCTTGGGCAGCTGCCAGTCCCGGCCCCGGCTGCGCGGGTTGTAGAACGTCACGACGATGTCCGCCTCGGCCGCCGCCCGCACCCGCCGCTCGATGACCTCCCACGGCGTGTGCAGGTCGGACAGGCTGATCGACACGTGGTCGTGGCCGAGCGGCGCGCCCAGGATCGCCCCGGCCGCCAGCGCCGCCGTCACGCCCGGCACCCCGACCACGTCGATGTCGTCGGAGGCCTCCGCCAGTGCGGGCGAGGCCATGGCGTACACCCCGGCGTCCCCGCTGCCGATCAGCGCCACGGCGTGCCCGCGCCGGGCCTCCTCGACCGCGGTCCGGGCCCGCTCCTCCTCGGCGCCGAGCCCCGACTCCAGGACCCGCGTGCCGGGCCGCAGCAGGTCGCGGATCTGGTCGACGTACTGGTCGAGGCCGACCAGCACGGACGCCCGCCGCAACTCCGCCTGCGCGCGCGGCGTGACCAGGTCCCGGGCGCCCGGCCCGAGCCCGACCACCGCGAGCCGCCCGCGCCCCGGACGCCGTACGACGGCGCAGGTCGCCATCGCGGGGGTCGCCGCCGACTTGCGCTTGGGCACGAGGAGTTCGCCGCCGCGCACCAGCGCCGCCGCCTCCGCGACCGACGGGGTGCCCACGGCCGCGAGCGGGGCGTCGGAGGGGTTGGGCACCTCGATGCCCGCCAGCTCGTCGGCGGCGTACGTCACCAGGGGCACGCCCAGCCGCTCGGCGGCGCCCACGATCCCGGGCTCCTCGGCCTTGGCGTCCACGGTGGCCAGCTCGGCGACCGACGCGGCGGACAGCCCGGCGTCCCGCAGGGCCTCCTCCACCAGCCCGAGCACCTCGTCGACCGGCGCCCCCCTGGACGCGCCGACGCCGACGACCAGGGACGGCGGACGCAGGACGGCCTCGCGCTCGGCCCGCTCCACCAGACGGTCCGTCAGCCGGATCGTGTACGCCCCGCCCTCGGCGACCGGCAGCGGCGGCAGCGGCCAGGCCACCTCCGACCGCAGCGCGACCGGCTCGCCGTCCAGCAGGGCCCGCGAGACCCCGGCGACATCGCCCTCCACGGGCAGCCCGAGGGTGTCCAGGCCGGGCAGGCCCACGGCGTCCGTCGCCGTCGTCACCACCGGCTCGGCGCCCAGCACCGCACCGACCGCGCGGGCGAGTTCGTTGGCGCCGCCCCCGTGGCCGCCGACCAGCGACACGGCGAACCGCCCGCCCTCGTCGACGCACACCACACCGGCGTCGGTCCGCTTGTCGTCCAGCAGCGGCGCCACGAGCCGGACCACGGCCCCCGTGGCCAGGAAGCACACGAGCTGCTCGCACTCGGCGAACGCGGTCCGCACGGCGTCCGCGACGGGACCCCCGTACACGCGCGTGCGGTCCGGCCACGCCGCGGCCAGCCGGTCCCGCGCCGCAGCTCCCGCCGAGGTGGCGGAAATGAGGCCGATCAAGGGGCAACTCCTTCGGTACGGCTGTGCGGCCTCACGCCCCACAGCAGGAAGACGGGATTGGTCGCCGCGAGCCGGGTCACGTCCCCCGGCAGCGGCGCGAGCCGGGACGACTGCAGCAGCACCCCGTCGCACTCCAGCCCGGCGTCGAGCAGGGCCCGGCGGGCTGCCGGCACCCGGTCCAGCGCGGCCATGGCGACGACCACGGTCCGCCGCGCCCGTCGCGCGCACCGCGCGACGATCGCGGGCAGTTCGCGCCCGCCACCGCCGACGAACACGGCGTCCGGGTCGTCGTCCAGGCCGGACAGCGCCGCGGGCGCCGCCCCCTGCACCACCCGGACGTCGACGCCGTGCGCGGCGGCGTTGGCGCGGACGCGATCGACACCGTCCGGCGTCTTCTCGACGGCGGTGACGGCGGCGCCGAGCCGCGCGCACTCCACGGCGACGGAACCGGAGCCCGCGCCGACGTCCCAGACCAGGTCGCCGGGGCGGGGCCCGAGCCGGGCCAGCGCCAGCGCCCGCACCTCGAACTTCGTGATCATCGAGTCGCGGTGCGCGAACTCGGCCTCGTCCAGCGCCCACCCGGCGGGACCCGGCCGAGGCCCGGCGACCGTCCGTACCGGGGCCGGCGCCCGTGCCTCGTCCAGGCACAGCACCACGCTCACCGCCGTCCCCCAGTCACGGACGGCGGCCTCGGCGGGAGTCACCCGCTCCACGCGCTCCTCGGCGGAGCCCAGCGCGGAGGCGACGACGAGGACCCGCGGGTCGGCCCGCAGCGCGGCGCCGAGTTCCGCCGGGCCGGCCCCGGGCCCCGTCAGCACGGCGACCTTCGGGTGGGCCCGGCACAGGTTCACCGCCGTCCGCGGGTCCCGCCCGTGCGCGCTGGCCACCACCGCGTCGTCCCACGGCAGCCCGGCCCGCGCGAACGCGGCGGCGACGGAGGAGACACCGGGCCGCACGTCCAGCCGCTCCGGCCCGAACCGCTCGGCCAGCACCCGCACGATCCCGAAGAACCCCGGGTCACCGGAGGCCAGCACGACCACCCGCCGCCCCTTCGCGACGTACTCCGCGACCGTGTCGAGGGCGGGCGCGAGCGCCCCGAGCACGACCCGCTCGGCACCGTCCGGCAGCCGTACGGCGTCCAGGTGGCGCCGCCCGCCGACGACCAGCTCCGCACCGGCGGCGACGTCCTCGCCGGGCGGCGCGCCGGCCCCCATCCCCACCACGGTGATCACGTGCTCGCACCCCGTGTGCGCAGCTCCCGGCGCGCCCGGGGGTCGGCCTTGCGGTAGCCGTGGAAGTGCCCCGGGTGGTACAGGTGCGAGCGGGTGCCGTGCGCGTCGAGGGCCGGGCCGACCAGGAACAGGGTGTGCTTCCAGAGTTTGTGCTCCTTGACCGTCTCCTCCAGCGTGCCGATCGTGCACCGCACGACCAGTTCCTCCGGCCAGGTGGCCTGGTACGCGACGACGACCGGCGTCTCGGTCGGGTAGCCGCCCTCCAGCAGCTCCCGCACCAGCTGGCCGCTGCGGGCCGCCGACAGGAAGATCGCCATGGTGGTGCCGTGCTTCGCGAACTCGCGGACCTCCTCCCCGGGCGGCATCGGCGTCTTGCCGCCGCCGAGCCGGGTCAGGACGACGGACTGCGCGACCTCCGGGATGGTCAGCTCCCGCTGCGCGAGCGCGGCGACCGCGGAGAAGGCGGAGACGCCGGGCACGATCTCGGTCGCGATACCGATCTCCGCGCACCGGTCGAGCTGTTCCTGCGTACCGCCCCACAGGGCCGGGTCACCGGAGTGGATGCGGGCCACCCGCAGCCCCTGCTGACGCGCCCGCCGGTAGACGGCCACGACGTCCTCCAGCGACATCGTCGCCGAGTCCAGGACCTCCGCGTCCCCCCGCGCGTGCTGGAGGACCTCCGCCTGGACCAGGCTCGCCGCCCAGATCACGACGTCGGCCTCGGCGATGGCACGCGCGGCGCGGAACGTCAGCAGGTCGGCGGCGCCGGGACCGGCACCGACGAAGGTCACCTTGCCGACGGGGTCCTCGGCCGCGGCTGCCGTGGCGGCCGGAGAAACCGCGGGAGCCGCGGGAGCCGAGGGAACTGCGGAAGTCACGGGAGCCCCGGAAGTCACGGAAGCCGTGGAAGCCACGGAGGCTTCGGGAGTCACGGGAGCCCCGGAAGTCACGGAAGCCGTGGAAGTCACGGAGGCTTCGGGAGTCACGGAAGCCTCGGGAGCCGCGGAAGCCTCGGGAGCCATGGGAATCGGTCCTCTCCTACGCATATTTACTGCGGTTGCTGCTGTGGTGCGCACGGATACGCGCTCTGATCGGATAGCAAGGGCCCATGGCGGTCTTCGTAGCGCTCGGCGCGTTCCTGATGACGCTGGCCGGCGGCTGGACGGCACAGCGCGTGACCGACCGGCGCCACCTGGTCCTGGGCCTGGCCGGCGGCCTGATACTGGGCGTGGTCGGCCTCGACCTGCTGCCGGAGGCGCTGGAAGCGGCGGGCGGCGAGGTGTTCGGCGTGCCCGAGGCACTGCTGCTCTTCGTCGCCGGATTCCTGCTCGCGCACCTCGTGGAACGCCTGCTGGCCGCCCGCCGCGCCGCGCACGGCGCCGACGAACACGGACAGCGCTCGCCCCAGGTGGGCCTGACGGCCGCCGCCGCGATGGTCGGCCACAGCGCGATGGACGGCGTGGCGATCGGCGCGGCCTTCCAGGTCGGCGGCGGAATGGGCGCGGCGGTCGCGATGGCCGTGATCGCCCACGACTTCGCGGACGGCTTCAACACCTACACGCTGACCAGCCTGTACGGGAACGCCCGCCGCCGCGCGATCGCGATGCTGGTCGCCGACGCCCTGGCACCCGTGGCCGGGGCCGCCTCCACCCTGCTCTTCACGATCCCGGAAGGGGCGCTCGGCGCGTATCTCGGCCTCTTCGGCGGCGTACTGCTCTACCTCGCCGCCGCCGAGATCCTCCCCGAGGCCCATCACGAGCACCCCGCCCGCCCGACCCTGCTGTGCACGGTTGCCGGCGCGGCGTTCATCTGGCTGGTGGTGGGCATCGCCGAGTGAGCGGCGGCCCCCCGGACGGACGGTCACAGTTTCCCGCCCCGCCCGCCCTCGCGCCGGGCGGGCGCGATGAGCGTCGACAGATAGGGCAGCGGAGCCCCGTCCAGGTCCGCCGCCGCCCGCAGGGACTCCTCCGGCAGCCCCAGCGCCGACCCCCACACGGCGTCGTCCAGCCGCCCGGTCTCCCGCAGCGCCTCGGCGACCTCGGCGGCCTGCCGGCCGAACTTGTAGGCGACGACCGTGCCGGGCCCGTTCAACGCGTCCTTGAGCACGGCGGAACCCGCGGTGACCGGCACCAGGGTCAGCGGCTCGGTGCCCTCCGTCAGCACGGCACCCGACCGCGCCGCGAGGTCCTGCATGGCGGTGATGCCGGGCACGGTCTCCACGACGGTGCCCGGCACGAGGCCGCCGACGGTCTGCGCGAGATAGGTGAAGGTCGAGTACACGTTGGGGTCGCCGATGGTGGCGAAGGCGACGCGGCCGTGCTCCCGCAGCAGCCCGGCCACCCGCTCCCCGGCCGCGTCCCAGGCCGCCTCGCGCCGCGCCCGGTCGGTGCGCTCGTTGAGCGCGAACACGACCCGTACGACCTTCTCGGCGCCCACGTAGTGCAGCACGGTGGCCTCGGCCCGCCCCCGCTCTCCCGTGTCCATCACGGGTACGACGACGACGTCGGCGGCCCGCAGCGCGTTGACCCCCTTGACGGTCACCAGCTCCGGGTCCCCGGGCCCGACTCCCACACCGATCAGCCTGCTGCTCATGACGTCCGGCACCTCTCCACGAACCGACGGGCGACACCGGGCTCGGACGCCCAGTGCGTGTGCAGATAGCTCGCGTGCACACCGCGCTCCACAAATCCCTCGACGCGCCGCTCGGGCGCCCGCATCCCCCACGCCGGCGCCGCCCCGGCCCCCGGCTCCACGACCGTCCGGTGGAACTCGTGCCCCCGCATCCGCGTCCCCGCGACGGCCAGCGCGCCGCCGGACACGGCGACGGCGTCCCGGTAGCCCAGCGTCAGCCGCTCCGACATCCGCGCGGACGCGTCCAGCACCCCGCACATGGGCAGTCCGTCCAGCTCCCGGCACAGGTACAGCAGCCCGGCGCACTCGGCGGCGACCGGTGCACCGCTCAGCGCCAGCTCGGCGACGGACTTCCGCAGCCCTTCGTTGGCGGACAGCTCCGAGGCGTACACCTCGGGGAACCCGCCCCCGATCACCAGCCCCCGGGTCCCCTCGGGCAACTCCTCGTCCCGCAACGGATCGAAGACGACGACCTCGGCCCCGGCGGCGGCGAGCAGCTCGGCGTGCTCGGCGTACGAGAACGTGAACGCCGCCCCGCCGGCCAGAGCGACCACCGGCGCGTGCGGGGGTTCCCCCACCGGGGGAGCCGCGGGGAGCACCGCGGAGAGCACCTCACCCGCGTCCCAAGCCGCGCAGGAGAGCGGCCCTGCGCCGCGCGCCAGCGCGACCAGCGCCTCCAGGTCGCACCCGTCGGCGACCTGCGCGGCCATCGAGGCAACGGCCTCGACCGCCTGCGGTCCCCGCTCGGCGACCGGTACCAGTCCCAGGTGCCGCGACGGCGTCTCGACCTGAGCGGCCCGCCGCAGGACCCCGAGCACCGGCACCCCTGCCGACTCCAGCGCCTCCCGCAGCAGCACCTCGTGCCGGTCCGACCCGACCTTGTTGAGGATCACGCCCCCGACCCGCACCTCCGGGTCCCAGGACGCGAACCCGTGCACCAGCGCCGCCACCGACCGCGACTGCGACGACGCGTCGACGACGAGTACGACCGGCGCCCGCAGCAGCTTGGCGGCCTGGGCGGTGGACGCCAGCTCGCCTTCGCCGGCGGCCCCGTCGTACAGCCCCATCACGCCCTCGACGACGGCGATGTCGCAGCCGTGCGCCCCGTGCAGGAACAGCGGCCCGACCAGCTCGGGCCCGCACAGGTAGGCGTCCAGGTTCCGCCCCGTCCGCCCGGTGGCGAGCGCGTGGTAGCCGGGGTCGATGTAGTCGGGGCCGACCTTGTGCGGGGACACGGCGAACCCGCGCGCGGCGAGCGCGGCCATCAGCCCGGTGGCGACGGTGGTCTTGCCGCTGCCCGAGGAGGGAGCGGCGACGACCAGCCGGGGTACGGACGCGGCCGGTGCGGAGGGCGAGGCCGGCGAGGTCACCACTCGATGCCCCTCTGCCCCTTCTGCCCCGCGTCCATGGGGTGCTTGACCTTGGACATGTCGGTGACGAGGTCGGCGAATTCCACCAGCTTCTCCGGCGCGTTCCGCCCGGTGATCACGACGTGCTGGGTCCCGGGCCGCTCCCGCAGCACGGACACGACCTCGTCGGTGTCGATCCACCCCCAGTGCATCGGGTAGGCGAACTCGTCCAGCACGTACAGCTTGTACGTCTCGGCGGCCAGGTCCCGCTTGACCTGCTCCCAGCCCTCCCGGGCCTTCTCCTCGTTGGTCGAGTTGTCACCCTGGATGTCCCGCTGGACCCAGGACCAGCCCTCGCCCATCTTGTGCCAGTCGACGGACCCGCCCTCACCACTGGCGCCCAGCACCCGCAGCGCGTTCTCCTCGCCGACCTTCCACTTCGCCGACTTGACGAACTGGAACACCCCGATCGGCCACCCCTGGTTCCACGCCCGCAGGGCCAGCCCGAAGGCGGCGGTGGACTTGCCCTTGCCGATGCCCGTGTGCACGACGACCAGCGGACGATTACGGCGCTGACGGGTCGTCAGGCCGTCGTCCGGTACGACACTCGGCTGTCCCTTCGGCACTACGCGGCCCTCCTCGTTCCCTGTACGTCCCTGACCAGCCCGGCGATCGAATCCGCCCGCAGCTCGTCCAGCGTCACCGCCGTACCGCCCAGCTCACCCGCGAGCTGCCCGGCCAGCCCGAGCCGCACCGGCCCCGACTCGCAGTCCACGACGACGGAGGCGGTGCCCTCGGCGGCGAACAGCCGTGCGGCCCGCCCGGCCAGGGCGACCGGCTCGGGGCCGCCGGTGGCCCGGCCGTCGGTCACCACGACCACCAGCGCCCGCCGCGCGGGATCCCGCAAGCGCTCCACCCGCAGCACCTCATGGGCGCGCAGCAGCCCGGCCGCCAGCGGCGTCCGCCCGCCCGTCGGCAGAGACTCCAGCCGGACCGCCGCCGCGTCCACCGACGAGGTCGGCGGCAGCGCGACCTCGGCGGCCGAACCCCGGAAGGTCACCAGCCCCACCTTGTCCCGCCGCTGGTAGGCATCCAGCAGCAGCGACACCACGGCACCCTTCACGGCGCTCATCCGCTGCCGCGCGGCCATCGACCCGGAGGCGTCCACGACGAAGAGCACGAGGTTGCCCTCACGCCCCTCACGGCTCGCCTGCCGCAAATCGTCCCGCCGGACCACCAGACCGGGCCCCGACCGTCCCCGGGCCCGCTGGTGCGGGGCGGCGGCCTGCACGGTGGCAGCCAGGTGCAGCTTGGTCAGCGCCCCCTGGGGACGCCGGGCTCCCGTGGTCCGCCCGTGCTCGGTCCGGGCCCGCGACCGCCGCCCGGCGGCACCCTCACCGAGCCCCGGCACGCTCAGCACCTTGGTGCGGAACGGCTCGGCGGCCCGTACGGGTGACTGCTCACCGGCACCACCCGAAGGCCGCGGCTCCCCGCCCTCCGCGGCCTCGGGGCGCGCGGCGGCGTCACCGTCGCCCTGCGGTGCGTCGTCGGGCTCCGGCTGACCACCGGGCCCACCGGGACCGTCGGGGCCCGGGTCGGGATCGTCGTCCCCGCCACCGTCCCCGTCCTGCCCGCCGAACTCCTCCAGCGTCTCGTCGAGCTTGTCCTCGTCGAGACCCGGCGCGTCGAAGGGGTTCCGCCGCCGCCGGTGAGGCAGCGCCAGCAGCGCGGCCTGCCGCACGTCCTCCGCGAGTACGTCCGTCCGCCCGGCCCAGGCCGCCAGCGCGGTGGCCGTCCGCGCCATCACGATGTCGGCGCGCATGCCGTCCACCTCGAAGGCGGCACAGGTCGCCGCGATCTGCCGCAGCGCCCCGTCCCCGAGCCGCACCGACGGCAGCAGCGCCCGCGCCGCCACGATCCGCGCCCGTACGGCTGCCTCCTCGTCGGCCCAGCGCGCGGCGAAACCGGCCGGGTCGTCGTCGTACGCCAGCCGGCGCCGTACGACCTCCACCCGCTGGTCGGGCTCGCGCGAGGCCGAGACCTCCACGGTCAGCCCGAACCGGTCGAGGAGCTGCGGCCGCAGCTCGCCCTCCTCGGGGTTCATGGTGCCGACGAGCAGGAACTTCGAGGCGTGCCGCACCGACACGCCCTCGCGCTCCACGTACGAGGCACCCATCGCCGCCGCGTCGAGGAGCAGGTCCACCAAGTGGTCGTGGAGGAGGTTGACCTCGTCGACGTAGAGGATGCCGCGGTGCGCGTCGGCCAGCAGGCCCGGCTCGAAGGCCTTCACGCCCTCCGCGAGCGCCCGCTCGATGTCGAGCGCGCCGACCAGCCGGTCCTCGGAGGCGCCGACGGGCAGCTCCACCATCCGCGCCGGGCGGGGGGCGGAGGCGCCCGACTCGTGCGGGCCGTCCGGGCAGCCCGGGTCGGGCGCGTGCGGGGCGCAGGAGAACCGGCAGCCGGAGACGACGTCCACCTCCGGCATCAGCGCCGACAGCGCGCGCACCGCCGTGGACTTGGCGGTGCCCTTCTCGCCGCGCACCAGCACGCCGCCGACCGCCGGGGAGACGGCGTTCAGCAGCAGCGCGAGCCGCAGGTCGTCCTGGCCGACGACGGCCGTGAACGGGAACGGGGTACTCACTTCTCGTCGCCCTCCAAGTCGCCCTCGAGCTCCAGATAGGTGGCGCGCAGCCGCTCCAGGGTCTCCGCGTCCGGTTCGGCCCACAGACCGCGGTCGGCCGCCTCCAGCAGCCGCTCCGTGATGCCCCGCAGCGCCCACGGGTTGGACTTCTTCATGAAGTCCCGGTTCTCCGCGTCGAAGACGTACTCGGCGCTGAGCTTCTCGTACATCCAGTCGTCCACGACCCCGGCCGTGGCGTCGTACCCGAAGAGGTAGTCCACGGTGGCCGCCATCTCGAAGGCGCCCTTGTAACCGTGCCGCCGCATCGCCGCCATCCAGCGCGGGTTGACCACGCGGGCCCGGAACACCCGGTGCGTCTCCTCGCCCAGCGTCCGGGTCTTCACCTGGTCCGGGGTGGCCGAGTCGCCGACGTACGCCTCCGGGGAGGCCCCCGTCAGGTGCCGCACCATGGCGACCATGCCGCCGTGGTACTGGAAGTAGTCGTCGGCGTCGACGAGGTCGTGCTCACGCGTGTCCACGTTCTTCGCCGCGACGGCGATCCGCCGGAACGCCGTCTCCATGTCCCCGCGCGCCGCGCGCCCGTCGAGCCCGCGCCCGTAGGCGTAGCCGCCCCACACCGCGTACACCTCGGCGAGGTCCGCGTCGGAGCGCCAGTTGCGGGCGTCGATCAGCGGCAGCAGGCCGGCGCCGTACGCGCCCGGCTTGGAACCGAAGATGCGGGCCGTCGCCCGGCGCCGGTCGCCGTGCTCGGCGGTGTCCGCGTCGGCGTGGGCGCGCACGTAGTTCTGGTCGGCGGGTTCGTCCAGCTCCGCGACCGCCCGCACCGCATCGTCGATCAGCCCCACGACGTGCGGGAACGCGTCCCGGAAGAAGCCCGAGATGCGCACCGTGACGTCGACGCGCGGCCGGCCCAGCTCCGCCGGGGGCACGATCTCGAAGCCGGTGACCCGGCGCGAGGCGTCGTCCCACACCGGACGGCAGCCCAGCAGCGCCAGGATCTCCGCGATGTCGTCGCCCTGGGTGCGCATCGCGGACGTGCCCCACACCGTGAGGCCGACGGACTTCGGGTATTCGCCGGTGTCGCTCAGATAGCGCTGGATCAGCGAGTCCGCGAGGGACTGGCCGACCTCCCAGCTCAGCCGGGAAGGGATCGCCTTCGGGTCGACGGAGTAGAAGTTCCGGCCGGTCGGCAGGACGTTGACCAGCCCGCGGGTCGGGGAGCCCGACGGGCCCGCCGGGACGTAACCGCCGTCCAGGGCACGCAGGATGTGCCCGATCTCGTCCGTCGTCCGGGCCAGCCGCGGCACGACCTCCGTGCAGGCGAACTCCAGCACGGCCACAGCGTCGGGGAGTTCGGCGCCGCCCAGCACCTCGCGCACCAGGGCCGGTACGGCCGCGGTGTCCCACGCACGGGACTCCATCCCCTCCGCGAACCGCCGGCACAGCTGCTCCAGCAGGTCGACCGCGTCGGCGGCGCTGCGGGAAGGCCCGTCGACCAGATCCGTCAGCTCCACCGGCACCTTCACCGGCGCGCCCGGCTCCGCCAGCAGCTCCTTCTCCACCAGCCCGAAGTGCTCGGCCAGCGACGCCCGCAGCCCCGGCAGCGCGTTCGCCTGCCCGCCCCACACCTGCGAGGCGCGCAGCACGGCCAGCACGAGGTTGACGCGTGGCTCACCGACCGGGCCGCCGCCGAGAATGTGCAGGCCGTCGCGGATCTGCACGTCCTTGATCTCGCACAGGTAGCCGTCGATGTGCATGACGAACTCGTCGAACGCGTCGTCGTCCGGCTGGTCGTCCACGTGCAGGTCGTGATGGAGCTCGGCCGCCTTGACCAGCGTCCAGATCTGCGCGCGGACCGCCGGTGCCTTCACCGGGTCCAGGTCGGAGACGAGCGCGTACTCGTCCAGCAGCTGCTCCAGCTTGGCCAGGTCGCCGTAGGTGTCGGCACGCGCCATCGGCGGGACCAGGTGGTCGACGACCGTGGCGTGTCCGCGTCGCTTGGCCTGGGTGCCCTCGCCGGGGTCGTTGACGATGAACGGGTAGATCAGCGGCAGGTCGCCGAGGACCGCGTCCGGCGCGCAGCCGGCGCTCAGCCCGAGGCCCTTGCCGGGCAGCCACTCCATCGTGCCGTGCTTGCCCATGTGCACGATCGCGTCGGCGCCGAAACTGTTGTCCAGCCAGCGGTACGCGGCCATGTAGTGGTGCGACGGCGGCATGTCGGGGTCGTGGTAGATCGCGATCGGGTTCTCGCCGAAGCCGCGCGGCGGCTGGATCATGACGACGACGTTCCCGAACTGGAGCGACGCGAGCACGATGTCGTCCCCGTCCACGTACAGCGAGCCAGGCGGCTCGCCCCACGCCTCCCGCATGGCTCCCTTGAGGTCCGGGTCGAGCTTCTCGAACCACGCCCGGTAGTCGGCGAGCGGCACCCGCGCCGGCGCGGCGGCCAGCTGGTCCTCCGTCAGCCACTCGACGTCGTGGCCGCCCGCCTCGATGAGCCGGTGGATCAGCTCGTCGCCGCCGGACGGGTAGTCGGTGAGGGAGTACCCCGCGTCCCGCAGCGCGTCCAGGACCCGCACCGCCGACGCCGGGGTGTCGAGACCGACCGCGTTGCCGACGCGGGAGTGCTTGGTCGGGTACGCGGTGAAGACCAGCGCGAGCTTCTTGTCGGCGTTCGCCTTGTGCTTCAGGGCCGCGTGCCGTACGGCGATCCCGGCGACCCGGCCGGCCCGCTCGGGGTCGGCGACGTACACCGGCACCTCGTCCGGCCCCTGCTCCTTGAAGGAGAACGGCACCGTGACCAGGCGCCCGTCGAACTCCGGGATGGCGACCTGCATCGCCGCGTCCATGGGGGAGAGGGCGGCGTCGGACGCCTCCCACGCGGCGCGCGACGAGGTCAGGCAGAGCCCTTGCAGCACCGGGACGTTCAGGTCGGCCAGCGCGCCGATGTCCCAGGCCTCCTCGTCGCCGCCCGCCGACGCCTGCGAGGCGTGCGTGCCGCCCGCCGCGAGGACGGTGGCGACCAGGGCGTCGGCCCGGCCCAGCAGCTCGTACAGCCCGGCGTCCGCGCCGCGCAGCGAACCGCAGTACACGGGCAGCGCGTTGGCGCCGTGGGCCTCGATCGCGTCGCACAGCGTGTCGACGAAGGCGGTGTTGCCGCTGAGCTGGTGGGCGCGGTAGAAGAGCACGCCGACCGTCGGGCGGCCCTCGGTGAACGCCCGCTCGCCGTGGAGGCCGTACTCCGGCATCTTCTCCGGCTCGTCGAAGCCCTCGCCGGTCAGCAGCACCGTGTCCGACAGGAAGCGCGCCAGCTGCGTGAGGTTGGCGGGGCCGCCCTCGACGAGGTAGCGCAGCGCCTCCGCCACGACCCCGGCCGGCACCGACGACTCCGCCATGAGCTCCGCGTCCGGCACGCTCTCGCCGCCGAGCAGGACGGTCGGGACGCCGGCGGCCTTCAGCGCGGCGAGCCCGTCCTCCCAGGCGCGCTTGCCGCCGAGCAGGCGTACGACGGCGACGTCCGCGCCCTCGACGAGCCCCGGCAGCTCCTCCGTCACGTCGACCCGGGTCGGGTTGCCGATGCGGTAGGCGGCGTCCGACGCTCGGGCCGCCAGCAGGTCCGTGTCGGCGGTGGACAACAACAACACTGTGCTCATGCGGGCGCTCCTGGTGGAATGAAGGGCAGTCCTCGGGGCGCGCCGGACTCGATGAGCCGCCACAGCGCGTCCGTGTCCGCGTGCTGGTCGATGAGGTCGCCTAGCCGGTCGAGCTGCTCCTCGCGCAGCGCGGCGAACGAGGTGTCGGGAGCCGGCACGAAGCGGCGGCCCGCGGCGGCGGCCACCTCGCGCAGGAACGCCCGCCGGAAGCCGTCCGACTCCAGCGAGCCGTGCCAGTGCGTGCCCCAGGTCTGGCCGACCCGGCAGCCGTCCAAGAAGGGCTCACCCCCGGTCACTTCGGCGACCCCGTGGTGGATCTCGTACCCCTCGACGTGTTCGCCGAGGGCCTCGCCCACCGGCCGCGTGAGGGTCTTCTCGCGCGCGAACCGCACGCGCACGGGCAGCAGTCCGAGCCCGTCCACGTGCCCGGCGCGGGACTCGACGTCGTCCTCGATGTGCTCGCCGAGCAGCTGGAAACCGCCGCAGATGCCGAGCACGGGCCGCCGCTCGGCCACCCGGCGCGCGATGGCGTCCGCGAGCCCCCGCTCCCGCAGCCACTCCAGCGCCCGGACCGTCCCCCGCGTCCCCGGCACGATGACGAGATCCGCGTCGGCCAGCTCCTCCGGCCGGTCCACGAAGCGCACCACGACGCCCGGCTCGGCGGCGAGCGCGTCGACGTCGGTGAAGTTGGACATCAGCGGGACCGCGCAGACGGCGACCCGCAGCACGTCCTCGCCGACGGGCGGCGCGACGGCCGACTCCCGCACCGTCCCCCGCAGCGAGACGCGCAGCCCGTCCTCCTCGTCGATGCCGAGCCCGTGCCGGAAGGGCAGCACGCCGTACGTCCGCCGCCCGGTCAGGCCGTGGAGCATGTCCAGGCCGGGTTCCAGCAGGGACACGTCGCCGCGGAACTTGTTGACGAGGAACCCGGCGACCAGCGCCTGGTCCTCGGGCGCCAGCAGCGCCACCGTGCCGAAGAAGGACGCGAAGACGCCCCCGCGGTCGATGTCGCCGACGACGAGGACGGGGAACCCGGCGCCCCGGGCGATCCCCATGTTCACGATGTCGGTCCGGCGCAGGTTGATCTCGGCCGGACTGCCCGCCCCCTCGCAGATCACCGCGTCGTACGTGCCCCGCAGTTCGGCCAGACAGTCCAGCACCGTGCCGAGCAACCGCTGCTGCCGCCCGCCGTGGTAGCCGCGGGCGCTCATCTCGCCGACCGGCTTGCCGAGCAGCACGACCTGGCTGCTCTGCTCGCCGCCCGGCTTCAGCAGCACCGGGTTCATCAGCGCGGTCGGCTCCACGCGGCACGCCTGGGCCTGCATGGCCTGCGCCCGCCCGATCTCGGCGCCCTCGCGGGTGACGAAGGAGTTCAGCGACATGTTCTGCGCCTTGAAGGGCGCGACCTTGACGCCCTGACGCACCAGCCAGCGGCAGATCCCGGCGGTGACGACGCTCTTGCCGGCGTCGGAGGTGGTGCCGGCGACGAGGAGGCCACCGCTCATGAGTCACGTCCCTTCGTGAGTGCCCGGCGGCCGAGCAGCCGCGCGCCCGCGCACACGCCGAGCGCCAGCCAGCCCACGCGCCGGGAGAGCCGTACGGCCCGGTCGATGTCGCCGGAACCGGCCCGGACGGCGCGTCCCGCCGCCCCGTTGAGGACGGGCCGGTGCTCGATGCGCCCGCCGTAGGAGAGCGTCCCGCCGAGCCGCACGCCCAGGGCGCCCGCGAAGGAGGCCTCCACGGGACCGGCGTTGGGGCTCGGGTGCTGTGCGGCGTCGGCGCGCCAGGCCCGTACGGCGCCCCGCGGATCGCCGCCGGCCACGGTGGCCAGGACGGCGGTCAGCCGGGCGCCGGGCCAGCCCGCGAGGTCGTCGAGCCTGGCCGAGGCCCAGCCGTAGCGGCGATACCGGGGCGACTTGTGGCCGACCATCGCGTCCAGGGTGTTCACGGCCCGGAAGCCGGCCAGCCCCGGCACTCCGGCCACGGCGCCCCACACCAGGGCGCCCACCACCGCGTCCGAGGTGTTCTCGGCGACGGACTCCACGACGGCCCGGGCGATCCCGTCGGCGTCCAGCGCCTGCGGGTCCCGCCCGCACAGGTGCGGCAGCCGCGCGCGGGCCGCCTCGACGTCGCCGGCCTCCAGGGCACGGCCGATGGCGCTCGCCTCGCGGGCGAGCGAGGTCCCGCCGACCACCGACCAGGTGGCGGCGGCGGTCAGCGCGACGGAGGCGGCGGGGGAGCGGCGTACGGCGCGGGTGGCGGCCAGCCCGAGGGCGGCGGCGCCACCGGCGCACACGGTGGTGTGCAGCGCGCCCCACCCGCGGTGGTCACGCCACAGCACCCGTTCCACGGCACCGGCGGCACGGCCGAACGCGGCGACCGGGTGTCCGCGGCGCGGATCGCCGAGGAGGAGGTCACCGAGGAGGCCGGCGGCGGCGCCGTACGCGAAGACGCGTTCGGCACGCACGGGGCTCAGCCGGTCACACGGTCAGGGAGGAACCTGGTACTGAACGTCGATCGGCAGCCGAGCATGGCGGTATGTCCTCACTCAGGGTGTCCGCGCCCTGGTTCGAAGAGACCGGCGGTGAGAGTTCCTGGCTCCCGGGGATCCTTCCCCGGTCACAGTGGCGGGACCGCGCCGGATTCGCACCGGGCTTCCTCTCCTGCCGCCGTATTGGCTCCGGAAGTCCACCACGGCCCGCGAACACCAGTCAACCTGGCGTTGACCTGCGGCGGGGGAGTGTGCGAAGGCCCACACGCGGGCGATGTGCGCCGGCACGAGAAGAAGGCGGGGGGGGGGGGGGGGGGGGGGGGGTCCGCGCCCCCCCCCCCAGGTTGGCCCTGAGGAGGGGGGGAAAGGCTTTTCCCTCCTCCCCCCCTTGGAACAGGGGGTGCCCTTGTTTTGGGGGA
>NZ_JBVJVN010000004.1:351186-406585 GCF_055603605.1 Streptomyces sp. NPDC037271
GGGGGGGGGGGGGGGGGGGTGGTGGGGGGGGGGGGGGGGGAGAGAAGGGGAGAAGGGGGGGGGGGAGGAAGCAGAAAAAGGAAAGGCAAGCAACACCCCCCCCCCCCCCCCCCCCCCCCCCCCCCCCCGCCTCAGGGGTCTGCGCGGAGGGTCGGGCGACGTTCGTCGCCGTACGACCCTCGGGGGCCGGGCGGCCTTCGTGGGCCGGGCGACGATCGGCGTGGGTCAGGCGACGATCAGATAGATCCCGTACGCCACCGCCGCCGCGCAGGCCGCGAAGCACGCGTACGCGCCGGTGACCGCGAGGGCCGCGGAGCCGCCCTGCGCGGCGGCCCGCTCCTGGCGGGAGAGGCCGGTGATACCGAGGGTGAACAGGCCCACCAGGACCACGGTGGCCACGAGGCTGACCCCGAAGACGGAGCCGAGAGCTGCCCAGTCGATGCTCATGGAGGTTCGCTTCCTTCGTACCCGGGGCGCGGGCTCAGACGGTGGTGGTGGCCGACGGGGCCTTGGAGTCGGACGCGGAGGCCGGGACGGTGCCCGCCAGGTCCTCGGTGACGCCCGCCGGGGGCGGGGACACGGCGGCCATCGCCGTGGTCACCACACCGGACGGCTCGGCCTCGTCGACGACGTTGGTGTGGTCGACGACCTCGCGCCGGGAGACCTTCCAGATGGCGGCGCTGGAGACGACCAGGAAGACGGCGACGAGCGCGGTGCCCCAGTCGCCCAGGCCGCAGACCCACTCGGCGATCGCGGCGACCAGGGCCGCGGCCGGCAGGGTCAGACCCCAGGCGACGAACATCCGGGTGGCCGTGGACCAGCGCACCACGCCGCCCTTGCGGCCGAGGCCCGCGCCCATCACCGCGCCGGAGACCGAGTGGGTGGTGGAGAGGGAGAAGCCGAGGTGGGAGGAGGCCAGGATGACCGTGGCGGCACTGGTCTGGGCGGCGAAGCCCTGCTGCGGCTGCAGGTCGGTCAGGCCCTTGCCCATGGTGCGGATGATGCGCCAGCCGCCGAGGTAGGTGCCGAGCGCGATGGCGACGCCCGCGGAGAGGATGACCCACAGGGGCGGGTCGGAGTCGGGGGCGAGGGAGCCGCCGGCGACCAGGGCCAGGGTGATGATGCCCATCGTCTTCTGCGCGTCGTTGGTGCCGTGCGCCAGCGAGACCAGCCCGGCGGAGGCGATCTGTCCGGCGCGGTAGCCCTTCGAGGCGGCCTTGCCGTCGGCCTTGCGGCCGAGCTTGTACGTCAGCCGCGCGCCGAGCAGCGCCGCGACTCCCGCGACGATCGGGGCGGCGATCGCCGGGATCAGCACCTTGGTGACGAGCGCGTCGCCGTTCACCGCGCCGACGCCCGCCGAGGCGACCGCGGCACCGATCAGGCCGCCCATGAGGGCGTGCGAGGAGCTGGACGGGAGTCCGACCAGCCAGGTCAGCAGGTTCCAGAGGATCGCGCCGACCAGGGCGGCGAAGATGACCTCGGGACGGATGCCGGTCTCGTCGACGAGACCCTTGGAGATCGTGTTGGCGACCTCCACCGAGAGGAAGGCGCCGACAAGGTTGAGGACGGCGGACATCGCCACCGCCACCTTGGGCTTGAGCGCACCGGTCGAAATGGTCGTTGCCATCGCGTTCGCGGTGTCGTGGAAACCGTTCGTGAAATCGAACGCGAGTGCGGTTACCACCACAATCGCGAGGATCAGCGAGAAGCTTTCCATTTACCCAGGCAATCGTTCGAGGTCATTGGCTGGACGAACGTAGGTAACCAGAGTGAACGGAAGATGAACTGGGCTGGGCGCCACGGTGACCGGAACCGGCGCTACCGCCTCCCTCTGTGTGTCCGGCCCGATGCTCTCCGGAGACGTGCCTGGCAGGATCGCCGCGAGGCCGGCCGGCGGCGGCACGGCAGGGGGCACCCGATGCCCGGAAGGAGACGGTGACTGTGACGTATTCGCGGGTCGGAGAGGTGCGGGGCGACGAGGAACGGTCCACGGAGGCCGCCTGGGAGGCACTCGTCGCGACGGCCCGGCGGACAGTGGCGGACGGGCTGGTGGTCGGCACCTCCGGCAACGTCTCGGTGCGCGTCGACGACACGGTGCTGGTCACTCCTACGGGTGTTCCCTACGACCGTCTGGCCCCGGACGACATGACCGGCGTCGACCTCGACGGGCGGCAGGTGCTCGGCACGCTGGTGCCCACCAGCGAACTGCCCATGCACCTCGCCGTGTACCGCGCAACCGACGCCCGGGCCGTCGTCCACACCCACGCCGTCCACGCGACGGCGGTCTCGGTCCTCGTCCCCGAGCTCCCGCCGGTCCACTACATGACCGCCGCCCTCGGCGGCCCCGTCCGGGTCGCCCCCTACGCGACCTACGGCACCGACGAACTGGCCCGCACCATGCTCGATGCCCTCACCGACCGCACCGGCTGCCTCCTCCAGAACCACGGCACGATCACCTACGGCACCTCCCTCGACCAGGCGTACGACCGCACGGCCCAGCTGGAGTGGATGTGCCGCCTCTGGCTGACGGCCTCCTCGGTGCCGGGCCGCACCCCGTCGCTGCTGACGGACCACCAGCTGGCGGAGGTGACGGAACGGCTCCGGGGGTACGGGCAGCGGGGCTGACGAACGGGCGGTCGGCCACCGGGACGGAGGCCCGGTCGCCGGCACGGAGGCCGGTCACCGCACGGAGGCCGGTTACCGGTCACCGGTGCGAGGTTTGGTCTCGGCACCGTACGAGAACCGGTCAGGGGTACACGGCTCGGTCGCCGGTACAAGGCCCGGTCGACGGTACGGGGCCAGGTCACTGGTACGGACCCGGCCAAGAGGTACGGAGTCAGGTCATTGGTACGGACCGGACCACTGGTACGGGGTCAGGTCACTGGTGCGGGACCCTGCCACCGGTACGGGAGTCAGGCCCCCGGTGGCAGGGACCCGGCCGCTTGTTCCGCCGACGGAACCCGCCTCCGGTTCCGGTGCGGCGCGTACCGCGCGGCTTCGGGGGTACCGGCAAGCAGGACCGACTCATGGCTCCCGGCCCGGCAGGCGCCCCCGGCGGGGCACGTCACCCCCCGCCGCCCGCCCCACTGGCCGCCCGAGGACTCCACCAGGAGACTGGCCCCATGCGCACTGTCACAGCGACGACCGCCGCCGTCACCGCAGCCCTGGCGGCCGGAGCGGCGAGCGTCGTCGCCGGCCGGCTCGCCGCCGACGTCGCGCTCAAGGCGCCCCCCGGCAGGCCCCTGCCCACCGAACCCCGGCTCACCGTGCACGGCACCGCCGCCGGGCAGATCACCCTCACCCGGGATCTGGCCGCGCTGCGCCCCGGCCGGTACGGCCTCGCCGGCGACGGCTCGCACGCCGTGGTCGGCGAGGTCCTCGACACGGCCGAGCACGGCGCCGACACCGTCGTACGCCGCCTCGAACGCGTCACGCACGGCACCCTCACGGCCGGCGACCGGGCCTGGTTCACCCCGAACCTGTACGTCGGCGATCCGGGCACCGCCCTGGACCTCGACCACGCCGACGTCGAGGTCCCCGGCGAACTCGGACCCCTCCCGGCCTGGTTCCTGCCCGGCGCCCGCCCGACCTGGATCATCGCCGTGCACGGCCTGGGCGCCACCCGCGAACACGCCATGAACCTCATGACCCCCCTGCACCGCCGGAACGTCCCGGTGCTCGCCCTCGCCTACCGCGGCGACGTCGGCGCCCCGCCCTCGCCGGACGGCCTGCACCACTTCGGCGAGACCGAGTGGCGCGACGTGGACGCGGCCGTCCGCTACGCCCTCGCCCACGGCGCCCGCCAGGTCGTCCTCCTCGGCTGGTCCACCGGCGCCACCATGGCCCTGCGCACCGCCGCGCTCTCCGGCGTACGCGACCGCATCGCGGGACTCGTCCTCGACTCCCCGGTGCTCAGCTGGGAGACCACCCTGCGCGCCCTGGCCGCCGCCCGCCGCACACCGGGCGCCCTCCTGCCGCTCGCCGTCCGTGCCGCCCAGGGCCGCGCCGGGCTGCGCGCCGACCACGACGCCGGCACCGCCGGTCTCCACCGCCCGGCGGTCCCGACCCTGATCTTCCACGGCCCCGGCGACGCGGTGGCCCCCTGGCGGCTCTCCCGGCGCCTCGCCGACACCCACCCGCGCCTGGTCGCCCTGCACACGGTCGCGGGCGCCCCGCACGGCGCCATGTGGAACGTCGACCCGCACGACTACGAAGAGACCCTGCGCCGCTTCATGACCCCCCTGGTGTGACCCCGCCGCACCCACGCACCGGCGCGGGCCCGCCCGGTTCCGTTTAGCGTCGTACCACTGGCCTGTTCTCATGCCGGACGGCGTGCCGTAACCGTGCGTCCGCCGTCCCCGGCGTCAGTCACGGCATTCCGTTTGGGTTTTCGGACCGTCAACCGGAAGACTGCACCCGTGACGTCCCGTATCCCGCGCGACTCCAGGCTTCGACTCGTCCGCCCCCGACCCCTGGCCGCCGCCCCCCAAGCGATGAACCAGCGGCGTCCGCGCCGCGCCGCGCCGCGACCCCCGGAGGGCACACCGGCCCGGTCGGAGTTGGCCAGAATGGCGCGCTCCGGTCTGGCCGACGCGGCCCGTGTCGCCCGCTGGGCCGACACCGCCCTCGGCCCGGGCCGAGGCAGCGCGACCGCCGACGGCAAGGCCACCCTCTCCGACGCGACCGCCGAGCAGGCGGCCCGGGAGCTGGGCCTGACGGCGGCCAAGGTCCGCGCCGACTGGGACACCGCCCGTCTCGCCGGACTGGTCGAGGTGCACGGCGGCAGCGCCCGCCCCGGCTGGCGCCTGCGCGCCTGGAACCGCGACGACAGCGCCGTACTGCGCGGCTGGGTCGCCCTCTTCGACGCCTGGTCGCTGGCCCACCCCGAGCCCGCCGGGCAGGAGCCGGCCGCCGTGGCCGAGGTCATCTCCGCGATGCCCCAGGTGCTCTCCTTCCTCCAGCTGTCCGCAGGGCCCGTCCCGGTGGCGCAGCTCCTGGACCTCCTGGAGCAGCGCGTCACCGAGCTGCGCACGGAGCGCTGCGAGGTGCCCTACGGCCCCCGTCTCGAGCCCGGCACGCCGCAGACCCCCGCGCCCGCACCGCTCCCGGACGCCACCGCCGACACCCCGCTCGCCCCCCTCCTCGACTGGGCCCTGCACGCCCTCGCCTCCGTCGGCGCCCTCACCTGCGGCGACGGACACGCCACGCTCACTCCGCTCGGCAGCTGGGCGGTCTGGGTCAAGCTGGAGCAGATCTGCGTCGCCGCGCAGAGCCCCGCCGGCAACATCGAGCAGTCGGCCGAGGACATGCTCCGCGGCTGCGCCCAGCTCCGCCCCAACGCCGCGCGCGCCGAGTACCGCGCCTGGCTCGCCGCGCGCCCCGTCGGCAGCGCCGTCGCCGAACTGCTCGGCGGTGCCCGCGGCGAGGACGCCCTGCTGCGCGGCCTCGCCTTCGACGCGCTGCGCGTCGTCGGCGCGCCCGCCGAGCCCGACGTCCGGGCCGTCCTCGACGAGCCGACCCTGCGGCCCTACGCCCTGTTGTGGCTGGCCGAGCACGACGGCGCCGACCCCGAGGACGCCCATGAGGTCCTCACCCGCCAGGAGGCCACCTGGCTGTGGGTCGACACCGCGGCCGCCGTCGCGGACCACGGCGAGGCCCCGCTGCTCGTGAGACACCTGGAGTCCGCGGTGCAGCCCACCGTCCCGGCCCTGCTGGACGAGGTCCGGGCCGTCGGCCACCCCCGTACCGTGCAGGTCCTGGTCGCCCTCGCCGCCGCACACCCCGACCCCGCCCTGGCCAAGGCCGTACGCCGGGCGGCCTTCCAGGTGCACACCGGGGGCAGCTGACCACGCGGAGCATCCGCGGCCACCGGACCGCGGACATCCGCACCCGTGAAAAGCGTTTGCACGGCCCCGTTAGACTGGCCCCCATGGCCATTCTCCTCGCGCATTAGACGGCGGGAAACGTCCTCAGCCGCCCATCCCGCCACCCACCCGCTCAGGAGTCTGACCGTGATCTCCGCCTCCGGCATCGAGCTGCGCGCCGGTGCCCGCGTCCTCATCGAAAGCGCCACCTTCCGCATCGCCAAGGGCGACCGCATCGGCCTGGTCGGCCGCAACGGCGCCGGCAAGACCACCCTCACCAAGGTCCTCGCCGGCGAGGGCCAGCCCGCCGCCGGCGCCGTCACCCGCTCCGGCGAGGTCGGCTACCTCCCGCAGGACCCGCGCACCGGCGACCTCGACGTGCTCGCCCGCGACCGCGTCCTGTCCGCGCGCGGCCTGGACGTCCTGATCCGCAAGATGCGCGAGAACGAGCAGCGCATCGCGAACGGCCAGGGCGCCACCCGCGAGAAGGCGCTCAAGCAGTACGAGCGGCAGGAGACGGAGTTCCTCACCAAGGGCGGTTACGCCGCCGAGGCCGAGGCCGCCACCATCGCCGCCGCGCTCAACCTGCCGGACCGGGTGCTCGGCCAGCCCCTGCACACGCTCTCCGGCGGTCAGCGCCGGCGTATCGAGCTGGCCCGGATCCTGTTCTCGGACGCGGACACCCTGCTGCTCGACGAGCCGACCAACCACCTCGACGCCGACTCGATCGTCTGGCTGCGGGACTACCTCAAGACCTACCGCGGCGGCTTCATCGTGATCTCCCACGACGTCGACCTGGTCGAGACGGTCGTCAACAAGGTGTTCTACCTGGACGCCAACCGCTCCCAGATCGACGTCTACAACATGGGCTGGAAGCTCTACCAGCAGCAGCGCGAGGCCGACGAGAAGCGCCGCAAGCGCGAGCGGCAGAACGCGGAGAAGAAGGCCTCCGCGCTGCACTCGCAGGCCGACAAGATGCGCGCCAAGGCCACCAAGACCGTCGCCGCGCAGAACATGGCCCGCCGCGCGGACAAGCTGCTGGCCGGTCTGGAGGCGGAGCGGAAGTCCGACAAGGTCGCCAAGCTCCGCTTCCCCGAGCCGGCGCCCTGCGGCAAGACCCCGCTGATGGCCGAGGGCCTGTCCAAGTCGTACGGCTCCCTGGAGATCTTCACCGACGTCGACCTGGCCATCGACAAGGGCTCCCGGGTCGTCATCCTCGGCCTCAACGGCGCGGGCAAGACCACCCTGCTGCGGCTCCTCGGCGGCGTCGAGAAGCCCGACACCGGCCAGGTGATCGAGGGCCACGGCCTCAAGCTCGGCTACTACGCGCAGGAGCACGAGACCCTCGACCCCGAGCGCACCGTCCTCGAGAACATGCGCTCGGCCAACCCCGACCTCGATCTCGTCGAGGTCCGCAAGACGCTGGGCTCGTTCCTGTTCTCGGGCGACGACGTCGACAAGCCGGCCGGTGTCCTGTCCGGCGGCGAGAAGACCCGCCTGGCGCTGGCCACCCTCGTGGTGTCCTCGGCGAACGTGCTGCTGCTCGACGAGCCGACCAACAACCTCGACCCGGCCAGCCGCGAGGAGATCCTCGGCGCGCTGCGCACCTACAAGGGCGCGGTCGTCCTGGTCACCCACGACGAGGGTGCCGTCGAGGCGCTCCAGCCGGAGCGGATCATCCTGCTTCCGGACGGCGTCGAGGACCTGTGGGGCGCCGACTACGCGGACCTCGTCGCCCTGGCTTGATCGAATGAATGATCCACTGGGTATGGATCATTCGGCCGATCCGTGATCCACCATCTGTGTGAGATCTCCTCATCACGAGGTGTGTCCTACATCGATTTCGCGGCCGGGCCCCCATTGCCGGGGGCCCGGCCGCGACACCTTTCTGACCTGGAACTTCGCGGAAAAACCCGTTCGGCCGTACGGGCACGATCCTCTGGAATCGTGGATTCCGTATGTGGGGACTCGCTCCTGTCGTCACAACCTTGTCTCATCGACCTTGCCGAATGGGTGGCCATGAAGCCCTGGAGGGGTGATCATGAGGAGACCAGAGCGCACTTCCCATGAGGAGGCACGGGTGGCCGAGACTCTGAAGAAGGGCAGCCGGGTGACCGGCGCCGCGCGCGACAAGCTCGCGGCAGACCTGAAGAAGAAGTACGACGCCGGTGCGAGCATCCGGGCGTTGGCCGAGGAAACCGGCCGCTCGTATGGCTTCGTGCACCGCATGCTCAGTGAGTCGGGTGTCACGCTGCGAGGGCGTGGCGGGGCTACCCGGGGCAAAAAGGCCACAACGGCCTGACGTCCCGGGCGACCCCTCGGCTCCGAAAGTGAAGGTGGTCACCCGGCCGGTCGCCAGACCGTCCGGGTGGTTACTGTGCAGTCACTCAGCCCTTCCGTCGCACGGCGTGGAAACCGGCGTACGGCGGGGACGACGACCGCACCTTCCGGAGGCGCCCCATGGCTTCGCCCGCCCACGACCCCGCTCCCGCGCTCGACAGGGACGGCGTGCGGCTCACCGTCGACGACGCGATCGCCACGGTGACGCTGACCAACCCGGCCAAGCGCAACGCGCAGAGCCCCGCTCTGTGGCGGGCGCTGACCGAGGCCGGCCGGCTGCTGCCGGGCTCCGTCCGGGTCGTGGTGCTGCGGGCCGAGGGCAAGTCCTTCTCGGCCGGGCTCGACCGGCAGGCGTTCACGCCCGAGGGCTTCGACGGCGAGCCGTCGTTCATCGACCTCGCACGGGGCGGCGACGCCGAGCTGGACGCGACCATCACCGAGTACCAGGAGGCGTTCACCTGGTGGCGGCGCAGCGACATCCTGTCGGTCGCCGCCGTGCAGGGGCACGCCATCGGGGCCGGCTTCCAGCTGGCCCTCGCCTGTGACCTGCGGGTCGTCGCCGACGACGTGCAGTTCGCCATGCGCGAGACCAGCCTCGGCCTGGTGCCGGACCTGACCGGCACGCACCCCCTGGTCTCCCTGGTCGGCTACGCCCGCGCGCTGGAGATCTGCGCGACGGGCCGCTTCGTCCTGGCCGAGGAGGCGGTGAACACCGGGCTGGCCAACCTCGCCGTGCCCGCGGACCAGCTCGACGGCGCCGTGCACGACCTGGCGTCGGCGGTCCTGGCCGCACCGCGCGACGCGGTCATCGAGACCAAGGCGCTGCTCCAGGGCGCCCAGGGCCGGGACTACGAGGCCCAGCGCGCCGCCGAGCGGGCCGCGCAGGGACGCCGGCTGCGCGACCTGGCCGGACTCGGGGAGTAACCCGGGCGCGGACCCCCGCCGGCGTCCGCGCGGCGGCGCGGCGACGGCCGTCACCGGCGCCGCGGCCGACGGACGGCCGGTGGCCGCGGACCGTTGCGGCACCGCGTCGAACCGCCGGTCGGCGTCCGGGAAAGGCCGGGGCAGGGCCGTTCAGCCGGTCCGGTCCCGGCCCTTGCATCCCGGTGCCGGCACGTTCAGCCGGTCCGGTCCCGGCCTTTGCATCCCGGTGCCGGCCCGTTCAGCCGGCCCGTGCCGACCGGTTCAGCCGGTCCCGGCCCGCTCAGCAGACGTCCGTCACCAGTACCGCCACCGACGGACGGTCCGGCAGGGCCTCCGCCACCGCCGCGCGGACCCGCCGGGCCACCTCCACGGGCCGGTGGTCCGCGTCGACGGCCAGCTCCACCCGGACATGGCGGCGCGGCAGCGCCGGTCCCTGCGGCACCTCCGTGACGTGGACCGGACGGCCCAGCGTCGCCGTCAGCCCGGCCACGCCCGGTACCGCCAGCGCGGCGCCGGCCGCACGGCCCTCGTCCCCGCCCCCGTGCTCGACGGCCGGGGGACGCCGCCGCGGACCGGACCCGGGAGCCGGCTCCGGTCCCGTGGCCGCGTCCAGCAGGGCCGTCACCCGCAGGTCCACGGCGGTCACCGTCAGGCCGAGCCCCCGCGTCGCCGCCGCCGCGAGTGCCGCGCGCAGACGGGCGCCCGTCGCCGGCAGCGGCTCGGCCATGGCCGTCGCGATACCGGCGGTCGCCGCGAAGTCGGCCGTCACCCGCAGCGGGCCGGGCGGCAGGGCGCCGGGCGGTGACGGTACGACCGGTTTGCCCGGACCCTCCGACCCGGCGGGCGCGATGCGCAGACCGCCGGGGCGTACACCCGCCACACCCCGGGCCGCGGCCAGCAGCACCTCCCGTGCCGCCCGCTCGGCGATCCACGCGCCGTCCCGCGCTCCTCCCAGCGGCAGCAGCCTGCCGAGCCCCAGCCGCTCCCGCACCGTCCGCGTCCACCCGTCCGCCGTGGTCATTCCTCCACCCTGCCGTATCCGCGGCGCGCCCCGCAGTCACCCCACCTACCGTGGTCACAGGACTACGACCGAAAGGGACGTACGACGATGAGCGACGTGGAGAGTCACCGGACCGGTCAGGAAACCGTCGAGACCTCGGGGACGCTCAAGGCCCAGACGATCCGGCGCGGCGGCCAGGACCCCGGTACCAGGGGGCGGACCACCATCGCCGACGGCGTGGTGGAGAAGATCACCGGGATGGCCGCACGCGACGTCGTCGGTGTGCACGCCATGGGCAGCGGGATGTCGCGCACCTTCGGCGCCGTGCGTGACCGGGTGCCCGGCGGGACCAGGTCAGGGGTCACGCGCGGGGTGAAGGCGGAGGTCGGCGAGAAGCAGACCGCGCTCGATCTGGAGATCGTCGTCGATTACGGCGTGGCCATCGCGGACGTCGCCCGGGACGTGCGGGAGAACGTGGTAGCGGCGGTGGAGCGGATGACCGGCCTGGAGGTCGTCGAGGTCAACATCGCGGTGAGCGACGTGAAGCTGCCCGACGAGGAGGAAGAGGAGCCGGAGCCCCGGATCAAGTGAGCCGGAAGCGAGCTGAGGTATGAGGACTGAAGGCTGAGAACCGAGGAAACCGAGGAAACCGAGGACTGAGGGGAGCGCACCATGAGCACGGCCGTGGTCGGCATGATCGTGGGCATGGCGCTGGGTTTCGCCGGGTACTTCGGCGGGTTCGGCGCCTTCCTGCTGGTGGCGGCCCTGGGCGCCGTCGGGTTCGTCGTCGGCCGCTTCCTGGAGGGGGACATGGACCTCGGTGATCTTCTCCGCTCCCGCGACGACCGTCGCCGGTGACCGGCGTGAGCCGTGGCGCCGGTGGGCTTCCCGGGCCCCTGGCCCCCGTGGAGCCGGGCGAGCGCGGTGTCACGCGGATCGCCGACCGGGTCGTCGCCAAGGTCGCCGCCCGGGCGGCACGCGAGGCGGCCGGCCCGCTCCACCCGGACGCGGCGCGCCCGTACGCCACCGTCGTCGTCCACCACGACACCGCCCACGTCCGGGTCCACCTCGAACTCGACTACCCGTGCGACGTCGGTGCCCGCTGCGGACAGGTGCGTCGGCAAGTCGTCCATCGGGTACGCACGCTGGTGGGCATGGCGGTGCCGGAGGTCGCCGTCGAGGTGGAGCGACTGCACCTGGCGGCGGAGTACGGGGCGGGACAGGAGAGGACGCGATGAGCGAGCCCCAGGGGCCCCGGAACCCCCACGTCCCTCAGCGCTCCGACGGCTTCAGGCACTCCGAGGGCTTCCACGGGGCCGAGGGCGGCACGCGGCGCCTGCCCGTCATGGAGCCCGGCACGGAGCGGCAGACGGCAGCCGGCACCGGGCCGCCGTCCGGCCCCGGCCGCGGACCGGCCGGCCGCTTCTGGTCCGCGCGCCGCGTCCCCGCGGGCATCGTCGCACTGCTGCTTCTGCTCGTCACGGGTGCCTTCCTCTACGACATCGCCGCCGTGCGCGCCGGCCGGACCGCCCTCGGATGGCGCCGCGAACTGGCCCGGCAGCTCGCCGACCGGCGCCTCGACGACACGTGGGTCCTCGTCGGCGCGGGAATCGCCGCGGCCCTCGGGCTCTGGCTGCTCGCCCTCGCCCTCACCCCTGGCCTGCGCAAGGTGCTCCCGATGCGGCGCACGCACCCGGACGTACGCGCGGGGCTCCACCGGAACGCCGCCGCGACGGTGCTGCGCGACCGGGCCATGGAGGTCGCCGGGGTGCGGTCGGCACGGGTACGGATGCGTCGGCGGAAGGCACGCGTGCGCGTGCTGTCGCACTTCCGGGAACTGGACGACGTACGGGCCGATCTGGACGGCGTGCTCCACGACGCGGCGCGCGGGCTGGGGCTGGCCCGGCAGCTCGCCCTGTCCGTGCGGGTGGCGCGGCCCGGACGGAAGAGGTGAGGGCGGTGCCCAGGACGGTCGACCGTATGCTGCTCGGGCTCGTGGGCCTGGTCCTGTTCGTTCTCGGCGGCTCCGTACTGGCCGTCGGCCTCGGTGCCTCCGCGCCGTCCTGGTGGATCCACGACGGGCCGCACGACGTGCTGCTCAGCGCCGCCGAGCGGACCCGGTGGCGGAACGCCGGCTGGTGGTGGCCGGTCGTCATCGCCGTACTCGCCGCCGTCCTGCTGTCCGCCCTGTGGTGGCTGGCCACGGTGGCGCGCCGCCGCCGGCTCGCCGAGGTCCTCGTCGACACCGGCGACGGCGACGGCGCGGTGCTGCGCGGCCGGGCCCTGGAGATCGCCCTCGTCCAGGACGCGGAACGGATGGACGGGGTCGAACGGGCCGGGGTCCGGCTCACCGGCCGCCGCGACGCCCCGGCGGCCCGCGTCCGGCTGCTGCTGGCACCCCACGTGGACCCCGGCACCGCGCTGCGCGACCTCACCGCCCACGCACTGACCCACGCCCGGGACTCGGCGAACCTCACGGCCCTTCCGGCGGAGGTCCACCTCCACAGCGTCGGACACGGGGCCGAACGGGTCAGCTGATCCCGCGCGCGCAGCGGGCCACGCCCCGTGCCGCCCGTCCGGAGCGGGGGGGGGCTCCCTTCGCGTGCCCGGGAGCGCGCGGCGGCCGCCCCGCGCGCCCCTTCTCCGCCCCGCCGGCCGGCGTCCCTGGTGTCCGCCGTGTCCCCGTCCGCTCGGCCGGGACCGCACCGCCGTCCTGGCGGCCGGCCGGCCGAGCGGGGCGCACGGACGGCACGACGACGGCCCGACACCGGGGGGCGCCCGGTGCCCGGCAGGGGGTGACGGGCCTAGAACCCCTGCCGTACCCCGCCGTCCACCGGCAGCATCACGCCCGTCACGTACGACGCCGCGGGGGACAGCAGGAACGCCGCGGCGCGGCCGAACTCCTCCGGGGTGCCGTAGCGGCGCAGCGGGATGCGGGACTCGGCGGCCGCCCTGGTCGCCTCCGGGTCGGCGGACATGCCGTCCAGCTCGCGCACCCGGTCCGTGTCGACGCGGCCCGGCAGCAGGCCGACGACACGGACACCGCGCGGGCCCAGCTCGTCGGCGAGGGACTTGGCGAAGCCGGCCAGCCCCGGCCGCAGGCCGTTGGAGATGGTCAGGCCGGGAATCGGCTCGTACACCGAGCCCGACAGCACGAAGCCGATGACACCGCCCGGCTCCAGCTCCGCCGCCGCCGTCCGGGCCAGCCGCACCGCACCCAGGAACACCGTCTCGAACGCCGCCTGCCACTGCTCGTCCGTGTTGTCGGCGACGAACCCGGGCGGCGGCCCGCCCACGCTGATCAGTACGCCGTCGAAGCGGCCGAAGCGCTCACGGGCGGTCGCGACCAGCCGGCCGGCGGCTTCCGGGTCGGCGTTGTCGGCGGCCACCCCGACCACGTCCGGACCCAGCGCGGCCGCCGCCTCGGCGACGCTCTTCTCGTCCCGCCCCGTGACGACGACCTTCGCGCCGTCGGCGACCAGCTCGCGCGCGGCGGCGTTGCCCAGGCCCCGGGTGGCTCCCGTGACGACGTACACCCGGTCCTTCAGTCCAAGATCCATGGCCCTATCCTGCCCCCTCGTCCCCGAACAGGGCGAGGGCGGTGTTCACCAGGCCGATGTGGCTGAACGCCTGCGGGAAGTTGCCGAGCTGGTGGCCGGACGCCGGGTCGTACTCCTCGGCCAGCAGCCCCACGTCGTTGGCGAGCCCCACCAGCCGTTCGAACAGCTCCCGGGCCTCCTTCGTCCGGCCGGTCGCGTGCAGCGCGTCCGCGTACCAGAAGGAGCACACCAGGAAGGTCCCCTCGCTGCCCGGCAACCCGTCGACGGGCTCCCCCTCGGTGCTGTAGCGGCGTACCAGGCCGCCCCGGGTCAGCTCCTCACCGATCGCGTCGACCGTGCCGACGACCCGCGGGTCGTCCGGCGGCAGGAACCCCACGCGCGGGATGAGCAGCAGCGAGGCGTCCAGCTCCCGCGAGCCGTAGGACTGGGTGAAGGTGTTGCGCTCCGGGTCGTAGCCCTTCTCGCACACCTCGCGGTGCACCTCGTCGCGCAACGCGCGCCAGCCGTCCGGGTCACCGCCGCTCAGCTCCGGATGCTCCTCGAGCGTGCGCACGGCCCGGTCGAAGGCCACCCACGTCATCACCTTCGAGTGCACGAACTGCCGGCGCCCGCCGCGTACCTCCCACAGCCCCTCGTCGGGTTCGCGCCACGCCGTGGCCAGGAAGCGCATCAGGGCGCACTGCAGCTCCCACATCTGCGGCTGCGGGTGCATGCCCACCAGCCGGGCCAGTGACAGGGAGTCCATGACCTCGCCGTACACGTCCAGCTGGAGCTGGTTCACGGCGTCGTTGCCGATCCGTACCGGCGTGGACTCGGCGAAGCCGGACAGCCACGGCAGCTCGAACTCCGGCAGCCGCCGCTCGCCCGCCAGGCCGTACATGATCTGCAGGTCGGCCGGATTCCCCGCGACCGCGCGCAGCAGCCAGTCGCGCCAGGCCTCGGCCTCCTCCAGATACCCGGCCGACAGCAGGGCGCCCAGGGTGAGGGTGGAGTCCCGCAGCCAGCAGAACCGGTAGTCCCAGTTGCGTACGCCGCCCGGCTCCTCGGGCAGCGAGGTGGTCGGCGCCGCCACGATGCCGCCGGTGGGCTTGTAGGTGAGCGCCTTGAGGGTGATCAGCGAGCGGACGACGGCGTCCCGGTGCGGGCCGTCGTAGCCGCAGTGGGCGACCCAGGCCCGCCAGTCCTCGACGCTGTGCTCCAGGCCGATGAACGGGTCCACCAGCGCGGGGCGGGGCTCGTGCGAGGGGTGCCAGGTGAGGACGAACGCGACCTTCTCGCCCTCGGCGACCGTGAACTCCGCGTGCGTCCCGAAGTCCTGCCCCCAGCTCCGCACCTCCGGCTCGCTGCGCAGCCACGCCGAGTCCGGCCCGGCGACGGCCACCCGGTGCCCGTCGGCCCTGCGCATCCACGGCACGATCGAGCCGTAGTCGAAGCGCAGCCGCAGCACGCTGTGCACGGTGACCTCGCCGCGCAGGCCCTCCACGACGCGTACGAGGTCGGGGGCGCGGTCGCGCTGGGGCATGAAGTCGGTGACCCGTACCGCGCCGTCCCCGGTCTCCCACTCGGTGTCCAGGACCAGGGTGTCCGGCCGGTAGGCCCGCCGGGTGCAGCGCTCCGCATCCTTGGGGGCGATACGCCAGTGGCCGTTGTCCTCGTCGCCGAGCAGCTTGGCGAAGCAGGCGGCGGAGTCGAAGCGGGGCAGGCAGAGCCAGTCCACGGAGCCGTCCGTGCCGACCAGGGCCGCGGTCTGCTGGTCGCCGATGAGCGCGTAGTCCTCGATGTGGGGGTGCACGGGTTTCCGTCTTCCCGACAGGGAGCGGAGCAATCGGATCCGCCCGCGCGCACCCGTCGGACGGCTACACCGTGGCGGGTTCCGCCCGCGCCGGTTCCGCGTCCCCGTCGGTCTCACGGTCGCGCTTCTCGCGACGGACCAGGAACCACCAGCCGACCGGTACGGCCGCGGCGAACAGCCACCACTGGATCGCGTACGCGAAGTTCAGCGCGGCGTCCTCGTTGCCGGGCCTGCCGATCCGCTCCGGGGTGCCGTTCTTCGGCTCCGGCTCGATCAGGACGACGTATCCGCCGAGCACCGGGGCGTCCAGGCGCTCGGCCTGCTGCTCGCTGTTGATGAGCATGATCTGCCGGTCCGGCAGACCCTCGAGGTCCTTGATGCCGCTCGCCTCGGTCGTCTCGTCGGGCATCAGCCGCCCGGTGACGGTGATCTCTCCCCGGGGCGGCGCGGGGACCTCGGGGAACGCGGTCTGGCTCGGGCCGTCCGCGGGGATCCAGCCCCGGTTGACCAGCAGGACCTCGCCGTCGTTCAGCACGAACGGGGTCAGCACGTGGTAGCCGATGTTGTCGTCGGAGTCGGTGCGGCGGCGGACGACGACCTCGCGGTCCGTGTCGAAGTGCCCCTTCGCGGTGACGGTGCGGTACCGCTCACGCGAGGTGATCTTCTTGCCGGGAGCGGTCAGCGACTCGGCGGGTACCGGCGCCGCGTCGAGCGCCTGCGCGACCAGGTCGTTCCGGGCGGTGCGTTCCTCGTAGCGGTCCATCTGCCAGAAGCCCAGCCAGATCATCGTGGGGATGAGCAGCACGGCGACCAGCGTGAGGATCACCCACTGGCGGGACAAGAGGAAGCGGTACACGCGTCGACGGTACCTTGGCCGGGATCGGCCCTCGCGGGGAGGTCCCCGCGAGGGCCGGAACCCCGCGCCGGCGGGGGTGCGCGACCGACTCGCGGCGCCGTGGGGTCTGCCGCGGGCCGTCCCCGCGCCGGCGGGGAGCACGTGCGACGTCGATGCCGCGGCGCGGGTTCGGCGACGGCCCCGCCGGGCGGGCAGGCGAAGCGGTCAGACCTTGTCGACGATCCCCGCCCTCCCCTCCGCGCGGGCGCAGTGGGCGCCGCAGTACCAGTGGCCCTCTACCTCGACGCCCTGGCCGATGATCTGCACCCGGCAGTGCTCGCAGATGGGGGCCATCCGGTGGATCGCGCAGGAGAAGCAGTCGAAGACGTGCACCGCTCCCTGGGCGTGGACCTCGAAGGTCATTCCGTAGTTGTTGCCGCAGACTTCACATGTCGCCATGCGCCACAGGGTGAGCCGTCACCGCGACGCGGGCGAGCGGGCGCCGGGCGAGTCGCCCGGAATCACCCGTCCGTACGGCTCGGGTACGGCTCACGTACCCGCTCAGCCGTCCGCGGGCTCGACATCCGCGAGCAGTTGCCCGAACGCGGCCTCGTCCACCACCGGCGTGCCGTACTGGCGGGCCTTGACCACCTTCGACGTGCCCGAGTCCGGATCGTTGGTGACCAGCAGACTGGTCAGCCGGGACAGGCTGGTGGCGACATGCAGTCCGGCCTCCGTCGCGCGGTCCTCCAGCAGGTCCCGTTCGACGGAGGTGTCACCCGAGAAGGCGACCCGCATGCCCTGTTTGAGCCGTTCGCCCTCTTCGTACCGGCCGGGGTTGGGATAGGGGCACGCGGGCCTTTTGCGGGCGGGGCGCCAACCGGTCTGCCGGTGGCCGCCGTGGCCCGCCTGCTGCCCGATCCGGGGAGCGGGCCGGTCCGACCACTCGGTCAGCGGCCGGCACTCGTGCAGCGGCAGCCGTACGCCACCCGCCGCCGCGGCGAGCAGGCTCGGCCGGAACGCCTCCGCCAGCACCCGTGCGTCGTCCAGCGCGTGGTGCGCCCGCTGCTGTACGACGCCGAAGTGGGCGGCCAGCGACGCCAGCTTGTGGTTGGGCAGGGGCAGGCCCAGCTCCTTGGAGAGCGCGATGGTGCACAGCCGTTGGCGCACCGGCGCCTCGCGCTTCGCGCGCGCGTACTCGCGGGCGATCATCTGCCAGTCGAAGACGGCGTTGTGCGCGACGAGCACCCGCCCGTCGAGCCGGGCCGCGAACTCCTCGGCGACGTCCTGGAAGAGCGGCGCCCCCCGGAGCACCTCGCTCGTCAGGCCGTGTATCCACACCGGGCCCGGGTCCCGCTCCGGATTGACCAGGGTGTACCAGTGGTCCTCGACCTCACCGCGGGCGTCCAGCCGGTAGACGGCCGCGGAGATGATGCGGTCGTCGCGGGCCAGGCCGGTGGTCTCCACGTCGACGACCGCGTACCCCTGCGGATACGCGGCCGGCCACGTCGTGGCGGACGACGCTGCGGTCGTGTGGTCTTCGAGCATGGTCCATGAGGATACGGGCCGCGACTGACACTCCGGTCCGGCAGGTGTCCCGCGCCGCCCGGCGAAACGGTTCGGCCGCCAAGTTCCGCAGGGCGGGCGAGGGTTACGGCGGGAAAGGGGCGGGGAGGCGGGCGCGGGGCGTCTGCACGGGGCGGGCGACACGCCCGACGGCGTCCCCCGTGTGTGACGCGACCCACGCACGGCGAGGCCCTGACGGGCCGTGGCGCTGCCGGTCGTCCGGCAGGTCACGGACGAGGGTCACCACCGGATCGGTACCGGAAGGGCCGTCAGGAGTCCGGACACCGCGACCACCACGCCCAGGGCGACGACCTCCGCGCGCGCGGGGGAGCAGGCTGTCAGGGGGTCGGCCGCGCGGCTCAGCCGGATCCTGGCCCACAGGGCGAGGGCGGCGACGGCGGCCACGAGAATCACCTTGGCGAGCAGGACCCGCCCGTACGCCGTGTCCGTCAGCTGGTCCACGATCGTGCCCGGCGGCATCCGGCGCAGCGAACTGCCCACCCCGGTCGCCGTGATGGCCGCCAGCAGAACGGCCGCCACGCGCGCGTAGAGACCCAGCAGGGCCGGACCCGCCTCGGCGCCCCGCCACTGCCGCAGGGTCCGCAGCGCGTACAGCAGACCGCCCACCCACAGCGACGCACACGTCAGGTGGACGAGGGTCAGACCGGAGCCGATCAGCGGGCTGTACTCGGTCGTGGGGTGCGCGCGCAGCGCCTCCGCGACGACCACGGCGGCCAGCGGCCAGACCTGGAGGCCCGGCCGGCGCGAGGTGGCGCACAGGCCGGCCGCGAGGAACGCGTTGACCTCCAGGAGCGCGAGCTTGCCGTCACGGGACTCGTAGAGGCCGCCCACGTCGATGTCGGCGAAGCTGTCCGGCACCAGATTGCCCGTGGCCACGACCGACGCCAGACCGAGTGCCGCGACGAAGCCGGCGGCGGCGGCGTACGGCGACCAGCCGCGGGGCCGCTGAGCGGGAGCGTCGGGGAGCGACCGGGCCAGCCGGTTCACGAAGAGCTCGCCGATCGGCACGCTCAGCGCGGCGAAGAGCACCGTGCGCAGCAGTGCTATGCCGCCGGTGCCGGGCGCCGCGTCCTCCCCGGTGCCGTGCAGGGCGGGGGACGGGCCGAGGACGGGTATCAGGGCGGCCAGCACCACCAGCACGAGCACGGCCACGGTCCGGCCGGTACCGGAGGGCCGCGTGTGCCGTCCGGTGTCGGCGGTCCTGGACGGAGGTCTTGTCAAGGTCACCTCGAGATCTTCACCAGCTCCCCCAGAGCCGGGCAAGTTCCGGAAAACAACTGGCGCTCCGGCATTCCGTACATGAGGACGTTTTCGGCCGCCGTACGGTTCGGGGAGGCCGGGAAGGGATGAGGAACGCGTCACACCCACCGCGCGGTGTCCGCGCCGCACGGCCCCGGCGGCCGGGCCCAGTCGGCCGGGCCGCCCGTGAAGGACACCGGCGGCAGGGCGTACCGCAACCGCCCCAGTGGACTGTCCCGTTCGGCGAGCCAGGGCCCCGGACCCGGGTACGCCGCGTCGCCGGCACCGTCCGCGGCATCCGGCCGGATCCCGTCCGTCAGCCAGCAAGCGGTCCGCGCCAGCGCCACCCGGACGTACCGGCTGCCGCCCTCGTACGACCGCTCGGTCAGCGCCCGCAGCACCCCGGCCGCCAGCAGGTACCCGGTGCCGTGGTCGAGGGCCTGCGCGGGCAGCGCGCCCGGCCGCTCGGAGGTCCCCTCCACCGCGGCGATCCCGGTGGCCACCTGCACCAGGCTGTCGAAGCCGCGCCGCCCGGCCCACGGCCCGCGGGCGCCCCACGCCGACAACTGCGCCACGACCAGCCCCGGCCTGCGCGCGGCGAGCGCCTCGGGGGACAGCCCGAACCGGTCCAGCGCCCCCGGCCGGTACCCGGTGACGACGACGTCGGCCGCGCCGAGCAGTTCCTCGAACGTCCCGTGGCCGTGACCGCGCGACAGGTCCAGCGTCGCGGACCGCTTCCCGAAGCCGGTGTCGGCATGCTGGTCGGACAGCTCCGGCAGCCCCGGCGGGTCCACGCGCAGCACGTCCGCACCGAGCAGGGCGAGCGTGCGGGTGGCGACCGGCCCCGCGACGACCCGGGTCAGGTCCAGGACACGCAGCCCGGCGGCGGGCAGCAGGGGAGACGGCGGGGAGGACGCGGGGACCGACGACGGGCACGCGCGCGTGGGCGACGCGTCCAGCCGTCCCCGTTCCACCAGCGGCAGCCGCGCCACGGCCCCGCCCTGCCCGGACGCCGCCCACTGCTCGGGCGTCCGCAGCGCGACGGCCAGCCCGCCGGCCGCGTACACGGTCTCCTGGACCTCCCACGCGGACCGCCCGGCGAGCACCGACCCCACCGCGGCCACGTCCTCGGGCACGCCCAGCGCGCCGAGCAGCCGCTCCCGGTGATGCGGATAGTTCGCGTGCGTGCGCACCCACCCGTCGGCCGTCCGCCACAGCCGCGACAGCGGCGCGAACGACACCGGCTCCCGCCCGCCGACCCGCAGGTGCCGCTCACTGGTGAAGGCCGCGGCGACTGCCCCGTCGTCCACCCGCACCCCGGGCACCTCCCCGAGGCCGGCCCGCCGCGCCCCCAGCTCGGCGGCGGCCAGCGCACACGCGCCGACACAGGCCCTCGCCGACTCCCGCACCGGAAGCCGCGCGCCGAGCGCCCCACGGCGTACGACCTCCGACACCCGGGAGACCAGCGCGGGATCGCCGCCCAACGCCGACCACACCTGCTCGACACCTCTCATGGGAGGTACTGTGCGGGGTCGGCTCCGGCAGCACCAGAGGCGGCCGGCCACGCCAGCCGCACCTTCCTGCGCACGTCCGTGGGCCGCAGCTCCACCCCTGGGCGAGGGCAGCTTCGGCGACGTACCGCCCGCCCACACCACGGTGGTCGCGACGCGGTATCCCGCATTCCACGGGGGATTCCCCGCCCTCCGGGTCCGTCGCGCGGGTGGTCCAGTGGGCGGCCTTCCTGTCGACGCGCGCCCTGTAGTACTCGGCGTCGCCCTCGTGCCGCGGCTCCGGCCAGGTCACGCACCAGGAGCCCAGCCGCGCGATCGCGCCCAGGGTGTCGTCCACGAACCTCATGCAGCCGTCCCCGAAGCCCTCGCCGACCGCGGTGATCAGGTCGGTGAACAGACCCACCACGAAGAGCACGGCGGCGACGGCCGGCCACACCGCGCACAGCAGCGGGAAGAACACCAGGGTCGCGGCGAACCGCAGGGCCGACTGCCACCGCGGCCGGACCGGTTCGGGCATCCAGGTCTCGTATTCCTCGTGAACGCGCACGGCGCGCATCACGCCGGACGCCGGACGCCGGAAGCGGGCCGGGAGGCTGCCCCCGGCCCGCTCCACGCGCTCGTGCCGGTTACCGGGTCACCGCGTCCAGCGCGTCGGCCGTGCCCCAGCCGTAGAAGCCGTTGCGGTTCTTCGAGCCCTCGCACACCGCGTCGACCTTGCCGTCGCCGTCGATGTCGTACGGCTTGGTGCACGGCGTGGCGTCGGCCTGCGCGTACAGCAGGGCCTTCACCATGGCCGGGGAGGCGTACGGGTGCGTCGACTTGATCAGGGCGGCGACACCCGCGACGTGCGGCGACGCCATCGACGTACCGGCCATGTAGCCCCACCTGCCGCCGGGCAGCGTGCCCAGGATCAGACCGCTGGTGGCGGGCGGTGCCGGCGTCTGGTATGCCGTCGAGTCACCGCCGGGCGCGGCGATGTCGACGACACCGAGACCGTGGTTGGAGAAGGACGACTTGAGACCCTTCGCGCCGGTCGAGGCGACCGTCACGACGCCGGGCAGCTGGGTCGGGATGTCGAGGCACTCGGACGGGTCGACCACCCGGTCGCCGGGCGTGGTGTCGTTCGGCGAGGACGGGTCGGTGATCTCGTCGGCCGCGAGGTCGTAGTTCTCGTTGCCGGCCGCGGCGACGTTGACCGTGCCCTTGCGCTCCGCGTACTGCGAGGCGCGGGTGACGGCCTCCAGGAGCGCCTTCTGGTCCGGGTCGTCCTTGCAGTTGAAGTACCAGGGGTCGGTGTAGTAGCTGTTGTTGGTCACGTCGACGTCGTGCTCGGCCGCCCACATGAAGCCGCAGACCACGGCCTCGGTGTAGAAGAAGCCGTCCGGGTTGGACACCTTGATGCCGGAGACCTTCACCCCGGGCGCCACCCCGGTCATGCCGACGCCGTTCTTGGCGGCGGCTATCTCCCCCGCCACGTGCGTGCCGTGCGGGCTCTCCGCCGCGCTCGGCCGCCAGGCGCCGTCGCTGGTGTCCGGCTTGCCGGAGACGCAGTTGACGGAGGCGTCCCGGTCGAAGTTCGGGGCGATGTCCGGGTGGGTGTCGTCGACGCCGGTGTCGATGACGGCGACGGTCACCTTCTCGCTGCCCAGCGACTTCTCGTGCGCCTTGTCCGCCTTGATGGCGGGCAGGTCCCACTGGAGGGGCTGCAGCGGGTCCTGCCCCTCGACGGCCTCGGCCGCGGCGATCTCCTGGCTGCTGAGCACCTTCGGCGCGCCCGTGTCGGTCGTGGCGGCCGAGGGCAGCGGCGCCGTGCGGGTGGCACCGGCCGACTGCACGCCGCGCACCTTGCGGATGGTCTTGGCGAAGTCCGGGTTCGCGGAGTGGACGACGATCACGCCGATCCGGTCGTACGACGTCACGATCGTGCCGCCGGCCTTGGCTATCGCCCGCTTCACGTGCGCCGAGGGGCCGTGCCCCGGGCGGACGTTGACGACGTGGCTGAGGGACGACGACGTGCCGGCCGCGACCGCGGGAGAGGCCTGAGCGCTCTCCGCGGCGGAGGCCGGGACGCCCGGCAGGAACGCGAGGGACGCGGCCACGGCCATGCCGGCCGGGATCGCGAGCGCGCGGCGGTGACGCGGGTGGTGCGCTGTCATGTGCGATGTCTCCAGTTGTTTCGAGGAACTTCGTGAGCGTGACGGGGACACGGGAGCAGGCCTGCGGAGCCGGACGGGCGGATCACTTCACCGCGCGCAGCGCGTTGACGATGCCGAAGCCGTAGAAGCCGTTGACCCGCTTGCCGCCCTCGCACGTGGCGTCCTGCGTGCCGTCGCCGTCCTGGTCGTAGGAGGCCGGACAGCCGGGGTTGTCCGCCTGGGCCTTCAGCAGCCGCTGCAACTGCGCCGGGGACGCCCACGGGTGCTTCGACTTCAGCAGCGCGGCGACACCCGCGGCGTGCGGCGAGGCCATCGAGGTGCCCTGGAGCCAGGCGTACTCGTTGTTCGGCATGGTCGACAGGATGCGGCCGTTCTTCGACGGCGTGTCCGGGATCTGGTAGCGCGCGTCACCGCCCGGCGCCGCGATGTCGACGACACCGTTCCCGTACGTGGAGTAGTACGACTTCTCCTTGTCGACGCCCGTCGCGCTGACCGTCACGATGCCCGGCAGCTGGGTCGGCACGTCGAAGCACTCGTGCGGGTCGATGGTCCGCGTCACCGGAGTGGTGTCGTTCGGGCTGGAGTCGTCGACGATCGCGTCCGCGTCCAGGTCGTGGTTGGAGTTGCCCGCGGAGGCGAGGTGCAGGGTGCCCTTGCGCTGGGCGTACAACTGGGCCCGGTTGACCGCGTCGACGATCGCGCGCTGGTCGGGGTCGTCCATGCAGTTGTACAGCCAGGGGTCCACGTAATAGCTGTTGTTCGTGATCTCGACGCCGTGGTCGGCGGCGAACATGAACGCGCACACGACGTTCTCGGGGTAGAAGAGCCCGTTGTCCGGGTCGCTCACCTTGATGCTGGAGACCTTCACGCCCGGCGCGACACCGGCGACGCCGATGCCGTTGCGGGCGGCGGCTATCTCACCGGCCACGTGGGTGCCGTGGTAGTCGTCGGCGGTGTACGGCCGCCAGGCGCCCTCGCTGGTGTCCGCCTTGCCGCCCACGCAGTTGGCGGACTGCGAGGCGGAGAAGTTCGGGGCGAGGTCGGGGTGGGTGTCGTCGACGCCGGTGTCGATCACGGCGACGGTGACCCGGGAACTGCCCGGGTTGATCTTCGCTGCCTTGTCGGCGCCTATCGCGCGCAGGTCCCACTGGTCCGCTTCCAGCGGCTCGCCGGCCCCCGCGGCCTCGGACGCCTTCGAGGTCCTCGCGGCCTGCTCGTCGGTGAGCACCTGGGCGTCGCCCTGGTCCGTCGTCCCGGCGGCGGTCAGCGGCGCGGTGCGGGTCGCGCCCGCCGACTGCACCCCGCGCGCCTTCCGTATCCGCTCACCGAAGTCGGGGTTCGCCGAGTGGACGACGATCACGCCTATCTTCTGGTACGTCGCCACGACGCTGCCGTCGGCCTCGGCTATCGCGCGCTTCACCGACGCGATCGTGCGGTGGTCCGTCCTCGTGTTGACGACGTACGCCAGGCCGGGCGCGTCCCCGGACCGGTCGGCCCGCGCGGCCTGTGCGGCGGCGTCCGCCTGCGGGGCGGCCGAGGCGGCCGCCGGCAGGAAGCCGAGCGACGCGGTCAGCGACAGGACGACGGGTACGGCGAGGGCGAGTCGCCGTCTGGAACGCGAGGACCGCGACGAACGCGGCGAAGACAGATGATCCATGGGGTCTCCACATCATCCGGAAACGAAACCGGCCCGAGACACAGGTGGTGCTCGGGCAGGTACATGACGGAGTGGTGCAGGGCGAAGTTATCCCCCGCAGTCCCTGGCCAGCAATGACCCGCCACGGATGACTTCGGAAAGTGCTCCGGGTGTTGAACCGGTCCCCGTGGGGCGCCGTGTCGTTGGACAGGGAGCCCGAGCACGACCAGGCCCCTGTGAAACACCGAGGTCCAAGCCGTCATGTCCGTCGTACGAGGAGACTCCGTGGCCACCGACGCACCACCCCCCTCGAAAGAGGAACGCCCACTTCCCTCCGCCGAGGAGTTCTCCGAAGTGCAGCAGAGCGCTGAGTTCGCCGAACTGCGCCGCTCCTTCCGCTCCTTCGCCTTCCCGCTGACGATCGCCTTCGTCGCCTGGTACCTGCTGTACGTGCTGCTGTCGAACTACGCCGGCGGCTTCATGGGCACCAAGCTGTTCGGCAACATCAACGTCGCCTTCGTCTTCGGCATCGCCCAGTTCGTCACCACGTTCCTCATCGCCTGGTGGTACTCGCGGTACGCCGCCGCGAAGCTCGACCCCAAGGCCGAGGCCATCAAGTCCCGGATGGAGGGCGGCGCATGAGCCCCGCACAGACCGTTCTCGCCGCCGAACTCGCCGCCAACGAGGCCAGCGAGCACCGGCCGCTCATCATCACGCTCTTCGCGCTCTTCGTCGTCGCGACGCTCGGCATCACCGTCTGGGCGGGCCGCCAGACCAAGGACGCCGCCGACTTCTACGCGGGCGGCCGGTCGTTCAGCGCCTTCCAGAACGGCCTCGCCGTCTCCGGCGACTACATGTCCGCCGCTTCCTTCCTCGGCATCGCCGGCGCCATCGCCCTCTTCGGCTACGACGGCTTCCTCTACTCCATCGGCTTCCTGGTCGCCTGGCTGGTCGCCCTGCTCCTGGTGGCCGAGCCGCTGCGGAACTCCGGCCGCTACACGATGGGCGACGTCCTCGCGTACCGCATGCGCCAGCGCCCCGTGCGCACCGCCGCCGGCACCTCCACGATCGTCGTGTCGATCTTCTACCTGCTGGCCCAGATGGCGGGCGCGGGCATCCTCGTCTCGCTGCTGCTCGGCATCACCTCCGACGCGGGCAAGATCCTCATCGTCGCCCTCGTCGGTCTCCTGATGATCGTGTACGTCTCCATCGGCGGCATGAAGGGCACCACCTGGGTCCAGATGGTCAAGGCCGTGCTGCTGATCGGCGGCACCATCCTGATCACCTTCCTGGTGCTGCTGAAGTTCAACTTCAACATCTCCGACCTGCTCGGCACCGCCGCCGAGAACAGCGGCAAGGGCGCCGCCTTCCTGGAGCCCGGCCTCCAGTACGGTGCCAGCGGCACCACCAAGCTCGACTTCATCTCCCTGGGCATCGCCCTGGTGCTCGGCACGGCCGGCCTGCCGCACATCCTGATCCGCTTCTACACGGTGCCCAACGCCAAGGCCGCCCGTAAGTCCGTGAACTGGGCCATCGGCATCATCGGCGCCTTCTACCTGATGACCATCGCGCTCGGCTTCGGCGCCGCCGCGCTCATCGGGCCGAAGGAGATCATCGAGTCCAACCCGTCCGGCAACACGGCCGCACCGCTGCTCGCCCTGCACGTGGGCGGCGTCGACTCGGCGTGGGGCGCGATCCTGCTCGCCACGATCTCCGCGGTGGCGTTCGCGACCATCCTCGCCGTGGTCGCCGGCCTCACCCTCGCCTCGTCCTCGTCCTTCGCGCACGACATCTACGCCAACGTCATCCGCAAGGGCCAGGCCACCGAGAAGGAGGAGATGCGGGCGGCCCGCTGGGCCACCGTCTTCATCGGCATCGTCTCCATCGCGCTCGGCGCCCTCGCCCGCGACCTGAACGTGGCCGGCCTGGTCGCCCTGGCCTTCGCGGTCGCCGCCTCCGCGAACCTGCCGACGATCCTCTACAGCCTGTTCTGGAAGCGGTTCACCACCCAGGGCGCCCTGTGGTCGATCTACGGCGGTCTGATCGTCGCCGTCGGCCTGGTGCTGTTCTCGCCCGTGGTCTCCGGCGACCCGAAGGCCATGTTCCCGGACGTCGACTTCGCCTGGTTCCCGCTGAAGAACCCGGGCATCATCTCCATCCCGTTCGGCTTCCTCATGGGCTGGCTCGGCACGATCCTGTCCAAGGAGAAGGCCAACGAGGCGAAGTACGCGGAGCTGGAGGTCCGGTCCCTGACCGGCACCGGAGCGCACTGAGCCACGCACGGGCCCCGCACCGGGCCACCGCGGCCGCGGCCGCGTCGTAGATCTCTACGACGCGGCCGCGTCGCACGTCGTGGGATCCGGGCCGCTGTCGATGTCGGACCGGTCACGTAGGCTCGCAGATGTCGGAGGAGAGAAGTGGAAGGGCTCCGCCGATCCGCGTCGAGGGAGGGGGCCCACGTGCTCATCGACACCTACGGCCGAGTGGCCACCGACCTGAGGGTCTCGCTGACCGACCGCTGCAACCTGCGCTGCACCTACTGCATGCCCGAAGAGGGCCTGCAGTGGCTGGCCAAGCCCGACCTGCTCACGGACGACGAGATCGTCCGCCTCATCGGCATCGCCGTCACCTCCCTCGGTATCGAGGAGGTCCGCTTCACCGGCGGCGAGCCCCTGCTGCGCCCCGGCCTGGCCGGCATCGTCGAGCGCGTCGCCGCCCTGGAGCCGCGCCCCCGGATGTCCCTCACCACCAACGGCATCGGCCTGCGCCGCACGGCACCGGCCCTGAAGGCCGCGGGCCTGGACCGGGTCAACGTCTCGCTGGACACCCTGCGCCCGGACGTCTTCAAGACCCTCACCCGCCGGGACCGCCACAAGGACGTCCTGGAGGGCCTGGCAGCCGCCCGCGAGGCCGGGCTGACGCCGGTCAAGGTGAACTCGGTCCTGATGCCGGGGCTCAATGACGACGAGGCCCCCGACCTGCTGGCCTGGGCCGTCGAGCACGACTACGAGCTGCGCTTCATCGAGCAGATGCCGCTGGACGCCCAGCACGGCTGGAAGCGCGAAGGCATGATCACCGCCGGTGACATCCTCGCCTCCCTGCGCACCCGTTTCGAGCTGACCGCCGAGGGCTCCGAGGAGCGCGGCTCGGCCCCCGCCGAGCGCTGGCTCGTGGACGGCGGCCCGCACCGCGTCGGCGTCATCGCCTCCGTCACCCGCCCGTTCTGCTCGGCCTGCGACCGCACCCGCCTGACCGCCGACGGCCAGGTGCGCACCTGTCTCTTCGCCCGCGAGGAGACCGACCTGCGCGCCGCCCTGCGCTCCGACGCCCCCGACGAGGAGATCGCCCGCATCTGGCGACTGGCCATGTGGGGCAAGAAGGCCGGCGCCGGCCTCGACGATCCGGCCTTCGTCCAGCCCGACCGGCCGATGTCGGCGATCGGAGGCTAGGACGGGCTCCTAGGACGGGCTCACGGCAGTTCCCGCGGACCGGCGGAGGCTTCCCAGTCGGCCAGCGGGACCACGTCCTTCAGGAAGCCCCGCACGTCGAGGAACCGGGACAGATGCTCCCGGTGCTCGTCGCACGCGATCCACGTCTTGCGGCGCTCCGGCGTGTGGATCTTCGGGTTGTTCCATGCCAGCACCCACCCGGCGGCGGCGCGGCAGCCCTTGGCGGAGCAGATCGGGGTGGTTTCGTCACTCACAGCTTCGTCTCACAACTACCGGAAACAACTACGGAACAACCGGGGGACCAACCGCGGGAGCGACCGCGTCACCACCACGGAACATGCATGAAAAAGGCGACGCCGAGCAGCCACGGGGGGAGCTGCCCGGCGTCGGTCCGTCGCTCCGACGGGGGATGCGGAGCGAGTACGAAGTATGTCACGGGTCACCCATGACCCGGCACCGGAACAACACGATTCATCAGAGCATTTCTTCGGTCTGGCGCGGAATCGACGTTCGCCTCCGGGAGCGTCCCGCGGTCACGTCCGGCCGCGCGGCTCACCCGCCGTGCCCGCCGCCGGACCGGGCACGGCGTCCTCCGGGACGGATTCCGCCGAGCCGTCGTCGGCACGCGGCGGCATGATCATCGGCGGCGTCGGCGCCGTCACGAACGTCGACGGCAACGATGGCGCGTTCTCACGCCCGGCGTTCGCGATCACGACCGCGATGTACGGCAGGACCACCCCGAGGACCAGGGCCACGATCGCGACGTGCCGTTCCACGTTCCAGAGACAGGCCGCGAGGACCACCGACACCGTACGGACCGACATCGAGATGATGTAGCGGCGCTGCCGCCCGCGCACGTCCTCCTGGAGGCCCGTCCGGGCTCCGGTGATCCGGAACACCTCGGCACTGCCGCCGGCACTCTGCTTCCGCATCTGGTTCCACCATCCGCCCGCATCGGACTCTCCCCGCCCCGCTCCCGTCCGCGGCCGCTCGGGGACACCGGTCCCGGACAGCTCTCACGTTACGCCGCACCTGCGCCGCTTACGAGACCGGGGCACCCCGGGACCGCGCACCCGGCATGCGCCGCGCTCCGTAGTCCGGTACCCCGTTCGGCCGTACCCGGCATGCGCCGTACGCGGTACGGCCGAAGACTGGCGGAAATGCTCGCGTAGAGCCGTATGAGGAGGCAGGCATGGGCTGGTTGTGGGCGATCATCGTCGGATTCGTGCTCGGTCTGATAGCCAAGGCGATCATTCCCGGGAAGCAGCACAGCCCCCTGTGGCTGACCACCATCTTCGGCATGCTCGGCGCCATCGCGGGCAACGCGATCGCGCGGGCGGCCGGCGTGGACGCGACCTCCGGCATCGACTGGTGGCGGCACGTCTTCCAGCTGGTGGCCGCGATCGTCATCGTCGCCGTGGGCGACGCGATCTACATGGCGGTGCGGGGCAACAAGCGGCGCGAACGGGCCTGACGCCCCGCACGGTCCCCGCACGACGGGGGAAGGGGCGGCCTCCGGCAAGCCGCAGGGCACCGGAAACCGCCCCTCCCGCACCCCACCGGGGCGAGGGCCGTAGGCACGCTCAGGCGCCGGTGACCTCCACCGCGGCCAGGTTCTTCTTGCCGCGGCGCAGCACCAGCCAGCGCCCGTGCAGCAGGTCCTCCCGGGCCGGCACGGCGTCCTCGCCGGTGACCTTGGCGTTGTTCACGTAGGCGCCGCCCTCCTTGACCGTGCGGCGCGCGGCGGACTTGCTGGCGACCAGGCCGACCTCGGCGAACAGGTCCACGACCGGTCCCAGCTCGGTGACCTCGACGTGCGGCAGCTCGGAGAGGGCCGCGGCCAGCGTCCGGTCGTCCAGCTCCGCCAGGTCGCCCTGGCCGAAGAGGGCCTTGGACGCGGCGATCACGGCGGCCGTCTGGTCGGCGCCGTGCACCAGCGTGGTCAGCTCCTCGGCCAGCGCGCGCTGCGCGGCCCGGGCCTGCGGACGCTCCTCGGTCTGCCGCTCCAGCTCCTCCAGCTCCTCGCGGGAGCGGAAGGACAGGATGCGCATGTACTTCGAGATGTCCCGGTCGTCCGCGTTCAGCCAGAACTGGTAGAACGCGTACGGCGTGGTCATCTCCGGGTCCAGCCAGACGGCGCCGCCCTCGGTCTTGCCGAACTTGGTGCCGTCCGCCTTGGTCATCAGCGGTGTCGCGTAGGCGTGCGCGGTGGCGTCCGGCTCCAGGCGGTGCAGCAGGTCCAGGCCGGCCGTGAGGTTGCCCCACTGGTCGCTGCCGCCCTGCTGCATCGTGCAGCCGTACCTCCGGTAGAGCTGGAGGAAGTCCATCGCCTGGAGCAGCTGGTAGCTGAACTCCGTGTAGCTGATGCCCTCGGAGGACTCCAGCCGCCGGGCGACGGAGTCCTTGGTCAGCATCTTGTTGACCCGGAAGTGCTTGCCGATGTCCCGCAGGAACTCGATCGCCGACAGGCCCTCGGTCCAGTCGAGGTTGTTGACCATCAGGGCCGCGTTCTCACCCTCGAAGGACAGGAACGGCTCGATCTGGCCGCGCAGCCGCTCCACCCAGCCCGCGACGGTCTCCGGCGGGTTCAGCGTGCGCTCCGCGGTCGGACGCGGGTCGCCGATCTGACCCGTGGCCCCGCCGACCAGCGCCAGCGGCCGGTGACCGGCCTGCTGGAGCCGGCGCACGGTGAGCACCTGCACCAGGTGCCCCACGTGCAGGGACGGCGCGGTCGGGTCGAAACCGCAATAGAACGTGACGGGACCGTCCGCGAGCGCCTTGCGCAAGGCGTCCTCGTCGGTGGACTGGGCGAACAGCCCACGCCACTTCAGCTCGTCGACGATGTCCGTCACGGTTCTCGTGTCTCCTACATGATCATGATCTTCGGCAGTCGGGTGACAGCCGCCTACGAGGTTATACGCCCTGGCTGACAGAGCTCATATTGAAATCGGGGACGCGCAGCGCCGGCATCGCGGCCCTGGTGAACCAGTCGCCCCACTCCCTGGGCAGCGTCTTCTCCGTGCGCCCGGCCTCCGCGGCCCGGCCCAGCAGATCCACCGGCGACTCGTTGAACCGGAAGTTGTTCACCTCGCCGACGACCTCGCCGTTCTCGACGAGATAGACGCCGTCCCGGGTGAGCCCGGTCAGCAGCAGCGTCGCCGGGTCGACCTCACGGATGTACCAGAGGCAGGTCAGCAGCAGCCCGCGCCCGGTGGACGCGACCATCTCCTCCAGGGAGCGGTCGGTGCCGCCGTCCAGGACCAGGTTGCCGATCGCGGGCGCCACCGGCAGCCCGGTCAGCCCGGCGCTGTGCCGGGTGGTCGTCAGCCGGTGCAGCTCGCCCGCGCGGATCCAGTCGGTCGCCGCCACCGGCAGCCCGTTGTCGAACACCGACTGGTCGCCGCCCGAGGAGTGCGCGACCACGAAGGGCGCGCACTCCAGGCCCGGCTCGTGCGGATCGCTGCGCAGGGTCAGCGGCAGCTCGCCGAGCCGCTCGCCGACGCGCGTGCCGCCGCCCGGCTTCGAGAACACCGTGCGCCCCTCGGCCGCGTCCCGCCCCGACGCCGACCAGAACTGGTAGATCAGCAGGTCCGCGACCGCGGTCGGCGGCAGCAGCGTCTCGTACCGGCCCGCGGGCAGCTCCACCCGCCGCTCGGCCCAGCCGAGCCGTACGGCCAGCTCGGCGTCGAGCGCCGCCGGGTCGACGTCCTTGAAGTCCCGTGTGGAGCGTCCCGCCCACGCCGACCGGGTGCGGTCCGGCGACTTGGCGTTCAGCTCCAGCGTGCCGTTCGGCTGGTCGTGCCGCAGCCGCAGCCCCGTCGACGTACCCACGTACGTCGACGTCAGCTCGTGGTTGGCGAAGCCGTACAGCTCCCGCCCGCCCGCCCGCGCGCGGGCGAACGCCTCACCGAGGGCCGGCGCGAAGTCGGCGAACACGGCCGACGAGGTCTCGGCGGGCGCGTCGGTGAAGTCGGGCGAGGAGGGCACGCCCGTGACCAGCGGCTGCGCGTCCTCGGCCGGTCCGGCGCCGCGTGCGGCGGCCTCGGCGGCGCGCACCAGGGGCTCGAGCTCGTCCACGGTCACCGCCGAGCGCGACACGACCCCGGAGGCCGTGCCCTCCCGCCCGTCCACGGTGGCGACGACGGTGAGGGTGCGCCCGCGCGTGACGCCGTTGGTGGTGAGGGCGTTGCCCGCCCAGCGCAGGTTGGCGGTGGACTCCTCGTCGGCGATGACGACACATCCGTCCGCCCGGGACAGCTCCAGCGCCCGCTCGACGATCTCGTGCGGCTTGCTCGTGAGCGCGCTCATCGACCGGCCTCCTGGGTGGTGTTGAGACTGTGCTGTCCCGGGGGGCGACCCCCGGACCCCCGGCCGAAGCTCGTGGCGCCGCTCATCGACCGGCCTCCTGGGTGGTGTTGAGGATGTTGACTCCCTTGAAGAGGGCGGACGGGCAGCCGTGCGACACGGCCGCGACCTGCCCCGGCTGGGCCTTGCCGCAGTTGAAGGCACCGCCCAGGACGTACGTCTGAGGGCCGCCGACGGCCGCCATGGACCCCCAGAAATCGGTGGTCGTCGCCTGGTAGGCCACGTCCCGCAGCTGACCGGCGAGCCGCCCGTTCTCGATGCGGAAGAACCGCTGCCCGGTGAACTGGAAGTTGTGGCGTTGCATGTCGATGGACCAGGACCGGTCACCGACGACGTAGATCCCGCGCTCCACGCCCCCGATCAGGTCCTCGGTGGACAGCCCGCCGGGATCCGGCCGCAGCGACACGTTGGCCATGCGCTGCACGGGCACATGGGCGGGGGAGTCGGCGTACGCGCACCCGTTGGACCGCTCGAACCCGGTGAGCTTCGCGATCCGCCGGTCCAGCTGGTAGCCCACCAGCGTGCCGTCCTTCACCAGGTCCCAGGACTGCCCCTCGACGCCCTCGTCGTCGTACCCGATGGTCGCCAGGCCGTGCTCGGCGGTGCGGTCGCCGGTGACGTTCATCAGCTCGGAGCCGTAGCGCAGCTTGCCGAGCTGGTCGAAGGTGGCGAAGGAGGTGCCGGCGTAGGCGGCCTCGTAGCCGAGGGCGCGGTCGAGCTCGGTGGCGTGTCCGATGGACTCGTGGATGGTCAGCCAGAGGTTGGACGGGTCGACGACCAGGTCGTACAGGCCCGCCTCGACGCTCGGCGCCCGCATCTTCTCGGCCAGCAGCTCCGGGATCTCGGCCAGTTCGGCGTCCCAGTCCCAGCCGGTGCCGGTCAGGTACTCCCAGCCGCGACCGGCGGGCGGCGCGAGGGTGCGCATGGAGTCGAACTCGCCGCTGGAGCCGTCCACCGAAACGGCGGTGAGCACCGGGTGCAGCCGTACCCGCTGCTGCGTGGTCACGGTCCCGGCGGTGTCGGCGTAGAACTTGTTCTCGTGCACGGTGAGCAGCGAGGCGTCGACGTGGTCGACCCCGTCGGCCGCCAGCAGCCGCGCGCTCCAGTCGGCCAGCAGGGCCGACTTCTCGGCGTCGGGCACGGTGAAGGGGTCGACCTCGTACGACGAGACCCACGTCCGGTCGGCGTGCACGGGCTCGTCGGCCAGCTCCACCCGCTCGTCCGACCCGGCAGCCTTGATCACCTGTGCGGACAGCTTCGCCATCGCCACCGCCTGCGAGGCGACCTTGGCGGCGGCGTCCATGGTGAGGTCCACACCGGACGCGAAGCCCCACGTACCGCCGTGCACCACGCGCACCGCGTACCCGAGGTCGGTGGTGTCCGAGGACCCGGCGGGCTTGGCGTCCCTGAGGCGCCAGGCGGAGTTGCGCACCCGCTCCAGGCGGAAGTCCGCGTGCTCGGCGCCGAGCGCACGCGCGCGGGCGAGGGCGGCGTCGGCGAGGGCGCGCAGGGGAAGTGCAAGGAATGACTGATCGACCTCGTGGGCCACGAACGGCCTCCCTTGAGTCATGGTGAGCGGGACATGCTTGTCCCGCAGTGAATCATGGGGCGTCGGCACCGGGCCGGGCCAATGGATTCACGTCCGGCATGGAGGGCGGAAACCCGGGCCCCTTCTGTAGGGACCCGACAGTCAGCCCCGTAAGCCACTGTGGGTGCCCGAGTCTTTGCGCAGGGGTGGGGACCGATAGGTTTTCGAGGAAGCCGCCTGTCAACGCCGCCCGTCAACCGGGTGCTCGGGCGGGTACCAGACCGCTATCGAAAGGGTGATCCGTTGAGCCGCTCGGTTCTCGTCACCGGAGGCAACCGGGGCATCGGCCTCGCCATCGCCCGCGCTTTCGCCGACGCCGGCGACAAGGTCGCGATCACGTACCGCTCGGGTGAGCCCCCCGAGGGTTTCCTCGCCGTCAAGTGCGACATCACCGACAGCGAGCAGGTGGAGCAGGCCTACAAGGAGATCGAGGAGACCCACGGTCCCGTCGAGGTCCTGGTCGCCAACGCCGGCATCACCAAGGACCAGCTCCTGATGCGGATGTCCGAAGAGGACTTCACCTCCGTCATCGACACCAACCTCACCGGCACCTTCCGCGTCGTCAAGCGCGCCAACCGCGGCATGCTGCGGGCCAAGAAGGGCCGTGTCGTGCTCATCTCGTCGGTGGTCGGGCTCCTCGGCTCCGCGGGGCAGGCGAACTACGCCGCCTCCAAGGCCGCGCTGGTCGGCTTCGCGCGCTCCCTCGCCCGTGAGCTGGGCTCGCGCAACATCACCTTCAACGTCGTCGCGCCCGGTTTCGTCGACACCGACATGACCCGGGAGCTCACCGAGGAGCAGCAGACGAAGATCCTCGCGCAGGTGCCGCTCGCCCGGTACGCGCAGGTGGAGGAGATCGCCGCGACGGTGCGGTTCCTCGCCTCGGAGGACGCCTCGTACATCACTGGAGCCGTCATCCCCGTTGACGGCGGACTGGGAATGGGTCACTGATCACCATGAGCGGAATTCTCGAGGGCAAGCGCGTCCTGATCACCGGTGTGCTGACGGAGGCCTCCATCGCCTTCCACACCGCCAAGCTGGCCCAGGAGCAGGGCGCCGAGGTCATCCTGACCGCGTTCCCGCGGCCCACGCTGACCGAGCGCATCGCCAAGAAGCTGCCCAAGCCCGCCAAGGTCATCGAGCTGGACGTCACCAACGACGAGCACCTCGGACGCCTGGCCGACGTCGTCGGCGAGGAGCTGGGCGGCCTCGACGGCGTCGTCCACTCGATCGGCTTCGCCCCGCAGGACGCGCTCGGCGGCAACTTCCTGAACACGCCGTTCGAGTCGGTCGCCACCGCCATGCACGTCTCGGCGTACTCCCTGAAGTCGCTGACCATGGCCTGCCTGCCGCTGATGCAGAACGGCGGCTCGGTCGTCGGCCTCACCTTCGACGCGCAGTTCGCCTGGCCGCAGTACGACTGGATGGGCCCGGCCAAGGCCGCGCTGGAGGCCACCAGCCGTTACATGGCCCGTGACCTGGGCAAGCAGAACATCCGCTGCAACCTGGTCTCGGCGGGCCCGCTCGGCTCCATGGCCGCCAAGTCCATCCCGGGCTTCAGCGACCTGGCCGCCGTGTGGGACAGCCGTTCCCCGCTGGAGTGGGACCTGAAGGACCCGGAGCCCGCCGGCCGCGGTGTCGTCGCGCTGCTGAGCGACTGGTTCCCGAAGACCACGGGCGAGATCGTCCACGTCGACGGCGGTCTGCACGCCATCGGCGCCTGACCGGTCGTCCCTCCGGGGCCCGCATCCACCAGGGTGCGGGCCCTTGGCGTGTCACCCGTTCGGCCCAGCCGGCCGGGCGGCGGGGCAGTCGACGGCACACGCTGGAGTACGAGTTCCCCACCACGCGCCTTCCCTCCCCAGTTCCCCGTACGGCCGAGGAGGTCCCCTGTGCGTCTGCTTTCCCGCCTGGCCTCAGTGACCGCCGCCGTCGCCTGCGTACTGATCCTGCCGTACGAAGCGGTGTCCCACGCGCGCGTGCCCGCCGGGGACACCGGGGACTCCGCGTCGGCGGAGCCGTTCGGCGCCGAGTGCCGGGTCCGCGTCGACGACTCCCAGGTGACCGCCCACTGCCACAACCCGTTCCCGGAGACCGACCACGTGCGCCTGCACATCGAGTGCGTCCGCTGGTGGGACCTCGACAGCGACGGCTCGGCGGTCGCGGCGGGGCCCGCGCAGACCGTGCGACTGGACGGACGCTGCTGGAAGGAGGTCCAGGCGGCGTGGGTCAGCCATCAGCGGGCGCGCTGATCCGGCCCGGACGGCACAGGAACGGATAGCCGGCCGCCTCCTGGGCGGCCGTCACCGCGTCCCCCACGCGGATCGCGTCGACCAGCCGCGTGTGGTCCATGTGCGTCTCCGGCGTCAGCTCGCCGCCGACGTCCACGCGCAGCCAGTCCCGCATCACCTCGCCCAGATCCGCGTACATCGCGGTCATCACGTCGTTGTGCGAGGCGGCCACGACGGCCAGGTGGAACGTCGCGTCCGCCGTCACGAACGCCTCCGTGTCACCCGACTCCCAGGCCTCCTCGCGGCGCACCAGCAGGGCGTCGAGCTGCTTGAGGTCCTTCTCCGTGCGCCGCTCGGCGGCGAGCCGGGCGGCGGCGGACTCCAGCGTGGAACGCAGCTCGGCGATGTGCCGGGGGTCGGCCTCGGCGAAGCGGCGCTGCATCACGCCCGCCAGCTCGCTGGTCGCCACGACGTACGTGCCGGAGCCCTGGCGGATGTCCAGCAGACCGTTGTGGGCCAGCGCGCGGACCGCCTCACGGACCGTGTTCCGGGCGACACCGAGCTGGTCGACCAGTTCGGGCTCGGTCGGGATGCGGGAGCCGACGGGCCACTCGCCCGAGGCGATCTGCTGGCGCAGGGCCGCGATGACCTGCTCGGACAGCGCCGAACGGCGGGGATGGCTCAGGGGCATGGCTCACCTTCGCACGCGAGTCCCGGCGGCGGACAGCCATCGGGCACCGGACGACACCGGAATGGACAACCAATCATCCCATGATTCTATGGTGGGTCTCATGGCTAGTGACGAAACCCGGACGGAGACTCGGACGGAGACCATGAGGTCCACGACCCCCGGCGAGGCGACCGCACGCGACGCCCGGGTACCCGGCGAGGCGCCCGGGGCACCCGGCACGCGCGCGTGGACGACGTGGACGACCCGCCTGCTCCTCCTCGGCATCGTCCTGGCCGCGCTGAACCTGCGCCCCGCCATCACGAGCCTGGGCGCGCTCCTGGAGGAGGTCCGCGACGGGCTCGGCATGAGCGGCAGCGTGGCCGGGCTCCTCACCTCCGTGCCCCCGCTCTGCTTCGCCGTGTTCGGGGTCACCGCCCCGCGGCTGGCCCGCCGCTTCGGGCCCGGCGCGGTGGTCTGCGCGGGCATGGTCGCCATCACCGCGGGCCTGCTCATACGCCCGTACGCCGGCGGCACCGCCGGCTTCCTGGCCGCCACCGCCCTCGCTCTGATGGGCATCGCGGTCAGCAACGTCCTGATGCCGGTCATCGTCAAGCGCTTCTTCCCCGACCGGGTCGGCTCCATGACCGGCCTGTACTCGATGGCCCTCGCCTTCGGCACCTCGATCGCCGCCGCGGCGACCGTGCCCATGACGAACGCGCTGGGCGGGGACTGGCAGCCCGGCCTGGCGGTGTGGGCCGTGGTGGCGGCGGCGGCCGTCCTGCCGTGGATCCCGTTCGTACGCGAACGGAGGGCACCGTCCACGCTCACGCCCGCCCCGGACCCTTCGGACGAGGCCCTCGAGGCCGACGAGGCCACCGGGAAGCCCGCGACCGCACGCCCTGCGGAACGGCAGGCGAAGCAGCCCGCCGAGCAGCCCCCGCTGCGGATCACCCGCAGCCGCACGGCCTGGGCCCTCGCCGTCTTCTTCGGCCTCCAGGCCACCGCCGCCTACATCACGATGGGCTGGATGGCGCAGATCTTCCGGGACGCGGGTGTGTCCGCCGGCACCGCCGGGCTGCTGCTCGCCGTCATCATGGTGATGGGCGTGCCGCTCGCCTTCGTCATCCCGCGCGTGGCCACCCGCCTGCCCCATCAGGGCCCGATCGTGCTGGTACTGGGTGTGTGCGGGCTCGCCGGATACGCCGGCCTGTACTTCGCGCCGGCCGGCGGTGCCTGGGCCTGGGCCCTGCTGCTCGGCGTATCCAACTGCGCCTTCCCGCTCGCGCTGACCATGGTCGGGATGCGGGCCAGGACGGGCGCGGGCGTCGCCCAGCTGTCCGCCTTCGCGCAGAGCACCGGCTACCTGATCTCCATCCCGGGTCCGCTGCTGGTGGGCGTGCTCTACCAGCACAGCGGCGGCTGGGGCCTGCCGATCGCACTGATGAGCGCCCTGATGGTGCCGCAGATGGTGGTGGGCTTCCTGGCGGGGCGCGACCGCACGGTGGAGGAGGAAGCGGCCCGCTGACTCCGGCAGGGGCCTGCCGGCTCCGGGGGGGTGGCCTCCTGACGTCGGCAGGGGCCTGATGGCTCCGGGGGAGCGGCCTCCTGACTCCGGCAGGGGCCTGCCGGCTCCGGGGGAGCGGCCTCCCGGCGTCGGGGCAGGGGCCCGCTGACGGCGGAAGCGGCCCGCCTGCCCCGGTGCGGCCGACGGATGCGAGACTTGCCGTATGCCAGTCCTCGACCCGAACCCCCAGCACGGCCAGAAGAAGATGCTGTACGTCTTCGGCGGCTTCCTCGCGATCTTCGTGATCATCGGCGTCATCGCGACGATCGCCGCACCGTGATCCCGCCCTCGGCCGCCCGACGGTGGGGTTAACCCCCCATCCCCTAGGGGGCGAGGGTCAGGGTCAAGTGGGTGGACCTCCGGATGGGTTGGGGCCCGCGGATTCCGTAGTTTCGAGATGTGCCCGCCACAGGCGGGCCGCGGAGCACGGACCAGGGACGCTCGAAGACCAGCGGAGGCACTCATGTCGGCCCCAACCCACACCCGGCCTCCCCGGACACCCGGGGGCGGCGTCGAGATCCGGCTGCCCTGGTGGGCCCTCACCCTGCCCGTGCTCGCATTCGTCGCGCTGCTCCTGCTGATACTCAATCCCGCCGAGGCCCACGCCACCGCCGGCGAACCCGCGATCGCCCACCTCCTGGAGCTGGTGCGGCAGCTGACCGGGCGCTGAGGCGGACCGGCGCCCCGGATCCGCCCGAGGCGGTGCATCCGCATGTCAACTCCCTGCGCCCCGTGGCCTGTTTCATGCGAAGCTGGATGCCATGAGCGTCGCAGAATCCCGCAGGATTGTCCTTTTCCGGCATGCGAAAGCCGACTGGCCACAGGTGACCGACCACGAGCGGCCGCTCGCCGATCGAGGCCGCAAGGACGCCGCAGAGGCCGGGCGCCGGCTCGCGGACACCGGCGTCCCCTTCGACCAGGCCCTGTGCTCCACCTCGACCCGGACCCGCGAGACCTGGAAGCTCGCCGTCGCGGAGTTCCCGCAGCGGCCGAAAACCGTCTACGAGGAGCGGATCTACGAGGCCTCTCCCGGCGAGCTGATCGCCGTGCTCAACGAGACCCCCGACGACCTGCGGAACGTGCTGGTGATCGGCCACAACCCGGGCATGGAAGCACTCGCCGAGATCCTGGCGGGCTCGGCCGAGGGCGACGTCCGCGAGCGGATGGGCCACCGGGGCTTCCCGACCGCCGCCTTCGCCGTCCTGACCTTCACGGGCTCCTGGAAGGACGTCGAGCCGGGCGCTGCCTCCCTGGTCGACTACTGGGCGCCGGCCGACTGACCCGCCCCCGCGCGACAGGGCCCGGCACCCAGGCGGTCCGGGCCCTCGCCGTACGAGCCGCCCGGGGCCGGGCGCGTGAGTCAGATCCGGTCGACGGGCAGGCCGACGCCCTCGCCGAGGCCTTCGTCCAGCGTGTCCGCCGCCTCCACCTCTTCGCGGGTGATGCCGAGCAGGTACAGCACCGTGTCCAGGAAGGGCACGTTCACCGCGGTGTGCGCCGCCTCGCGCACCACCGGCTTGGCATTGAAGGCGACCCCGAGCCCGGCCGCGTTCAGCATGTCCAGGTCGTTGGCCCCGTCCCCGATCGCCACGGTCTGCGCCAGCGGTACGCCCGCCTCGGCGGCGAACCGGCGCAGCAGCCGGGCCTTGCCCGCCCGGTCCACGATCTCCCCGGTGACCCGGCCCGTCAGCCTGCCGTCGACTATCTCCAGCGTGTTGGCCTGGGCGAAGTCCAGCCCCAGCCGCTCCTTCAGATCGTCGGTGACCTGGGTGAAGCCGCCGGAGACGACCCCCACCTGGTAGCCGAGCCGCTTCAGCGTACGGATCAGGGTGCGGGCACCCGGCGTCAGCCGTACCTCGCTGCGCACCTTCTCCACCACGGAGGCGTCCAGCCCCGCCAACAGCGCCACGCGCGCGTGCAGCGACTGCTCGAAGTCCAGCTCCCCGCGCATCGCGGCCGCCGTCACCTCGGCGACCTTGTCCTCGCAGCCGGCGTGCGCGGCGAACAGCTCGATGACCTCGTCCTGGATCAGGGTGGAGTCCACGTCCATCACGACCAGGCGCTGCGCCCGCCGGTGCAGCCCCGCCGAGACGACCGCGACGTCCACACCGAGCGCCGCGGCCTCGGTGGCCAGCGCGGTGCGCAGCGGCTCGGTCTCCACGCCGGACACCGCGAACTCGACAGCGGTCACCGGGTACTTGGCCAGCCGGAAGATGCGGTCGATGTTGCTGCCGGACTCGGCGATCCGGGCCGCTATGGCGGCCGTCGCCTCCGCGGTGAGCGGGTGGCCGAGCACCGTGACCAGGGAGCGGCCGAGACCGCGCGGCCGGTTGTCGCCGATACCGGAGATGATCTCCGCCTGCAGTCTCAGTGACTCCGCCCAGCTGTGCACGGTCGCCCGCAGATCACCCTCAAGGCTCCGGGGCGGCTCGGTCACGAGCGCGCACAGCACGATCCGGCCACGGGTGACTACCTGCTCGATGTCGACGACGTCGACGGAGTAGGCGGCGAGGGTGTCGAACAGGCCGGCCGTGATGCCCGGTCGGTCCTTGCCGAAGATCTTGACGAGAAGCGTGGGAACGTCAGAGGTCTGCGAAGCGCTCATGGTGCTCCCACCGTATCCGGCACCCGGTGCCTCCCGCCCCCGAGGTCCGCCTGACGGACACGGCCCCGCCGGGGCGGGCCCCGGCCCGCGCCCGCACGTTTACCGCTGCACCGGGGGTGCGGGGCGGTGCTGGAAGCGGGGGGCGATGAAGCCGGTGGCCGTTCACCCCCGGCGAGGACGCCCGCGTCCACGCTCCCCGGGGCGGTGGGTTCAGTGGTCTGGACTCAGGGCGGTGGGTTCAGTGGTCTGGACTCAGGGCGGTGGGTCCAGTGGTCTGGACTCAGGGTGATGGTTCCAGCGGTCCCCGGCTCAGGACGGTGGTTTCAGGGGTCCCCGGCTCAGGGCGATGGTTCCAGCGGTCCCGCTCCTCCGAGAGGGTCTCGGCCGACGTCCCGCTCCGCGCCCGGTCGGCCGGTTTCCCCCTCAGCTCCGGCGCCGAGGGCGGCGGGGAGCGGTCCGTCGCCCCCCGGGGGGGAAGGGCGATCGGTCCGGGCCGCTCCTGGAAGCGGAGGCCGCCGGGGGCGCTCAGGCAGTGGCTCCAGCGGCCCAGCGGCCCAGCGGCCCAGCGGCCCAGCGGCCCAGCGGCCCAGCGGCCCAGAGGAGCGACCGCGGCCGCCCCCGTTCGTGTCCGGGGTTCCTACTGACCGTCTCTGGGCCGCCGCGGTGGCGCCGGAGGCGGAGGAGGAGGCGGCGGGGGCCCCTCACCCCACCGGCCCGGCGGCCGGCCCCCGGGCCGTTCCCCGGGCCTCGGAGGCCGCCGCGGCGTTCCCGGCCGCGGTCCCAGCGGCCCGGCCACCGTAGGGGCGCCGTACACGTCGTCGCCGGATTGCTGCTCGTCGCCGTCGGGCTGCTGCCCCGCGCTCCCGGAGCGTCGGTCCACACGCCCCTCTTCCCGCCCGGCGCCGACAGGCGGCCGGGCGCCGGAGCCGGGCTGCCCGGAGCCCGGCGCCCGCCCGCCATCGAACGGCGAAGGAGTGCGCGACCCCGCCGGCCGCGCATCCTCGGGTCCTCCTGTCTCCGCTCCCGCTCCAGCCCCTTCCCCGAGTCGCAGGTACGGATTGGTGCCCGGGTTGGGCGGCCGATGCGGCGCGCCCGGCCGGTACGGCCCCGAGGGCGGCGGCCCCGCGTACGCCGTACCGCCGGCCCTCGCGCCACCCCCGCCCGCGCCACCCGCCCCCGCCGTCCAGGCACCCCGTGCCAACGCCGTCGCCCCCGCCCCCGCCGCCCCGCTCGCCCGTGCCAGCAACGCCCCGGCCGCCCCCGCCCCCGCGCCCCACACGGCACCCAGCAGCAGCGCCGTACCGAGGCGTCCGCGCAGGTCGACGCTCGCGCCGAAGGCGTCGACGCCGAGTACCGACAGTGAGGCGTCCACGGACACCTCCGTCAGCCAGACCAGCAGCGGCAGCGCCAGTGCGGTCCCGACGCCCAGCCGTACGGCGCACCGCCCGGCGAAAGCCGGCGAGCGTGCCTCGCCCGGCGCCACAGGAGTCCGTACCGCCGTCAGTACCCCGCTCATCAGCATCATCAGCGCAGCCGCCACCCCGAGCAGCCACACCCGTTCGTCCAGCTCCGCCAGCCGCCCGAGCGTGACCGGCCGCTCGGTGCCGGCGCCCAGCAGCTCGTCCAGCGGAGCCGGGAGAACCCGGACCAGCTCACCGGTGGCCCGCCCGTCCCACGGCACGAACAGTCCGATCGGAACGCCGAGCCACACCCCGTTCGGCGCGCCCAGCAACGCGGCCCCCGCGATCCGCCGGGGGTGGTCGTCGCCGGTCGCCGCGTAGGCCGCCGCCGCGAAGCCGGCCGCCACCGCCGTCAGCGCCACCGTGACCAGGGCGGACACGGCCGGCCGCACCACCCGGTGCACGGCCTCGCACCCGCGCGGCAGGGGAGCGCGGCGCGAGGCCAGCAGTGCGACCAGCAGGACCCCGGCCGACCAGACCAGGCCGCCCAGCAGCGTCGGCGCGGTGTCGACGGCGAAGCCGACGGCCACCTCGGCGTCGACGAGGTCACCGATCCGGTCGGGCAGCAGCCCGCCGATGTCACCCACGTCGCCGAGCCCCGGAATCTCGAGACCACCACCCCCGCCGCCGGGCAGGCCGTCGAGTCCGAGCGAGCCGCCGTCGATCGTGATGACGTCGTGGCCCGCCCAGGCCAGCCCGCCCGTCATCGCCACGAACAGAGCGATCACCGCGCCCGCGCGCGCGAGGAGTTCGGCGGGTGCGACCACGACTCCGGCCGCCCGCAGGGACCGCAGGAAGAAGAACGACAGCAGCAGCGCACCGACCAGACCCACGCCCAGCGGAGTCATCTCCAGGGCCGTGTGCGCCTCCGCCCCTTTCACCCCGAACGCCGACACGTCACCGGTCGGGGTGACCGAACCGCCCGCGCCGAGCGCCACGACCGCCGCGGTCATCGGGCCCAGCGAGCCCGCCGCGTCCGCGTCCAGCAGACGCAGACCGAGCGCCGCCGTTCCCGCCATGCCGATCAACGCCCAGCTCACGGAGGCGATCGCGGACAGCAGGACGTCTCCCCACGGCACCTTGGTGCCGTACTCCCCGGAACCGACGCTCGTGGACGCACTCATGGCAGACCCCCCGATCCGCTGCGCGGCCCAGTTGCCGCGCATGTCCCCCTCGCGTGGAATACCACTGTCCGGGCAGGTTTCAACCCCGTCAACGGGAACGGCCGATGGGCGCCTACGCGGTTTTCACAAGGTCCGACTTTCGGTCAGGGGCCCGAGCCTGAAATAGTGCCCCCCGATGTTCGACATCCCTGGACTCCCCGCTACGGGGGTACATCGGGGGACAACTCAGTGGGGCATGGAGTGCCGGAACTCGTACTGGAATCCAATGGACGGACCTGGACGCTCGATCCGTCCCGGTCATATGCGCTCGGACGCGATCCGCAGGGGGAGCTTGTCTTCGACGACGCCAGGGTTTCCTGGCGGCATGCCACGATCAGTTTCAACGGCCGCAGTTGGGTCGTCGAGGACCACGGCAGTACCAACGGCACGTTCGTGCACGGGCAGCGCATCCAGCAGATGGAGCTCGGCGCCGGCACGGTGGTGAACCTGGGCAACGCGACCGACGGACCGCGTCTGAACCTGACCGGAGCCCAGGCCGCCGCGGGCGCGCCGCAGGCGGCCCAGCAGCAGCCGTACGCCGCTCAGGGCGCGGACGCGGGCTGGGCGCAGCAGGCGCCGGCGCAGGAGCCGCCGCAGCGGCAGGCCCCGCAGCACGGGCAGCAGCAGGCCGGCTGGCAGCAGCCGCAGCAGGGTGCACCGCACTTCCCGCAGCAGCAGGGGACCGGTGGCGCGGCGGGGGCGCCGCCGGTCTACGGCGATCGCAGCCCGACCACGTTCCACCAGTTCTCGCTCGGCCGCGTGATGCGCATCGGCCGTGCCCTGGAGAACGACCTGGTCGTCTCCGACCTCCAGGTCTCCCGTCACCACGCGGAGTTCCACTCGACGCCCGACGGGCGCATGGAGATCCGCGACCTCGGCTCGCACAACGGCACGTACGTCAACGGCCAGCCGATCACCAAGGGCGGCTCCCAACTGCTCGGCCCGAGCGACATCGTGGGCGTCGGCCACTCGACGTTCCAGATCGTCGGGGACCGGCTCGAGGAGTTCGTCGACACCGGTGAGGTGTCCTTCTCCGCCCGTCACCTGACCGTCACGGTCGACGGCGGCAAGCAGATCCTCAAGGACGTCTCCTTCGGCGTGCCCGAGAAGTCGCTGATCGCGGTCATCGGCCCGTCCGGCTCCGGCAAGTCGACCCTGCTCAAGGCGCTCACCGGTTACCGGCCCGCCGACCAGGGCGAGGTCCTCTACGACAACCGGAACCTCTACAAGCAGTTCGCCGAGCTGCGTCAGCGCATCGGTCTGGTCCCGCAGGACGACATCCTGCACAAGGAACTGTCCGTCAAGAAGGCCCTGAAGTACGCGGCCAAGCTGCGCTTCCCGGCCGACACCACCGGCGCGGAGCGCGACGCCCGCATCGACGAGGTGCTGCGCGAGCTCAAGCTCGACATCCACAAGGACAAGAAGGTCACCTCCCTGTCCGGCGGCCAGCGCAAGCGCGTGTCCGTCGCCCTGGAGCTGCTCACCAAGCCGTCGCTGATCTTCCTGGACGAGCCGACCTCCGGCCTCGACCCGGGCATGGACCGCGACGTCATGCAGCTGCTGCGCGGCCTCGCCGACGACGGCCGCACCGTCCTCGTCGTCACCCACTCGGTGGCCGAGCTGGCGATCTGTGACAAGCTGCTGGTGATGGCGCCGGGCGGCTCGGTGGCCTACTTCGGCCCGCCGGAGGAGGCGCTGAACTTCTTCGGCTACGACACCTGGGCCGACGTCTTCTCCGCCTTCGAGAACTACCGCGACTACGACTGGGCGGGCCGCTGGAAGGGCTCGCAGCACTACCAGATGTACGCCGCGGACATCGACGCCGTCGCCCCGCAGGCCGTACAGGTCCCGGCGATGCAGGCGATGAAGCCGCCGAAGCCGCAGGGCTGGATGTCCCAGTTCGTCACGCTGGTGCGGCGCTACGTCTCGGTGATCGTCTCCGACAAGGGCTTCCTCGCCCTGATGGTGATCCTGCCGGCGGTGCTCGGCGCGGTGAGCCTGCTGATCGACGCCGACAAGGGCCTGCTGCCCAACCCCGCCCACCCGCAGACCGGCCGGATCGTTCCCAACGGCACCGCCACCACGGTCCTGCTGATCCTCGCGGTCGGCGCCTGTTTCGCCGGCGCCGCCAACTCCGTCCGTGAGCTGATCAAGGAACGGGTCATCTACGAGCGGGAGCGCGCGACCGGCCTGTCGCGGTCCGCGTACCTGATGTCCAAGGTCTTCGTGCTCGGCGCGATCACCGTGCTGCAGGGTCTGCTGGTCGGCGTCATCGGCTTCGTCAACCGGGAGATCCCGGAGGAGGGGCTGATCCTCGGAGGGCTGACACTCCTCGAGCTGTCCCTGCCGATCATGGCGCTGGGCTTCACCTCGATGATGTTCGGCCTGATCATCTCCTCGCTGGTGAAGACCGCCGAGAAGACCATGCCGCTGCTGGTCATGTTCGCGATCATCCAGGTCGTCTTCACCGGCTGCCTCTTCGCCCTGAACGGCGCGGTCGGCGTCAACCAGTTCTCGTACCTGATGCCGTCGCGCTGGGCGGTCGCCGCGGCCGGTGCCACGCTGGACTTCAACAGGATCAGCCCGCCGGAGAAGGGCGCCGAGGCGGACCCGCTGTGGGAGCACACCGTCGGCGCCTGGGGCCTGAACATGGCCGCGCTGATCGCCCTCGGCGTGATCTGCGGTTTCTTCGTGGCCCGCTTCCTGCGCCGCCACGAGCCCGAGGTCATGCGCAAGTGACCCGCGGCGTCATGCGCGGGTGACCCGCGGCCGAGACGCCCCGAAGGGCGGCACCCTCCTGAGGGTGCCGCCCTTCGGCGTTCGGTCGCGAGCCGGCGTGAAGAGGTCCGCGCTGACCTCAGTACGCGCTGTCGACGTTGTCCATGGTGCCGTACTTGTCCGCCGCGTAGTTGCAGGCGGCGACGATGTTGGCGACCGGGTCGTAGATGTTCTTGGAGGTGCCGGGCACGTGGTAGGCCTCGAACGTCGGCGGGATCACCTGGAGCAGGCCCTTCGACGGGATGCCGTTGATGGCGTTGATGTCCCAGTCGTTGATGGCCTTCGGGTTGCCGGAGGACTCCCGCATGATGTTGCGGTGGATGCCCTCGTAGCTACCCGGGATGCCGTGCTTCTTCATGATGTCCCGGGCCTCGCGGATCCAGCCGTCGAGGTTGTCGGCGTAGCTCTTCGTCGAGACCTGCTTGGCCTCGACGCGCTTGGCGGACCGGCTCGCGGTCTCCTTGGCCTCGCGCTTCTCCACGGCCTTCTCGGCGGTGGCCTTCTTGGCGGTGGCCTTGGTGGCCGCCTCCTGCTTCGCCTCGATGGAGGCGACCTTCTGGCCGGCACCGGCGAGCTGGCCGGTGACACCGGCGTGCACGTCCTGGATCTGCTCGGTGCTGTACGCCACCTTGGCCGTGGGAGCGGCCTCGCTCGTGGTCGTCTGGCCGCTGGCGGGGACCGCGGTGAGCGCGACGGCGGCGGCGCCGAGCGTGCCGACACCGGCGATCGCGAGCTTGTGGGTGCGGTTCAGGGGACGACTGTGACCACGGGTGAAGATGTTCTTGGGCATGGCGGGATAGACCTCTTCGAATAGCGCGGAGGTCGCTCTCGTCCGGTGGGGACAGTTGGTGCTTCCGGCACAAACGCCGCGGGGCGGGGCCCGCCGCGTTGAGCGACGAGAGCAATTCTTAGCGGTCGCAAAATCCGGAGGCAAAGGTGTGACGTACGATCCGAGGTAGTGGATCAGGCAGGGGTGAAACGGGGCAGATTGGACTATCCGCCCCGGTCAAAACGGACGAGTCGTTCTCCTACTCTCCTTCGTACGTGACGTGCACCCTATGCGGGGGCTCACACCGGCCCCCCGCTCTTCTCACCGTTGGTTGCTGAAGCAATGCAATCTGTGAGGGTCTGCGCCGTGCTCCTGCGGCAGGAGGAGATGGACGTCCCCGAACTCGTGCCACAGGTAGCGCCCCCGTACCGCCGCGTCGTACCCGCGGTCGAGCGCCACCCGCCCCGCCACCGCCTCCAGCATCAGCAGATGCGAGGCCTCGGGCTCGTGCAGCCCCGTCAGCAGCCCGTCCACCACCCGCACCCCGCGCTCCGGAGTCACGACCAGATCGGTCCAACCCGTCCGAGCCCGTACGAGTCCGTCGGCACCGGCCGCCGACTCCACCGCCCGCACGGCCGTCGTCCCGACGGCCACCACCCGGCCGTCCCCCGCCTTCGCGGCGTTGATCAGCCGCGCCGACGTCTCCGGCACCGAGAACCGCTCCGGATACGGCGGCTCGTGCGCCTCAGCCGAAGCCACCCCCGTGTGCAGCGTCACCGGCGCGAACTGCACCCCCCGGCTCACCAGCTCCGCCACCAGCCGCGCCGTGAAGGGCCGCGCCGCGCTCGGCATCTCCGCGCTGCCCGACCCGTCCGCGGACGGCAGCGCGAACACCGTCTGGTACGCGGACAACGGCTGATCCCGCTCCGTATAGGAGTAGCGAATGGGCCGCCCGTGCTCCCGCAGCACCACGGGCACCTCGGCTCCCGACACCCGTGCCCACCACAACCGCTCCCCGCGCGCACTCAGGGGCTCCTCCAGCACGAGCCGCGCACCGCCGGGCAGCCGCACCCTCGTCCCCTCCTGCCCTCCCGCCCGTCTCCCGCCCCCCTTCGAAGGAAGCGCTCCACGCCCTGCTCCTTCCGCTGCCCCTACCTCCGCACGCGCGCGCGTGGTGCCCCGCCCGTCGGGAACCCGCAGCTCCACCGCCCACCGGCCGTCGTCCCCGCGCGTGGAGAAGTGCACCACCACGCGCGCGTGCCCGACGTGCCCGTCGACGGCGGCCGCCAGCGTGGCCGACGTGTTGACGACCAGCAGATCACCGGCCCGCAGCAGCCCCGGCAGCTCACCGAACACGTGATGCGACACCTCGGTGCCACGCGACACCAGCAGCCGCACGGCGTCCCGGTCCAGTCCGGGCCCGCGCTGCTCGGCGGGCACCCGCGCCGACAGCTCCCGCGGAACGTGCGGCACCGTCGTCATCGCACTCCCTCCAGCAGCGCCGGAGCCCCGTAGCGGCCGCTGGCCGGCCGCTCGTCCAGGAGCCTGAGCAGCGCCGGGACGACACTCACCGGATCGGGCCGCGGATCGTCGTCGTCCGGTACGGCCGCCGCGTACAGGTCCGTGGCCATGTCCCCGGGATCGACCGCCCAGACCCGCAACCCGGGCTCCTCGGTACCCAGCACCGCCGCCAGCTGGTCCAGGGCCGCCTTGGACGCTCCGTATCCGCCCCACGTCTCGTACGCCTCCGCCGCGGCGTCCGAGCTGACCGTCAGCACCGCGCCCGCCCGGGCCGCCCGCAGCGACGGCAGCGCCTCCTGGACCAGGCCCAGCGCGGCCACGACGTTCACCTCCATCGCCCGCCGCAGCCCGTCGAGCGCCAGCCCCTCCAGCCGCACCAGCGGCTCCGCACCCAGTGCGCTCGCATTGCTGACCAGCAGGTCCACCCCGCCCAGCCGCCGGGCCGCCGCCACCAGCCCGGCCCGGTGTCCGGCGTCGGTGACGTCCCCGGGCAGCGCCGTCACGCGCGTGCCGTACGCCTCCAGCGCAGCCGCCGTCTCCTCCAGCACCTCCGGCGTCCTGGCGTCGAGCACCAGGTCCCAGCCCCGTGCCGCCAGGGCCTCGGCCAACGCCCGGCCCAGTCCCTTCGACGCTCCCGTGATGATCGCGACCGGCATGACACACGTCCCCTCGTCGTCCACGCCGCCTGATCGGCTCGGCGTGGTCCTCAACGTAGGAATCGGGCCGCACCGGCGCCTCGGGCACGGGCCGCAACCGTGCGGGGCCCTTCGCCCTAGGACCGGCGGGCAGGACCTCCGTCCTAGGACCGGCGCCCTAGGCGACGGCGGTCACAGGTCCGATCCCGGTGTCACACCCCGCCGGTACCGTGAGGACATGAGTCACGGCCCCCGGTCCGGCCTCGCCGCGGTGAGTTCCGCGCTGCTGGCCATGAGCAGGCACCTCGAGGTGCGCGACGTCCTCAAGACGATCGTCGCCTCGGCCCGCGAGCTGCTCGACGCGCAGTACGCGGCACTCGGCGTCCCCGACGACCACGGCGGCTTCGCCCAGTTCGTGGTCGACGGCGTCAGCGAGGAGCAGTGGAAGGCCATCGGCCCCCTGCCGCGCCAGCACGGCATCCTCGCCGCGATGCTGCACGAGGCCACGCCCCAGCGCCTCGCCGACGTCCGCAAGGACCCCCGCTTCGGCGGCTGGCCCTCCGCCCACCCCGACCTGGCCGATTTCCTGGGCCTGCCGATCCGCGACGGCGACGAGGTCATCGGGGCCCTCTTCCTCGCCAACAAGAACTGTGCGAGGCCCGAGGGCACCTGCGGCTTCACCCCGGACGACGAGGAGCTGCTGGGCATCCTCGCCCAGCACGCCGCGATCGCCCTCACCAACGCCCGCCTGTACGAACGCAGCCGCGAGCTGACCATCGCCGAGGAACGCTCCCGCCTCGCCCACGAACTGCACGACGCGGTCAGCCAGAAACTGTTCTCGCTGCGCCTGACCGCCCAGGCCGCCGCCACCCTGGTCGACCGCGACCCCGCGCGCGCCAAGGGCGAGCTGCAACAGGTCGCCGCGCTCGCCGCGGAGGCCGCCGACGAGCTGCGCGCCGCCGTCGTCGAGCTGCGGCCCGCCGCCCTGGACGAGGACGGCCTGGTCGCCACCCTCCGTACCCAGATCCAGGTCCTCGACCGCGCCCACACCGCACGCGTGACCTTCGCCGGCCACGGGGTCAAGGCCCTGCCCGCCGCCCAGGAGGAGGCGATGCTGCGCGTCGCCCAGGAGGCGCTGCACAACGCCCTGCGCCACGCGTCGGCGGAACACGTCGACGTGACGCTGCACCGGCGCGGCGCCGGAGCCGTACTGCGCGTCACCGACGACGGCAGCGGCTTCGACCCGCACGCGGTGCGCCGCGCGGGACGCCACCTGGGCCTCGTCTCGATGCGGGACCGGGCCGGCGGGGCCGGCGGCAGGCTGACCGTGTCATCGGCGCCCGGCAAGGGCACCACGATCGAGATGGAGGTCCCCGGTGGCTGACGCAATCAAGGTGCTGCTCGTCGACGACCACCAGGTGGTCCGCCGGGGCCTGCGCACCTTCCTGGAGGTGCAGGACGACATCGAGGTGGTGGGCGAGGCCGCGGACGGAGCCGAGGGGGTCGACCGCGCCGAGGAACTGAAACCCGACGTGATCCTCATGGACGTCAAGATGCCGGGCATGGACGGCGTCGAGGCGCTGCGCAGACTCCGCGAGCTGGACAACCGCGCGCGGGTGCTGGTCGTCACCAGCTTCACCGAACAGCGCACCGTGGTCCCGGCCCTCCGGGCGGGTGCGGCCGGTTACGTCTACAAGGACGTCGATCCCGACGCGCTGGCGGGAGCCATCCGCTCCGTCCACGCGGGCCACATCCTGCTCCAGCCCGAGGTCGCGGGCGCCCTGCTGTCCCAGGAGGAGGGCAACTCCGGCCAGGGGAGAGCGGGCGCCCTCACGGAGCGGGAGCGCGAAGTGCTGGCCCTGATAGCGGACGGCCGCTCCAACCGGGAGATCGCCCGCGCGCTCGTGCTCTCGGAGAAGACCGTCAAGACCCACGTCTCGAACATCCTGATGAAACTCGACCTCGCGGACCGCACCCAGGCCGCGCTGTGGGCCGTGCGCCACGGCGTGACCGGCTGATCCGTGACGGGTTGCCCCCCGTACGCGGCGGCAACCCGGAGGGTTCCCTTCCGGTCGGAGATTCATACCGTCGTGGGAATGTCCCCCATATGGCGCATCCTGCGAGGGGTCCGACCGTTCTCCAGTGCGTGCTGCGGCGACTGCCGCGGCAATCGCAAGGAGGGGTTGTAAGTGAAGAACCTGAAGAAGGCAGCGGCCGTGACGATGATGGCCGGCGGGCTGATCGCCGCCGGCGCGGGCATGGCCTCCGCCACCGATGGCGCCGTCGCCCACGGCGAGGCCATCGGCTCCCCGGGCGTCGCCTCCGGCAACGTCGTCCAGGCGCCGGTCCACATCCCGGTGAACGCCGTCGGCAACAGCGTCAACGTCATCGGCCTCCTGAACCCGGCCTTCGGCAACCACGGCGTCAACCACTGACCCAGGCCGGCCACCAAGCCCACCACGGCCTCCCGGGCCTCACCCGGGAGGCCGGTCGTGTTCCCGGCCCCACCCGCTGCGCCCGCCAGTGCTGCTGGGGCGGCACGGGCGGGCGGTGGGGGCACCTCCCGCTCGAGCGCAGCCGAGAGTGGGGGAGGCACCCCGCAGAGCCGGGCCGCGTGCCGCATCCCCGGCCCTCACCCACGCCGGGCACTCCTCAGAGCAACGCCCCCGCACAACCGAGGGACGTCACCGCACCCCCCGCTCCCGCTCCTCCACAACGGAGTTGTACGCCGCGACCTGCGCCCGCCGAGCCGTCCGCTCCACCGGCCGCAACGCCTCCCCCCGCGCCGCCATCTCGGACGCGCTCACCGCACCCCCGTGACCGTTCTCATACGCCAGGGACACCAAGGCCCCCACCCGCTGCGCCAACTCCAGCACCCGCACCGCCCGCGGCGGATACCCCGGCGCCAGCACCTCGCGCCCCCGCTCGGCACGGGCCCGGTACGCCGCGACCGCCGCCTCCGCCACCGGCCCCGACCCCGCGACGTCCAGCCGCGTCAGCACCTGCGTCGCGTCCCGCAACGCCTCCGCCAGCTCCCGCTCCGCCTCCCCGAGCGAGGGCACGTCGGCCGGCGGGGCCTCCCGCACCGGCAGGCAGTGCCAGACGACCTCGACATGGACATCACCCTCGGGCCCGGCCTCGTACACCTCCGGCACCAGCCCGAGCGCGGTACCGTGACAGATCACCGCCTCCTCGGCCTCCAGTGCCCGCGCGTTGAACTCCGGCGGTCCGCTCAGCCCCAGCGGATGCCCGGGCGCGGGCAGCGCGACCCGCAGTCCGGTCGCCCCGAGCGCCCGCAGCCGCCCCAGCGCCAGCGTGAGACCGACCGGCGCCGATTCACCGGGCAGCCCCTCCACCCGGTGCACCGCGTCCTCACCGACAACGGCGAGCGCGGCGTCATCCGGCGAGACCATTCCGGCAATAAGGGCATTTCCCCAGGCGGCAAGGCGCCCTGCGCGTGGTTCCGAGAGCATGCCCCCACCCTAAGGACCGGACCGATGGAACGGTGAAGCCGACCGGTGGCGTAGATTTCCTGGAGGGCCTGCGCCCACCGGCGCGGCGGCCCGAGCCACAGGCGTACGCGACAGCCGAGACCGGCCACAATGCAAGGGGAGACAACGCGCTCATGAGCGATGTTCTGGAGCTTCAGGACGTATCCGTGGTCCGCGAGGGCCGGGCTCTGGTGGACCAGGTCTCCTGGTCGGTGAAGGAGGGTGAGCGCTGGGTCATCCTGGGCCCCAACGGCGCCGGCAAGACGACCCTCCTCAATGTCGCGTCCAGCTACCTCTACCCCAGCAAGGGCACGGCCACCATCCTCGGCGAGACCCTCGGCGAGCCCGGCACCGACGTCTTCGAACTGCGCCCGCGCATCGGCATGGCCGGCATCGCCATGGCCGACAAGCTGCCCAAGCGACAGACCGTCCTGCAGACCGTGCTGACCGCCGCCTACGGCATGACCGCCGGCTGGCAGGAGGAGTACGAGGACATCGACGAGCAGCGTGCTCGTGCCTTCCTCGACCGTCTCGGTATGACCGAGTACCTGGACCGGAAGTTCGGCACCCTCTCCGAGGGCGAGCGCAAGCGCACGCTGATCGCCCGGGCCCTGATGACCGACCCCGAGCTGCTGCTCCTGGACGAGCCGGCCGCCGGCCTCGACCTCGGCGGCCGCGAGGACCTCGTCCGCCGCCTCGGCCGCCTCGCCCGTGACCCGATCGCCCCCTCGATGATCATGGTCACCCATCACGTCGAGGAGATCGCCCCGGGCTTCACCCACGTCCTGATGATCCGTCAGGGCAAGGTCATGGCGGCAGGCCCGCTGGAGCTCGAGCTCACCTCCCGCAACCTGTCCCTCTGCTTCGGGCTGCCGCTCGTCGTCGAGCAGGTCGGCGACCGCTGGACCGCACAGGGTCTCCCTCTGTCCTGACCGCCCCCCGTGCGCCCTGTCCCCGGTACGTCCCGCGGACCTACCATGGCCATGTGAACGACATCGACGCATGGGTGTGGTGGCTCGTCGCCGCGGCAGGGCTCGGAATCCCGCTTGTCGTGACCGCGATGCCGGAGTTCGGGATGCTGGCCGTCGGCGCGGTCGCCGCCGCCGTCGCCTCCGGGTTCGGCGCGGACGTCGTCGTCCAGGTGCTCGTCTTCGTCGTCGCCTCGGTCGCCCTCATCGCCGTCGTCCGGCCCATCGCCGCCCGGCACCGCTCCCAACGGCCGCAACTCGCCACGGGAACGGACGCGTTGAAGGGCAGACAGGCCGTCGTACTGGAACGGACCGACAGCTCCGGCGGCCGGATCAAGCTCGCCGGGGAGGTCTGGTCGGCACGCGCACTCGACACCGGGCGCGTCTACGAGACGGGCGAGGAAGTGGACGTCGTGGACATCGAGGGGGCCACGGCGATCATCATGTGACCTCGCCGGACGAAAGTGGACCGAACACCCCCCGAGGTGCGCGACGGTCTGTCAGACTCGACCAGCAAGATCCTCAACGGCCGTAAGATCAGCAGTCGTCGGGGTCAGTAAGCAGTCGTCAGGGTCAATAGGATCTGCCAGAGCGCCGAAGCGGAGAAGGGGACGGACAACCACGATGGGTCCGGTCGTCATCGTCTTGATCATCCTGGTGGTGTTGGTCTTCATCGCCCTGATCAAGACCATCCAGGTCATCCCACAGGCAAGCGCCGCCATCGTCGAGCGCTTCGGCCGGTACACGCGGACACTGAACGCGGGCCTCAACATCGTCGTCCCGTTCATCGACACCATCCGCAACCGCATCGACCTGCGCGAACAGGTCGTCCCCTTCCCGCCGCAGCCGGTCATCACCCAGGACAACCTGGTCGTCAACATCGACACGGTCATCTACTACCAGGTGACCGACGCCCGCGCCGCGACGTACGAGGTGGCCAGCTACATCCAGGCGATCGAGCAGCTGACCGTCACCACACTCCGCAACATCATCGGCGGCATGGACCTGGAGCGGACCCTGACCTCCCGCGAGGAGATCAACGCGGCCCTGCGCGGCGTCCTCGACGAGGCCACCGGCAAGTGGGGCATCCGCGTCAACCGCGTCGAACTCAAGGCCATCGAACCGCCCACCTCCATCCAGGACTCGATGGAGAAGCAGATGCGCGCCGACCGCGACAAGCGCGCCGCGATCCTCCAGGCCGAAGGCGTCCGGCAGTCCGAAATCCTGCGCGCCGAGGGCGAGAAGCAGTCCCAGATCCTGCGCGCCGAGGGCGAGGCCAAGGCCGCCGCCCTGCGTGCCGAAGGCGAGGCCCAGGCCGTCCGTACGGTCTTCGAGGCCATCCACGCCGGCGACCCGGACCAGAAGCTCCTCTCCTACCAGTACCTCCAGATGCTCCCGAAGATCGCCGAGGGCGACGCCAACAAGCTCTGGATCGTCCCCAGCGAGATCGGCGACGCCCTCAAGGGCCTGTCCGGCGCCATGGGCAACTTCGGCGGCATGGGCGGCGGTTCGGGCAGTGGCGGCGGCGCGAGCGTCCCGGCCCAGGAGCGGCGCGAGAAGCCGTCCATCGACTGACGGCATTACCCGCTACGCCGTTGGGGGGGGCCCCCCCCCCCAAAGGACTCCCCCCCACACGGTAGAGGCCTTTGGCGACGGGTATCCCGGCAGCCCGGGACAAACCCCCCTCCCAAAACTCCAAAC
>NZ_JBVJVN010000004.1:406595-410295 GCF_055603605.1 Streptomyces sp. NPDC037271
GGGGGGTGCAGGGGTTTCCTTGCAGGGGAGCGGCGAGAGAACCTTCCCGTCGCTGGATGCCTCCACCCTCCATGTTTTTGGGCCCCCCCCCCCCCCCGGGGTTCCCCCCCCAACGGCGTAGCGGACTGCGGTCGCGGGCTATGCGGCAGGCTGGGCCAGCCATTCCGGCAGAGCGTCGAAGTCGTCCTGCCCCAACGCGAGCAGCATCGCGTCAGCAGGAGTCGGCTCGAACGGCACCCGGAGCAGCGGCATGTCCGCCTGCTCCGGCGTCCGGTTCGCTTTGCGGTGATTGTCCTCCGCGCACGAGGCCACCGTGTTCAGCCAGGTGTCCTGCCCGCCGTGCGACCGCGGGACCACGTGGTCGACGGTCGTCGCCCGCCGCCCGCAGTACGCGCACCGGTGCCGGTCCCGGACCAGCACGCCCCGCCGCGACCACGGGGCGCGTCTTCGGAAGGGCACCCGTACGTATTGGCACAGCCTGATCACCCGGGGCGCCGGTATGTCGAGCGCGGCTCCGCGCATCCGCAGTTCGGGGTGGGCCTGTTCGACGACGGCCTTGTCCTGGAGCACCAGAACGACGGCTCGATTCAGCGTCACCGTCGACAACGGCTCGAAGCTCGCGTTCAGTACCAGCGTGTCCCGCATACCAGCCCACCTCCCGTGCGCACCGGCCCACCCCCTGGCGGGCTGGGATCAACTCTGGCCGGGCACGCCGGGATGGACAACGCAATATCTGCTGCTCCTGCGGGGGCCATGCCCCCGCCACCCCCGCAACAAAAATGCCCGCCCCTGATCCATTCCAAGACCAGAGGCGGGCAAACGTTCCGTGAACGCTCGGGACACTAACCCTCGGCGGGCACTTCGTACTCACCGATCAGCTGGGCACGCCCGATGGTGTGGAACCGCAGATTGAAACCGACGAACGCCGGGGTGCTGTCCGCGTCCGGTCCCAGCTTCTCCTGGTCCACGGCGTACACCGTGAACACGTACCGGTGCGGCCCGTCCCCGGGCGGCGGCGCGGCACCGCCGAAGTCCTTGCTGCCGAAGTCGTTGCGTGCCTGTACGGCCCCCTCCGGCAGCCCCTCGAACGTGCCGCTGCCCGCGCCGGCCGGCAGCTCGGTCACCGAGGCCGGGATGTCGAACACCACCCAGTGCCAGAACCCGCTGCCGGTCGGGGCGTCCGGGTCGTAGCACGTCACGGCGAAACTCTTGGTCCCGGCGGGGAAGCCTTCCCACCGCAGCTGCGGCGAGGTGTTGCCGACCGCGTGGACCTGAGCGTCCTTGAGCGTCGCGCCCTCCTGGACGTCCTCGCTCGTGACCGTGAAAGACGGCACGGGCGGGTGGAAGTCATGGGGGAGTGGACGCCGCTTGAGCTCGGTCACCTCGGTACCTCCTGATCGTTCGGTGCTGAGACGACCGAGCCTAGAACCCCTAGAACCAGTTCCGCTTGCTGCCGACCTCGGAGAGCCACTGGTTGAGGTACGCGACCCAGTCGGTGCCCTGGTAGTCGTTCAGCCCCACCTGGAAGGAACGGAACGTGTCGCTGCCTTCACTGAACAGCCCCGGCTTCTTGTCCATCTCCAGCACGACGTCCATCGCCTGCGCGTCCGCCACGAAGCTCAGCTCGACCTGGTTCAGCCCGCGGTACTGCTGAGGCGGGAGGAACTCGATCTCCTGGTAGAAGGGCAGCTTCTGCCGCGTTCCCCGGATCTGCCCGCGCTCCATGTCCGCGTTCTTGAAACGGAAGCCGAGCTGGATGAACGCGTCCAGGATCGCCTTCTGGGCCGGCAGCGGGTGCACATTGATCGCGTCAAGGTCACCGGAGTCGACCGCGCGCGCGATCTCCAGCTCCGTGGTCACGCCGATGTTCATCCCGCGCAGCGACTGCCCGTCGATCGTGGTGATCGGCGTCTCCCAGGGGATCTCGAGGCCGAACTGCACCGCGTGCACCGCGTTCGCCTTCAGCTCGAAGGCACCGCCGAGCCGGCTCTTCGCGAACTCGATGTCCTGCTTGTACTCCTGGTCGCCGCTCTCCACCTCGACCTTGGCCTGCAGACCGACCGACAGCGCCTCGATCTGCTGGTCGACGGACCCGCCCTGGATCCGCACCTCACCCTGGACGACACCGCCCGGAACGACGTTGACCTCACTCAGCACGGTCTCGACCGAGGCCCCGCCGGCCCCCAGGCTCGCGAGCAGCTTCTTGAACGCCATGTCTCTCCCTCTCCAGGCATTGTGTGAACCCTTGATCCCTACAAACGCGATTCGGCCGTGGCCGGTTCCGCGCCCCACACCCTGGCAAGGCGCACACTCCCTGACCACCCCGCGCAGGCCTCCGGCTGCGTTACGCTCGGACGGCATGATCGCGAGCCCCGACCGTACGCCTCCACCCGGAAATTCCTTCGACCGCCCCATCGTCGAGGTGGCCCCCGACCTCCAGGGCCGCACCCTGGTGCGCAGCACCCCGGACGGCCCGATCACCCTCCGCCCGACGGAGGCCGAGGCCCACGACGGTCGGAACGACGTGATGTCCGGTCCTCCCGGACACGTGTACGCCGGCTTCACCTACGGCATGACGAGGCGGTCAGCATGAACGTTGACTTCCTCGCCCATCCTGCTGAAGAGGTCGCCCCCAAGCTGCTCGGGAGCGTCCTCACTTGCAAGACCCCCGATGGGGCGGTGAGCATCGCCATCACGGAGACCGAGGCGTACTCCGGTACGGCTGACCCGGCTTCCCACGCCTACCGAGGCCGGACACCCCGCAACGCCGTCATGTTCGGAGCAGCAGGACACCTGTATGTCTACCGGTCCCACGGCCTCCACTGGTGCGCCAACGTCGTCACCGGGACGGACGGCATCGCCTCGGCCGTCCTCATCCGGGCAGGCAGGGTCGTCGAAGGGGAAGACCTGGCGCGCAAGCGGCGAGGAGCGAAGGTCGAGACCCCACGCCTCGCGCGGGGGCCGGGGAACCTCTGCCAGGCGCTCGGCATCACGGCGGAGCACAACGGCACAGACCTGCTGACGGGCGCCTCGGTCGCGCTGTCCGCGGGTGAGCCGGTACCCGCTGCGCTCGTCCGGGCCGGCCCTCGGGTGGGCGTCAGCAGAGCCCACGACTGGCAGCACCGCTTCTACCTGGCCGATGATCCGACAGTCTCGGCGTACCGGCTGAGCCCGAGAGCCAAGCCGTCCGCGGGAGCCTGACCGCACCGGCGTGGACGGTGCCGCCGAAGTTGACTCTCCCTTGGGAGACGCGTAATGTAGCCCGAGCCGCTTGACCCGGGTACGGCAATCGCCTGCAGCCGGAAGCGGCCACCCCACTACCTACGACTTCCCCTCGACGGGGGCGAATTCGGCGTGTCCGCATGCTCGAATTCGAACTCGCGGGACTTGATTATGAGTCCACGGAGGAATCGGCTAACGTAGTGAATGTCGAAAGGCCGACGGGCGAAAGCCCAAGAGCCACGACAAACCCCGCCGACAGGGAATCAGAGCCGAAAGGATCTGATAGAGTCGGAACCGCTGGAAAGGGAAACGCGAAAGCGGGAACCTGGAAAGCACCGAGGAAATCGGATCGGAAAAGGATCTGATAGAGTCGGAAACGCAAGACCGAAGGGAAGCGCCCGGAGGAAAGCCTGAGAGAGTCTCTCGGGTGAGTACAAAGGAAGCGTCCGTTCCTTGAGAACTCAACAGCGTGCCAAAA
>NZ_JBVJVN010000005.1:0-20480 GCF_055603605.1 Streptomyces sp. NPDC037271
CCCCCCCCCCCCCCCCCCCCCCCCCCCCCCCCCCCCCCCCCCCCCCCCCCCCCCCCCCCCCCCCCCCCCCCCCCCCCCCCCCCCCCCCCCCCCGGTGACGGCGCCCGGCCCGGGGCATGGCCCCGGACCGGGCGTCCGGCATATCGTGACATCAGCAGACGAAACGGTCCTCATGGCGAGGAGGTCGTCATGCTCGATGAGCTGCTGACCGCGGCAGCCGCCACCGGAAGCGCCGGTCTGCTCTATGTCGCCGCCGCGGCGCGGGTCGTCAAGCAGTACGAGCGCGGGGTGGTCTTCCGGCTCGGGCGGCTCGCGGGCCAGGTGCGCGAGCCCGGGTTCACGATGGTGGTGCCGTTCGTGGACCGGCTGCACAAGGTGAACATGCAGATCGTCACCCTGCCGGTGCCCGCCCAGGAGGGCATCACCAGGGACAACGTCACCGTGCGCGTGGACGCGGTCGTGTACTTCAAGGTGGTCGACGCGGCCAACGCGCTCGTCCGGGTCGAGGACTACCGGTTCGCCGTCTCGCAGATGGCCCAGACCTCGCTGCGCTCGATCATCGGCAAGAGCGACCTGGACGATCTGCTGTCCGACCGGGAGAAACTCAACCAGGGCCTGGAGCTGATGATCGACAGCCCGGCCGTCGGCTGGGGCGTCCAGATCGACCGCGTCGAGATCAAGGACGTCTCCCTGCCGGACACGATGAAGCGCTCGATGGCCCGGCAGGCCGAGGCCGACCGGGAACGGCGGGCCCGGGTCATCAACGCCGACGCCGAACTCCAGGCGTCGAAGGTGCTCGCCCAGGCGGCGCGGGAGATGTCCGAGACGCCCGCCGCCCTGCAACTGCGCCTGCTGCAGACGGTCGTGGCGGTGGCCGCCGAGAAGAACTCGACCCTGGTACTGCCGTTCCCCGTGGAGCTCCTGCGGTTCCTGGAGAAGGCCCAGGAGCGGTCCGTCGAGAAGTGACGCGCCGAGCGACACGTCGACCGACGCGTCGACCGGCGCAGCGGCCGGCATGGCGACCGACGCGTCGACCGACGCGTTCTACGCGCGTGGTTCCCGGGACTCCGGTCAGATGATAGACACAGCGGGTCGCAATCCTGTCCGCCAGCAGGAAGGTCACCCCATGTCCGCAACACGACGCCAGGTGCTCGCCCGCACGGGGGCCCTGGGCGCAGGCATCGCCTTCACCGGCGCCCTCTCCGAGCTCTTCGCCGGCACCGCCGCCGCGCAGTCCCCGGGCCACACCGGCTACGGCCCGCTGGTCCCCGACCCCGACGGCCTGCTCGACCTGCCCAGAGGATTCCGCTACCGGGTCCTGTCCCGCGAGGGCGACGAGCTGCGCTCCGGCGAGGGACCGGTCCCGTCCAACCACGACGGCATGGCCGCCTTCGCCGCGCGTTCCCGGGGCCGCCACGGGGGCGGCCCCGGAGGCGTCCACCTCGTCCGCAACCACGAGAACCGCGCCGACGGCAGGATTCCCGTTCCCCCGGTCGAGGGGCTGACGTACGACCCGGAAGGCAAGGGCGGCTGCACCGCCCTGACCCTGGACTCCCGCAACCAAGTCCGTGACGAGCGGGTCGCGATCGCCGGTACGGCGGTGAACTGCGCGGGCGGGCCCACCCCGTGGCACACCTGGCTGACCTGCGAGGAGACCGAGGACAAGGCCGGCACCAACGGCTACACCAAGGACCACGGCTTCATCTTCGAGGTCGACCCGGCCGACCCGCACCGCACCGGCGCGGTGCCGCTGACCGCGATGGGCCGCTTCCAGCACGAGGCGGTCGCCGTGGACCCGCGGCGGGGTGTCGTGTACGAGACGGAGGACGCGTTCGAGCGGCCGTTCGGCCTCTTCTACCGGTTCCTGCCCGAGAAGCCGCTGGGCGGCACGGGCTCGCTGCGGGCCGGCGGACGGCTCCAGGCGATGCGCGTACCGGGCGTACCCGACCTGTCCTCGATCCAGGACACGGGCGCCTGCTTCGACGGCGTCGAGTGGGTGGACGTGCCCGACCCGCTGGCCGCCGGGACGCCCGTCCGGCACCAGGACTTCGGCCGGGGCGGCATCACGCACGCGCAGAAGCTGGAGGGCTGCTACTGGGGCGGGCGCAGCGTCTACTTCGTGTCGTCCTTCGCCCGCAGCGACGACGGGTCGGCGGGCGACCACTACGGGCAGATCTGGCGCTACGACCCCGAGCGGCGCCGGCTGACGCTGGTGATCGTGTTCGGCCCGGACACCGACGTGCGGCTCCCCGGCGAGTCCCCCGACAACATCTGCCTGGCCCCCAGCGGCGGGCTCATGGTCTGCGAGGACGGCAACGGCGCCCAGCACGTCTACGGCGTGACCAGGCGCGGCGAGGTGTACGCGGTGGCCCGCGGCGCCCAGAACATCGGGACGCCGGACGAACCGGAGTGGGGCGAGTTCGCCGGGGTCACCTTCTCCCCCGACGGCGACACGATGTACGTCAACTGCTACACGCCCGGGACGACGTTCGCGGTGACGGGCCCCTGGCGCGGGTAACGGACGACGCGCCCGGCAGCGGCGGGCGCACCGCCCGGTCACTGAAGCCGCGACTACGGGGTACTCGGGGCCGCATGACGGAGAACCCCCAGGTCAACGGCTCGTACTGGCTTCAGACGGCACCGGGCGGTACGCCGCGCCCCGCCCTCGCGGAGGACATCGGCGTCGACGTCGCCGTGATCGGCGCCGGCGTCGCCGGGCTGAGCACCGCCTGGGAACTGGCGCGGGCCGGGCGCAGTGTGGCGGTGCTGGAGGCCGGGCGGGTCGCCGCCGGCGTCACGGGTCACACCAGCGCCAAGCTGACCGCCCAGCACACGCTGATCTACGACAAGCTGCGCCGCACCCGCGGCCCCGAGGGCGCCCGCCTGTACGCCCGCTCGCAGTCCGAGGCGATCGAGCACGCCGCCCGGGTCGTGGCCGAGCTGGGCATCGACTGCGACTGGGAGACCCGCAGCGCGTACACGTACGTCTGCGACGCGGGCCGCGTGGACGAGCTGCGGGCCGAGGCGGCCGCCGCGAAGGAGGCGGGGCTGCCGGCGTCGTTCGTGACGGAGACGGGACTGCCGTTCCCGGTCGCGGGCGCGGTCGAGGTCACCGGGCAGGCCCAGTTCCATCCGCGCAAGTACCTGCTGGCCCTCGCCGACGACCTGGAGGCGCACGGCGGGCGGATCTTCGAGAACACCACCGTCCACGACCTGCACGAGGGCGAGCCGTGCCGCGTGTCGACCGGGGCGGGGGCGACGGTGACGGCCCGGGACGTCGTGGTCGCCACGCACTACCCGATCTTCGACCGGGCGCTGCTGTTCGCCCGCCTCTCCCCGCGCCGGGAACTGGTCGTCGCCGGGAGCATCGAGGCGGACCGCGATGTCGACGGCATGTACATCACGCCGGACGAGAACACCCGCTCGGTCCGAACGGCGCCCCTGACCGACGCGGGCGACGGCTCGGGCCGCCGGCTGCTCGTCGTCACCGGGGAGCACTTCACACCCGGCACGGGCGACACCCGGGAGCGCTTCGACCGCCTGTCCGCCTGGGCCCGCGAGCACTTCCCCGGCGTCGGCCTCACCCACGCCTGGGCCACGCAGGACATCGATCCCACGGACACCGTGCCGATGGTGGGACCGCTGCACCCCGGCGCGCACCACACCTACGTCGCCACCGGCTTCGGCGGCTGGGGACTGAGCGGCGGCATGATGGCGGGCCGGCTGCTCGCCGCGCAGATCGACGGCGAGGAGTGCGCGTGGAGCGGACTGTACGACCCGCGCCGGCTGCGCACGGCGGTGCGTGAGGCGCCGGCGTTCCTCAAGACGCAGGCCGAGGTCGCGCGCCACTTCGTCGGCGACCGGCTGCGTCCCGCGCCGCCGGTGGACGCCCTGCCGCCGGGTGAGGGAGCCGTCGTCCGGGCGGGCGGTGACCGGCTCGCGGTCTACCGGGACGAGGCGGGCGCGCTGCACGCCGTATCGCCGCGCTGCACCCACCTGGGCTGCCTGGTCGACTTCAACGCGGCGGAACGCGCCTGGGAGTGCCCCTGTCACGGCTCCCGCTTCGACACGGACGGAAAGGTGATCGAGGGCCCGGCGACGAAACCGCTGGAGCGCCGGGACATCTGACCCGGGCCGCACCGCCCTGAGCCGTGAGGGTGACCCTTCAGGCACGCCACACCTCATAGTCGTACATTCACAACGGCACACTCATACGTTCGTACGGTGATCACTTTCGTACGACGTGCGGCCGTGCTGTGCGCCCTGGGCACCACCCTCACCGCCTGCGGGACCGCCGAGGCCCCGCAGGCCCGGCGCCCCGCCCCCACCGCGCCCTCCGCCGCCCCGGCCGCGCCCTCCGCGGCCCCGGCCGAGCCGGCCCCGGCCCGGCCTCCGACGCTCGCCCCCGGCCCGGCGGGCCTGACCCCCGTCTTCGAGCACGGTCCGCGCGCGGGCGGCAAGACGGTCGCCCTCACCTTCGACGCCGACATGACCGCCGACCAGGGGGCGCGGGCGGCGGCGGGCGAACGGTTCGACAACCCGCGGCTGATCGCCACCCTGCGGAAGCTGAACGTGCCGGCCACGGTGTTCATGACCGGGCGGTGGGCCGAGGAGTACCCGGACGAGGCCGCGTTCATCGGCCGGGACCCGCGGTTCGAGATCGCGAACCACTCCTACAGCCACTACGCCTACACCGACGACTGCTACGGCCTGCCGACCGTGTCCGAGCGGCGGATGCGGTCGGACGTGGAGCGCGCCTACGCGGCGTTCGAGAAGGCCGGGGTGAGGAACGCGATGCCGTACTTCCGTTTCCCCGGCGGCTGTTACGACGAGGCCGCCCTCGAGGAGCTGGCCGCCACCGGTGTCACCGCCGTGCAGTGGGACGTGGTGAGCGGGGACGCGTTCGCGACGGACGCGGACGCGGTGGCCCGGCAGGTACTGGAGGGGGTGCGGCCGGGGTCCGTCGTCGTCATGCACTGCACCCGCAGCGCCGCCCCGGTCACCGCGGAGGCGGTACGCACGATCGTGCCCGAGCTGCGCCGCCGGGGCTACCGCTTCGTGAAGGTCTCGGAGCTGATCGACGCCGCGAACAGCCGCCGCTGACGGGCCTACCCTGGAGAGATGAGCAGCGACGACGACCCCGGTCCGAACGACTACTGTCTGATCGACGCGACCCGCCCGCCCAAGGCCGACGGCCCGCCGTACGCGGAGTGCGTGCTGTGCCGGGAGCCCACGGAGTACCCCGAGTCGTACAAGGGCATCACCTTCTGCCCGGTCTGCGAATGGCAGGAGGCCCAGCGCACGGCCTGCTCGGGCTGATCCGCGGGCTCGGGCCGTGCCGCCCGCTCAGGCCGGTCTGCGGGAGCTGAGCGCACAGGCCACGGCGGTCGCGGCCGCGGCGACGGCGGCCGCCGCGGCCAGGGGGAACAGGGGCAGCGGCACGGTCCCCGACCGCGAGCCGGTGACCAGACCGCCGACCGCCGCCCGCGCCGGGGAGCCCGACGCCACCAGCGCCGGCAGGGCCGCGAGCAGCAGCGCGAGGACCGCGCGGCCGGGCGAGCGCAGCAGCGGCCAGGTGGTGAGCGCGCCCACGGCGATGCCGAGGAGGGCGCACACCAGCGCGGCGAGCAGTCCCGCGCCGCCGGCCGGCAGCAGGGGTACGCGTCTGCCGTGGCCGGTGCTCACCGGGTCGCTGATCAGCGTGACCACCACGGTCGCGGCCGTACCCAGCACGACCGCGGCGGCGAGCGCCACCAGCACACACGCCAGGTGGGCCCGCGCGGGACCCCGCGCCGCCGACACGCAGGCCCGGGCGGCAGGCGGCTCGCCGGTGACGCAGATCCGCACCAGCCAGGCCGCGACCGGCAGCAGCATGGCCGCCGCCCAGCCCAGCGAGTCGAGCACCGGCTGTCCGCCCTGTACCCCGATGCCGAGGGCGGCGGCGTACAGGACGACGGGCGGGAGCCAGCGCTGGGAGCGCAGCAGCAGGGCGGCCTGGTAGCGGAGCAGAGCGGTCATCGCGGACCTTCCTGGGCGTGCACACTCACCACGTGCCACGGCGGCCTGGCGCTCAGGAGCGTACGCAGCAGGACGTCGGAGTGTGAGGCGGGGACGGTGAGCGCGTAGGAACCGGGGCGGGTCTCCTCGGCAAAGGCGGCGATCCGCAGCGCGTCGGCGGGCAGGCCGCCGGGCGGCCCCTGCGCCCGGACGGCGACCAGCGGACCGGCCGGGGCGCCGGTGTGTCCGGTACGGCGTCGCAGGGTGCCGTCGCGCACGGTGTACGTGGCGTCGGGCGCGCCGGCCAGGCGGCGCGGGTCGTGGTCGACGAAGACGACGGCACCGCCGGACGTCGTGCGCTCGGCGACCGCCCGTTCCAACTCGCCCCGGGCGTCGGCGTCGAGCCCGGTCCAGGCCTCGTCGAGCACGAGCAGCTCCGGTTCGGCGAGCAGGGCCTGCGCCACGGCCACCTTCTGGCTGCTGCCCTTGGACAGCCGGGCCAGCTCGGTGGAGGCGTACCCGGCGGCTCCCAGCCGCTCCAGCCACTGCCCGGCCGCGCGGGCCGCCGCCCGGCGGGACAGCCCGTGCACGGTGCCGAGGTGGGTGAGGTAGGTGACCGCGGTGAAGGGCAGGGTGGGCGGGAAGCGTTCGGGGACGTAGGCCGTGCGCGGCCGGCCGGTGACCCGGCCCTCGGTGGGTGCGTCGATCCCGGCGAGCAGACGCAGCAGGGTCGACTTGCCGGTGCCGTTGGCGCCCTCGACGCGGACGAGGGCGCCGGGCGCCACGCCCAGGTCGACGCCGCGCAGTACCCAGGGGCCGCGCAGACCGTACCGACGGCCCACGCCGTCCAGCCGTAACTCACGTCGCATGGGGTCATCCTCTCGCGCGCCCGGGACTTGGCAGACTGGTGGGCGTGAGCAACGATCCGACGACTCCCGTCCCCGACAGTCCCTTCCGCGCCGAGCCCGGCGACCGCGATCTCGCGCCGCAGTTCGTCCTTCCGCTGGTCGTGCGCATCGAGCGGGCGGCGCCGCCGCCCCGTACCGACGCGCTGGAGACCGCGGCGCGGGCGGTGCTGGTGATGCTCGGCGACGAGCGGTCCACCGGTGACGGCGCGTGGGCGCGGGCGATGCGGGACTGGCAGGACGCGCGCATCCGCAAGGTGGTGCGCCGGGCGCGCGGCGCCGAGTGGCGGCGCGCCGAGGCGCTGCCCGGCATCACGGTCACCGGGAAGACGGCCGAGGTACGGGTCTTCCCGCCGGTCCCCCTGGACGGCTGGCCCAAGGACCTGGCCCGGCTCCAGGTCTCCGGAACCGACCTCGACGACCCGGAGCCGCCGGTCGACGCCGACCTCTCCGCGCCGGTGCTCTGGATGAGCCCCGACCTGGACATGTCGGCCGGCAAGGCGATGGCGCAGGCCGGGCACGGTGCCCAGCTCGCCTGGTGGGAGCTGTCGGACGGTGAGCGGGCGGCGTGGCGCGAGGCGGGCTTCCCGCTGGCGGTGCGCACCGCCGACCCGGCCCGCTGGGGCGGCCTCACCACCAGCGGCCTGCCGGTGGTCCGCGACGCCGGGTACACGGAGATCGCGCCGGGGTCGTGCACGGTGGTGGCGGATCACCCGGCGCTGCGGTAGGCGAGGGCACCGGTCCGCCGGGCGGGGCACGGCGCGCGACCCGGCCGTAATGTGGTGATATGGCACTTCTGATGGAGATCGAATATCCCGGTGTCACCGCCGAGCAGTACGACGAGGTCCAGGACACCGCCGGCACTCGCTCCGGACGCCCCGCCCCCGGCCTGCTCGGCCATGTGGCCGTCGTCACGGCCGACGGCCTGCGTGTGGTGGACGTGTGGGAGTCCAGGGAGGCCCTCGAGGCCTACCTGCCGGTCATCGTCCCCGCCACGAAGGCGGCCGGGTTCCCGGACGCCTCGCCGCGGCTGTCCGAGATCCACAACGTCGTCATCCCCGGCTGACGGCGACCGGGGCCCGGGAGTTCCGAAGCCCGGCGTACGCCGTGGTCGGACCGGCCCCCGGCATCCCCGTTGCCGAGCGGGTGACGAGCCGGCCGGCCGGGCCGCGGTGGCGCCTCGCGCCGCAACTTGGGACGTGCCGGGCCCGTCCACGCGGCCGACACCACCTCGGTGCCGGCCGGTCACCCGTGGGTGCTGCTCAGGCGCGGTCCTCGCCGACGGCCCGGCTCCGCCGGGAACCTCAAATGTTGCTCTGAACATGCCCTCCCCGGGGTTCGGGCCGGGCCCGGCGGGCGATACCCCCGGCATGTGCGCAGGAGGGGAGGGAACCATGCAGCGAACGCCGCGACTGGGAACCGGTATCGGATGGCGTCCGGAGATCGCGGACGTCGTCGAGCGGATGCCCGGCATCGACTGGGTCGAGGCCGTGTCCGAGAACCTCTGCCCCGGGCATCTGCCCGACTCGCTGCTGCGGCTGCGCGAGCGCGGGGTGACCGTCGTGCCGCACGGCGTCTCGCTCGGGCTCGGCGGTGCCGAACGGCCGGACGCGGGACGGCTGACCGCGCTGGCCGAGCGGGCTCAGGCGCTGGGGTCACCGCTGGTCACCGAGCACATCGCGTTCGTCCGGGCGGGCGGGCCGCTGACCGCCTCGCCGCTCCTGGAGGCGGGACACCTGCTGCCCGTGCCGCGCACCCGCGACGCCCTCGACGTGCTGTGCGAGAACGTGCGCATCGCACAGGACGCGCTGCCCGTGCCGCTCGCCGTGGAGAACATCGCCGCTCTCGTCGCCTGGCCCGGCGAGGAGATGACGGAGGGGCAGTTCCTGTACGAGCTGGCCGACCGGACGGGGGTGCGGCTGCTGATCGACGTGGCGAACCTGCACACCAACCATGTCAACCGCGGTGAGGACCCGGCCGAGGCGCTCGCCGGACTGCCGCTGGAGGCCATCGCCTACGTCCATGTCGCGGGCGGCTTCGAGCGGGACGGCGTCTGGCACGACAGTCACGCCCACCCCGTTCCGCAGCCGGTGCTCGACATCCTGACCGACCTCGCCTCGCGCGTGGCGCCGCCGGGGGTACTCCTGGAGCGCGACGAGAACTTCCCCGAGGCGAAGGAGCTGGAGGGCGAGGTGGCGGCGATCCGCGCCGCCGTGGAGAAGGGGCGGGCGTCGGGTACGGCGCTCGCCGGGGGCGGGGCGCCGGCGCCGCACGCCACGCGGGACGTGCCCCGCGCCGGTGACGCCGTACGTCAGCGGCTCGGCCTCGCGCAGGCCGCGCTGCTGTCCGCGCTGGTCGCCGGGACACCCGTGCCCGAGGGGTTCGACCGGGTGCGACTGGGGGTGCAGGCCCGGGCGCTCGCCGGGAAACGGGCGGACGTGGTCGCCAAGGTCGCGCCCGAACTGCCGGTGATCCTCGGTGCGGAGTACCGGCCCGCCTTCCTCGCCTACGCCGAAGGCCGCCCGATGACCGGCGGATACCGGCGCGACGCCCTCGGCTTCGTCGAGCACCTGATGGGCACCGGCCGTCCGCAGGATGCCGATGTGCGGCTGGAGTTGCGGGAGTGGTGGCTGGAGCGCTCGGGGCCGGTGCCGCGGTCGGAGCGCCCGGGGGCCCGGTGGGCCCGTGCGACCAGGCGTGTTCTGCTGCGCCGCTGACCCGAGCACGGCATCGCCGGGACGACGCCAAACGGAACGTCACATACCCACAACACTGCGTCCCGGAATGTGAACAGGGCATGGCGCCCGCGAAAGCCTTTGGCATAGAAGTACGGCATGTTCTGGGTCCTTCTCCTCCTGCCGGCCTGGGCCGTTGCCGGTATCGCTTGTCTGCGGCTGTGTCTGGCGGCGGTGCGCGCCGCGGCCGCCGATCCGGGCGCCGTCGACCGTGAGCACGCGCTGACGCTGTACGAGGCGGCGTTCCTGGCCGGTGGTCCTCGCAGGGTCGCCGACCTGACACTGGTCTCCATGGCACGCCAGCGCCGGCTGCTGCTCGCGCACACCGGCTGGGCGACCGTCGTCGACCCGTGCGGACGGGACGACATGGAACGGTCGGTCATAGGGGCGATAGGACCCGAGGGGCAGTCCCGCATAGCGCCGGTACGGGCCACCGCGGCGTCCGCGGACGCGGTGCGCGGCCTGGCCGAGCGGCTGGTCGGCGCGGGCCTCGCCGTGCCGGACGGCCACCGGGGCGTCGCGGCCGGGGTCCGGGGGGTGCGGGTCGCCGCGGTGACCGTGTGCGCGCTCGGCGTCGCCGCCCAGGCGATGCCGCTTCCCGCGGACCAGCCGCGCCTGCTGATCGCCCTGTGGTTCGCGCTGCCGCTCACCCTGACCCTGGGGTGCCTGGCGATCACACGGATGGAGGTCCACCCGTACTCGCGCTGGGCCTCCCCGGCCGGGCAGCGACTGGTCGGCGCCCTCGTCCGCCACGCCGACGGCACCGCGGACGACCGCACCTACCTCACGTCGGTCGCCGTGCGCGGCGTCCACGCGATCGGCGAACCGGACCTGCGCGCGGCCTTCGCCCACCGCGAGGAGCACCCCGGGGACCACTGGGAGCGCCGGGCCTGACGCACCGGGAGCGGGGGCGTACGGAGGCACTCGAGGCCGACACCCGGGGGCGGTGCTTGCCCTGCCCGGTCGCCGCACCAAACATCCCTTGTGTCACACCGTGCACCGAAGGGATACGCGATGCGGGCTGCCGCCCTCTACTCGGCCAGCGGGTCCTTGCTGCTGGCCACCCTCGCCACCGCCCCGGCGGAGGCGACCGCGGGGACGTCGTCCGGGTCCGCCGAGGCGCGCGGCACCGCCGTGGCCGCCCAGCGGGCGGCGGCCGCCGGCATCTCGTTCGGCAGGTGCCCCGAGGCGGAGGACCTGCCGGGCAGCATGCGCTGCGGCACGGTCACCGTGCCCCTCGACTACGCGCACCCCGACGGGAAGCGGATCCGGCTCACCGTCAGCCGCGTGCGGGCCACCCGCGAGGACCCCGACAACAGCACCCGCGAGGTGCCCGGGCAGGGCGCGCTGGTCTACAACCCGGGCGGTCCGGGCGCCTCGGGGCTGCACTTCCCGCTGGTGGGCATGGTGCCCGAGTGGAAGCGGATCGCGGCGGCGTACGACCTCGTCGGGTACGCCCCGCGCGGGGTCGCGCCCTCCGCGCCGCTGTCCTGCCAGGACCCCGCCGACTTCGTCGAGGGGCCCCGGCCGGCGCCGACGCAGCCCTCGGCCGCGTACAAGAAGCGGCGCGCCGCCGAGGCCGAGGCGTACGCGCGCGGCTGCGCCGAACGGGCCGGGGAGGCGCTGCGGCACTACCACTCGCTCAACAACGCCCGTGACCTGGAGGTCGTACGGGCCGCGCTGGGCGAGGAGAGGCTCACGTTCATGGGCGCGTCGTACGGCACCTATCTCGGGGCGCTGTACGCCGAGCTGTTCCCGGCGCACGTGCGGCGGATGGTGTTCGACTCGGTGGTGAACCCGGACCCCGGACAGATCTGGTACCGCAACAACCTCGACCAGTCGGCGGCCTTCGAGGTCCGCTGGTCGGACTTCAAGGCGTGGATCGCCGCGCACGACGCCGTGTACGGGCTCGGGGACACGCCGCAGGAGGTGCAGCACCGCTACGAGGAGGCGAGCAGGCGGCTGGCGGCGGAGCCCGCGGGCGGGACGGTGGGCCCCGCGCAGTTGCAGAGCGCGCTCCTGCGGGCCGGGTACTACGACGACTACTGGCCGCACCGCGCCGAGGCGCTGTCGGCGTATCTGAAGGGGGATCCGCGGCCGCTGATCGACCAGGCGGGTACGCGGACCGAGGAGGAGACGGCCGGGGCGGAGAACTCCAGCTCCGTGTACACGGCCGTCGAGTGCAACGACGCGCCCTGGCCGACCGACTTCGCGGTCTGGGACCGGGACAACACGCGGCTGGCACGCCGGGCGCCGTTCGAGACGTGGGACAACGTGTGGACGAACCTGCCGTGCGCCTACTGGCGGGCGCCCCGGCAGCGCCCCCTCGACGTGCGCACCGGGCCGGGCGAGCTGCCGCCGACGCTGATCCTGGCCGCCGAGCGGGACGCGGCCACTCCGTACGGCGGCGCGCTGGAGCTGCGCGGGCGGCTGTCGGGCTCGGTGCTGGTGACCGAGCGGGGCGCCGGGACGCACGGCGTCGCGGGCGGCCCGAACGCCTGCGTCAACGGCCACCTGGAGGCGTACCTGCTGGACGGCGGCCTCCCGGCGCGGGACACGTCGTGCGCCCCGCGCCCGGAACCGGAGCCGAGGCCCGCGACCGGGCCGGTGCCGCAGCCGGAGCAGGCCGCGGCGCCGACGGTTTGATCAGGCGAGCCCGGCCACCAGCTCACCGATGTCCTTGCGGCGCCCCGTGTAGAACGGGACCTCCTCGCGGACGTGCATCCGGGCCTCGGAGCCGCGCAGGTGGCGCATGAGGTCGACGATGCGGTGCAGTTCGTCGGCCTCGAAGGCGAGGATCCACTCGTAGTCGCCGAGGGAGAAGGAGGCGACCGTGTTGGCGCGCACGTCCGGGTAGCCGCGGGCCATCTTGCCGTGGTCGGCGAGCATCCGGCGGCGGTCCTCGTCGGGCAGCAGGTACCAGTCGTAGGACCGCACGAACGGGTAGACGCTGATGTAGTCGCGCGGCGTCTCGTCCGCGAGGAACGCCGGGATGTGCGCACGGTTGAACTCGGCGGGGCGGTGCAGCGCCATGTTCGACCAGACCGGCTCCAGCGCACGGCCGAGCCTGGTGCGGCGGAAGAGGTTGTACGCCTCCTGGAGCTGGTCGGCGGTCTCGGCGTGCCACCAGATCATGAGGTCGGCGTCGGCGCGCAGACCGGACACGTCGTACGTGCCGCGGATCGTCACGTCCTTGGCGGCGAGCTGGTCGAACAGCTCCTGGACCTCGTCGGCGTAGCCCGCACGGTCCTCGGGCAGCACGTCCTTGAGCTTGAAGACGGACCAGAGGGTGTAGCGGATGACCTCGTTGAGGTCCTTGGCCAGCTTGCCCTTGTTGGGGATCCGGTCGGCAGCGGGGGTGGAGGCGTCGTCACTCATGGCCCTATTCTCCCGCTCCGCCGTGCAGGCTCTGCACCGGGTGGGCGGTGAGCCGCTCCACACCGCGCGGGTCACCCCGTAGCCGGTCCACGGCCGCGTACGCGCTCGCGATGCTCGCCGGGATGCCGACGCCGTCGTAGGCCGCGCCGCACACCGCGAGGCCCGGGAGCTTCGCGACGTGTTCGCGGACGCGGGCCACGCGCGCGTGGTGGCCGACGGGGTACTGGGGCAGACCGTCCTGCCAGCGGGTGACGCGGGTGGCGACGGGTTCGGCGGTGAGGCCGGTGGCCTCCGCGAGGTCGCGCCGGGAGACCGCCACGAGGCCGTCGTCGTCGCGGCCGAGGATCTCCGTCTCGCCGTACCGGCCGACGGAGGTGCGCAGGACGACCAGGTCCGGGTCCTCTTCGGCGATCCAGCCCCACTTGCGGGAGGCGAAGGTGGCCGCCTTGATGGTGCGCCCGTCGACCGGCGGCACGAGGAAGCCGCTGCCCTCGGGGAGCGCGGCGGCGTCGGCGCGGCGGTAGGCGAGGGAGATCAGGGCCATGGAGGCGTACTCCACGGCGGACAGCTCGGCCGCGGCGGCGGGGACTTCGGCGCGCAGCAGTTCGGCGGCGGGGCGGGCGGGGACCGCGACGACGACCGCGTCGGCGTGCAGCACCCGGTCGCCCGCGGTGATCCGCCAGCCGTCCGGGGCGGTGCGGCGCAGCTCCGTCACGGGCGCGTGGGTGACGATCTCGCCGCCCCGCGCGCGCACCGACTCCGCGACCGCGAGGGGGAGGGTGCCGATGCCGCCCTCGATGCCCATGAAGACCGGGCCGCTCGGCGGGGAGGTGGCCGTCCGGCCCTGGAGGGCGCGGACCGCCTCGGTGAGCGAGGTGTGGGTGCGGGCGGCCTCGAAGAGCTGGGGCACGGCCGAGCGCAGCGAGATGCGGTACGCGTCGCCGGCGTAGACGCCGCCCAGCAGCGGTTCGACGAGGCGGTCGACGACCTCGCGGCCGAGGCGCGCCGCCACGTACTCCCCCACCGCCACGTCGTCGCCGACCTCGGTGCGGGGCAGTCCGGCGTCGCGCTCGATGCGGGCGAGGCCCTCGTCGGAGAGGACGCCGGTCAGGGCGGCGGCGGTGCCGGGGACGCCCATGACGTGGCCCTTGGGCATGGGGCGCAGGGCGCCGCGGGTCCACAGGGAGGCCGACGCGGTGGAGGGGGGCTGGAGGCGGTCGGCGAGGCCGGCCTCGCGGGCGAGGCCGACGGCCTCGGGGCGGCGGGCCAGCATCGACTCGGCGCCGAGGTCGACGCGTACGCCGGCGATCTCGCCGGGCAGCAGCTTGCCGCCGACGCGGTCGGAGGCCTCCAGTACGGTCACCCGGGTGCCGCGCTCCAGCAGCCGGTGGGCGGCGGCCAGTCCGGCGATTCCGGCTCCTACGACGACGACATGCCCCGTCTCCGGGGGGATCCCACCCGCGGGGCTCTCACTTGCGCACATGCCCCCAGCGTCTCAGAACGCACGGACACCGCCAGGGGGCCGGGTGGCCCCGCTCGTGTGCCACAGGTCCCGAAGGCGCGCCGCGAGGCCCGCGCAGGCCGGCGCAGGTCCCGCGAGTCCGGACCGTGACCTCTTCGGAACCGTTCCGCGTCGGCGTCCGCCCCTTCGCCCGCGTCGGAGGAGCGTCAGCCGTCACGACCCTCGGGGGTACCCGCCATGCACGTACGCCGCACAGCACCACGACCGGTACGCCGTACCGCACCGCCCGCCCGCGCCCTGGCCGGCCTGCTGCTGGCCGCGGCCCTCGCCCTCACCGGCTGCTCCGAGGCGGGCGGCGGCTCCGACTCCGGCAGCGCCGCCAAGGAGGCCGCCGCGCCCCAGGAGGACTCAGGCGCGAACGGCCGGGCCGGTGCCGCGGGCGGCGGGGCCGACGGCGCGAAAGCGACCGCGCCGCCGGAGCTCGCCCCGGCCCACGTCATCCGCACCGCCTCCCTGACCGTGCGGGTCAAGGACGCCCCGAAGGCCCTCGAAGCGGCCCGCACCGCGACCGCGAACGCGGGCGGTTACGTCGGCGACGAGACCACCACCAGGGACGACGAGGGCCACGAGCGGACCGAGGTCGTACTGCGCGTCCCCCTGGAGCGCTACGAGGAGGTGCTCGACGAGCTGGAGGGCGCCGGGAAGCTCCTCGAACGCAGGTCGAAGGCCGAGGACGTCACCGAGCAGGTCGTGGACGTGGAGAGCCGCGTCACCTCGCAGCGCGCCAGTGTGGCCCGGATCCGCGAGCTGATGGACCGGGCGACGAAACTGAGCGACGTGGTGACACTGGAGGGCGAGCTGAGCAGCCGTCAGGCGGAGCTGGAGGCGCTGCTCGCCCGGCAGGCGGCCCTCGAGGACCGTACGAGCCTGGCCACCATCACCCTCTCCCTGTCCGAGACGCCGGTGGAGCGGGCGGCGAAGGACGACGACCCCGGGTTCACGGACGCGCTGGCCGGCGGCTGGGACGCCTTCGTGACGATGCTGCGCTGGGTGGCGGTGGCCCTCGGCGCGGTGCTGCCGTTCGCCGCGGTGGCGGCGCTGCTCGTGCTGCTGTGGCTGCGGGTGGTACGGCCCCGGCTGCCGCGCCGCCCGGCACCGGTGCCCGGGACGGCCCCCTCCGCCGCGTCCGTCCCGCTGCCGACGGCCCGTCCGGCGCCCGAGGCCACGCGCCGGGACGCCGCGCACGGCGACGAGCCCGGCGGGCGGGACTGAAATGCCCCGCCCCCGTAGCGTGTTCGCATGGACATGAGCACTGCGGGCGGCACGAGGGACACGAAGGCTCCGAAGGAGCGACTGGTCGTGATCGGCGGTGACGCCGCGGGGATGTCCGCGGCGTCCCAGGCACGCCGGCTGAAGGGCCCGGACGAGCTGGAGATCGTGGCGTTCGAGCGCGGCCACTTCAGTTCGTTCTCGGCGTGCGGCATCCCGTACTGGGTCGGCGGCGACGTGGCCGACCGGGACCGGCTGATCGCCAGGACGCCCGAGGAGCACCGCGCCCGTGACATCGACCTGCGGATGCGGACCGAGGTCACGGAGATCGACGTCGCCGGCGGGCGGGTACGCGCGCGTGACGTCGATTCCGGGGCCGAGTCCTGGACGTCGTACGACAAGCTCGTGATCGGGACCGGCGCCCGCCCGATCCGCCCCGACCTGCCGGGCATCGACGCGCCGGGCGTGCACGGGGTGCAGACGCTGGACGACGGGCAGGCGCTGCTCGACACGCTGGCACGCACGCGTGGCAGGCGCGCGGTGGTCGTCGGCGCCGGATACATCGGCGTGGAGATGGCCGAGGCGCTCATCAACCGCGGCTACGAGGTGACGGTCGTCAACCGCGGCCGGGAGCCGATGTCCACGCTCGACCCGGACATGGGCCGCATGGTGCACGAGGCCATGGAGGGTCTCGGCATCACCATGGTGAACGGCGCCGAGGTCACCAAGGTGCTCACCGGGGACGACGGCCGGGTCCGGGCGGTGGCCACCGAGGACGCCGAGTTCCCCGCGGACGTGGTGGTGCTCGGCATCGGCGTACGCCCCGAGACCGCGCTCGCCGGGGCCGCCGGTCTACCGCTCGGCGTCCACGGCGGACTCCTGACCGACCTGGGCATGCGGGTGCGCGGGCACGAGAACATCTGGGCGGGCGGCGACTGCGTGGAGGTGCTCGACCTGGTCTCCGGGCAGGAGCGGCACATCCCGCTCGGCACACACGCCAACAAGCACGGCCAGGTCATCGGTACCAACGCGGGCGGCGGCTACGCCACGTTCCCGGGCGTGGTCGGCACGGCGGTCAGCAAGGTCTGCGACCTGGAGATCGCGCGGACCGGACTGCGCGAGAAGGACGCGCTGCGGGCCGGGCTGCGGTTCGTGACGGCCACCATCGAGTCCACCAGCCGTGCCGGCTACTACCCGGGCGCCTCCCCCATGACGGTGAAGATGCTCGCCGAGCAGCGCACCGGCCGGCTGCTCGGCGTCCAGATCGTCGGCCGCGAGGGCGCGGGCAAGCGGGTCGACATCGCCGCGGTGGCCCTCACGGCCGGGATGACGGTGGAGCAGATGACGGCCCTCGACCTGGGGTACGCGCCGCCCTTCTCACCGGTGTGGGACCCCGTGCTGGTGGCCGCCCGCAAGGCGGCGAAGGCGGTGGGGCGGCAGGCCTGAGGGGGCTTCAGGCCTGAGGCCGCTTCAGGCCTGAAGCGGCAGGCATGAGGAGACAGGCCACGCCGTCCCGTCGGTCCGGTCGAAGACGCCTCAGCGTGCGGTCTGCGTGTGCACGTACTCCACGAGGCGGGTCAGCGCGTCCGGGTCGGTGGCGGGCAGGACGCCGTGGCCGAGGTTGAAGACGTGGCCCTCCAGGCCCGCCGCCGCGTCGAGGACCTCGCGGGTCTTGGCCTCGACCGCCTGCGGGGTGGCGAAGAGGACGGCGGGGTCCAGGTTGCCCTGGAGCGCCTTGCCGGGGCCGACACGGCGGGCGGCCTCGTCCATCGGGACGCGCCAGTCGACGCCGACGACGTCCGCGCCGGCCTCGCCCAGGAGGCCGAGGAGCTCACCGGTGCCGACGCCGAAGTGGATGCGCGGCACGCCGTACCCGGCGACGGCCTCGAAGACCTTGCTCGAGGCGGGCATCACCGAGCGGCGGTAGTCCGCGGGCGAGAGGGCGCCCACCCAGGAGTCGAAGAGCTGGACCGCGCTCGCGCCCGCCTCGATCTGCACCTTGAGGAAGGCGGCCGTGATGTCGGCGAGCCGGTCCAGGAGGTCGGCCCACAGCTGCGGGTCGCCGTACATGAGGGCCTTGGTGTGCTCGTGGTTGCGGGACGGGCCGCCCTCCACGAGGTAGCTCGCGAGGGTGAACGGCGCGCCCGCGAAGCCGATCAGCGGGGTGGCGCCGAGCTCGCGGGTGAGCAGGCCGTACGCCTCGGTGACGTAGGAGACGTCCTCGGGGGTCAGGTCGCGCAGGCGTGCCAGGTCCGCGCGGGTGCGGATGGGGTTCTCGATCACCGGGCCGACGCCCGGCTTGATGTCGAGGTCGATGCCGATGGCCTTGAGCGGGACCACGATGTCGCTGAAGTAGATCGCCGCGTCCACGCCGTGCCGGCGCACCGGCTGAAGGGTGATCTCGGCGACCAGTTCCGGCCGCATGCAGGACTCGAGCATCGGGATGCCCTCGCGCACCTTGAGGTACTCCGGCAGTGAGCGCCCTGCCTGCCGCATGAACCACACGGGGGTGTGCGGCACCGGCTCGCGCCTGCACGCCTTGAGGAACGCGGAGTCGTACGTGGCGGTCGGCTGCTTGCCCGCGGGGCTCTGGTTGGCACTCACACCGGCAAGTCTCGCATGTCGCCCCGACAGCGCCCGACCACGGGGTGTGGCCGCGCGCGGACGGCGTGGGGGCGTCCGCGCGCGGCCGCCCGACACCACGTGATCCGGACATCGCGCCCGCACGCGGGTGTCCCTCCCTGCGCCGGGGCGCGGTTCCCCTTAATCTTCCCCGCATGGCTGCGGCTCAGGGACGACTGTCGGACGGCGCTGGCGGAATGGACGAACCGAAGGGCACCGAGGAGGAGGGCCGGCATACGGGGAACACGGCACCGCCGGCCTTCACGGCCGCCGTCGAGGCACTCAGGGCCGCGCGGCTGCGGCCGCAGATCGAGGTGGAGGCGACCCGCGCACCGCAGCGGCTCGCCCCGTACGCGTACGCGCTGGAGGCCGCGGTCGTCGACGGCGACGACGACCTGGCGGACGGGCGCCTCGTGCTGCTGCACGACCCGGCCGGGCACGACGCCTGGCGGGGCACCTTCCGGCTGGTGACGCTGGTCCGCGCCGAACTGGAGCCGGAGATGGCCGCCGATCCGCTGCTGCCGGACGTGTGCTGGTCCTGGCTCACCGGCGCCCTGCAGGCGCGCGGGCTGGCGTACGGGGAGCCCAGCGGCACGGTCACGCGCGCGAGCTCCCACTACTTCGGGGGGCTCTCGGCGCGCCCGTCCGCCTCCCAGATCGAGATCCGGGCGTCCTGGACTCCGCGCGAGGGGCTGGGCGGTGTCCCGGACACCGCGACGCACCTCGCCTCGTGGTGCGATCTGCTGGCCCAGGTCGCGGGTCTTCCGCCGGCCGCGCCGGGCGACGCTTCGATCGTGACGCTGCCGCAGCGACGCGGCCCGCAGTCACGCTGAGCGATTCCCGGTCCCCGCCTGCTTTCTCCGTTCGGCCGTTCTCCACCGTTCTCCGTTCCCCCGCGCCCCACCTTTCTCCCTCTCCCTCTCCCTTTGCCGCTCTCCGCCCTCCGCCCTCCGGGTCCTCGTCCGGCCCGGGAAACGTTCCGTCACTTTGTCGACACGGCCACTTTCGGACCCGTATCGACAAAGTGCGGAACCGTTCGATCTTCGAATGATCGACCGCGTGTCCGAATTGCTCGGATTGTTACTCACCAGATCGTGATCATTCTCTAAAGGCGAACGGGTTCGGTGCCGAAGACGACTGTGACCTTGAAAGCACGGTTCGTCCCGGCTTCACCCCCACGAGCCGGCCCCGTCCCGCCCCCCAGGAGGCCTGGTGTCCGTTCTCCTCGAGCAGCCTGCAAGCCTGGTCGCCTACCGCCCGAACAAGCCGACCGCCATGGTGGTCGTGGCCGACCCGCGCGTCCGTTCCACCGTCACCCGCCACCTGTGGGCGCTCGGTGTACGCGATGTCATCGAGGCCTCGTCCGTCGCGGAGGCTCGTCCCCGCATCGGCAACCCCCGCGACATCTGTGTCGCAGACGTCCATCTCCCCGACGGCTCCGGCCTGACCCTGCTGTCCGAGACCCGCGCCGCGGGCTGGCCCAACGGCCTCGCCCTGTCCGCCGCCGACGACATCGGCGCCGTACGCAACGCCCTCGCCGGCGGCGTGAAGGGCTACGTCGTCACCGGCACCCGCACCAACGTCGGGCTCCCCACCCGGCCGGGGGCCGCCCCCATCGGCGCCGCCGCCGCACGCCTGCACCGCCGCCCCCCGGGTGCCCCGAGCCACCCGGGCGGCTACCGCGAGCTCTCCGGCCGCGAGGTGGAGGTACTGCGACTGGTCGCGGAGGGCCAGTCGAACAAGGCGATCGGCGTCTCGATGGGCCTGTCCGCCCTGACCGTCAAGAGCCACCTGGCCCGCATCGCCCGCAAGCTCGGCACGGGCGACCGCGCCGGAATGGTCGCCGTGGCCCTGCGCACGGGCATCATCCACTGACCGCTCCCGAACCCGCCGCCTCCCGAACCCGACCGTTCGCCTCCGGCCTCCCCCCACTCCTCTCCCACGCCCTCCGAAGCCCTCCCCCGTACTCCCCTCGCAGCGGGTCTTTCACCGACCTGACTGGTTTACGACCCCCCGGGGGGGGGGGGGGGGGGGGGGGGGGGGGGGGGGGGGGGGGGGGGGGAGGGGGGGGGGGGGGGGGGGGGAAGGGGGGAGGGAGGGGGGGGGAGGGGT
>NZ_JBVJVN010000005.1:20489-44349 GCF_055603605.1 Streptomyces sp. NPDC037271
CTCCCCCACCTCCTCCCCACCCCTCTCAAACCCCCTCCCCGATACCCCCCCCAACGTGGGTTTTCCCCAGACAGATCTGGTGGAAAACCCCTTGCCCCCCGCCGACGGAACGTTCCGTCGGCGGGCGCCGTCGATCCACCGATACCCTTGACAGGTGACCGACGCCCACGAAACCGCAGCAGACCGTTCACTGCGAACCACCGGAGGCGCTCCTCCGGACGACGCCGGATCTTCTGCGAGTCAGGCGCCGACCCCCTTGCTCGAACCACGCGAGGGCATTCCGCAGGTGATCGCCGACGCGGACGCCCTCGCCGAGGTGACCGCCGCCTTCGCCGCCGGCCGCGGCCCCGTCGCCGTCGACGCCGAGCGCGCCTCCGGCTACCGCTACGGCCAGCGCGCGTACCTGGTGCAGCTGCGCCGCGAGGGCGCCGGGAGCGCGCTGATCGACCCGGTGGCCTGTCCCGACCTGTCCGGTCTGGGCGCGGCGCTCTCAGGTGTGGAGTGGGTGCTGCACGCGGCCACCCAGGACCTGCCCTGCCTGCGGGGAATAGGGATGGTGCCCACCCGCCTCTTCGACACCGAGCTGGCCGGGCGGCTCGCCGGGTTCCCGAGGGTCGGCCTCGGCGCGATGGTGGAGAACGTCCTGGGCTTCGTCCTGGAGAAGGGCCACTCGGCCGTCGACTGGTCGACGCGCCCGCTGCCCGAACCGTGGCTGCGCTACGCCGCGCTCGACGTCGAGCTCCTCGTCGACCTGCGCGACGCGCTGGAGAAGGAGCTCGACCGGCAGGGCAAGCTGGAGTGGGCCAGGCAGGAGTTCGACGCGATCGCGTCGGCCCCGCCGCCCGAGCCCCGCAAGGACCCGTGGCGCCGTACGTCCGGCATGCACAAGGTGCGCCGGCGCCGTCAGCTCGCCGTCGTGCGGGAGCTGTGGCAGACCCGGGACCGCATCGCGCAGCGCCGGGACGTCTCCCCGGGCAAGGTGCTCGGGGACGCGGCCATCGTCGAGGCGGCGCTCGCACTGCCGGTCAACGCGCACGCGCTGGCCGCGCTGAACGGGTTCGGGCGGGTCAACCGCCGGCAGGTGGAGCAGTGGCAGGTGGCGGTGGACCGGGCCAGGAGTCTGTCCGAGTCGCAGTTGCCGCAGCCCGGTCAGCCGGTGACCGGTCCCCCGCCCCCGCGGGCCTGGGCCGACAAGGACCCGGCCGCCGCGGCCCGGCTGTCCGCCGCGCGGGCGGCGGTGACGGCGCTGGCCGAGCGGCTGAACATGCCGCAGGAGAACCTGATCAGTCCGGACACGGTGCGCAGGGTCTGCTGGGAGCCGCCCGCTGCCGTCGACGCGGAGTCGGTGGGCGCGGCCCTCGCCGGGCACGGGGCCCGGCCCTGGCAGGTGGAACAGGTGACACCGGCGCTGGTCACGGCGCTGGCGAAGGGCGTGTCGTAGGAGGCGGAGCGGCGAGTTCCGGCCAAGATCCGGAGATGGGGCGGCGACCCGGCGGTGTGACGTTCGCCGCTCCAGGCGGGGGGACTGGGCAGCTACGTTACCCACAAGTAGCATGGGGCTGAGCGCGCGCTCAGTGCATGCGCGCCGCAGCAGTGCCACCCCGCACCCTGGAGGAGAGCCATCGTGCCTCGTACCGTCAGGGACGTCGTCTTCGTAGACGGCGTCCGCACCCCGTTCGGCAAGGCGGGCCCGAAGGGCATCTACCACGAGACCCGCGCCGACGACCTGGTCGTGAAGGCGATCCGGGAGCTGCTGCGCCGCAACCCCGGCCTCGACCCCAAGAAGATCGACGAGGTCGCCGTCGCCGCGACCACGCAGATCGGTGACCAGGGCCTGACCATCGGCCGCACCGCCGGCATCCTCGCGGGCCTGCCCACCTCGGTCCCGGGCTACTCGATCGACCGCATGTGCGCGGGCGCCCTGACCGCCGTCACCTCGGTGGCCGGCTCCGTCGCCTTCGGCGCGTACGACGTCGCCATCGCGGGCGGTGTCGAGCACATGGGCCGCCACCCGATGGGCGAGGGCGTGGACCCGAACCCGCGGTTCGTCAGCGAGAAGCTGGTCGACGAGTCCGCCCTGTTCATGGGCATGACCGCGGAGAACCTGCACGACCGCTACCCGAGCATCACCAAGCAGCGCGCCGACGAGTACGCCGTGCGCTCGCAGGAGAAGGCCGCCAAGGCGTACGCCGACGGCAAGATCCAGGCCGACCTGGTGCCGGTCTCCGTGCGCCGCACGAACGAGGAGGCCGGTGAGACGGGCTGGGGCCTGGTCACCGCCGACGAGCCGATGCGTCCGGGCACCACGCTGGAGAACCTGGCGGGCCTGAAGACGCCGTTCCGCGTGCACGGCCGGGTCACCGCGGGCAACGCGGCCGGTCTGAACGACGGCGCGACCGCCTCCCTCATCGCGAGCGAGGACTTCGCCCGCGAGAACGGCCTGCCGGTCAAGATGCGCCTCGTCTCGTACTCCTTCGCGGGTGTCGAGCCGGAGGTCATGGGCTACGGCCCGATCCCGGCGACGGAGAAGGCCCTGGCCCAGGCCGGCCTGTCCATCGACGACATCGGCCTGTTCGAGATCAACGAGGCCTTCGCCGTCCAGGTCCTCGCCTTCCTGGAGCACTACGGCATCGCCGACGACGACGCGCGCGTCAACCAGTACGGCGGCGCCATCGCCTTCGGCCACCCGCTCGCCTCGTCCGGCGTCCGCCTGATGACGCAGCTGGCCCGCCAGTTCGAGGAGCAGCCGCACGTCCGCTACGGCCTGACCACCATGTGCGTCGGCTTCGGCATGGGCGCGACGGTCGTCTGGGAGAACCCGCACTTCGAGGGGGACAAGTGAGCACCACCACCGCAGAGCTTCTGAAGGGTGCGGCCGAGCTGTTCCCCGGCGAGGTCGTCACGAGCGCCCACGTGCGCCACTTCGACCTCCCCCTGGGCGCCGGGCGCTTCGCGCTCATCACCCTGGACAACGGCCACGACCACACCAAGCCGACCACACTCGGCCCGCAGTCGCTGGCGAACATCGACGCCGCGATCGACCAGGTCGAGAAGGAGGCCGCGGACGGCGACATCGTCGGCGTCGGCGTCACCGGCAAGCCGTTCGTCTTCGCGGTCGGCGCCGACCTCAAGGGCGTCGAGCTGCTGAAGCGGCACGAGGACGCGCTGGCCATCGGCAAGGGCGGCCACGACGTCTTCAAGCGGCTGTCGAAGCTGGCCGTGCCGACCTTCGCCTACTACAACGGCGCGGCCATGGGCGGCGGCGTCGAGATCGGCCTGCACTGCTCCTACCGGACGGTCTCGGCCGCCCTCCCGGCGTTCTCGCTCCCCGAGGTCTTCCTCGGCCTGGTCCCCGGCTGGGGCGGCTGCACGCTGCTGCCGAACCTGATCGGCGCCGACAAGGCCGTCTCGGTGATCATCGAGAACAGCCTGAACCAGAACAAGCAGCTCAAGGGCGCGCAGGTCCACGAGCTCGGCATCGCGGACGCGATCTTCGAGGGCGCGGACTTCCTGGAGCAGTCGCTGACCTGGACCGCGTCCGTCCTCAAGGGCGAGATCGTCGTCGAGCGTCCGGCCATCGACCGCGGCGAGGCCTGGGACCAGGCCGTCGCCAAGGGCCGCTTCATCGCCGACGGCAAGGTGCACGGCGCCGCCCCGGCCGCCTACCGCGCCCTGGACATCATCGCCGCCGCCAAGAACGGCGACCTCCAGCAGGGCTACGACGCCGAGGACCAGGCCCTCGCCGACCTGATCATGGGCGGCGAACTGCGTTCCGGCATCTACGCCTTCAACCTGGTGCAGAAGCGCGGCAAGCGTCCGGCCGGTGCGCCCGACAAGGCGCTGGCCCGCCCGGTCACCAAGGTGGGCGTCGTCGGCGCCGGCCTGATGGCCTCGCAGCTGGCCCTGCTCTTCCTGCGCCGCCTGGAGGTGCCGGTCGTGCTGACCGACATCGACCAGGAGCGCGTCGACAAGGGTGTGGGCTACGTCCACGCCGAGATCGACAAGCTGCTGGGCAAGGGCCGGATCAACCAGGACAAGGCGAACCGGCTGAAGGGCCTGGTCTCCGGCGTCCTGGACAAGGCCGAGGGCTTCGCGGACGCCGACTTCATCATCGAAGCGGTGTTCGAGGAGATGGGCGTCAAGCAGAAGGTGTTCGCGGAGGTCGAGGCGGTGGCGCCCGCGCACGCGATCCTCGCCACCAACACCTCCTCGCTCTCCGTGTCGGAGATGGCGTCGAAGCTGAAGCACCCCGAGCGGGTCGTCGGCTTCCACTTCTTCAACCCGGTCGCGATCCTCCCGCTCCTGGAGATCGTCCGCGGCGAGCAGACCGACGAGGCCTCGCTGGCCACGGCGTTCGGCGTCGCCAAGAAGCTGAAGAAGACCGCGGTCCTCGTGAAGGACGCCCCGGCGTTCGTCGTGAACCGCATCCTGACCCGCTTCATGGGCGAGATCCAGAACGTCATCGACGAGGGCACCCCGGTCGAGGTCGCGGAGAAGGCGGTGGAGCCGCTCGGCCTGCCGATGTCCCCGCTGGTCCTGCTGGAGCTGGTCGGCCCGGCGATCGGCCTGCACGTCTCGGAGACCCTCAACCAGGCCTTCCCCGAGCGCTTCACCGTCTCCCCGAACCTCAAGGCGGTCGTCGAGGCGGGCAAGCGCGGCTTCTACGTCTACGACAGCGGCAGGCCCGAGCTGGACCCGGAGGTCGCCGCACTGCTGAAGCAGGGTGACACCGTCCTGACCGAGGAGCAGGTCCGCGACCGCGTCCTGGACGCGGTGGCCCAGGAGATCGGCCTGATGCTCGACGAGGGCGTCGTCGCCGAGGCCCAGGACATCGACCTCTGCCTGATCACCGGCGCCGGCTGGCCCTTCCACCTGGGCGGCATCACGCCGTACCTGGACCGTGAGGGCGTCGCCGAGCGGGTGAACGGGAAGCGGTTCCTGGAGCCCGGAGTGGCTTCGGTCCCGGCGTAACCGCCCCGGGGGCCGTCGTTCCGGTCCCCCGCACCTGTCCGCCCCCGTCGCTCTCCGGAGCGGCGGGGGCGGAGGCGTACCACCGGTCCGGGTCACCGGTCCGGGCCACCGGTCCGGGCCACCGGTCCGGGCCACCGGTCCGGGTCACCGGGCGGGCAACGCCGGGTGGTGGTCGCGGCGCGGGAACAGGGTTCACGGGACGACATCGGCGTGTGCGGCCAGACGTGTGCGGCCAGGCGTCCTCGGGGACACCGCTCACGCGCAGCGTCAGCGGGACGGGCTCCGAGCGCCGCCCGCACCGGTCCACCGCCCGCACCCGTCCATCGTCCCGCCACGGTCCGTCGCCGCGGGCTGAGGCACCCCCGGGCGTTCCGGGTGCCTCCCGTCAGACCTCCTGCCACGCCGTGAACGCCGGCTCCGGCTCGTCCTCGTGGCGGGCCAGCAGCAGCTGTCCCGTCGAGGGCGACAGGACCGCCGCGACCACCCGGTCGTCGGCGTCCAGGGCGAGGGAGACCTCGGCGTCCGCGGGCAGTTGCGGCCCGGACTCGGTCCACCGGACGCCCGCCGACTCCTGCTCGCTGGGGTAGGCCGCGAAGGCGACCCGGCCGGAGGAGGAGCACTGGGCCAGCAGCGTGCGGTCGTGGCCGTCGAGTTCGCAGCGGACGGCCGCGACCGGTCCGGGCCCCGCCGCGGGGAGCAGGGGGACCGGCTCGGCGCCGGGACGCCAGGCGGACAGGTGGCCGGACGCGTCGGTGAAGAACAGGGTGGTGTTCTCGGCGGAGGTGGCCAGGGCCCGCAGGGTGCCCGGGCGGGCCTCGGCCGCCACCGACTCCAGGTCCTGGAACCGGGCGCCGGCTGCCTCCTGACGCCAGTGCACGAGCCGGCCGGGGGCGGTCGCGTACGCGGCGACGCGGCCGGCCCCGTCCACCGCGGTCGCGAGGCCGTCGTGGAGGTCCTCACCCCTGAGGTCACGCCACGGGCCCCAGCCGCCCTTCTGCTTCTGCGGGCGCAGGCCGAGCCCTCCGTCGCCGTTGCGGACGAAGATGTGCGCGCGTCCCTGGTCGTCGACCGAGACGACGGGGGTTCCGGTGCGGTCGCCCTTGCCACCCGGGCGGCCGACGGAGTCCCAGTCCAGGGGGGCCAGCAGGGGCCGGAAGTGGGTGGAGTGCACCACATCCGCCTCGCCGGTCGCCGTGGGCCGCCAGGAGACCAGATGCACGTACCCGTCGGTGCCTTGGCCGACGCCCAGGACTGGGTGCAGCCGCTGGTCGCCGCCCACCCTGCGCGGGGCGTCCCAAGGGCCGCCCGGTACGCGCTCCGCGCGGCACAGGACCGCGTCGTGGGACACCTGATAGACGCTGAGCCGACCATCCCGGCCGCGTATGAGCCACTCGCCGTTCACCGGATCACCTTAATCTGCGGCTCGTGGCCTCACCCGAGGCGGGTCGGGTCAATGCGACCCTGCCTCCATGGACGACAACGCACCCCTGCTCGTGATCGTCGACGCCGCGAACGTCGTCGGGTCCGTGCCCGACGGATGGTGGCGGGACCGGCGCGGGGCCGCGGAGCGGTTGCGGGACCGGCTGGCGGCGGACGGGGTACCGGGGCGGACCGGCCGGGTGGAGATCGTGCTGGTCGTCGAGGGCGCGGCCCGGGGGGTGGACTCGGTTCCCGGCGTACGGGTGGAGTCGGCGCCCGGCAGTGGGGACGATCACATGGTCGAGCTGACCGCCCGGGCCGCCGGTGACCGTCCTGTCCTGGTCGTCACGGCCGACCGCGAGCTCCGCCGCCGTGTGACGGAGCTGGGCGCCGAGGTGGCGGGGCCGCGGACCGTCCGGCCCGGGTGACGGCGACCCCGCCCCGGCGCACGCCGCCCGGCACCGCGGCTCCCGGCGAGAGCGGGGCACACGGGCCGGAGCGACGACGATCAGGAGCCGTCTCCCCCGGACGGCTTCGCCGGCCTTCCGGCCGGCGCCTCCTCGCCGAGGCCCAGGCGGCTGTGGCTGCGGCCGTAGAGGAAGTACACGACGACGCCGATCGCCATCCACACACCGAACCGCACCCATGTCTCGGCGGGCAGGTTCAGCATCAGCCACAGCGAGGCGGCCACCGACACGATCGGCAGCAGCGGCACCAGCGGAGTGCGGAAGGCACGGGGCAGGTCGGGGCGGGTGCGGCGCAGGATGATCACGCTGAGCGCGACGATGACGAAGGCGAACAGCGTGCCGATGTTCACCAGCTCGGCGAGTTCGCTCAGGCTGGTGAAGCCGGCGACGATCGCGATGAGCACGCCGAGCAGGATCGTCGGCCGGTACGGCGTGCGGAACTTCGGGTGGACGCGGGAGAAGAAGCGCGGCAGCAGTCCGTCGCGGCTCATCGCGAAGAACACCCGGGTCTGGCCGAGCAGCAGGATCATGCACACCGTGGTCAGGCCGACGGCGGCGCCGAAGCTGATCACGCCGGCGAAGAAGGGGTGCCCGGTGGACTTGAAGGCGTCGGCGAGCGGGGCGTCGATGGACAGCTCGCTGTAGTGCTGCATGCCGGTGACGACGATCGAGACGGCGACGTAGAGCGCGGTGCAGATGAAGAGGGAGCCGAGGATGCCGCGGGGCATGTCGCGCTGCGGGTTCTTGGTCTCCTCGGCGGCCGTGGCGACGATGTCGAAGCCGATGAAGGCGAAGAAGACGACCGAGGCCGCGGTGAAGATGCCCATCACGCCGAAGTTGGCCGGCGCCCACCCGAACATCAGCTGGATCAGTGGTGAGTGCAGGCCCCCGCCCGCCTCCACCGGCTGCGACTTCGGGATGAAGGGCTCGTAGTTGGAACCCTTGACGAAGAAGGCACCCGCGATGATCACGATGAGGACGACGGTCACCTTGATGGCGACGACGATCGAGGTGACGCGCGCCGACAGCTTCATGCCGAGGACGAGGATGCCGGTGAGCACCAGCACCAGGACGGCGGCGAGGATGTCGAAGCCGAACCCCTCGGCGCCGTCCCGGCCGCCGAGCGCCGCGGGCATCTGCCAGCCCGCGTTGTCCAGCAGGGAACGGATGTATCCCGACCAGCCGACGGCCACCACCGCCGTGCCGAGCGCGAACTCCAGGACCAGGTCCCAGCCGATGATCCAGGCGGGCAGCTCGCCGAGCGAGGCGTAGGAGAAGGTGTACGCGGAACCGGCCACCGGGACCGTGGAGGCGAACTCCGCGTAGCAGAGCGCGGCGAGCGCGCAGACGACGCCCGCGACGACGAAGGCGAGGGCCACGGAGGGGCCGGCGTTGTTCTTGGCGACCGTGCCGGTCAGCACGAAGATGCCGGTGCCGATGATGACACCGACGCCGAAGACGGTCAGGTCCAGCGCGGACAGGGACTTCTTGAGCGCGTGCTCCGGTTCCTCGGTGTCCCGGATGGACTGCTCGATCTTCTTGGTCCTGAAGAGACTTCTGCTCACGGGTACCTCCGACGCTTGTCGTCCTCGACATGATCGAGAGGGGGCGTAGTGCGTATGCCCCAGCGTGAGCGGATTCACGCGGATGGGCCGGTTCCGCCACTGCAACGAGTGGAGAGACCGGCCCATCGGCGCAACAACGGTCGCGCGGCGTCAGTCGCGCGCGGCCTCCACCGAGTCCGCCTCGGAGCGCTCGTACCGTCCGTCGAGCTTGGCGACCAGGCCGGTGACCTGGCGGGCGATGTCCGGTGCAGTGAGCCCGATCTCGGCCAGGACCTCGGCGCGGGAGGCGTGGTCGAGGAAGCGCGGCGGGATGCCGAAGTCGCGCAGCGGTACGTCGACGCCCGCGTCGCGCAGCGCCTGGGCGACGGCGGAGCCGACGCCGCCGACCCGCGAGTTGTCCTCGACGGTGACGACGACGCGGTGCCGCTCGGCGAGCGGGGCCATGGCCTCGTCGACGGGCTTGACCCAGCGCGGATCGACCACGGTGGTGGAGATGCCCTGCTTGTTCAGCAGGTCCGCCACCTCCAGGCACATCGGCGCGAGGGCGCCCACGGAGACCAGCAGGACGTCCGGGTCGTCGGTCCCGGGGGCGCGCAGCACGTCCATGCCGCCGACGCGGCCGACGGCCGGAACGGCGGGCCCGACGGCGCCCTTGGAGAAGCGCACCACGGTCGGCGCGTCGTCCACCGCGACGGCCTCGCGCAGCTGGGCGCGGACCTGGTCGGCGTCGCGCGGGGCGGCCAGGCGCAGGCCGGGGACGACCTGGAGGATCGACATGTCCCACATGCCGTTGTGCGAGGCGCCGTCGGTGCCGGTGACACCGGCGCGGTCCAGCACGAACGTCACGCCGCACTTGTGCAGGGCCACGTCCATGAGGACCTGGTCGAAGGCGCGGTTGAGGAAGGTGGCGTAGACGGCGAAGACCGGGTGGACGCCGCCGTGGGCGAGGCCGGCCGCGGAGACCGCGCCGTGCTGCTCGGCGATGCCGACGTCGTAGACCCGGTCGGGGAAGGCCTTGGCGAACTTGTCGAGGCCGACCGGCTGGAGCATGGCCGCGGTGATGGCGACGACGTCCTCGCGCTCCTTGCCGAGCTCGAGCATCTCGTCGCCGAAGACGGAGGTCCAGTCGGCGCCGGAGGTGGAGATGGGCAGGCCGGTGTCGGGGTGGATCTTGCCGACGGCGTGGAAGCGGTCCGCCTCGTCCGCCAGGGCGGGCTGGTAGCCGCGGCCCTTCTCGGTGAGGCAGTGCACGATGACCGGGCCGCCGAAGCGCTTGGCGCGGGTGAGGGCGGACTCCAGGGCCTCGAGGTCGTGGCCGTCGATCGGGCCGACGTACTTCAGGCCGAGGTCCTCGAACATGCCCTGCGGGGCGATGAAGTCCTTGAGGCCCTTCTTGGCGCCGTGCAGGGTGTCGTAGAGCGGGCGGCCGACGACCGGGGTGCGCTCCAGGAGGTCCTTGGTGCGGGCCAGGAAGCGCTCGTAGCCGTCGGTGGTGCGCAGGGTGGCCAGGTGGTTGGCGAGGCCGCCGATGGTGGGGGCGTAGGAGCGCTCGTTGTCGTTGACGACGATGACGAGGGGGCGGTCCTTGGCGGCGGCGATGTTGTTCAGCGCCTCCCAGGCCATGCCGCCGGTGAGCGCGCCGTCGCCGATGACGGCGACGACGTGGTCGTCGCGGTCGAGGACCTGGTTGGCCTTGGCGATGCCGTCGGCCCAGCCGAGGACGGTGGAGGCGTGGCTGTTCTCGATGACGTCGTGCTCGGACTCCGCCTGCGAGGGGTAGCCGGACAGGCCGCCCTTCATCTTCAGCTTCGAGAAGTCCTGACGGCCGGTGAGCAGCTTGTGCACGTAGGACTGGTGGCCGGTGTCCCAGAGCACCTTGTCCTTCGGCGAGTCGAAGACGCGGTGCAGGGCGAGGGTCAGTTCCACCACGCCGAGGTTGGGGCCGAGGTGGCCGCCGGTCTTGGAGACGGCGTCGACGAGGAAGGTGCGGATCTCCTCTGCCAGCCGGCCCAGCTCGTCCAGGCTGAGCCGGTCCAGATCGCGCGGTCCCGTGATGCGGGTCAGCAGCGGCACCCGTGCCTCCTTGCAGTAGAGCTGTTGCCGGGCTTGTCGAGTCTAATGTTCCGCTGTGGCGGAACGTGTCCGGGCGGTGCGTCGTACGTCACGCGTTCGGCCTTACCCACCGGCGGTCCGTTCTACGGCTTCCCGCCCGCGTGCGGAAACCGGTTCCGCCGGCCGCCGTTCCCGGGATTCCCGGGATTCTGCCGCACGGGCGTCGTCCCGTCCGCGGGAGCCCCCGTACGAACACGCCCGCCCAGACGGTCGGCGTCCCCCGCGGACCGGACGGTACGCCCGCCCCCGCGACGGCGGGCCACCGGCCCCGCACGGAGGACGACGTCCGCGGCCGCCGGCACCGTCCGTCCCGTGCGGGTGGACGGCGGGACCGGGCCACCGGCCGGCCGCGTGCGGACAGCACAGCGCCCGCCCGAGGGCTCAGCTCGGGCGGGCGGCGGTGCGGCCGCGACGTGCGCGGTGTCCGTCAGGGCCGGCCTTGGCGGGTCGAGCCGCGGACGAGGGGCCCGGCACGCCCTCCCCCGCACTTACCGGAGGACGCGGGTGGTGCTTCCCGGCGGGGTCGGCGCGTTCCCGCGCCCCTGAGCCGCCCGGCAGCCTTACGCGCGGCCGGCCGTCTTCTGCGTCTTGCGGGTGACCGCGTCGATGACGACCGTCGCCAGCAGTACGCCACCGGTGATCATGTACTGGACCGGCGAGGCGACGCCCTGCAGGGCGAGGCCGTACTGGATCGAGACGATGACCATCACGCCGAGCAGCGCGTCCCAGGTGCGGCCGCGGCCGCCGAAGAGGGACGTGCCGCCGATCACGGCCGCGGCGATGACGTTCATCAGGAAGTCGCCGGCTCCGGCACCCTGGTTGGCGGAGGCGATCCGCGACGCGACGAACAGGCCGCCCATCGCGGCGAAGGTGCCGGCGATCGCGAAGACCGAGATCCGGACCAGTTCCACGTTGATACCGGCGCGGCGGGACGCCTCGACGCTGCCGCCCAGGGCGAAGACCATGCGGCCGTAGGACGTACGGCGCAGCACGAAGTCCGTGAGCAGCAGGAACGCGAGGAAGATCACCACGGCCAGCGGCAGGCCCTTGTACTGGTTGAAGACGATCGCCGCGGCGAAGACCAGGACGGCCAGCAGCACCGTGCGCACGATGATCTCGTTCAGCGGCCGGGACGGCACGCCCGCGGCCTCGCGGCGGCGGCTGTCGAAGAAGGCGGAGAGGAAGTACCCCGCGGTCACGACGATCGCCAGGCCGTAGGCGGCGGCCACGTCGCTGAAGTAGTAGCTGGTCAGCTTGACGACGATGCCGTCGCTGTTCAGGTTGATGGTGCCGTTGCTGCCGAGGATCTGCAGCATGAAGCCCTGCCAGAACAGCAGGCCGGCCAGCGTCACGGCGAAGGCGGGGACGCCGATGCGGGCGAAGACGAAGCCGTGGATGGTGCCGGCCACGGTACCGGTGAGGATGGCCAGCACCAGGGCCAGCACCTCGTTCATCCCGTGCGTGATGTTCAGCACCGCGAAGGTGGCACCCGCGACACCGCTGACCGAGCCGACCGACAGGTCGATCTCGCCGAGCAGCAGGACGAAGACGATACCGACGGCGATCATGCCCGTGCCGACCATGGCGACGGACATGTCGGAGAAGTTGCCGGCGGTGAGGAAGTTGGAGTTCAGGCTGGTGAAGATGGCCCAGATGAGCAGCAGACCGACGACGACCGGTATGGACCCGAGGTCACCGGCCTTCATCTTCCGCTTGAACTCGCCGAGGTAGCCCGCGAGGCCCTGCTCGCGCACCAGCAGTCGCGGGTCGACCGCGGCGACGGCGGCGGGGGCCGCGTCGGGGTTCTCCGCCGCGCTGTCCGCGGCGGCGGTGGAGGTCTTGTCGATGCTCACTTCTTGATCTCCCCATTGGTGCGCGCCGCACGACGGGTCACGGCGTTCTCCGTGGCGCCCGTGATGGCGGAGATGATCTCTTCCTGCGAGGTCGACTTGACCTCGAAGACGCCGTTGTTGCGCCCGAGGCGCAGGACGGCGACCTTGTCGGCGACCGCCTTGACATCGGCCATGTTGTGGCTGATGAGGATGACCGCGTGGCCGCGCTCGCGCAGCCGCTCCACGAGGTCGAGGACCTGGGCGGTCTGCTCGACGCCGAGGGCGGCGGTGGGCTCGTCGAGGATGACCAGCTTGGGCTCACCGAGCATGGACCGGGCGATCGCCACGACCTGGCGCTGACCGCCGGAGAGCGAGGCGATCGGGATGCGGACGCTGGGGATGCGGATGGACAGGGTGTCCAGCAGCTCGCGTGAGCGGCGCTCCATCTCCACCTCGTCCAGGACGCCGCGCCTGCGGATCTCCCGGCCCAGGTAGAGGTTGCCGACCACGTCGATGTTGTCGCACAGCGCGAGGTCCTGGTAGACGGTCGCGATGCCCAGGTTCTGGGCGTCGTGCGGCTTGTTGATCGAGACGGCCTTGCCGTCCCACTCGATGGCGCCTTCATCGATGGGGTGCACGCCGGCGATCGTCTTGACCAGCGTGGACTTTCCGGCGCCGTTGTCGCCCACCAGGGCGACCACTTCACCGGCGTGGACCTCAAGCTCTACGTCGGTGAGCGCCTGGACGGCACCGAATCGCTTGGAGACCCCGCGCAACGCCAGCACGGGCGTAGCGGACACGTGAACCATCTCCTTCGCCGCCTGACCCGGCGGGAGGTTGTGCAGAAGTTTGGGGGGTGTTCCGTCCGGCGCCCCGCCTAGCTTGCGGGGCTGATGAGTGCGGGGCGCCGGAGGAAGCTGCGTGCAGCCGGTCCCGTACGCGCTCACGCGGTACGGGAGGCGGGGCTGCCTACTTGAGACCGATCTTGTCGCAGGCGGCCTTGTAGCTGCCGGCGCAGATCTCGTCGAGGGTGTAGAAACCCTCCTTGACGACGGTGTCCTTGATGTTGTCCTTGGTCAGCGAGACGACCGGGATGAGGACCGTGGGGATGCCCTTGGTCGTGGCGCTGTCGACCTTCTCCTTGGCGATGGAGTCGAGCGACTCGCCCTTGGCGAGGGCGACGGCCATCTCGCCCGCGACCGTGGCCTCCTGCGGGTAGGACTTGTAGACGCTCATGTACTGCTCACCGGTGATGATGCGCTGCACACCCGCGAGTTCGGCGTCCTGGCCGGTGACCGGGATGTTCGCGATGCCGGCACGCTTCAGCGCCGTGATGACGCCGCTCGCCATGCCGTCGTTGGCGGAGTAGACACCGATGATCTTGTCCTTGCCGAGCGCCGAGATGGCCGCCTGCATGTTGGAGTTGGCGTTCTCCGGCTTCCACTCCTTGGTGTCGTACTCGCGGCCGATGTTCACCTTGCCGTCGAGGACCGAGTGGGCGCCCTCCTTGAACTGGGCGGCGTTCGGGTCGGTGGAGGCCCCGTTCATCATGACGATCTGGCCGTCCTTGGCCTTGTCGCCCAGCGCCTCCAGCAGGGCCTCGCCCTGCGCCTTGCCGACGGTGACGTTGTCGAACGAGGTGTAGGCGTCGATCGGGCCCTCGGCCAGGCGGTCGTAGGCGACGACCGGGATGCCCTGGTCCTTGGCCTTCTTGATCGAGCCGGCGATGGCCTTGGAGTCCACGGCGTCCACGATGAGCACGTCGACCTTGTTGGTGATCATCGTGTCGACCTGCTGGGACTGCACCGTGGCGTCCTGCTTGGCGTTGGCGTAGACGACCTCGCCCTTGTTGTTCGTGAGCTCCTTGACCTTCTTCTCGATCAAGGGCTTGTCGAACTTCTCGTACCGCGCGTTCTGGTTCTCCGGCAGGAGCAGACCGACCTTGATGTCGTCGCCCTTCTTGGCGGACGAGTCGGACGAGTCCTTGTTCTCGTCGGACTCCGCGGCACTGCCGCAGGCGGCGAGCGAGAAGGCCATGGCGGTGGCGGCAACGGCGACGGCGGCACGACGCATACGCGTGTTCACTTCAGAAACCTCCCTGACGAGGCCGCGTCGTTGCGGCCGAGGTGGCTGGAAGTCAACTCGGCCGCACGTGCGACGTCAAGAAGTAAATCCTTAACGAGATGACAACGGTGCCATCCGTGCTCTAAGTGAAGGCAGGGCTGGCCGCCGACAGGGCCCCGGTCGCGCTTCCGTCCAAAAGCGTCGAATCACCCATCTCGCTGAGGGCGAGGGCGAGTGCCCCGAGCACCTCCGCGCGTCCCCCAAGTGCCCCGGGAAGGACGGAGAGTTGACGCGCCGCACTGGGGATCGCGTAACGGCCGACGGACTCCCGGATCGGGCCGAGCACCAGCTCACCGGCCTCCGCCAGATCGCCGCCGAGGACGACGCGGCTCGGGTTGAGCAGGTTGCAGAGGTTGGCGACGCCGCTGCCGATGTGGCGGCCGACGTCGGCGATCACCCGGCGGCAGCCCGGGTCACCGTCCCTCGCCAGCCGCACGACGCCCTCCATCGTCAGATCGGCGCCGTGGCCGGGCTGGAGGAGCGGGAGCACGTAGCGTGCGGCCGCGAAGGTCTCCAGGCAGCCCCGGTTTCCGCAGCGGCAGACGGGACCGGCCTCGTCGAGCGTGATGTGCCCGATCTCGCCGGCCGTGCCGCCGGGTCCGCGATAGATCTTGCCGTTGATCACCAGGCCCGCGCCGACGCCGCTGGCCACCTTGATGTACGCCAGGTCCCGCACCCCCCGGCCGCTGCCCCAGACCAGCTCGCCGAGGGCACCGAGGTTGGCGTCGTTGTCCACGTGCACCGGCACGCCGAGCCGCCCCCGCAGCTCCTCGGCGGGCTTGGTGCCGCCCCAGCCGGGCAGGATGGCGGTCGAGCCCAGCGTCCCGGACTCGACGTCGATCGGGCCGGGCACGCCGAGGCCCACTCCGGCGATCTTGGAGCGGTCGACGCCGGTCGCGTCGATCAGCCGGCTGACCAGCTGCTCCGCCCGGTCGAAGCCCTGCGCGGCGGAGGCGTCGACGTCCAGCGGCTCGGACTCCTCGGCGAGTACCTGGTGGGCGAGGTTGCCGACCGCGACGCGCAGGTGCGTGTGCCCGAAGTCCACGCCGATGACGATGCCGGCGTCCCCGCTCAGCGAGACGCTGCGGGCTCGCCGGCCGCCCGCCGACGTGGGGGTGACCTCGACGGTTCCGCTGTCCTTCAGTTCCCGGACGATGTTCGAGACCGTCGCCGCGGACAGGCCTGTCGTCCTCGCGATCTCCGCCTGCGTGAGCGACCCGGCGAGCCGTACCGCTCGTACGACCCGTTCAAGGTTGGCTCGGTGCAGCGACGACTGCGACCCCGGAGTCTCCACGACGACCTCCTGCGCGCGGGGCCGCTTCAATGAGGCCCCGTCCATGTCCAACTAGTGAACCCTAAGCTGAGCCGTTCGGGTCACCTCCCGTCAAGAGGTTGAACCGCATCCGGGTGCCCGGCACGCATATCCGCACACACGTGCGCGTGCCGCCCCGGGACTCCCTGAGCGGCACGCGCACGGTGACGGAGGCGTTACTTCAGGGCGCCCGCGGTGAGCCCCTGGACCACCTGTCGCTGGAAGATGATGTACGCCGCCAGCACCGGCAGCATCGCCATCACCAGGCCCGCGAACAGACCCGACCAGTCGCCCTTGTAGCCCTGGCTGACCGCCAGCTGCACCAGGCCCTGGGTGAGTACGTGCTTGTCCGGGTCCGTGTTCAGCACGGTCGGCAGCATGTACTGGTTCCACTGCCCCAGGAAGTTGAAGATCCCCACACTGATCAGGCCGGGCTTGGCCATCGGCAGCATGACCTGGAAGAACGTCCGGGTGTGCGAGGCCCCGTCCACGAACGCCGCCTCCGCCACCGAGGTGGGCAGGGTGCGGAAGAACCCGGTCAGGAAGAACACCGTGAAGGGCAGCGAATAGGCGATGTAGACCAGGATCAGCCCGTGGAGGGTGTTCAGCATCCCCATGTTGTCCACCACGTAGAACAACGGGACCAGCGCGAGCATGATCGGGAAGCTCATGCCGGCGATGAACAAGTAGTAGATGAACCGGTTGCCCGGGAAGTCGAACCGGGCCAGCACGTAGGCCGCCATGGACCCCAGCACCAGAGTGCCGACGAGCGAACCGCCCACCACCAGGACGGTGTTGAGGAAGTAGTCGCTCATGTGCGCCTGGGACCAGGCCCGCGACCAGTTGTCGAAGTTCAGCTTGTCCGGGAGCGACCAGGGCGAGCCGAAGATGGAGGCGTCGTCCTTGAAGGAGGTCATCACCGCCCACACCAGCGGCATACCGACCATGATCGCCCAGATGACGAGGACGCCGTGGGAGAAGACGTTGAGGGTGGTGCCCTCCTTCTTCCCCTTCCGGGGCCCGCCGGGCGGTGCGTCGGTCTTGCGGACGGGCGCGCCGGACTCGGCCGGTACGGGGGCGGGGGTCTCGGTCGTCTTCATGTGATCAGTACTCCAGCCGCTCGCGCCGGCCCAGCCGCATCACGATGGCGGCGAAGGCCAGCGTGACGAGGAGCAGGGCGACGCCGATGGTGGTGGCGTAGGCGGCCTGACCGTCACGGAACGCCTTCTGGTACACGTACAGGACCATGACGGTGGTCGAGTAGTCGGGACCGCCGGGACCGGTCGTCATGATCTGTACGACCGCGAACGACTCGGCGCCCAGCGCGAGGATGCCCATGTAGACCCAGCCGGACTGCACGGTGTCCCACAGCAGCGGCAGGGTGACCTTGAAGAAGGTGGCGGCGCGGTTCGCCCCGTCCAGCAGCGCGGCCTCGTACAACTCCGCCGGGATGGAGGCCATGCCCGCGGAGAAGAGGACCACGAAGAAGCCGACCGTCGACCAGACGAGCACCGCCATCACGCACCACAGCGCGAGGTTCGGGTCGCCGAGCCACAGCGGCTGGACGGAGTCCAGGCCGATGCCCCGCAGCAGGGAGTTGATCGCTCCGCTGTCCGGGTTGTACGCGAACGCGAACAGCAGGGCGACGATCGCGATGGAGAGCACCTGCGGGAAGAAGTAGACGATCTTGTAGAAGCCGGAGCCGCGGACGCCGGTGATCGCGGGCCCGCCGCGGCGGCGGCGCCCGCCCACGTTGATCATGAAGGCGAAGAAGAGCGCCAGTCCGAGTGTCACCAGCGGCACCAGCAGCGCGAACATCACGCTGTGCCGCAGCGACTTCCAGAAGATGTCGTCGTCGAGCATCCGCGAGTAGTTGTCGAAGCCGACCATCGAGAACTCGGGACTGAGGCCGGTCCAGTTCGTGAACGAGTAGTAGATGGACTGGACGAACGGCCAGATGACGAAGAGCGCGTACAGCCCCAGGGGAACCGCCAGGAACCCCACGATGAACCGGTACTTGCCGTGCTGCATTGCTACCGACCCCGATCTGCGCGCGGGTGGCGCCGCCAGGGCCCGTCCGGCACACCGGCGCCGGACAGGCCCTGGTGACACGTCCTCACTGGTGCTTGTAGTGCTTGATCGACGAGTCCTTGGCGGCGTCGTCGGCGTAGCCCTGGATCTTCTTGATGGTCTCGGCCGGGGTGAGCCGGCCGGCCATCATCTCGCCCAGGCAGCCGACGCCGATCTTCTCCTTCTGGAGCTGCACGTACCAGTCCTGCATGCGCGGGTTCACCACGTTGTCGCCGGCCAGCTCCAGCGCCGCGACACCGGACTTGAGGCCCGGGGTGAGCTCGATGCCGTCGGTGCCGCCGTTGTAGGCGCTCAGCGACTTCACCTTGCTGGTGAAGTTCTTCGACGAGGCCTCGCTGAGCATGATGCGCAGCTGCTCCATGCCGCCGGCGCCGTTGGCCGCCTTGGCCGGGACGATGAAGGGCTCGCCGCCGGAGGCCCAGATGGTGCCGAACGGCATCTTGTCGGAGCCGTCGATGCCGGGCGGGGCGGAGACGCTGAGCTGGAAGTCGGCGGGGATGACGTTGGCCGACTCGTTCTCCACCCAGGAGCCGTTCGGGAGGAACAGGGCGTCGCCCTTGGCCCAGGCGGTCTGCGACTGGATGTGGTCCAGGCCCGGGGTCCCCTTGAGGATGTAGCCCTTCCTGTAGAGCTCGTACCAGGCCTCGAAGACCGTCTTGACCGCCGGGTGCTTCCAGGCGTTCGGCTCCAGGTTGTCGATGGCGTTCAGCACCTCGACGCCGCCGACCTTGGCGATCATCGGGGACATCGCGAAGGGGATGTAGTACGGGTGCTTGCCCGCGTACGTCCAGCCGGCCATGCCCTTCTGCTTGGCCTTCTCGCAGACCGCGAGCATCTCGTCCCAGGTCTTGGGGTACTCCGCGTCGAGGGAGTCCAGGGCCTTCTGCGAGTACCAGTTGCCGTACACCGTGTAGGCGTAGTACAGGATCCAGATCGGGTCCCCGTCGAACTGGCCCATCTCCACGATGCCGGGCCGCAGCGTGTCGCGGACCTTCTTGTTCGGGTCGTCGTAGGACGGGGCGTCCAGCAGCGGGGTGAGGTCGGCGAGCTGCTTCTTGCCGACCAGGACGCCCATGTCCATCTGCTCGGCACCGGAGTTGTCGACGAGGTCGGGCGGATTGCCACCGTTGAAGCGCGGCTGCAGGGTGGACTGGATCTTCTGGGTGGCGGCGAACTTCACCGTGGCCTTCGGGAAGGCCTTCTCGTACAGCTTCACGGCGTCCTCGGCGTACTCCTTGCCGAAGCCTCCGTCGAAGAGGACGAATTCCATCTGGGCGCTCTCGTTGACCGCGAGCGGGTTCTCGGCGGACTTCTCGCCCGCCTCCGCCTTCTCCTGGTCGTCCCCGCCGCCGCTCGCGCAGGCGGAGAGGAAGCTCATGGTCGGTACGGAGATCAGGCCGAGCGCGGCGGACCGCTTGATCAGATCGCGGCGGCCGACGCCCTTGCCGTCGTACTCGGCGGAAGTGGATCCCATGCTCAAGTCCTCGCCTTCTCCAGGACTCAGGCGGTGAACCGGATCCTCCCCGGCACCGCGGTCGGGTCACGCTGGGTCGTGCAGGAAGTGCGGGTACTGCCGTGCGGGTACTGCCGTGTGCCTGTTGCCGTGCGCTTGTGCCGTGCGGGTGCTGCGTGCGCGTACTGCCGTGCGGGTGCCGCGTGCCGTACGCGTACCGCCGCGCGGGTCCTGCGTGCGGGTCCTCCATGCGGGCACTGCTGTCGAACACCGCTGTTCGGGCGCTCTGGCGGTTCCTTTCGCCTGTTCCCCCCGGATCCCCCGATGGCCGACAGGTATAGTCCACTTTCCGCCGGGGGAGCAAGATCGAATGCAAGGTTGGCGGTACGTCTTTTCCGAGTTGAGACCTCCCGGAAATATGAGTGGCCTGTGCGCCACTTGCCGTAAGAATCCGCGGCATAAGCCCCGAACGCCACATCCAACACCCTTGACATCACATGCCACTTGACCCCTACTGGTCCTTGCCCAGTTGAGTTGACAACGTTGTCCCCAGCGCAGGGAGGGTGGCCAGAGCATGCAGTACAGGGTTCGGCACAGATGGGGTCCGGCGGTCGTGGTGACGACCGCCTTCGCTTTGGCGGTGGGTTCACAGGGGGCGGCGGTCGCGCTGCCCACCGCGCCCGCCAAGGCCGACCGGGAGTTCGCGTCCTCGTTCGAGTCGGACGACCCGGTTCCGGACTGGCTCAGCACGGTGGACACCGACCCGGACGGCAACAAGCGGTCCGCGGGCCTGGACGGCGGCTACAGCACCGGCATACCGGGCAACGTCACCGAGGACGTCACCGGTGTGCGGGCCAGCGCCGAGAACACGGGCGGCGGCGAGGTGAAGGAGAACCTCGTCGACGGTGAACCGGGCACCAAGTGGCTGACCTTCGCGCCGACCGGCTGGGTCGAGTTCGACCTGGACGAACCGGCGAAGATCGCCAAGTACGCGCTCACCTCGGCCAACGACCACGCCGAACGCGACCCCGTGGACTGGACACTGAAGGGATCGGCGGACGGCGAGACCTGGCGGACGCTGGACACCCGCTCCGGGGAGTCCTTCGGCCAGCGCTTCCAGACGAAGACGTACGAGCTCGCCGAGGCCGCCGAGTTCCAGCACTTCCGGCTGGAGATCACCAGGAACAACGGGGCGGGCGACGCGCTCCAGCTCGCCGACGTACAACTGGCCACCGCCGCCACCGACACGCCCGTTCCCGAGGACATGCTCTCCCTCGTCGACCGCGGCCCGAGCGGCTCGCCGACGGCGAAGGCGGGCGCCGGCTTCACCGGCAAGCGGGCGCTCAAGTACGCCGGCCGGCACACCGCGGACGGCCGGGCGTACTCGTACAACAAGGTCTTCGACGTCAACGTGAAGGTCGAACGCCGCACGGAGCTCTCCTACAAGATCTTCCCGTCGATGGCGGACGGCGACCTCGACTACGACGCCACGAACGTCGCGGTCGACCTCGCCTTCACCGACGGCAGCTACCTGAGCGACCTCGGCGCGACGGACCAGCACGGCTTCCCGCTCAGCCCGCGCGGCCAGGGCGACGCCAAGGTGCTGTACGTCAACCAGTGGAACAGCGTGAAGTCGGGGATCGGGTCGGTCGCGGCCGGCAAGACCGTCGACCGCGTCCTGGTGGCGTACGACTCCCCGAAGGGCCCGGCGAAGTTCCGCGGCTGGCTGGACGACGTGGTCATCGAGCGCGTCAAGCCCGAGCGGCCCAAGGCGCACCTCTCCGACTACGCGCTGACCACCCGCGGCACCAACTCCAGCGGCAGCTTCTCCCGCGGCAACAACTTCCCCGCGACCGCCGTGCCGCACGGCTTCAACTTCTGGACGCCGGTGACCAACGCGGGCGTGCTGAACTGGCTGTACGACTACGCGCGCGGAAACAACGAGGACAACCTGCCCACCCTCCAGGCGTTCGGCGCGAGCCACGAGCCGAGCCCGTGGATGGGCGACCGGCAGACCTTCCAGGTGATGCCGTCCGCCGCCTCCGGCACCCCGGACACCGGCCGGGAGGAGCGCGAGCTGGCCTTCCGCCACGAGAACGAGACCGCCCGGCCGTACTACTACGGGGTGCGGTTCGAGAACGGCCTGAAGGCCGAGATGGCGCCGACCGACCACGCGGCGATGATGCGCTTCACCTACCCCGGTGACGACGCGAGCGTGATCTTCGACAACGTCGAGGACAAGGGCGGCCTGACCCTGGACAAGGAGAACGGCACCTTCTCCGGCTACTCGGACGTCAAGTCCGGCGGGTCCGCGGGCGCCACCCGGCTCTTCGTCCACGGCGAGTTCGACAGCGAGGTCACCGGCGGCGACTCCAGCGGCGTCAAGGGCCACCTGCGCTTCGACGCGGGCCGGGACCGCACCGTGACGCTGCGCATCGCGACCTCGCTGATCAGCGTCGACCAGGCGAAGGACAACCTGCGCCAGGAGATCCCGGAGCGCACCTCCTTCGACAAGGTCAAGCGCGACGCCCAGAGGCAGTGGGACCGCATCCTCGGCAAGGTGAAGGTCGAGGGCGCCACGCAGGACCAGCTGACCACGCTGTACTCCAGCCTCTACCGGCTGTACCTGTACCCGAACGCGGGCCACGAGAAGGTCGACGGAAAGTACAAGTACGCCTCCCCGTTCTCGAAGGCGGTCCAGGAGGACACCCCGACGCACACCGGCGCCAAGATCGTCGACGGCAAGGTGTACGTCAACAACGGCTTCTGGGACACCTACCGGACCACCTGGCCCGCGTACTCCTTCCTGACCCCGTCCAAGGCCGGTGAACTGGTCGACGGCTTCGTGCAGCACTACAAGGACGGCGGCTGGACCTCCCGCTGGTCCTCCCCCGGCTACGCGGACCTGATGACCGGCACCTCCTCGGACGTGGCGTTCGCCGACGCGTACGTCAAGGGCGTCGACTTCGACGCGAAGGCGGCGTACGACGCGGCCGTGAAGAACGCCACCGTGGTGCCCCCGTCCTCGGGCGTGGGCCGCAAGGGCATGGACACCTCGCCGTTCCTCGGCTACACCAGCACCGCGACGCACGAGGGCATGTCGTGGGCGCTGGAGGGCTACCTCAACGACTACGGCATCGCGAAGATGGGCGAGAAGCTCTACGAGGAGACCGGCGAGAAGCGGTACGAGGAGGAGTCGGCGTACTTCCTCGACCGCGCCCAGGACTACGTCAACATGTTCGACGCGAAGGCCGGCTTCTTCCAGGGCAAGGACCTCGCGGGCGACTGGCGCGTGGACTCCGAGAAGTACGACCCGCGCGTGTGGGGCCACGACTACACCGAGACCAACGGCTGGGGCTACGCCTTCACCGCCCCGCAGGACAGCCGGGGCCTCGCCAACCTGTACGGCGGCCGGGACGGCCTCGGCGACAAGCTCGACGAGTACCTGTCCACCCCCGAGACGGCCTCCCCGGAGTTCAAGGGCTCCTACGGCGGTGTCATCCACGAGATGACCGAGGCGCGCGACGTCCGCATGGGCATGTACGGGCACTCCAACCAGGTCGCCCACCACGCCCTGTACATGTACGACGCGGCCGGGCAGCCCCACAAGACGCAGAAGAACGTCCGGGAGGTGCTCTCCCGCCTGTACACCGGCAGCGACATCGGCCAGGGCTACCACGGTGACGAGGACAACGGCGAGCAGTCGGCCTGGTTCCTCTTCTCCGCGCTCGGCTTCTACCCGCTGGTGATGGGCAGCGGCGAGTACGCCATCGGGTCCCCGTTGTTCACCAAGGCGACCGTCGAGCTGGAGAACGGCCGCAAGCTGGTCGTCAAGGCGCCGAAGAACAGCACGGAGAACGTCTACGTGCAGGGCCTGAAGGTCAACGGCAAGCGCTGGAACTCGACTTCGCTCCCCCACTCGCTGATCGCGAAGGGCGGTGTCCTGGAGTTCGACATGGGCCCGCGGCCGTCGAAGTGGGGCACCGGTAAGAACGCGGCGCCGGTGTCGATCACGAAGGACGACAAGGTGCCGGCCCCGCGTGCGGACGCGATCGAGGCCGAGGGCGCCCTGTTCGACGACACGTCGGCGACGGACGCGGCCGTGACGTCGGTGGACCTGCCGGTGCCGGAGAAGGGCGCCGAGGCCCTCCAGTACACGCTGACGTCGTCGGCGGACCGGGCGAAGGCCCCGACCGGCTGGAAGCTCCAGGGCTCGGCCGACGGCACGACCTGGAAGACGCTGGACCAGCGCTCCGGCGAGTCCTTCGCCTGGGACCGGCAGACCCGGGCGTTCTCGGTGACGTCACCGGGCACGTACGCGAAGTACCGGCTGGTCCTGGACGGCGAGCACACGCTGGCGGAGGTGGAACTGCTGGCGTGAGCGGATGAGAAACGGGAGTGGGGGGGGGGGGGGGGGGGGGGGGGGGGGGGGGGGGGGGGGGGGGGGGGGGGGGGGGGGGGGGGGGGGGGGGAGGGGGGGGGGGGGGGGGGGAGGAGGGGTCGGTGCCTTCTCA
>NZ_JBVJVN010000005.1:44357-186857 GCF_055603605.1 Streptomyces sp. NPDC037271
CGACCCCCCCCCCCCCCCCCCCCCCCCCCCCCCCCCCCCCCCCCCCCCCCCCCCCCCCCCCCCCCCCCCCCCCCCCCCCCCCCCCCCCCCCCCCACTCCCGTGTGCCGTCCCGTTCCCCACAGGTGACGGATGCCACCCTGCCCCGAGGCACCGGTGGTCACGCAACTCGCCCCGCGCCGGAACGCGCGCGGGGCCGCACCCCCGTCGCCGGGGATGCGGCCCTGAACCGCTGTGCCGTACCGCCTACTTGGTGATCAGGCTGCGCAGCACGTACTGCAGGATGCCGCCGTTGCGGTAGTAGTCCGCCTCACCGGGGGTGTCGATGCGGACGACCGCGTCGAACTCGACCCCGGTGTCGGTGGTGACCTTCACCGTGCGCGGGGTCGTGCCCTCGTTCAGCTCGGTGACGCCGGAGACGGAGAAGGACTCCTCGCCGGTCAGGCCGAGGGAGGCCGCGGACTGGCCCTCCGGGAACTGGAGCGGCAGGACGCCCATGCCGATGAGGTTCGAGCGGTGGATGCGCTCGTAGGACTCGGCGATGACGGCCTTGACGCCGAGGAGCGCGGTGCCCTTGGCGGCCCAGTCGCGGGACGAGCCGGAGCCGTACTCCTTGCCGGCCAGGACGACGAGCGGGATGTTCTGCTCGATGTAGTTGCGGGAGGCGTCGTAGATGAACGACACCGGACCGCCGTCCTGGGTGAAGTCGCGGGTGTAGCCGCCCTCGGTGCCCGGCGCGATCTGGTTGCGCAGGCGGATGTTGGCGAACGTACCGCGGATCATGATCTCGTGGTTGCCGCGGCGCGAGCCGTAGCTGTTGAAGTCGCGGCGCTCGACGCCGTGCTCCGTGAGGTACTTGCCGGCCGGGGTGTCGGCCTTGATGGCACCGGCGGGCGAGATGTGGTCCGTCGTCACCGAGTCGCCCAGCTTGGCGAGCACGCGGGCGCCGGAGATGTCCTCGACCGGGGCCGGCTCCATGCCCATGCCCTCGAAGTACGGGGGCTTGCGGACGTAGGTGGACTCGGCGTCCCACTCGAAGGTGTCGCCGGTCGGGATCGACAGCGCCTGCCACTGGGCGTCGCCCGCGAAGACGTCGCTGTAGGACTTGGAGAACATGTCCTCGCCGATGGCGTTGGCGACGACGTCGTTGACCTCGGCCTCGGAGGGCCAGATGTCCTTCAGGTAGACCGGGTTGCCGTCCTGGTCGGTGCCCAGGGCCTCCTTGGTGATGTCCACCTTCATGGAGCCCGCGAGCGCGTAGGCGACGACCAGCGGCGGCGACGCCAGGTAGTTCATCTTGACGTCGGGGTTGATCCGGCCCTCGAAGTTCCGGTTGCCGGAGAGGACCGAGGTGACGGCGAGGTCGTGGTCGTTGACGGCCTTGGAGACCTCGTCCGGCAGCGGGCCGGAGTTGCCGATGCAGGTGGTGCAGCCGTAGCCGACGAGGTTGAAGCCGACCTTGTCGAGGTACGGGGTCAGGCCCGCCTTCTCGAAGTAGTCGGTGACGACCTTGGAGCCCGGGGCGAGGGTGGTCTTGACCCACGGCTTGCGGGTCAGGCCCTTCTCGACCGCCTTCTTGGCCACCAGGGCGGCGGCGACCATGACGTACGGGTTGGAGGTGTTGGTGCAGGAGGTGATGGCCGCGACCGTCACCGCGCCGTGGTCCAGCTCGTAGGTCGTGCCGTCGGGGGCGGTGACCGGGACCGGGTTGGACGGCACGCCGTTGGAGACGGCGGGGGCGTCGGAGGCCGGGAAGGACTCCTGGCCCGCCTCGTCCACGCTGTCGACGTAGTTGCGTACGTCCTGCTTGAACTGCTCGGCGGCGTTGGCGAGGACGATGCGGTCCTGCGGGCGCTTCGGGCCGGCGATGGACGGCACGACCGTCGACAGGTCGAGCTCCAGCTTCTCGGAGAAGTCCGGCTCGGCCTTCGGGTCCAGCCAGAGGCCCTGCTGCTTGGCGTACGCCTCGACCAGGGCGACCTGCTGGTCGCTGCGGCCGGTCAGGCGCATGTAGTTCAGCGTCTCGTCGTCGATCGGGAAGATCGCGGCGGTGGAGCCGAACTCCGGCGACATGTTGCCGATGGTGGCGCGGTTGGCGAGGCTCGTGGCCGCCACACCCTCGCCGTAGAACTCGACGAACTTGCCGACGACGCCGTGCTTGCGCAGCATCTCGGTGATCGTGAGCACCAGGTCGGTGGCGGTGGTGCCGGGGGTCAGCTCGCCGGTCAGCTTGAAGCCGACGACGCGCGGGATCAGCATGGAGACCGGCTGGCCGAGCATCGCGGCCTCGGCCTCGATGCCGCCGACGCCCCAGCCGAGGACGCCGAGGCCGTTGACCATGGTGGTGTGCGAGTCGGTGCCGACCAGGGTGTCGGGGTAGGCCTTGCCGTCACGGGTCATGACGACGCGGGCCAGGTGCTCGATGTTCACCTGGTGGACGATGCCGGTGCCCGGCGGGACGACCTTGAAGTCGTCGAAGGCGGTCTGGCCCCAGCGCAGGAACTGGTAGCGCTCCTTGTTGCGGCCGTACTCCAGGTCGACGTTCTGCTGGAAGGCGTCGTTGGTGCCGAACTTGTCGGCGATGACGGAGTGGTCGATGACCATCTCGGCCGGGGAGAGCGGGTTGATCTTGTTCGGGTCGCCGCCCAGCGCCTTGACTGCCTCACGCATGGTGGCGAGGTCGACCACGCAGGGCACGCCGGTGAAGTCCTGCATGATCACGCGGGCCGGCGTGAACTGGATCTCCTGCGACGGCTGGGCCTGCGAGTCCCAGCCGCCGAGGGCGCGGATGTGGTCGGCGGTGATGTTCGCGCCGTCCTCGGTGCGGAGCAGGTTCTCCAGCAGCACCTTCAGGCTGTAGGGAAGGCGCGCGGAGCCCTCGACCTTGTCCAGCCGGAAGATCTCGTACGACTCGTCGCCCACCTGCAGTGTGCTGCGGGCGTCGAAGCTGTTCGCCGACACGACAGTCTCCTTCATTTATGTGCGCGTACCACCGCATCCTGCCGCCACGCCGCCCTGGCCGATCCGCTAAGGTAAGGCTAAGTTAGGGAACCCTTACCAGGGTGGCGGCTGCGGTGCGCCTCGGCAGATATCTCGATGTCGAGATAACTCTAGTACATGGGGGCGGCCTGGTCATGCCCGGGCGCGGTGTGGCGTGCACCCCATCCCGAGTGACCCGTGCGGCCATCACTACGCCGAACGGGGGTATCCGACTCGCACCGGGACCACCCGGCACGACTCGGCAGGAGGCACGATGCCCCTCACGTTCCGCAAGAGCTTCCGGATCCTCCCCGGAGTACGGCTGAACATCAACAAACGTTCCTGGCCCCTCACGACCGGCGGCCGGAACGGCCCGCGCCACACCCGCAGCAGCACGGGACGTCGTACGACATCGTGGGATTTGCCCGGACCTTTCGGATGGCGGCGTACCCGCTCGACCAGGCATCATTGAGGCGGCGTTGACAGCTCGTCACCCGGGCGGACCCCCCGAGAGGCGACATCTCATATCTGAGATAGCCTCAACCTCATGGCAGACGACTACCTCGTACGCATCGGCAAGCTCATCCGTGACGCCCGGCAGCACCGTGGCTGGACACAGTCACAGCTTGCGGAGGCGCTCGGCACCAGTCAGAGCGCCGTCAACCGCATCGAGCGCGGCAACCAGAACATCAGCCTTGAGATGATCGCCCGCATCGGCGAAGCGCTGGACAGCGAAATCGTCTCTCTCGGCTACTCGGGTCCGATGCACCTGCGTGTGGTCGGCGGCCGGCGCCTCTCCGGCGCCATCGACGTGAAGACCAGCAAGAACGCCTGCGTGGCCCTGCTGTGCGCCTCGCTGCTCAACAAGGGGCGCACGGTGCTCCGCCGGGTCGCCCGCATCGAGGAGGTCTACCGCCTCCTGGAGGTGCTGAACTCCATCGGCGTACGCACCCGCTGGATCAACGACGGCACCGACCTGGAACTCGTGCCGCCGGCCGAGCTGGACATGGAGGCCATCGACGCCGAGGCGGCCGTCCGCACCCGCTCGATCATCATGTTCCTCGGCCCGCTGCTGCACCGCATGGACCGCTTCCGGCTGCCCTACGCGGGTGGCTGCGACCTCGGCACCCGGACCATCGAGCCGCACATGATCGCGCTGCGCCGGTTCGGCCTGGACGTCGCCGCGACCGAGGGCCACTACCACGCGGTGGTCGACCGGCAGGTGCGCCCGGACCGGCCGATCGTGCTGACCGAGCGGGGCGACACGGTCACCGAGAACGCGCTCCTCGCCGCCGCCCGCCACGACGGCGTCACCGTCATCCGCAACGCCTCCTCCAACTACATGGTCCAGGACCTCTGCTTCTTCCTGGAGGCCCTGGGCGTACGGGTCGAGGGCATCGGCACCACCACCCTCACCGTGCACGGCCTGCCGGTCATCGACGCCGACGTGGACTACTCGCCCTCCGAGGACCCGGTCGAGGCGATGAGCCTGCTCGCCGCCGCCGTGGTCACCGAGTCGGAGCTGACGGTCCGCCGCGTCCCCATCGAGTTCCTGGAGATCGAGCTGGCGGTCCTGGAGGAGATGGGCCTCGACCACGACCGCACCCCGGAGTACTTCGCGGACAACGGCCGCACCCGCCTGGTGGACCTCACCGTCCGCCCCTCCAAGCTCGAAGCGCCGATCGACAAGATCCACCCGATGCCCTTCCCGGGCCTGAACATCGACAACGTCCCCTTCTTCGCGGCCATCGCGGCCTCCGCGCAGGGCCAGACCCTCATCCACGACTGGGTCTACGACAACCGCGCCATCTACCTCACGGACCTGAACCGCCTGGGCGGCCGCCTCCAACTCCTGGACCCCCACCGCGTCCTGGTCGAGGGCCCCACCCGCTGGCGCGCCGCCGAGATGATGTGCCCGCCGGCCCTGCGCCCCGCCGTGGTGGTCCTGCTGGCGATGATGGCGGCGGAGGGCACGTCCGTGCTGCGCAACGTGTACGTCATCAACCGGGGTTACGAGGACCTGGCGGAGCGGCTGAACTCGATCGGGGCGCAGATCGAGATCTTCCGGGACATCTGAGAGCCTTCAGAAACAACGCCACTAAACCCCTCCTGTGTATGTAAGCCAGGAGGGGTTCTGCTTCGCCTGTGGGACTTCTCAGGGACTTTTGGGCCGAGGCCGAGAGGCCGAGAGATGTCGGCCTCAGGGGCTGGAGGACGGATTGCCCGGCACTCCACGTAATGCGTCACCGGCAGGACGTCGGCCTGAGCGAGTCATAGAAAAGCACAGTTCAGGGCAGGTGTCGGCTCCCTGCCCCTGTCACGCCCAGAGCCCGTCCCGCTCACTGCGGACGCAAGCTTGTGATGCCCCTTACCGCTTCTCCGCCGACGTTCATGAGGTGGCCCGTGCCTGCCGCTGCATCTTCCCTCATCCCGCCGGTACTGGTGAAGCTGGGTCCGCTGGGCGCCGGGCAAGTCGCTGACCTGCGGCGCTTCCCTGAGCTGGTGCCGGACCCGCGTGCGAGGCGGGGCCGCTGGTACTCGTTGACCGCGCTCCTCCTTCGGACACGCCGACGCAAGAGCCGCGAGACCGTCTACGCCGTCACCAGCCTCGACGCCCACCAGACCACACCCGCCGAACTCGCCGCAGCGATCCGCGGCCGCTGGACCGTGGAGTCCCTGCACCACATGAGAGACGTGACCTACGCCGACAGCGCCTCCACCCGTCCACACCGGCACCGCACCCCGCGCCATGGCCACACTTCGCAACCTCGCCATCGGCCTGCTCAAAACCCTCGGAGCCGCCAACGTCGCCAAACCACCCGCGCAACCCGAGACCAGCCCGAACGAGCCCTCCCACTCCTGGGCACCACCGACAACCCCGACGCTCAGGAAACTTGATCAAGCCCTGCCGCGCGCCGCAGCCGAGGGGGCATCTGCGCGTCCAGGGCGTCGGCGTGTGCGGCCGCGACCTCGGGCACCGAGACCTCCCGGTCCTCGCGGACATGGCCTACATCGGTGCAGACGACTGGGTCACCACGGCGAAGCTTCGCCCGCCTGAAGTCCTGGCGCCGTCTTCCTGCTGCTCGACGAGCCGACGTCCCACCTGGACGCCGTCAACGAAGCCGCGCTCACCGCCGCGATGCGGGACGTGGCGCAGGAGTGCGCCGTCCTGGTGATCGCGCACCGGCTGTCCACGGCCCAGCACGCGGACCGGATCGTCGTGATGGACGAGGGCAGAGCCGTCGTCTGCGGACGTCACGAGGAACTCTTCACCAGCAGTCCCACCTACCGCGAACTGGCCGCCGGCCAGATGCTCCGCCCGGCCGACACCCGGACCTCCCCGGTGACGACCGTGAATCCGCCCGCACCACCCGCTGTGAGCCGGCGGCCGGACACGAGACCGAGAGCGCCTCGGCCTGTCGTGTGATGTCCAGGAAGGTGCGGGACCGGCCGCGCCCGCGGCGGCCCGCCGGGCCGCCGCGGCCAAGGCACGACACCACCCGGGAAACCGCGTCCGGGGGTCTACTCGCGCAGTCGCAGCAGGTCGCCGAATCCCATGCGGTGGACGAAGCTCTCCCGGACGAGGTCGGAGAAGGCCATGACGTGGTCGACACCGGCTTCGGTGAAGTCGACGACGGTACGGAAGGGTTTGTGCCCGCGGGGCAGGGCGAGCACCCGCGCGATCTCGTCGGCGACACGTTGAGGATCCGGGTCAAGGCCGGGCCGGACCAGACTTGCCGTGGCGTCCTCGTTGCGGGCGACCATCGGGTCGAGGGCGGAATAGGCGGATGCGACCGTGGCGTCGGATGCGCGGCTCGCACGGGGGAAATGAGAGGTTCCCCGCGTGATGGCACCGGGCATGACGATGCTGGTCTCGATGCCGAACGGGGCCACCTCGTAGGAGGTCGCCACGGCCAGCGTGTCGAAGGCTGCCTTGGAGGCCGCATAGGGACCGAGGAACGGCGGCGTGGAGACGATGATGGTGCTGCCCACGTACAGCAGCGTGCCGGAGCCCTGTTCACGCAGGTGGGGCAGGGCGGCGCGGTTGACGCGGTGGGCGCCGACCGCGTTGATGTCGAGGAGGTGGGTCAGGTCGTCGTCGGTGAACGCCTCGGCGTAGCCGACGCAGAGATGACCGGCGTTGTTGACGACGACATCGAGGTGGCCCGCACGGTCGACCACGGTACGCACCGCGGCGTCGGCCGATTCCTGGGAGGACACGTCGAGTTGCACCGCCACGAGGTCGAGGTTCTCGGCGGCCGCGATCCTCGCCATCTCAGCAGCAGTGGCCGCGCCGTCCTCGCTGGTGAGGGAACGCATGCCGGCGTAGACACGGTGACCCTGCCGGGCGAGGGTGAGTGAGGTCAGGCGGCCGATACCGGTACTGGAACCGGTGATGAGGACGACGGACATCACGCGGCCCCGCCGTTGGCGTACAGCACCTGGCCGTTCACCCAGCGCCCCGGACCCGCGACGAACGCCGTGACCTCGGCGATGTCCGCGGGCGTGCCCAGACGCTCCATCGGGTTGAGACTCGCGATGTGCTGAACGACCTGCTCGCTCTTGCCCTCGAAGAACAGGGGTGTGGCAGTGGGTCCCGGCGCGACGGCGTTGACAGTGATGTCACGGCCGCGCAGTTCCCGGGCGAGGATCAGGGTCATTGCCTCGACGGCACCCTTGCACGCCGCGTAGGGGCCGTAGTTCGGCATCTGCAGCCGCGTCACGGAAGTGGAGAAGTTGATGATCGCCCCACCGGAGCGGACCTGTCGGGCGGCGAGCTGGTTGACGACGAACGTGCCGCGGACGTTCGTCCGCTGGATGCGGTCGAAGGTGTCCAGGTCCATCTGCGTGATCGGGGCGAGCGGCATGATGCCGGCCGTGTGCGCGACGACGTCGACACCGCCGAAGGTGTCGGTGGCGTGGTCGAACAGTGCCGCCATCGCCTCCGGGTCGGCGACGTCACCTCCGAAGACTGTGGCTCGACCACCCAGGGCGGCGACAGCCTCCGCAGCCTCCCGCGCCTTCGCCTCGTTCGAGCTGTAGTGCACGACCACGGAGACCTTGTCCTTCGCCAGGCGTTCGACGACGGCTCTGCCGATACCCCCCGAGCCGCCGGTCACGACGGCGACGCGTGAAGAGGTCTGAGTTGCGGACATGAGGACTCCTAGCTATGTGGACTTCCTGTACATATAACGGTAGCCGAATAAAGACACCCCGTCCACTAAGCTGGGCACCGCTGGCCCAGCGGAAGGAGTGGCCCCATGACGGACGAGCCGTTGAGTGCATCCCCACCTCGTCGTGGACGTGGGCGACGACCGGCGGCCGAAGTGCGGGCGGGGGTGCTGCGGGCAGCCGCCGCCCTGCTGCTGAACGAGGGGATCAAGGCCGTCACCTTCGACCGGGTCGCCAAGGCGGCCGGGTCCAGCAAGATGACCCTGTACAAATGGTGGCCGTCCGCCGGAGCGCTCGCGGCAGAGGCGTTCTTCGCGCACAGCGAGCACCAGCTGGAGTTCCCGGACACCGGCGACATCAGGGCCGACCTGACCTCCCAGCTCCGCGCTTTCGTCCGGCTGATCACGCACGCCGACACGGGGACGGCCATCGCGGGGCTGATCGGGGTGGCGCAGACCGACCCGGAGCTGTCCGCGGCGTTCTCCCAGCACTACTCCGCACCACGCCGGGCCCTGGCGCTCACCGTGTTCGAGAGGGCCCGCGACCGCGGGCAGCTCCGCGGTGACATCGATCTCGGCATCCTCGTGGACCAGCTGTGGGGCGCCTGCTACAACCGTCTGCTCATCCCCGACGCACCCTTGAACGAGGACTACGCCATCGCCCTCGTGAACAACGTCCTGGATGGCGCCTCGACGGCGTAAGGACTGAAACCTGGTCGCCGGAGCGGCGGAAGCGGCACCCCGTCGACGGGGTGGGCCGGTGGGCCTTGCCGTGTCTGTCGCAGTGCGCGACGAGTTCGACGCGGTGCCGCATCTCCGTGGTCGGCGGGGTGGGGCGGCTTGGATGCGCTGCCACGTGGAGGCGGCACTCGTCCCGAGGCGGCGCTCGTCCCGAGACGGCGCTCGTCCCGAGACGGCGGAGACGGCGGTGCGCGTCACCCCGCGAAGGTGACTGTCCGAGGGTTACTCCTTCAACCCCCCTTCGTGCGCGGTGAGTTCGAAGCCGCGATCGGCCACGTCGAAGTTTCTCTCTTGTGGACCGCTTGTACATTTCTGTGTATCGTCTCAAGTGGATGCGGCGTCCATATCTTGTGGAGGGGGTGAACCCTGCCCGGCCGGAAGGCCGGCCGCCGAGCAGCACCTTTCTCGGTCACATGGCGACCGGTTGTACCCCCACGCGACGCGCTGATGCCTTGCCGTGCCGAGGAACGCAGATCCTGCCGTAATCATCCCCGCGAGGAGAGACACACCATGTCCGATCCTGACGACCTTTCAGGTGATGAGCACAGTCGCCGGAGTGTGCTCAAGGCCGGCGCCGTCGGCGCCGCCGTGGCCACGGCGGGCGGCGTAGCGCCGCTCGCGTTTGCCTCTCCGACCGCCGCCGGTGCGGAAGGCGCGCTGTCGTCCCCGGCTCCGACGGCCGAAGTGACCCTTCGCGTCAACGGCAGGGAGCGGCGTGTCACGGTGGAATCCCGCGTCACCTTGTTGGACACCCTGCGTGAGCGCCTGGGTGTGACGGGCCCGAAGAAGGGCTGCGACCGCGGTGAGTGCGGCGCCTGCACCGTTCTGGTCGAGGGCCGGCGGATCAAGTCCTGCATGACGCTTGCCGTCATGGAGGACGGCCGTGAGATCACCACGGTCGAAGGCTTGGCCCGCGGCGACGAACTGCACCCCGTGCAGGCGGCGTTCATCCAGCGGGATGCCTTCCAGTGCGGGTTCTGCACATCGGGGCAGATCATGTCCGCCGTCGCCTGCATCGAGGAGGGCCATGCCGGGTCCGACGCCGAGATCCGGGAGTGGATGAGCGGCAACCTGTGCCGGTGCGGCTGCTATCCGAACATCGTCGAAGCGGTACGCGACGCCGCGAAGGGGAACAAGCGGTGAAACTCTTCGACTACGCGCGTTCGGCGCGTGCGGCCGACGCCGTGCGCCTGGTTGCGGGCCACCCCGGTGGCGCGTTCATCGGGGGCGGGACCGAGCTGACGAATCTGATGAAGGACGGCGTCCTCGCTCCCGACCTCGTCGTGGACGTGAGCACGCTGGCGCTGGCGGACGTCGGCATGAGGCGAGGCCGACTGCACATCGGTGCCACGGCCCGGATGAGTGATGTCGCGGACCACCCGGTGGTCCGCGAACAGTTCCCGGTCCTGTCCGAAGCACTGCTGGCCTCCGCCTCCCCGCAGGTCCGCAACAGGGCCACGATCGGCGGGAACCTCATGCAACGGACCCGGTGCTGGTACTACCGGGACATCGGCAGCCCCTGCAACAAACGTGAACCCGGCAGCGGATGCCCGGCCATCGAAGGGCAGAACCGCTGGCACGCGATCCACGGAGGCAGTGATCACTGCATCGCCGTCCATCCGTCCGATCTGGCCGTCGCGCTGACCGCTCTCGACGCGACGGTACTCACCCTCGGACCGGACGGGCGCCGGTCCATCCCCGTCGAGGACTTCTACCGCCTGCCCGGTACGGCCCCCGACAGGGAGACGGCGCTGCGACACGGCGAACTCATCACCGGTGTCGACATCCCCGAAGGCGGACCGGCGGCAGGCTCGCGCTACCTGAAGTTGCGCGACCGGGCCTCGTTCGAGTTCGCCGTAGTCTCCGTGGCGGCTGCCCTGACCCGAAGGGGAGGAGTCGTCACCGACGTGCGGCTCGCCTTCGGCGGCATCGCCACCAGGCCGTGGCGCTCAAAGGGCGCCGAGGCGGCCCTGAGCGGCCGCCCGCTGACCCGAGCCACCATCACGGCAGCCGGCAAGGCCCTGGTCGAACACGCTCAGCCGCGTGAACACAACGCGTTCAAGGTCGAGTTGGTGCAACGCGCCCTCACCGACATCCTCGAGGACCTCGGAGGTCGCGCATGAGTCCGATCGTCGGAAGCCCCGTGGCCAGGACCGACGGACGCGCCAAGGTCACGGGTGCGGCCACCTACACCGCGGACGTCCAGGTCCGCGGAGCCCTGTACGGCCACCTCGTCCTCAGCACCGTCGCCAACGGACGAGTCACCCGCATCAGCACCCAGGACGCCGAGCGTTCGCCCGGTGTGGTCGCCGTCTTCACCCACGAGAACATGCCCCGCCTGACCGTTCCCACCTCGCAGCTCGCGGCCTACTGGAAGCGCACCGTCCCCCTGCAGAACGCGGACATCCACCACAGCGGCCAGCCCGTGGCCTATGTGGTGGCAGACACTCTGGAGCAGGCTCAGCACGCGGCGTCGCTCGTCAGCGTCTCCTACGACACCCGCACGCCCCGGGCCAGCCTCGCCGACGCCATGGACGAGGCGTACGTACCCCCGCCGGGCCTGGAAGGTCCCAACGAGGTCATCCGCGGCGACGTCGAGGCGGGGCTGGCGCAGGCGGACGTCCGCATCGACGTCGGCTACACCACCCCCATGCACCACCACAACGCCCTGGAGCCGTCTGCGACCACGGCCGTCTGGGACGGCGACCTGCTGACGGTGTACGAAACCGCGCAGGGCATCGGCGCCACCCGTCTCAGCCTCTCCGAAGCGCTCGGTGACCTGCCTGTGGAGAACGTCCGTGTGCTGTCCCCGTTCCTGGGCGGAGGCTTCGGCGCGAAGGGCCCGGTGTGGCCGCACACCCTGTTCACCGCCGCCGTCTCCCGCCGTCTGAAGCGTCCGGTCAAGCTGGTGCTCTCCCGCGCCCAGGCGTACACCTCCAACGGTCACCGCCCCGAGTCCCACCAGCGGTTCAGGATCGGAGCCAAGCGCGACGGCACGCTCACCGCGATCGACCACGTCACCACATCCCAGGTCAGCCGTACCGAGGACCTGCTGTTCAACACCAGCGAACCCACGCGCATGCTGTACGCCTGTCCCCACGTCCACGTGGCCCACAGGGCCGTGAAGCTGCACCTGCCCGCTCCGAGCAACATGAGGTCACCGGAGGTCGTGGCCTCCCACGGTCTGGAGACGGCTCTCGACGAGCTGAGCTACGAACTGGGCATGGACCCCATCGAGCTTCGACTGCGCAATCACACCTCTGTCAATCCTGACAACGGAGCCGCCTTCGGCAGTAAGCACCTGCGGGAGTGCTACCGCCGCGGAGCGGACGGATTCGGCTGGAGCAAGCGCGATCCGCGGCCCGGGTCGATGCGTGACGGGGACACCCTGGTCGGCTGGGGCATGGCGTCCGCGGCGCATACGGCCGGCGGAAGGCCGGGAGCGGGCGCGCGTGTCGTGATCTCCGCCGACGGGAGAGCAGCGGTCCAGGTCGCCACCCACGACATCGGCACCGGTACGTACACGGTGATGTCGCAAGTGGCCGCGGACAGCCTGGGAGTCGAGTTCGACGACGTGGACTTCGAACTCGGCGACACCGATTTCCCGTACGCGTTCGTCTCCGCCGCGTCGGCCACCGTCCCCGGCGTGGGGGCCGCGGTCAATCGCGCATGCACCACCGCGCGCCGGACCGTGATCGACATCGCTGTCGCGGACACACGCTCTCCCCTCCACCGCGTCCCGGCCGACCGGATCACGGTCGAGAGCGGTGTCCTGTACGACACCGAACGGCCCAGGCGCCGCGACACCGTCCGTGCGGTCGTCACCCGGCACGGCCGGCCGGTGGAGGCGACCACCAGCCCCGTCGCCACTCCCCCCGGTTACTCCACGGGGGCCGTTTTCGCGGAAGTACGGGTCGACCCCGGGCTCGGACAGGTCCGCGTCACCCGCATGCACGGGGTGTTCGACGCCGGCCGCATCCTCAACCGCAGGACACTGCGCAGCCAGGCGATCGGCGGGGCGGTCTGGGCCGTCGGCTTCACCCTGACCGAGCACACCCTGGTCGACCACCACCTGGGGCGGATCGTCAACCCCAACCTGTCGGGCTACCTGGTACCCGTCAACGCCGATGTTCCCGAGATCCACATCGGCTTCGTGGACAAGCCCGACCCGGTCTTCGAGGAAGCGTTCGGAGCGCGGGGGTTCGGGGAGACGCCGATGACCGGGATGACGGCAGCCATCGGCAACGCCGTCTACCATGCCACCGGGCGCCGCATCCGCGATCTTCCCCTCACCCAGGACAGGATCATCGGGGACGGGGAAGCGGAATGACCGGCGTGTGGGAGCAGGTCCACCGTTTCTGGGAAGCCGGCACACCCTGCGCGGTCGCCACGGTGGTCTCGACGTACGGCTCGGCCCCCCGTCGGCCCGGAGCCGTCATGGTCTGCGCCCCGAACGGAACCGTCACCGGCAGCGTGTCGGGCGGCTGCGTCGAAGGCGCCGTGTACGACCTGGCGCAGCAGGTCATGCAGGACGGCATCCCCGTGCTCGAACGCTACGCGGTGAGCGACGACGACGCCGGAGCGGTCGGTCTGACGTGCGGCGGAACCATCGAAGTCTTCATCGAGCGCGTCGACCGGCACTCCTTCCCCGAACTGGGCACCCTTGTCCGGCACATGCGGGACGAGGTGGCCGTCGCTCTGGCCACGATCGTCGAGGCCGACGGGCCGGTACGCGCTGGAAAGCACCTCGTGTGCTGGGACGGTGGCACGAGCGGCAGCACGGGCGATCCCGCCTTCGACGGTGACACCGTGGGTACCGTCGGACGCCTGCTCGAGCAGGGGCGCTCCGGTGTGTTGCGCAGAGACTCGGCCGACGAGGACTCCAGTCCCGGCCCGCGGATATTCGTCAACTCCCTCGTGCCGCCGCCGCGCATGCTGATCTATGGATCCAACGAGTTCGCCGCGGCCCTCGCCCGCCAAGGCGTACTGCTCGGCTTCCGGGTCACGGCGTGCGACGCGCGGCCGGTGTTCACCACCCCCGAGCGTTTTCCGGACGCGGCCGAGGTCGTCGTGGACTGGCCCCACCGCCACCTCGCCGCCGAGTCGGCGGCAGGGCGGATCGACGGCCGGACCGTGGTCGTGTCGCTCACCCACGATCCCAAGTTCGACGTGCCCCTGCTTCAGGCGGCGCTGCGGATGGACCTGGCCTACGTCGGCGCCCTGGGCTCCCGCCGGAGCACCGAGCGACGCGGGGCATCGCTGCAGGCCGCGGGGGTGCGCCACGACGAACTGACCAGGCTCAGTTCCCCCGCCGGGCTCGACCTGGGTGGTGCCGATCCAGCGGAGACCGCCCTGGCCGTCTGCGCCGAAATCCTCCTCCTCCGCCATGGCGGCCGCGGTGCCCGGCTGTCCGGGGGCACGGGTCCGATCCACCGGGAGGAGGCCCCGGCGGCCGTTCCCTCCCTGTCGGGGGCGGGGCACCTGTGATTCCGGGAATCACGGACCGCCCAGCCGCAGCGCTCGGCGACCTGACACACGAGGTCTTCGTACGGCGGCCTGGATCCGCCGAGACACGGGAGATGAAGCGATGAACGATGTGTCGCGCAGGCAGGGCCCGGATCCGCACGGCAGGTTGAGGCGAACGGCCCTGGGGCTGTCGAGCGGGGTCCTGTCCTTGGGCCTCGTACTGAGCGGTTGTTCCGGATCGCCCGAGGAGCCACGGTCCAGGGCGTCGCTGCCGGCGACCGCGTCCGCGCCGCCCGGCGGCAGGGACGCCGTGGCGACGCTCGGCGAGCCCACCGAGGTGACCACCGGTCTCGACGCACCGTGGGGGCTGACCTTCCTGCCGGACGGTTCGGCACTCGTCTCCGAACGGATCACCGGCAAGATCCGGCGCGTCCCTGCCGACGGCGGAAGGGCGCGGACGGTCGGGGTCGTCCCCGACGTGCGCGCCACCTCCGAGGGAGGACTGCTCGGCATCGTCGCCTCACCCGACTTCGCCGACGACCGCACGGTCTACGCCTCGGTCTCCGGCGCCACGGAGAACCGGATCGTCGCACTCACGATCGCAGAAGACTTCCGCTCCCTCACCCTCAACCGGGTCCTGCTCGACGGCATCCGGACCGCCGACCGTCACCACGGCGGCCGCATCGTCGTCGGACCCGACGGCCACCTGTGGATCGGCACCGGCGACGCCTTCGAACCCGAGAACGCGGCGGACGACGAATCCCTCAACGGCAAGATCCTGCGCATCGCCACCGACGGCTCCGTCCCGCGCGACAATCCGGGGGACTCACCGATCTACTCCAGCGGGCACCGAAACGTCCAGGGCATCGCCTTCGGCCCCGACCGCACCGCCTACGCCTCAGAACTCGGGCACCGCACCTGGGACGAGGTGAACGTGCTCCGCGCGGGCGCCGACTACGGATGGCCCGAGTCCGAGGGCACCCGGGGATCGGCCGGCGAGGAACCCATCGCGGTCATCCACCCCGACGACGCCAGTCCGTCCGGGGTCGCCTACGCCGAGGGGTCACTGTGGATCGGCGCCCTCGGCGGCCAGCGGCTCTGGCAACTGCCCGTCGACGCCACCGTCGCCACCGCGGAGCCCATCACCCACCACAGAGGTGACTACGGCCGTATCCGCACCGTCGAGGTCGCGCCCGACGGAGCGCTGTGGATCGTCACCTCCAACACCGACCTCGCCACCTGGGGCGGCACCGACCCGCGCCCAGGCGACGACCGCATCCTGCGCATCGAGGTCGACCAGCCCTGACTACGGCCGACACGACACCTCAACTTCGTTCTCCGGCAGCAAGGTGTACGTCATCGGGACGGTAGGAAGGGCCCCAGCTGGGGCTCTCGACGCCATCGATGTCCCCCTTCCCGGCGGTGACGAGTTGGTGCGTGACAGCGGATGAGGTGTCGTGCCTGGTCGGAGCACATGATGCAGACGGAGGCCACACCCCTTCGGACCTGCGTAAACACGCGGAAAGAGGGGGCGTTGCGGCACCTCTGGGACTTTTCTGGGACTGTTGGCCGGAACCGAAGACGTCGTCTTGTGTGCCGGAGCGAGTCCAGGAGAAGGGCCAAGTCGGGACGGGCCTTGACCCAAGGCCCGCATCGGCCACTGAGGCCGATCCTTTGGAGTGGACACCCTGACAATGGATCTTGATTGGTCCAGGGAGGGGTGTCCAGGTGGGACGCTCGTCGCATGAAACCCGGTGTCCGCTCCCGGGGATCAACCTCAATGAAGGTCCGCCCCGTTGCGGATAACGCGAAGAGGGCATCCGGCCTTGCCTCGGTCCGGGCCCTGGCGCAGCGCTCGGCCCCGCCCTCCGTGGGGTCGGGCGCTACCGGTACAGGCCGGGCAACTCGACCTCAACAGCCCGTGCCTCTTCCTCAGAGGGCTCGCCAACAATCCCCTCGTCCGGGTGAGTGGCAGCACGCCAGCCCGATCGCCTATGCCGGCCTCGGCGTCGTCGGCTCCGAGACTGGAGCAGCCCTTCGGGCCGGCTGCCCGGCCCCTTCCCGGCCGCGGGAAGGGGCCGGTGGTCATGTGTCGAAGGCTTCGGTCATGGCGTCGAGGTCGGCCAGGAGCGCCGTCAGCCGGTGCGCGGGGATGCTGTCGATCATGCGTTCCTCGATGGCGTAGACGGCGCTGCGGGCGGCGTGCAGGCGCTGTCGGCCGGTATCGGTCAGGTGGATGGGCAGGGCGCGGCCGTGGTCGGTGCTGGTGGCTTGGGTGATCAGACCTGCGTCCTTGAGGCCGCGCAGGACGACGTTGGCCGACTGCCGGGTGACGAAGGTGCCGCGGGCGAGGTCAGCGTTGGACAGGCCGGGTTGTTCGTCGAGGAGTTCGAGGCAGGAGTACTGCGGGACGGTGAGGTCGTGCTCGCGCAGGGCCTTGTCCATGGCGCCGCGCAGAGCGGCGGAGGCCTTCTTGAGCCGGTATCCCACGTGTTCGGTGACGTCCTTGGCTGGATGCGGCGGGGGAACGGGTACCTGGTCTTCCATGTCAGCATTTTGACATAGCGACGGCGGATGCCTACTGTCCCCTATGTCAAAGTTCTGACTTCACGTCTCCGCTGACCAACCCTGGGAGAGATCATGACCGCCACCGTCGAAGGCCTCGACTTCATCGCCCTGCAGGTCAGGGACGTACCGGCTGCGGCCGCGTTCTTCGAGGAGAAACTCGGACTGCGCCGGGCCCCCGGGCCGGCGCACGCGGTCGTCTTCGCCACGACCCCGATCCCGTTCGCCGTCCGGGAGCTGCTGCCCGGCGTTGACCTGGACACCGTCGCCCGTCCTGGCCTGGGCGTGGCTCTGTGGCTGCGCACCTCTGATGCCCCGGCGCTGCGCGAGCAGCTCCTCGCCGCCGGCACACAGGACGTCACCCCCCTCCAGGACAGCCCTTTCGGGCCGACGTTCTCCTTCACCGGACCCGAGGGCTACCGGCTCACCGTGCACGGAGGCTGACCGTGAAGGGGGCCGAGCGACGTCCGATGCGGCGAGTGGGCCCTCTGCTCGAAGAGCTTGGGGGAGCGTGCCGGGCGTCGGGCAGCAGACGGGACTTTGCGGACACGGCCTAAGGCGACAACCGGATCTCCGTCCCGACGGCCTACCGCTACCTCCATGAGGGACTGACCGTGCTCGCCGACCACGCCGCCCCGCAGCTACTCATCGCGGCAGGTCGCAGAACGGGCTCAGGGGCTGAGGGACGGAATGCCCGGCACTACACACGTGATGGGTCACGGGCAGGGCGTCGGCCTGAACGACTCATGGACGAGGACAAGTGGGGCCGTGTGGTCGACCCACTGCCTTACGGTCACACTCACACACCCTCCACGAGCCCATCTCCAGACCCTGTTCGGTGAGCCGGACGGTGCGGGTGCCCGCCTGGCGGATCTCGCCGGGCGAGACCGCGTCGGCACGGCTGTTCGACTGAGCTGCATGCGGGGCCGGGCCAGGTCCCTCGGATCCTGCCGACGGCCCGCTCAATCGTCGGACAGCTCCGTACGGCCGTAGGGGGGCGTGGTGGCACCTCTGCGACTTCTCTGGGACGCACGGGGTGCGACGCAGGCGGGGCCGGAGGGACGTGTCGTCCCTCCGGCCCCGCCGTGCTGCCTGGGCCCCGCCGGCCTCCGCGCGGGACCGGTTGTCCCGGGGGCTCAGGCGGTCGGTGGGTCCGCCGGTCAGTAGGCGGAGTCGACGTTGTCCATGGAGCCGTACTTGTCGGCCGCGTAGTTGCAGGCGGCGACGATGTTGGCGACCGGGTCGGTGATGGAGTCCTTCGTGCCCTTGACGTGGTAGGCGTCGAAGGTGGGCTGGATCGTCTGGAGCAGGCCCTTCGAGGGAATGCCGTTCTGGGCGTTGACGTCCCAGTTGTTCTGCGCGTTCGGGTTGCCGGACGACTCGCGCATGATGTTGCGGTGCACGCCCTCGTAGGTGCCCGGGATGTTCTTGGCGTGCATGACGTCCAGGGCGGTGCGGATCCAGCCGTCGAGGTCGTCGCCGTGCTTCTTCTCGCCGGCCTTGACGATGGCCTCGATCTTGTCGGTCTGGGCCTGGGTCTGCGCGGTGGAGGCCTTGGCCGGCTCGGCGGCGTGCGCCGGGCTCGGGACGAGGGTGAGGCTGACGGCGGCGGCGCCCGCGGCGGCGAGGGAGGCCACGGCGGACTTGCGGATGTGGGGGCGGCGCATGAGGGCGTGCATGGGTGTACCTCTCCATTCGGGAACGTGATGGGGAGGCCGACGGGGGGTCGGCGACGCGGTGTCCGCGCGGGACGCGTCTTCGCGTCATCAGGGCCGGTGTCTGGATCCCGGACGGGCTTTCCCCGTCCCGGTCCGGCGCTCGGCTCCCCGGTACGCCGAACACACTGCGGAACGTTCCGGCGCCGCGACAAGTGTGTGACCTACTACGTCGCATCGCAGACCGGCCGCGTGACCGCCCGGACGGCTGGCGACCACGGGGGCAAGCGGCCGTCGAGCGTCTACTAACCCCGGCCCCGTGTGACGTGAGTCCTGTGCGCGCCCTCACAGAGCCGCTCACCCGGCGGTCAGTTCTCGTCACCCTGCGGAGGCAGGTGCCTCACGCAACGGAACGGCACGGTCACCTGGCGGGGTCGCGAGGCAGGCCGACGTTCCGGTATCAGGCGATAGGGGGTGCACGGGGACTCGCCTCGGCGAGCCCGCGTGCCCAGGTCCGTGAGCAGGTCGTTCAGCACCGTTTCCTCCTCGACCCGGACACCGCGCTCGGCGAGAGCGACGGCGAGGGCTGGGTGGGGCCCACAGGAGGTCATCTCGCCCGACCCTTCCACCGCGGTCCCGAGCTCACATGGGAGTTGCGCACACGCACTCCGCCCAGACCGTCTTGCCCGGACCTCCCGGCCGGAGGTGCCAGCCCCAGCGGGTGGCGAGACCCGCGACCAGCAGCAGCCCTCGGCCGCTGGTGTCCTCCGGGTCGGGGGCGGGCAGCGCGTCCGGTTCGGGTGGTGTGCGTTCCGTACGGGTGTCGGTGACCTCGATCCTGACCGTGCGGGCGTGTTCGCTCGCGTGCAGGAGCAGATGGAAGTCCCGGCTGGGGACGTGACCGTGTCGTACCGCGTTGGCGGTCAGCTCACCGACGACCAGCACGATCTCCTCGTGCGGGCCGGTGCCGTAGGGGATTCCCCAGGCGTCCAACCGGTGTGCGGCCAGCCGGCGGGCGAGGCGGGCGCCCCGTGGGGCGGAAGTGAAACGCATCTCGAATGTGCGGTTCCAGTCGCCGCTGAGACAGTCGGGTTGGGAGGCGCTGATGGGGCTGGGGAGTTGGCTCGTCATGCCGGCAACGGTGTCTTCGGTCGCGTAGCGTGACCAGCGGTGACGCACCGACGCGGCCCGTTGTACGCGTTGGGGCGGTACGGGTACGAGACGCGCGGCGTGACGAGGCCGCCGGGGCGGCGTTGGGGTCAGGGAGGCGGTAGCGATGACCGAGGTTGCACGCGAAGGGGCCGACGCCGTGGTGGCGGACGACGCGGGCCAGGCGACGGCGGACACGTCCGGCCAGGCCGTGGTCGTCGCGTTCGGGCAGACGATGAAGACGCTGCGGGTACGGGCGGGGCTGGAGCGGGAGGAGTTCGGGCGGCGGATCGGGTATTCGGCGTCCACGGTCGCGTCGTACGAGCAGGGGCGGCGGATCCCCTCACCCAGGACGATCGAGCGTGCCGACGAGGTTCTGGACGCGGGCGGGTTGCTGACGGTGTGGAAGGAGCAGGTGGAGCGGGCTCAGTATCCGGTGTTCTTCCAGGGGATGGCGACGCTGGAGAAGGAGGCCCTTGAGCTGCTTGCGTACGACACCCACGTTCTCAACGGTCTGCTGCAGACGGAGGAGTACACGAGGGCCGTACTCGACATGCGGCGCCCGGTCTTGGACCAGGAGACCGTCGAGCAACGGGTGGCGGCCCGGTTGGCCCGGCAGGACATCTTCAACCGGTGGCCCGCGCCTCTGCTGAGCTTCGTACTCGAAGAAGCGGCACTGCGGCACCCTTGGGGAGGCAAGGCCGTGCATCGGGGTCAGTTGGAACTTCTGCTCCTGATCGGTGAAAAGCAGAATGTCGAGCTGCAAGTCATGCCAACAGAGCGCGAGTACAACGCCGGGGTAGACGGCGCGTTCACGGTGATCACACGCAAGGACGGAATGAGGTTCGTCTACACCGAAGTTCAAGGAACCAGCGCCCTTCAAACCGAGCCGGAGCAGACGACTCTCGCCGCCGCCCGCTATGGGATCATCCGATCGCAGGCTCTCCCATCCCGAGAGTCGTTCGACTTCGTGGAAAGGTTGCTGAGATCGCTATGAGAAGCTCTGAGTCCTCAGCCGTAGCCTCCGGCCTCGCTTGGTTCAAGAGCAGCTACAGCGGAGCCGAGGGTGGCCAGTGCGTCGAGGTCGCGGCCGATACGGGAGTCGTACACATCCGGGACTCCAAGGCCATGGCCGGACCCGTCATCCGTGTGTCACGTGAAGCGTGGGCCGGGTTCGTCGGAGAGGCCTGACGGTCGTGCGTCAACCGTGAGCCCTGCCGCCTGATCAAGGACGGCAGGGCTCACGCACACCCCTACCTGGGCAGGTAAGGACTCGGCCTGTCGTACCAGCTGATCCGCAGGGTGTCGCGGGCGCGAGTGGCTGCGACGAACAGCAGTGACCGCGCCTTCAGTTCCTCGCGGGCGAGGCGCCGGGGGTCCGTGTCGCGGTAGCGCTGGACGACGGACGCGCGGGGGATGACGCCGCCGCGGGCACCGACGATGGCGAGCCTCTGGTAATCGAGCCCCTTGAAGCGATGCGCCCCTTGAAGCGATGCATGGTGCCGACGTGGATGTCGCCGTCTCCCTTCACGCCCTCCTTCGTGAGCTCGGCGACGGTCAGCTCGGCCTCGGTCGCCAGGTAGTACAGACCTGATCGACGGCCTCGCGGTCGGCGACGCACACCGCGACCCGGTGACCTGAGTCAGCCGAAGAGGGCAACGACCCCGTTCACCCAGATCGCAAGGAACGCGAGCGCCCCCACCAGGCAGCCGACGCCCGCCAGCACACCGCTGAACGACCACGGCTCGGAGGACCCCTCGTACTTTTCCAGGCCGTCCCGGTAGGAGGCGGGGTCGTCCCAGTCGACGGGGTGCCCCAGCTCCTCGGCGCAGGCGGTCCGCACCGCGGCCAGCTGCCCCTCCGCGAAGGCGGTGGCAGCCACCGTCTCGGGGCCGCGCCAGGCGAGGGCTTTCATCCGCCACCCGAAAGACTCGTACCGCGCTTCGAAGGCGGCGGTCTCGCCGGCATCGCGGTCCTCTTCGAGGTACATCCAGCGTCCGGCCTCGGCGGCGTCGCCGTGGAGCCGGTACACCTCGGCCAGACGCCGGCGGAGCGTCAGGTCGTACGGGAAGGACGAGACCAGACCGCGCAAGCGCTGGCGCGCGATGGGGACCCGGCCGGCAGCCAGATCCGCATCGACTCGGGCAAGGGTCTCTCTCAGGGGCATGAACGCATGATCGGGTGCCGTACTGCTCTTCGTCGACCTGGTTTTGTTGCTCGGCGTCGTCCGCGACGGGCCGCAGGTGGGCTGCTTCCGTCATCTTGAGGACGCTGACGCCGGAGAGAGGGCAGCGGGGCGGGAGGGAGTACCGCTGGAAGAGCCGCAGCGCCCGGTCAGCCGGTGGCAGCCAGTTGCTCCCGGCCTCGGAAGGCTGGCATCTAGCGGTCACGGACCATCACCGCCGACGGTGCGCGAAGCAGTATGAGGTGGTCCAATTCCCTCACTTACAAGGGGTTTCACATGCGCATACCGTTCGCGGCCAAGGCCGCTGTGGCCGCCGCACTGGCTGCCGCATCCCTGACCGTCGCCGCTCCGGCCCACGCCGGTCAGCAGGCGGCGCTCACCGAGGTCCAGTGCACCACTGACAAGGATCAGCTGAAGTTCACCAAGTTCATGGGGTGGAGCCGCTGTTTCAAGGGCGTGGGCGACCTCGACGTGGAGCCGACGTTCAACACCGAAGCGAGCTGGGTCAGCACCGGCAACCACTCGGGCTGGTTCAGCTACGAGCCCACTCCGGGTGACGTGAAGGTGCAGCACTTCGGCAAGTACCAGTCCCTGTCGGGACAGTTCTACCCGCTCCGCCACATCCACGTGGACGGCTGAGCGGGGCTGATCCTTCAGGGATGACCCGCCAGAGGTAGCCCGTCGGCTCGTCCTCGTCGCCGCCCCGGACGGCGGCGACGAGGACGACTCTCCGCCCGCTTCACCGCACCGCGGCTCCTTCCGGCCGCAGCCCACCGGGGACACCCTCGTGCGGGCCGCCATGGAAGCGCTCTCAGCACGCAATCGCCTGCGTCTATCGTGGGACACACGGATTCATGGCAGAACAGTCGCCAGATCCATCGCAGACGCACACAAAAGGAGCGCCCACCGTGTCGGAGCAGACCGTGAGGCCTCGTCCCACGCTGGAAGCCGTCGCCGCGCGCGCCGGCGTCTCCCGTGCGACGGCCTCCCGGGTCGTCAACGGAGGCGCGGGAGTGCGGCCCGCGCTGGCCGACAGGGTGCGCCGGGCGGTCGAGGAACTGGACTACGTGCCCAACCACGCGGCCCGCACCCTGGTCACCCGGCGTACCGGCGCTGTCGCCGTGATCATCGCGGAGCCCGAGTTCCGGGTGTTCGCCGATCCCTTCTTCAAGCAGCACGTACGGGGGATCAGCCGGGAACTGACCGCGCACGACGCGCAGTTGGTGCTGCTGTGGGCAGAGGGCCCCGAGGACCACGAGCGGATCGCACGCTATCTGGGGGGCGGGCACGTCGACGGCGCGCTCGCCTTCTCCCTCCACGACGACCGGCTGCCGTCCCTGATCGCCCGGACCGGAGTGCCGGCGGTGCTCGGGGGCCGACCGACGGGGAGCGAACACCTCGGCATTCCACTGGTGGACTGCGACAACCGCGGCGGTGCCCGGGACGCGGTGCGTCATCTCGTCGGCCTGGGCCGCCGGCACGTCGCGCACATCACGGGCCCCCGCGACCAGACCTCGGCGATGGACCGGATCGACGGTTACCGCGATGTCCTGGTCGACGCCGATCCGCTGCTGCTGTGCGAGGGCGATTTCACCGAGGAGAGCGGAGCCCGCGCGATGGGCGAGCTGCTGGACCGGCGTCCCGCAATCGACGCGGTCTTCGCCTCCAACGACTCGATGGCTCTGGGCGCGCTGCGCACGCTGCGCGAGCGGGGGGTGCGGGTGCCCGAGGACGTCGCGGTGGTCGGCTTCGACGACATGGCCTCCGTGGTCCGGGCCGCGGAGCCGGCGCTCACCACGGTCCGCCAGGACATCGAGGGCATGGGCCGGATCATGGTCAAGCTGCTGATGCGTCTGCTCGACGCGCCCGGCGAGGAGGTGCCCGCTTCCGTGATCACCCGGACGACGCTGGTCCGCCGGGCCTCGGCCTGACGAGCGGCGCCCGGCGCTGAGGGACGCTCCGGCCAGGGCGGCCGGGCCGGTGCCGGCGGCCGGAGCGTGCGCGTCACCGCCCTCGGCGCACGAGGCAGGAGCGGACGGCAAACGGCGGGCGCGGGGCCGGAGCCCCGCGCCCGCCGCCGTCACCTGCCGGAGGCTGCCGCGTGCGTCACTCGTAGGGAATGACCACCACGGACGTGTCACCGCCGGTGCGCAGCAGCGCGCTCCCGTTGCCGATGGCGCTCCAGACCTCCAGCCGTACCGTTCCCCCGCTCAGGTTTCCGAGGGTGCCTGTCGCGGCCTTCAGGCCACGGGTCTGGTCGTACTCCTCCCAGCCCGTGACGGGATCGGTGGCGAAGTACCGGTACGTCTCGGTCCGGTCGAAGGTGCCGTCGCCGGTGAGGTCGTAGCTGATACGCGCCTGCTGGCCGAGGCCGACGGTGGTACGGGCGTCCACCGGGAGGCGGAACGTGGTGGACGCGCCCGGCTTGAGGGTGGCGTTGACGCCCTTGACCTCGTAGACGAGGGGCTTGTTCGGGGTGCCGTCGTGGTTGCGGCCCTCGGCCGACGGGATGGTGTCGCTGACGGGCGTGCCGCCGGTGGCCGTGGTGAGGGCGCCCCCGGAGCGGAGCTGGAAGGTGTTGCCGGTGGGCGGCTCGGGGTCCGGGCCGCCGGGGCCGGTGCCGGTCCCGGTCGCGGTGGAACGCGCGGGCACGGTGAGCGTCCTGCCGTCGGAGAAGGTGACCGTGCGGGCCGTGGAACCGTGGTTGTGGGCGGCGTAGGTGCGGGCGCCGTTCTTGCTGAACACCGCGGACGTGGGCAGGTCGCCGGTCACCGAGGGGTCGGGGGCGCCGAGCGCGTCCAGGGTGGTGATCCAGTGGTAGGTGTGCGCCTTGGACTCGCCCTGCTCCGGGGTGTATCCGGCGTGGCCGGCGTCCCACTTCGCCTTCGCGCCGGCCGGGTCGGCCAGCGACTGGAACTCCCAGAGGATGTCGCGCCATTCGACGGCGGGACCTCCGTTCTCGCGCTCCATCTCCGCGATGTTGCGCCGGATCGCGTCCTTGTTCCCGGCCAGGTGCGGGGAGCCGCCCGCGGTCACGGGCAGGACGTTGATGCCGTGGATCTCCTCCGGGTTGGCGGTCCACCAGGTGGAGTACGCCCCGCCGCTGCCCCACACCATGCCGACCGTGTCGTGGGTGAAGGAGCCGGGGAAGACCTGCTGGTCGGCGTCGAACCAGTACTGGGCGATCGCCTCGCCCTCGGTGGCGAGCAGGTAGCTGCCGAGGTCGCGCAGCTCGGTGTTGCCGGTGGCCGAGCCCCACAGGACCAGCGCCGCGCTGAGGTTGGTGGACTCCGAGGAGGACTCCTGGTTGTTGCCGGCGGCGAAGCCCTGGTGGCCGGAGGCCCAGCTGTGTCCGGCGTAGACGTCGAAGCCGCGCAGGAACGGGAAGGCGCTGTCGGTGCGGCTCGGGTTGGCGGTGTCGCGGATCAGGGCCTTGACCATGCCGCCCCAGGCGGAGTCCGCGGCCCAGGAGGCGTCGTACTGGGCGACGATCGCGGCGGCGTACACGTAGTAGCCGTAGTGGAAGTGGTGGTCGTTGAGTTCGGCGTCGCTGCCGTAGGAGGCGGGGTAGCCGGTGAGGGTCTTCCAGTCCCTGTCGTACGAGAACTCGCTCGCCCCGCCCGCGGTGAACCACTCCTGCAGACGGCCCTTGAGCAGGCCGACGAGCTTGTCGCGGACCGCGGTCTCACCGATCTGGTCGGCGAGCGGCACCAGTTGGGCGAGCTTGCCCAGCGCCTTGCCGGTCCAGTAGGTGTCCGTGGCCCCGGAGAACGGGTCCGAGGAGTTGGCGACCTCGGACAGGTGGGTGCGCAGCCGGGACGTGTCGACCGCGCTGGTCCTCGGCAGCGCGGGCAGGACCGGGGCGGCCTTCTGGCGGGTGGTGAAGGAGGCGCTCTCCCGGACCTTCATGGTGCCGCGGGGGGAGACGTAGGTGTACGGGGTGAGGGTGTCGGTGGTGTTCAGCCACTGGTGGCGGTAGAGGGCCTGGAGGGTGCCGCGTTCGGTGCCCTCCTTGGCCTCGGTGGTGAGCTTGTAGGTGGCCCCGACCGTGCCGCCGGAGGTGCTCCAGTCGACCTGCGATCCGGTGACGAAGCTGAAGGCGTACGTGCGGAAGGTCGCGAGCGCGTCGGTGGAGGGCAGTACGGCGAGGGAGAAGTAGTCCTTGCCGCCGAGGCCGGCGGTGATCGTGGTGCCGGAGATGTTCCAGTCGCTGCCGGTCGGTGCGAAGAGGGCGTAGTGGTGTCCGCCGACCGTGATGCCGAGGGTGTTGCCCTGGTCGGAGAAGACGGTCGGCGTGGCCGCGGTGGTGATCTGGGCGTTGCCGCCGGAGCCCTGGGCGTAGACGAAGGGCATGCCGTGGCCGATGGTGGTCCGCAGGGTGCGGGCGCCGTCGGACCAGTACGGGGTGACCGTCCAGTCCGACCAGGCGTCGGCCTTGGTGTCGGGCGAGTTGAGCCCGCTCAGGCCGAGGGTGAGGTCGCGCTTGTGCGCGTACTCGTACTGGCGGCCCTCGCCCACGACGGCGGGGCTGGTCGGGTAGCCGACCTCCAGTCCGCCGGAGACGGCCTGGTACGTGAGCGGGTGGCCGTACATGGGCGTGGAGTACGGGTTGTCGCCGTAGCGCTGGAAGGCGAGGGAGGACCACCAGTCGTTGGTGGGTACGGGTCTGCCCTTGGCGGCCTGCGTGACCTTCGGGGTGACCGGCGCGCCGGTGTTGGTCGTGGGGCCGGTCGTGCCCGCCGGCCGGGTGTCGGAGTAACTCCCGGCTCCTACGGGGACGGTGGCGGCCGCGGCCGGGGACGCGGCCGGGCCGAGGCCCACGGCCGCCAGGGCGGCGGCCAGGACCACCGCGGCGGCCGGCCGTGATCGGGGAGTTGGCATGGGGGCACCTCGTGTCGTCGAAGGGGGACGGGCTCGTCAACGGAGGCCGCGGCAGCCGGGGTGGAGTGCCCCGGGGTGGCGGCGGAACCGTTGCGGGGAGAGTGGGGGGGAGCCGGACTGAGAGCGCTCTCAGGTGCCCGGAAAAGTAAGACTTCTGAAATCGGTTGTCAATACATCGCGCAAGGCGAGGCAGTTGTGACGGCGAGCGAGAGACTTCCCCGAGCGTCGGGGTCGTCATCCTTTCAATTCTTGGCGGGACGAACGTGGTGCACGCACACTCCTGCCACACCCTGAGAGCGCTCCTGTCCGCTCGCCCGCTGTCCCTCGCCGCTCCGGGAGGACGTGCCGACTGCGCCGGTCCCTCCGGCGGGAGCGGTCTGCCGGTCCGGTGCACCACGCGCCGGTAGTGGCCGGTCTCCAGGGGAAGGAGAAAGCCGCGGTACTACGATCAGAAGGAGCTCGACGGCAAGGTCGGGCATCGGCTGGTCGGTGAGCCGGACCCGGGTCCGGCCGGCGCCAGGGCATGCAGGTCCACTCTTGGAGGACGAACTGTGTCGACCATTGCGATCGTGGGGGCCGGGCCGCAACTCGGGTACGCCATCGGTGCGAAGTTCGCCGAGAAGGGTGGCTTCGACGTGGCGCTCGTGGCGCGACGTGAATCGCAACTCGCGGCCATGGTCGACCGGTTCCGGAACGCGGGAGTGTCGGCTGCCGCCTTCGCGGCCGACGTCACTGATCGCCCGAGTCTCGGAAAGGCGCTGGCGGCCGCAGAGGAGCACTTCGGATCCATCGACGTCCTGGAGTACTCACCTGCCCCGACGCTGTCGGACCTGGCGGACCGGCCGCTCGTCTCCGCGGTCGATCTCACCGTCGAGGCGGTTCTGCCCGAGCTCGAGACCAACTTCTTCGGCGCGGTCGCCGCTGTTCGCCAGGTGCTTCCCGGCATGATCGACCGCGGTGCCGGCACCATCATCGGTACGAGCGGTGCCGGATCGGGCCCGATGGTCGTCCCGCAGGTCGCCAACGCGAACGTCGCGAACGCCGCCATGCGCAACTGGCTCCTCGCGCTGAACGAGTCCGTCGCCGATCAAGGAGTGCACGTCGCGCATGTCGCTCTGGGCGCGCAGATCGGCAGTGGCCGGCCGAACTCGGAGCCGGACGTGATCGCCGACCTCTACTGGAAGGCCCACGTCGAGCGCGACGCCCCCGAGGTCTTCCACTACGACCTGCCCGAGGAGTTCGAGTTCCAGCTCGCCGACAAGTTCCGGGCCGACTGACTCCGGTTCGGGAGGGGAGCACGTCGCGGCACTCGGTGCTGGCGGCGTGGACGTCGTGCTGGTCCTCGCCGGCTGCGGCTCGCTGCCCGGACGCGTCGCGAGCGGCGGAGCTCCGGGAAGGCCGCGGGGGTCGCCGATGGGCTCCGCGAGGACGGGGCCGTCGCCGACTCCGTCACCGCCCAGCGCTGGCTGTGTGCCAAGGGGGCGGCACAGATCTACCAGGGGCACCTGTTCGTCGACGACCAGCTGCTGTCCGACTCGCCGCTGCGCCACCACCCGCTCAACCCGATGACGGACTCCGCCCTGGTGCGGCTGCTGTCCGCGCAGGCACGCCACCCGGTGTGCCTGATCGACCGGGCCGCCGTGCGCCGCGGTGTCGGAGCCGTGCGCGACGCGGTCGTTGCGCACCGGCAGGCTGGTGTCCGGCACATCGTCGCCGACGCCCTCACCGACGACGACCCGGCCGTACTCGGTGCCGCCACTCTCGGACTGCCGGTGGTCGCCGGTGCCGCGGGCCTCGCCGAGGGCGAACGGCTTTCGGCCACGGGGCGGCCGTGGCGAAGCCGCGCGCTGCATCGGTGCCTCTGCCGCCGGGAGAACCTCTCACCGACCTTGGAGTAGATCCGGCCCCGGCCGTGCCGGGTGCCACGGTGCGTCCGGGCGGGTGAGGCGGGCGCCGGCGGTGAGCCGCAGGGCGTACACCGGCCGTTCGCCGGGGACGGGGCCGAGGTAGGTGTGGCCGGTCATGTGGCACCAGGCGGGCAGGTCGAGCGGTGCGGCGGGGTCGGTGGCGACGACGTGGACGACGGTGCCGGGCGGCGCGCCGTCGACCTGCTTGCGCAGGCGGAGCAGGAGGGTGACGCAGAGCAGGCCGGTGCCGTCGACGGTCAGGTCGGCCTCGGGAAGCGGCGGCGCGGGCGTCATCGGCTGTTCGAGGCGGGGGCGGTCGCGAAGGCTGTGGCCGGACCCTGCGGCACGTCCAGGCCGCGCGAGGTGACCAGCCGTACGCTGCCCTCGGCCAGGCGGTAGGACAGGCCGACGACTGCCGTACGCCCGGAGGCGACCTGGTCCGCGAGTTCCCGTGAGCGGTCCAGGACGAGGTCGACGGTGTGGCGGACGTGCGTGTCGATGAAGCCGTCGTTCTCGCTCACGCCGGCGGCCCGGGCGGCCAGCACGCTGGGGGTCACCCGCTCGATCACGTCCCGTACGTAACCGGGCGGGGCGGTGCCGTTCTCCACGGCCGCGCGGGCGGCCCCGATGGCTCCGCAGGCGTCGTGGCCGAGGACCACGACCAGGGGGCAGCCCAGCACGCTCACTCCGTACTCGATGCTGCCGAGGACCTCTGATCCCACGGCGTGCCCGGCCGTCCGGACGACGAACAGGTCTCCCAGCCCCTGGTCGAAGATGATCTCGGCGGCCAGCCGGGAGTCGGAGCATCCGAGCAGTACGGCGTACGGGTGCTGGGCGGACGCCGTGTCGGCGCGGCGACCGGCGTCCTGGTTGGGGTGCCGGGGCGTGCCGTCGGTGAAGCGCTGGTTGCCTGCCAGGAGCAGGTCGAGGGCTTCGCGCGGAGTGGCGGGGGTTCCAGGGGTGACGTCGTTCATGGGCCGCAGGTTACGACCGTGTCCCGCTCACCGGCGTAGCAGGGGGGTGGACGGCATGTCGGCGCGTTCGGGTGAGGGTGGTGAGGGTGGGAACGCCGGGAGGCACGGCCACCGGGCACGCAGCACCGAGCGGAGACGGAGCCGGTGATCCCGGAGACGCCGGACCAGGCATCCGGACCAGGCATCCGGACCATGGCCGCGGTACCGGACACGGGCGGGTCCCCCAACGTCCGCCACCGAAGGCGCGACGCACGACGCCGGCCTTCTGACGCACCGCCCGCCCCGCGCTTGGTCACGCGGCGGGCGGGCGGACCTGCACTTCACCAGGCGCCGGGAGGCCGGTCCTGCGCTCCGCCAAGCGCCGGGAGGCCGGTCCTGCGCGCCGCCAGGCGGTGCGGGCCGCCGGGCTCGACGGTCAGTGACCGCCCGTGAGCTGACCCGCGAGCCGCCCGTGCATGTCGGCACTGGGCTCGTTGAGACCGGTGATGGTGACCTTCTTGCCGCGCTGGGCGTACTTCGTCTCGATGGCGTCCAGGGCCGCGACCGACGAGGCGTCCCAGATGTGGGTGCCGGACAGGTCGATGACGACGTCGTCGGGGTCGCCCTTGTAGTCGAACTGGTAGACGAGATCGTTGGAGGAGGCGAAGAAGAGTTCGCCGGTGACCGAGTAGACGACCTGCTTGCCGTCGGGGTCGACGACGCCGGACACGTTGGCCAGGTGGGCGACCCGCTTGGCGAAGATGATCATCGCGGCGACGGAGCCGACGACGACGCCGATGGCCAGGTTCTCGGTGGCGACCACGACGATCACGGTGGCCACCATGACGACGGTCTCGCCCAGCGGCATGCGCTTGAGGGTCCTGGGCTGGATGGAGTGCCAGTCGAAGGTGCCGACCGACACCATGACCATGACGGCGACGAGTGCGGCCATGGGGATGTCGGAGACGACCGGGCCGAAGACGATGCACAGCACCATCAGGAAGGAGCCGGCCAGGAAGGTGGACAGGCGGGTACGGGCCCCGGACACCTTCACGTTGATCATCGTCTGGCCGATCATGGCGCAGCCGCCCATGCCCCCGAAGAACCCGGTGACGATGTTGGCGATGCCCTGGCCGACGGACTCCCGGGTCTTGTTGGAGCGCGTGTCGGTGATGTCGTCCACGAGCTTGGCCGTCATCAGGGACTCCATCAGGCCCACCAGCGCCATGGCGAGGGCGTAGGGCGCGATGGTGGTCAGGGTGTCCATGGTGAACGGGACGTCCGGCAGCCCCGGAACGGGCAGGGAGGACGGCAGCTCGCCCTTGTCACCCACCGTGGGGACCGCGATGCCGGCCGCGACGGTGATCACGGTGAGCACGACGATGGAGACCAGCGGCGCCGGGACCACCTTGGTGACCTTCGGGAAGAACACCATGAGAGCCAGGCCGCCGATGAGGAGCGGGTAGACCGCCCAGGGGACGTCGTGCATCTCCGGCACCTGGGCCATGAAGATCATGACGGCCAGGGCGTTGACGAAGCCGACCATGACCGAGCGGGGCACGAACCGCATCAGCTTGGCCACCCCGAGGGCGCCGAGGATCACCTGGAAGACACCGGCCAGGATGACGGCGGCGACCAGGTAGCCCAGCCCGTACTCCTGGTTCAGGGGGGCGATGACCAGGGCGACCGCGCCGGTGGCGGCGGAGATCATCGCCTTGCGGCCGCCGACGACCGAGATGACGACCGCCATGGTGAAGGAGGCGAAGAGTCCGATGCTGGGGTCGACTCCGGCGATGATCGAGAAGGAGATCGCCTCGGGGATGAGCGCGAGGGCCACGACCAGGCCGGCCAGCACCTCGGTGCGCAGGACCTTCGGGGAGGCAAGCCAGTCGGGCTTGGACATGCGGAGCCTGGGAGCTGCGGACAGCGGTGAGGACATGCAACCGTTCCTGTTCGGGCGCAGGCGTCCGTTGCCGCTGGACACACGCGCAGGGTGTACGTGATTCCACGAAGGTGCGGAATCCCCCCGGCAGCCCGGCCGCCTCGGCGGGGGCTTGCCGGACGGGGCGGCAACCCTCTGGTCGCCGGTCGGGCATCATTGCCTGGAAGTCTTCGGTGCCGTCACAGGCTCCGTCGGGGCCCGCACTGCGGCGATCGTGCCCCTACCGTGCAGGGAGCGGCGGAGGCGAGCACGTCCGCAACTCTACCCTGACGTAAAGGCAGAGTGCGAGTTGCGGCTTGTGAAGCGCAGGTAAACAGCACATGGGGTCCTGTGACTGTTCTCACCTGGACTGGCGCACTTGACGGTTTCGAATCAGGCGGACGACAGAGGGAGATGGCTCAGCGATGACGGAACACCGGCAGATGCAGATCGGCGAGGTGGCCGAGCGGACCGGTTTGTCGTTGCGCACCATCCGTCATTACGAAGAAGTCGGCCTGGTTATTCCCTCGGCCCGCAGCAAGGGCGGCTTCCGGCTGTACACGGCGGCGGACGTCGACCGGCTGATGGTGATCCGCCGCATGAAGCCGCTCGACTTCTCCCTGGAGGAGATGCGCGACCTGCTGGACATCACCGACCGGCTCGCCGCGTCCGACGACGCCCCCACCGGCGAGGAGCGGGAGCGGCTGCGGGAGCGGCTGGATTCCTACCGGGAGGTGGCCGACGCACGCTGCGAGACGCTCCGCGCCCGCCTGGCGATGGCCGAGGACTTCGCCGCCACGCTCCGGCAGCGGCTCGAACACTGAGCCCGGTCCGGCGGCAGACTCCCCGGCCGTGGCGGACACCAGCGAGGTGCCCGCGCCGTCGAGCGTGGGCACGGTTCCCCCCACACACACGGCCCCGGACCTGACGCCGAGACGACCTCGGCCCGCACCGGGCCGGCGGGCCGAACGAGGGGCCGACGCGGCCTGCCTGCCCGGGGAGTCGGGCAGGCCGACCAGCGACCGGCGCCCGGATGCGCCTCCCGGTGAGCCCCACCCCGTTCGCCTGTTCCGCGGGCGCGGGCGGACCTCGGTCCGTCCGCCCCCGGCCGCGCAGAAGCGGAACCGGTCCCCGCGCGGCCCCTCACGCCGTCGAACCGCCACGTCGTCGCCGCGCGGCCCCCTCACGCCCTCGAACCGCCGCGTCGTCTCCGCACGTCCGCCGCGGCCGGTCCGGCGGTCCGGCGGTCCGGCGGTCCGGATCTCCCCTGACGCCCCACCCGGGCGCGCGGACGCAGAGACGGCTCTGGCCGAAATCAGCCCTTCGACCGCCGGACGCGCCGGCCCGCGTGGGCACGCCGCTTGCTCCGCACCGGCGGGACGCCGGAGGAGAACCGGTGCCGTGAGCGGCCCCCGGCCGGTTCGGGAGCGTATTTCGGCCTTTCCCGGCGAGGCCGCCCGGAGCACACTCCCCGCCCGCCTCAACGACCCTATACTTCTACACACTTGTAGAAGCAGGCTTCGGGTGAGACCCGGGCCGCGCACCCCTGGAGACGACACACATGGCTTCGATCGATCTGGACAAGGTGCTGGACAAGGCGTGGGCGGACAAGAGCCTGACGGAGGTACTCGCCGCCCCGGTGGCAGCGCTGAAGGGCGTCTCCGACCGCGACGGCGAGCTGCTCCAGGAGGCGTTCGGAGTCAAGACCGTAGCCGACCTCGCCGAACTGAAGTACGCCCGCTGGGCGCAGGCGCTGGCCGCTCTCGAAGCGGCCAAGTAGCCCACCAGCGGGCAACCGTGGCGCCGTTCGCCCCTGTCGGCCGAGTGGCGGCACCACCCTCACGGAACATCACGCACGTACAAGGAGTGGACGCCACGATGGTGTTCAAACGACTTCTCGGCTCGCTCGGCGTGGGCGCACCCACGGTCGACACGCTGCTCGACCCGGCTCCCGTCCTGCCCGGCGGCACGCTCACCGGACAAGTACACCTCAAGGGCGGCCAGGCCGACTTCGACATCGAGCACGTCGCGCTCGAGCTCGTGGCACGGGTCGAGGCCGAACACGAGGACGGGGAGAGCGAGGGCGTCGTCGTCTTCGACCGGTTCATCGTCGGCGGCGGTTTCCGGCTCGCCGCGGAGGAACCGCGCAGTGTGCCCTTCGGCGTCACACTGCCCTGGGAGACGCCGGTCACCGAGCTGCACGGGCAGCCACTGGGCATCGTGCTCGGCGTGCGCACCGAACTGGCCGTCGCCGGCGCCCGGGACAAGGGCGATCTCGACCAGCTCACCGTCGCGGCCCTCCCGGCCCAGGAGGCGATCCTGGAGGCCTTCGGACAGCTCGGCTTCGGCTTCAAGTCCGCCGATCTCGAGTACGGGCGCATCGGCGGCACCGGGCAACAGCTGCCCTTCTACCAGGAGATCGAGCTCACCCCGGCCCCCCAGTACGCCCACCAGGTCAACGAGATCGAGCTGACCTTCCTCGCCGGCCCCGGCGGGCTGGAAGTGGTCCTGGAGGCGGACAAGCGCGGCGGCATCCTCTCCCCCGGGCACGACGCGCTCACGCGCTTCGCCGTCGGCCATCACGAGGACCGTGACTGGAACGCCTCCGTGGACGGCTGGGTCCGCCGGCTCGTCGAGCACCGGGCCGCATACGGTCACCAGGCCGTGTACGGCCACGACGCCTCGTACACCGACCACGGACACGGCGGATTCGGCGGACACGACGGACACGGCGACCACCGCCACGAGGACCGTCACCGTTCCGGTCCCGGCATGGGCACGGCCGTCGCGGCGGGCGCGGCCGGCCTCGCGGTCGGTGTCGTGGGCGGCATGGTCGCCGCGGAGGTCGTCGACGAGGTGGGGGACTTCTTCGAAGGCGACGAGGAAGGCGAGGACTGAGCGGTAAGGGCCTGTACGTGGAGGGGCCGGAGGCACGAACGCCACCTGTCCCTCCCGGGGGACCCCGCCCGCTGCGGAAGTCCGCGGCTGCCCCACCGGCACCGCCCATCACCGGCGATCGGGGTCGACAGGGCGCGACGACGCACCACGGCGGGCCCCCGGGGCCGTCGCCCGCTCGATGCCCAGCACGCTCCGGCTGCAGCGCCCACCGCGTGCGCGCCATCCGCCCCGTACATCCGATTCACGTTCTTCATACTTCGTACGGAATTCATGTCGAACCGATACGAATTCGGGATGGGGTAAGTATCACAGAATTCGTTCACTCGACTGCCACGCATCCGACGGAGTAGGCGGACGTTACTTCGGATATGAGCGAGGAAAACGGGGAACTGGTGACGCTTGGCCCGTACGTCTACAGGCCTGGCAGGAACCACTGTCCGTCACCGAGCGACGGAACTCTGACCAGAGGCGGGCTCCCCGTTCCACTCAGGGTGACCGAGCCCGTGCTGCAGCGCTTCCTGGACGTCATGACCGAGCTGGAGACCGGCCTCGCCGAGCGGTGGGGACGGTCCCAGGGGTCCCTGACGTACTCCGGGGCGGAGTGACCCGCGCGCCGTGTACGAGGAACAGACACACCAGCACACGCCCTACGGCGAGGGCCCGTTCCGTTCGACCGGCGGCGGCCGGCACCGGGCGCCGGACGAATCCTCCCAGCGGAACTCCCAGGAAACCCTGGTCCCGCCGGAACCCGGCTGGGACCCGGCCGAAGAGCTCGCTTTCCTGCTCCAGGACGCGATGGGACAGCAGACCATCGCCCCGCCCGGGACGACGGACACGTCGGCGATCGCTCCCGCGCCCGGTACACCGCTGAGCAATCTGCAGGAAATCACGGCGGAACTGCCACCGTTGAGAGACTCCCCCGCCAGTCACCGCAAGGTCCGCAAACCGAAGGTGAGCCGGCTGCGCGCCGCGAGCCTCTTCGTCGCGGCGCTCGCCGCGGTCATCGCGGCCTCCGTGAGCCTGTTCGGCGGCATGGTGGCCTACGAACCGCTGCGCCTGGCCGCCGCGACCCGCACCCGCGGCAGCGTCGTGTCGTGGTGGCCGCTGCTGGTCTACGGGCCCTGGCTGGTGGCGTCCCTGGCCGTCCTGCGTTCCGCGCTGCACCAGCGCCGCGCGGTCCACTCCTGGGCCGTGGTCCTGCTGTTCTCGTCCATCGCGATGATGCTGTGCATCGCCCAGGCGCCCAGAACCCTCAGCGACGGTGCGGCCGCGGCCCTGCCGGGACTGGCCTCGCTGGTCTGCTTCCAGCAGATCGTCCGTCAGATCACGCTCACCCGTCCGCCCCGGCGTGCGGTGCCGCGGCACCGGCAACGCCCCACGCCCCCGCCGGGCATCGAACCGGCGGGCACGGCGGCTCCGGATCCGTTGTCGCTGCCACAGCAGCGGCGGTACCCGCAGCGCCCGTCACGGCCGGGCCCCGGGCCCCGGAAACGGACCTGACCGGGCAAGCGGCCGGGCGGCGTGAAGCGGGAGTCGTCCGGCGGCCTCGCACCGGCACGGCCTCGCACCGCGTCGGTGCGGGGCCGTGCCGGTGCGGAGCCGTGCGGGGGCAGCCTCAGCCCTGGACCAGCGTCACGTCCTGTCCCTGCCGTGCGAGGAGGCTGGGGAGAGGCAGAGTGCCCAGGGGCCGCAGTTCCAGCAGGGTGGCCTCGACGCGGGCCGCGCCGGGCTTCAGGGCGTTCACGGGGGTCGTGTCCCTGTTGACCCAGCGGTGCTCCAGGCCGTCGCACACCGCGAAACTGCCGCCGATGCCGTACCGGACGGACGGGTCGCCCTGGCTCACGGAGGAGGCGACGAAGACGGGGCCGGTCGCGGCGGTGCAGCGGTAGGTACCGGAGAGGGTGACGGTGCCGTCCGCGGCGAGGCGGCCGGTCGGGTCGACCGTCACCGACTTCGTGACGTGACGGGCGTCGCGGGGGGCCGTCGTCGCGTCGTGGGGAGCCGCCGTCGCGGCGGGGGCGGCCGGCAGGAGCAGGGCGGCGCCGACGGCGGTGGCGAGGGCTAGGGATCGTACGGGCATGGGGGGACCTCCCGGTTGTTCGGAATGGGAGGTTCCACTGGTACCGGGCGGACGAACCGGCGCCCGTGACCGTCACCCCTTCGGTGGCGAGTCCGCGTCGGGTACCCGGCGAGCGCCTCGCGATGGCCGCCTGATCACTTCCCCCGTCGGCACTCGTCCCTTCCGGCAGTACGCAGCCCGGCCCGGCAGCACTCAGCCCTTCCCGGCGACGAACTCCCGCAGCAGTGCGGCGAGCAGCTCCGGCTGGTCCTCGGGAATCAGCGTCCGGGTGTCCTCGACCTCGACCAGCCGCCCCTGCGGGAGGAGTTCGGCGAGGCGTCGGCCGTGGGCACGGGGCATCATCAGGTCCTCGGTCGCCCAGACGACGAGCGCGGGCCGGTCGAACCGCCGCAATCCCTGGGCGGCTTCGAGCAGTTCGCCGCGCCGGACGTGGGTGCCGTAGTGCCGGAAGTCGCGCCGGATCGCCGGGTCGGTGCGCAACGGGCGCAGCCAGCCGTCGACGACCGCGTCCGGCACGGGCCGCTTGGTGAGCGCGCCGATGCCGACGGGCAGCCGGCGCAGCGGTTTCAGCCCCAGAGTGCGGACCAGCAGGGACACGCCGCCGGGGATCCGGCACGCGACGCCGATCAGCTTCCCGGGCAGCCCCGGCGGGTAGTTGTCGAACGCCTCGCACGCGACGAGCGCCAGCCGCGCGAGGCGCTCCGGATGCCGGGCCGCCACCGTCTGGGCCCGCCCGCAGTCGTTCTCGACCAGGGTGACGTCCGTCAGGTCGAGGCGGTCGAGGAACTCCGCGATCAGCTCGTTGACGAGGTCCGGTGTGGGTGGCCGGGACATGGGCCGACGGTGGGCGCCGTAGGGCAGGGTCGGCGCGATCACCCGGTGGTCGGCGCGCAGGTCGGCGACGACCTTGCGCCAGACGGTCGCGTCGTGCACCAGACCGTGGAGGAGGACGACGACCGGGCCGTCTCCGCCGGTGTCCTCGTACTCGATGGTTCCCGCGCCCAGTTCGATGTCCGGCATACCGGAATGCTAGGGGTCGCGGCGCCGCTACGGCAGTACGGCGAACCCGTCGAGTTCCACCAACGCCCGCTCGTCCCACAGGCGTACGACCTCCACGACCGCCATCGCCGGGTAGTCGCGGCCGGCCAGTTCGCGCCAGGTGCGGCCGAGGTCGGCGGCATGGCTGCGGTAGGCGGCGACGTCGGTGGCGTAGACGGTGACGCGGGCGAGGTCGGCGGGGGTGCCGCCGGCGGCGCGCAGGGCGGTCAGGAGGTTGGTGAGCGCCAGCTCGAACTGGGCGGGGAGGGTGTCGCCGGTGACCTTGCCGTCGGTGTCGAGGGCGGTCTGGCCGGCCAGGAACACGACGCGGGTGCCGGTGGCGACGACGGCGTGGGAGAAGCCGGCGGCTGGGGAGAGTGCGGGCGGGTTCACCCGTTCGGCGGTCATGCGCCGGCCTCCTGCGTCCGCGCGTCCAGGGTTCGGTACAGCTCCTTGGCGATGATGCCGCGTTGCACCTCGCTCGCGCCCTCGTAGACACGGGGGGCGCGCACCTCGCGGTAGAGGTGTTCGAGGAGGTGGCCGCGGCGCAGGGCGCGGGCGCCGTGCAACTGGACGGCCTGGTCGACGACGTACTGGGCGGTCTCGGTGGCGAGGAGCTTCGCCATCGCGGCGCGGCGCGGGACGTCCGGTGCGCCCTCGTCGTACGCCGTGGCCGCCGCGTACACCATGAGGCGGGCCGCCTCGGTGCGCAGGGCCATCTCGGCGACCTGGTGGGCGACGGTCTGGAGGTCGCGCAGTTTGCCGCCGAAGGCGTCGCGGGCGGTGGTGTGCGCGAGGGTGGCGTCGAGGGCCGCCTGCGCCATGCCGACGGCGAAGGCGCCGACGCTGGGACGGAACAGGTTCAGGGTGTCCATGGCGACCCGGAAGCCGCGGTCCGGTTCGCCGAGCACGTCGTCCGCCGTGACGGGCACGGCGTCGAAGGCGAGGGCGCCGACGGGGTGCGGGGAGAGCATGTCGAGGGGGGTGCCGGTGAGGCCGGGGCGGTCGGCGGGGACGAGGAAGGCGGTGACGCCGCGGGCGCCGGCGCCGGGCGTGGTGCGGGCGAAGACGGTGTAGAAGTCGGCCTCGGGGGCGTTGGAGATCCAGCACTTCTCACCGGCGAGCCGCCAGCCGGAGCGGCCGTCGGAGCGCGTGTCCGGGCTAGCGGCCAGGGTCAGCGCCGCCGCGTCCGAGCCGGCGTCCGGTTCGCTGAGGGCGAAGGCGGCCACCGCGCTGCCGTCGCTCACGCGGGGCAGCCAGCGGGCGCGCTGGACCTCGGTGCCGTGGGCGTGCACCGGGTGGGCGCCGAGGCCCTGGAGGGCGAGGGCGGTCTCGGCCTCGGTGCAGGCGTGGGCGAGGGACTCGCGCATCAGGCACAGGTCGAGGGCGCCGGAGGTGAACAGGCGGGGCAGCAGGCCGAGGGCGCCGAGTTCGGCGAGGAGGGCGCGGTCGACGCGGCCCGGGGCGCCCTTCTCGGCCAGCGGGCGCAGCCGTTCGGCGGCCAGGGCGCGCAGTTCGGCGCACCAGGCGAGTCGTGCCGGTTCGAGCGAGAATGCGGTCATCGCCGGTCCCTTCCCCTGCTCCCCTGCCCGCTGGGCCACACCCGAGGTTATCGCGCCCCGTTGACTGCCGTCATCAACGCGTTACGCTCATGGCGCGAGCCCACCACGACACAGGGGGCGAACCGCCATGGCAGTCACGCACCGCGCAGGTCCGCACCGCTCGGCCCACGTCGACACCTTCGCGCGCGACCATCTGCCTCCCCCGGACCAGTGGCCCGAGCTCCGCTTCGACCTGCCGGAACTGCGCTACCCCGCCCGGCTGAACTGTGCCGCGGAGCTGCTCACCGGCCCGCCCGACGACCGCCCGGTCTTCCGCACCGCGTCCGGGGACCGCTGGAGCTACGGGCAGCTGCGGGCCCGTGTCGACCGGCTCGCCCACCTCCTCACCGGCGACCTCGGTGTCGTCCCGGGCAACCGGGTGCTGCTGCGCGGCCCCACGACCCCGTGGCTGGCCGCCTGCTGGCTGGCGGTGCTGAAGGCGGGCGCGGTGGCGGTGACCGTGCTGGCCCAGCAGCGCCCGCACGAGCTGCGCGCCGTCTGCGAGATCGCCCGGGTGCGGCACGCCCTGTGCGACGTCCGGGCCGTCGACGACCTGGCCGAGGCGGAGATCCCGGGGCTGCGGATCACCACGTACGGCGGGGACGCGCCCGACGACCTGCTGAACCGTACGGAGGCCGGCGCGAACGGCGGTACCGAGGCCGGCGCGAACGCCGGAACCGAGGCCGGTGCGCCGCCCGGCGCCCCGTACCCGGCCGTGGACACCGCGGCCGACGACGTGGCGCTGATCGCCTTCACCTCGGGCACCACCGGGCGCCCCAAGGGCTGCATGCACTTCCACCGTGACGTGCTGGCGATCGCCGACACGTTCTCCCGGCACGTCCTCAAGCCGCGCGCGGACGACGTCTTCACGGGCAGCCCCCCGCTCGGCTTCACCTTCGGGCTCGGCGGGCTGGTGGTCTTCCCGATGCGGGCCGGGGCGAGCGCGCTGCTGCTGGAACAGGCGGGCCCCAGGCAGCTGCTGCCCGCCGTCGCCGAGCACCGGGTGTCGGTGCTGTTCACCGCGCCGACGGCGTACCGGGCGATGCTCGACGACCTGGACGCGTACGACGTGACGTGTCTGCGGCGCTGCGTCTCGGCGGGCGAGAACCTGCCCGCGGCCACCTGGCGGGCCTGGCACGAGCGCACCGGCCTGCGCCTCATCAACGGCATCGGCGCCACCGAGCTGCTGCACATCTTCGTCTCCGCGGCGGACGGCGCCGCCAGGCCGGGCACCACGGGGGTGCCGGTGCCGGGGTGGCACGCGCGCGTGCAGGACGAGCACGGTGCGCCCCTGCCCGACGGGGAGCCCGGGCTGCTGGCGGTGCGGGGACCGGTGGGCTGCCGGTACCTCGCCGATCCGCGGCAGCGGGAGTACGTCCGCGACGGCTGGAACATCACCGGTGACACCTACGTCCGCGAGCCCGACGGGTACTTCCGCTACGTGGCGCGCGCCGACGACATGATCATCTCCGCCGGGTACAACATCGCCGGGCCGGAGGTGGAGGACGCGCTGCTGCGCCATCCGGACGTGGTGGAGGCCGCCGTGGTGGGCCGGCCCGACCCGAACCGGGGACAGGTCGTCGTGGCCCACGCCGTGCTGAAGGAGGGCGCCGAGCGGGACTCGGACGCGCTGCGCGCGTTCCTCAGGTCCGAGCTGGCGCCGTACAAGTGCCCGCGCGAGATCGTCTTCCTCGACGCGCTGCCGCGCACCGCCACCGGCAAGCTCCAGCGCTACCGGCTCCTGCCCCCACCCGGTCGCGATCCCCGTGGTGACCAGGTCTGATGACGACAACCTAAGATGATCAACGTGTCCGACCAGCACGCGCAGCACACCCCGAGATCCCTGATCGTCACGCTCTACGGCGCGTACGGCCGCTTCGCGCCGGGCCCCGTACCCGTCGCCGAGCTGATCCGGCTGCTCGCCGCGGTCGGGGTGGACGCCCCCTCCGTCCGCTCGTCGGTGTCGCGGCTGAAGCGGCGCGGGCTGCTGCTGCCCGCCCGCACCGACCGGGGCGCGGCCGGTTACGAACTCTCCGCCGAGGCCCGCGAGCTGCTGGACGACGGGGACCGGCGCATCTATGCCGCAACGCCCCACGCGGACGAGGGCTGGGTGCTCGCCGTGTTCTCCGTGCCGGAGTCCGAGCGGCAGAAGCGGCACGTGCTGCGCTCCCGCCTGGCCGCACTCGGGTTCGGCACCGCCGCCCCCGGCGTGTGGATCGCCCCGGCCCGCCTGTACGAGGAGACCCGGCACGCACTGGGCCGCCTGGGCCTGGACTCCTACGTGGACTTCTTCCGCGGTGAACACCTCGGCTTCACGCCGACCGCCGAGGCGGTGGGGCGCTGGTGGGACCTGGCCGCGATCGCCAAGGAGCACGAAACGTTCCTCGACCGCCACGCGCGCGTGCTGCGCGACTGGGAGCGCCGGGCGGACACCCCGCCCGAGGAGGCCTACCGCGACTACCTCCTCGCGCTGGACTCCTGGCGCCACCTGCCCTACGCCGACCCCGGACTGCCCGCCCGGCTGCTGCCCGAGGACTGGCCCGGTACGCGCTCGGCGGCCGTCTTCCGGGGCCTGCACGAGCGGCTGCGCGACGCGGGCGCGCTCTACGCGACGCCCGGAGCACCCGCACCCCCGGTCACCGGCTCGCTCCCGGCCAGTGACTCGCGTCACACTCCTCCATGATGAGGGAACCCTCAGCCTCCTCAGACCCTCTTCTCAGGTTTGCCGCCTACCGTGCGGACGCATGAGTCTCGCGCGCAACTTGAACCGGGCCCTCACCGTCACCACCGGCCTCCAGGTACGGAGGGCCCCCCGGGCGGGGAAGGGGAGGATCGCCGTGCCGAAGGCCGCGGCGCGCCCCGCGGCCGCCTACCGACGTCCGTCGGCCGAGGAACTGGCGACCGACCGGCTGCTGCGGCAGCCCGTCTTCGTCATCTCGTCCATCCGCTCCGGCTCCACCCTGCTGCGCATGATGCTGGGCGCCCACCCGCGGCTGCACACCCTGCACGAACTGCACCTCGGACGGATGGACGTCATCTGCGACAACTGGCACTCCGAGCGCGCCATGGGCGCCCTCGGGCACGCCCGCGGCGACCTGGAGCACCTGCTCTGGGACCGTGTCATGCACCGTGAACTGGTCAAGTCCGGCAAGGACTTCATCGTCGAGAAGACCCCGGCCAACGCGTACATGTACCGGCGCCTGAAGGACTGCTGGCCCGACGCGCGCTTCGTGTTCCTGCTGCGTCATCCGGAGTCCGTCGCGCGTTCCTGGCACGAGAGCGATCCCGTCAAGCGACCGTACGACAAGGCCGTCACGGACGTGCTGCGCTACATGACGGCCGTCGAGGAGGCCCGTGCGGCCGACACCGACGGCTTCACCGTGCGCTACGAGGACATCACCGCCGACCCCGGGCGGGAGATGCGCCGCCTGTGCGCGTTCCTCGGCGTCGACTACGCGCCGGCCATGCTGAACTACGGCAGGAAGACCGGCCGTGAACTGGTCAGGGGGCTCGGCGACTGGCGCGACAACATCCGCACCGGCACCGTGCAGCCGGGGCGCGCGCTGCCGAAGGAGGACGAGATCCCCGAGCGGCTGCGCGCGATGTGCGCGGCCTGGGGCTACACGTCGGACTCCGCGTCCTGACGCCGTCCGTGCAGCGTCAGCCTGGGCTTGGGGGCGTCGGTCCGTCCGGTCACCGGACGGCGGCTGCCCGCCCGGTACTGCGCCGGCCACACGGCACCCGGCCCCTCGTAGCCCTGCTCGGCCGCCGCGTGCAGCGTCCAGTGCGGGTCGTAGAGGTGAGGGCGGGCGAGGGCGCACAGGTCGGTGCGGCCGGCCAGGAGGAGCGAGTTGACGTCGTCCCAGGAGGAGATCGCGCCGACGGCGATCACCGGGACGCCCGCCTCGTTGCGGATGCGGTCCGCGTACGGCGTCTGGTACGACCGCCCGAACTCCGGCCGCTCGTCGGCCACGACCTGCCCCGTGGAGACGTCGACGGCGTCGGCGCCGTGCGCCGCGAAGGCCCGGGAGATCGCCACGGCCTCCTCGCCGCTCGTGCCGCCCTCGGCCCAGTCGGTCGCGGAGATCCGGACGGTCATGGGCCGCTCCCACGGCCACACGTCGCGTACGGCGTCGAAGACCTCCAGCGGGAAGCGGAGCCGTTTCTCCAGTGAGCCGCCGTAGGCGTCGGTGCGGTGGTTGGTGAGCGGGGAGAGGAAGCCGGAGAGCAGGTAGCCGTGGGCGCAGTGCAGTTCGAGCAGGTCGAAACCGGCCCGGGCGGCCCGCGCGGCGGCGGCCGCGAACTGCGTCCGGATGTCCGTCAGCCGGGCCCGGGACAGCTCGCGCGGCGTCTGGCCGCCCGGTCTGTACGGCAGCGGGGAGGGGGCGACCAGGGGCCAGTTGCCCTCGGGAAGCGGTTCGTCCATGCCCTCCCACATCAGCCGGGTCGAGCCCTTGCGTCCGCTGTGCCCGAGCTGCACGCCGATCGCGGTGCCGGGCGCCCGCTCGTGCACGAAGTCCGTGATCCGCCGCCACGCCTCGCCCTGCGCGCCGGTGTACAGGCCCGCACAGCCGGGGGTGATGCGGCCCTCCTCGCTGACGCAGACCATCTCCGTCATCACCAGTCCGGCACCGCCCAGCGCCCTGGCTCCCAGGTGGACCAGGTGGAAGTCACCGGGGACGCCGTCGGTGGCCGAGTACATGTCCATCGGGGAGACGACGACGCGGTTGCGCAGGGTCAGGCCGCGCATCCGGAACGGGGTGAACATCGGGGGCGTGCCGGGCGGGCAGCCGAACTCGCGCTCGACGGACTCGGTGAAGCGGGCGTCGCGCAGCCGCAGGTTCTCGTGGGTGACGCGACGGCTTCGGGTGAGCAGGTTGAAGGCGAACCGGCGGGGCGGCTGGTCGAGGTACCGGGGCAGGTCCTCGAACCACTCCAGGCTGGCCTTGGCCGCCCGCTGGGTGGAGGCGACGACGGGGCGCCGCTCCGCCTCGTAGGCGGTCAGTGCCGCTTCCAGGGTGGTCTGTTCCTCCAGGCAGGCGGCGAGCGCGAGGGCGTCCTCCACGGCGAGCTTGGTGCCGGAGCCGATGGAGAAGTGGGCGGTGTGGGCGGCGTCGCCGAGGAGGACGACGTTGCCGTGCGACCAGCGTTCGTTGACGACCGTGCGGAAGGCGGTCCACGCCGACTTGTCGGACCGCAGCGGCCGGCCGCCGAGGGCGTCGGCGAAGATCTTGGCGCAGCGGGCGGTGGACTCGGACTCGTCCAGTCCGTCGAAACCGGCCGCCCGCCAGACGTCCTCGCGCATCTCGACGATGACGGTGGAGGCGTCGGGCGCGTACGGGTAGCCGTGCAGTTGCACGACGCCGTGCTCGGTCTCGGCGATGTCGAAGCGGAAGGCGTCGAAGGCGAAGTCGGCGGCCAGCCAGATGTAGCGGCAGCGGTGGACGGTCAGGCGGGGCCGGAACGTGTCGCGGTAGGCCTCGCGGGTGGTGCTGTGCACGCCGTCGGCGGCCACGACCAGGTCGTACTCCCGGGCCAGCCGGTCGGGGGGCGGGGCCTCGGTGCGAAAGCGCAGCTCCACGCCGAGGGCGCGGCAGCGGTCGTGCAGGATCTCCAGGAGGCGGTGGCGGCCGAGGGCGGCGAAGCCGTGTCCCGTGGAGGTGTGGCGGGTGGTCCGGTGGACGATGTCGATGTCGTCCCAGCGGACGAAGTCCTGCCGCAGGGCCGCGTAGACGACGGGGTCGGCGTGTTCGATGCCGCCGAGGGTCTCGTCGGAGAGGACGACGCCGAAGCCGAAGGTGTCGTCGGGGGCGTTGCGTTCCCAGACGGTGACCTGCCGGTCGGGGGCGAGGCGTTTGAGGAGGGCGGCGGTGTAGAGGCCGCCGGGGCCGCCCCCGATGATCGCGGCGCGCAGGGGGTGGCGTGGCGTCGCGGGCGAGTGCGGCGCCGTTGTGGCTGGTCGCGCCTCGCGGCCGAGCCGCGGATCGGCACTGCCCCGCGCCCCCGAGGGCGCCGCGGTCCCCTGGGCCGGGAGCATCCGCCTACCTCCCCTGCCACTTCGGGGGGCGTTTCTCCGTGAAGGCCGCGTGGAACTCGGCGTAGTCCTCGCCGTTCATCAGGAGGGCCTGGGTGGCGGCGTCCAGTTCCACCGCGGCCGCGAGGGGCATGTCCAGTTCGGCGGTGAGGAGGGCCTTGGTCTGGGCGTGCGCGAGGGCCGGACCGTCGGCGAGGCGGCGGGCGAGCGCGGCGGCGGCCTCGTCGGCGCGGCCCTCGTCGGTCAGCTCGCTGATCAGGCCGATCCGCTCGGCCTCCGGCGCCCGCACCGGGTCGCCGAGCATCAGCAGCCGGGTCGCGTGCCCCAGGCCGACCACCCTCGGCAGCAGGTACGCCGCACCCATGTCGCCACCGGAGAGGCCGACGCGGGTGAAGAGGAAGGCGAAGCGGGCGGACGGGTCGGCGACGCGGAAGTCGGCGGCCAGGGCGAGGACCGCGCCCGCCCCGGCGGCGACGCCGTGCAGCGCGGCGACCACCGGGAACGGGCACTCCCGCACGGCCCGCACCACCTGGCCCGTCATGCGGTTGAAGTCGAGGAGCTGGGCGGTGTCCATGGACAGGGTCGCGCCGATGATCTCGTCGACGTCGCCGCCCGAGCAGAAGCCGCGCCCCTCCCCGGCCAGCACCAGGGCCCGCACGGACCGTTCCCGGGACAGCTCGGCGAGCAGGTCGCGCAGGTCGGCGTAGGCCTCGAAGGTCAGTGCGTTGAGCTTGTCGGGGCGGGCGAGGGTGACGGTGGCGACGCCGTCGGTGAGGTCGACGCGCAGGTGCCGCCAGTCGGGGGTGGGGGCGGCGGAGCCGGTGAAGGGACTCATGACACTCGAAGTTATCACCGTTCTGTGACCGTCGTCACGGGTGCGCGACAGCTTGTCCGGCATCAGGCGGAGGGCCCCGGGCGGTGCACCGGGCGGAGGGCCCCGGGGTGCATCGGGTGGAGCGCCCCGGGCGGTGCATCGGGTGGGAGGCCCCGGGCGGTGCCCCTCGACGGCTCCGCCGGGCGGCGCCGTACCATTCATGAGGTTGAAAGCCGGACAGGACCGCCTGCTCCACGAAACGGACCAGCCGTGCACGATCACCCCGCAGCCCCCGCCTCCTGGCGCATCGCACTGCCGCACTCCGCCGCGGCCGTGCCGGTGGCCCGTTCCCTGGTCCGTACGGCGCTGGCCGGGCTGGAGCACACCGCCGACGGCGACACCGCGGAACTGCTCACGGCGGAGCTGGTCGCCAACGCCGTCGAGCACACCTCCGGCGGGGCGCCGATAGAGCTGGTGGTGGAGCTGCTGCCGACCGGCTGCCAGGTCGAGGTGCACGACCCGGACCCGGCGCCGCCCGGCGACCTCACCCGCCCCGGCGTGGAGCCGCCCGATCCCTGGCAGGAGCACGGGCGCGGCCTGCTGCTGATCCGCGCCCTGAGCTCGTCCTGCGGTCACCGGCCCGCCGGGTCCGGCAAGGCGGTCTGGTTCAGGCTTCCTGCGGTACCCGCTCCACGTCGCCCTTCGGAGTGACCTCCGCACCGGCCCGGGCGAGGCGGGAGTGCCGGCGCCCGTAGGCCGCGTACACCAGCAGACCCACCGCGAGGAACACCGCGAACTGGAGCCAGGTCGCCGCGCCCGTCTCGTAGATCAGGTACAGGCAGAAGCCGACCCCGAGCAGGGGCGTCACCGGGTACAGCGGCACACGGAAGGTGCGGGCGAGGCCCGGTTCGCGGCGGCGCAGCGCGATCACGGCGACGTTGACGGCGGCCATGGTGGCGAGGGTGCCGATGGTGCACAGGTTGACCACCGCGTCCAGCGGGGCGAAGGCCGCCGGCAGTGCGAAGACCGCGCCGACGATCAGCGTGCCGGCGACGGGGGTCGCGGTACGCGGCGAGACCTTCTCGAAGACCCTCGGGATCAGTCCGTCGCGGGACATCGACATGAGGATGCGGGTCTGGCCGTACATCACGGCGAGCACCACCGAGGCGATGGCGACGACCGCGCCGAAGGCGACGACACCGCCGCCGATCGTGGAGCCGGTGACCTCGTTGACGACGTACGACAGCGCGGCGGGCCGGTCGCCGACCGCGTCGCCGCCGATGGCGCCGATCGCGGCGACGGCGACCGCGCAGTAGAGCAGGGTGACCAGGCCGATGCAGACGAGGATCGCGATGGGGATGTCCCGGCGGGGGTTCTTGGCCTCCTCACCGGCCGTGGTGATCGCGTCGAAGCCGATGTACGAGAAGAAGGCGGCCGTGGTGCCGGCGCCGATGCCGCCGAGGCCGGCCGGGGAGAACGGGCTGAGGTTGCCGTCCTGGAAGGCGTAGAAGCCGACGGCGCAGAAGGCGACGAGGACGGCCAGCTTGAGGACGGCCATCGCCGCCGTGGCCCGGGCGCTCTCCCGCACTCCGCGCACCAGCAGTACGCAGGCCAGGGCGATGACGATCACGGCGGGCAGGTTGACCACGCCGCCGTCGCCGGGGCCCGCGGAGAGCGCGTGCGGCAGCTGGAGGCCGAGGACGCTCTCGAGCAGCTCGTTGACGTACTGGCTCCAGCCGACCGCGACCGCGGAGACGGACACGCCGTACTCCAGGAGCAGGCACCAGCCGACCAGGAAGGCGGTCCGCTCGCCGAGTCCGGCGTAGGCGAAGGAGTACGAGGAGCCGGAGACCGGGATGGCGCCGCCCAGCTCGGCGAAGGCGAACGCGGTGAACACGCAGGTGATCGCGGCCAGGACGAAGGAGACCACGACGGCGGGGCCGGCCTCGGCCACCGAGTCGGACAGACCGACGAAGATGCCGGTGCCGACGATCGCGCCGACGCCGAAGCAGACGAGCTGGAACAGCCCCATCGTGCGCTTCAGGCCGTGGCCTTCGCGGTCGGCGCCGGATTCGGCGACGAGGAGGTGGGGGGACTTGACGCGGGAAGCGGGCATTGCGGGTGGTGCTCGTTTCTGGTGGTGCGGGGGCGCGACGGTGGTCGCGGCCGGCGGCACCGGAAGGGGTGGCTCCGGGGCCGCCGGTCAGAATAGCGGGACGGGTCCCTACGGCTGTCCCGGCCGGTCAGGCCAGGGTGGCGACCAGGACCGCCTTGATGGTGTGGAGCCGGTTCTCGGCCTCGTCGAAGACGACCGAGTGCGCGGACTCGAAGACCTCGTCCGTGACCTCCAGGGAATCGAGGCCGTGGGCCTCGAAGATCTCCTGGCCGACCTTGGTGCCCAGGTCGTGGAAGGCGGGCAGGCAGTGCAGGAACTTGACGTCCGGGTTGCCGGTGGCGCGCAGCACGTCCATGGTCACGGCGTACGGGGCGAGGGACGTGATCCGCTCGTTCCAGACCTCCTTGGGCTCGCCCATGGAGACCCAGACGTCGGTGACGACGAAGTCGGCGCCGCGGACCCCCTCGTCCAGGGTCTCGGTGAGGGTGATGCGCGCCCCGCTGGACCCGGCGAGCTCCTTCGCCCGGTCGACGACCTCCTGGGCGGGCCAGTAGGACTTCGGGGCGACGATGCGTACGTCCATGCCGAGCAGGGCGCCGGTGACCAGGTAGGAGTTGCCCATGTTGAAGCGGGCGTCACCGAGGTAGGCGAAGGTGATCTCGTGCAGCGGCTTGTCGCTGTGCTCGGTCATCGTCAGCACGTCGGCGAGCATCTGGGTGGGGTGCCAGTCGTCGGTCAGGCCGTTGTAGACGGGCACGCCGGCGAAGGCGGCCAGCTCCTCGACCTTCCGCTGGCTGTCGCCCCGGTACTCGATCCCGTCGAACATGCGCCCCAGCACGCGCGCGGTGTCCTTCACGGACTCCTTGTGGCCGATCTGCGAGCCGGCAGGGTCGAGGTACGTGGTCGAGGCGCCCTGGTCGGCGGCGGCGACCTCGAACGCGCAGCGCGTGCGCGTCGAGGTCTTCTCGAAGATCAGCGCGATGTTCCTGCCCTGGAGATACCGTGTCTCGGTCCCGGCCTTCTTCGCGGCCTTCAGCTCGGCGGCCAGCTCGATCAGGCCGCGGAACTCCTCCGCGGTGAAGTCGAGCTCCTTGAGGAAGTGGCGGCCGGCGAGGGCGGTCGGGGCTGTCGCCATGGGGGCGCTCCAGAGGTACGGGGACGGATCTCCATGGAATTGTATACGACTCCCTGAATTCTTATACGGCCTGCCGTTCGACCGGGCAGCTCATGCAGCGCGGTCCGCCCCTGCCCCGGCCCAGCTCGCTGCCCGGGATCTCGATCACCTCGATGCCCTGCTTGCGCAGGTGGGTGTTGGTGGTGGAGTTGCGTTCGTAGGCGACGACGACGCCCGGCTCGACGGCCAGCACGTTGCAGCCGTCGTCCCACTGCTCGCGTTCGGCGGCGTGGACGTCCTGGGTCGCGGTGAGGACACGGATCTCGTTCAGCCCGAGCGCGGCCGCCATCGCGCGGTGCATGTGCTCCGGCGGATGGTCGGTGACCTTCAGTTCCTTCTCGCCCACGCCCGGCTCGATGGTGTAGGAGCGGAGCATGCCGAGCCCGGCGTACTGGGTGAAGGTGTCGCCGTCGACCATCGTCATCACGGTGTCGAGGTGCATGAAGGCCCGCCGCTTGGGCATGTCGAGGGCCACGATGGTGCGGGCGGAACCCGCCGCGAACAGCTTGTGCGCCAGCATCTCCACGGCCTGGGGTGTGGTCCGCTCGCTCATGCCGATGAGCACGGCGCCGTTGCCGATGACGAGGACGTCGCCGCCCTCGATGGTGGAGGGGTAGTCGGCCTGTCCCTCGGACCAGAGGTGGAACGCCTCGTCACGGAACAGCGGGTGGTGCTGGTAGATCGCCTCGAAGTGGACCGTCTCGCGCTGCCGGGCCGGCCAGCGCATGGCGTTGATGGAGACGCCGTCGTAGATCCAGGCCGAGGTGTCCCGGGTGAAGAGGTGGTTGGGCAGCGGCCCGAGCACGAAGTCGTCCAGTTCCATGACGTGGAACCGCACGGACGTCGGCTCCGGGTGCGCGTCCAGGAACTCGCGCTTGGTCATGCCGCCGACCAGGACCTCGGCGAGCTCGCGGGCGGGCAGGGTCTCGAAGGCGGCCCGGAGGTGGTCCGTGGCCAGTACTCCGTACTCCTTCTCGTCGAAGACCCGGTCCAGGACGAGCCGGCGGGCCGCCGGGACGTCCAGGGCCTCGGTGAGCAGGTCGCCGAAGAGGTGCACGGCGACCCCGCGGTCGCGGAGCACGTCGGCGAACCCGTCGTGCTCGGCGCGTGCCCGGCGCACCCACAGCACGTCGTCGAAGAGAAGGGCGTCCTTGTTGCTGGGGGTGAGCCTTTTGAGCTCGAGATCCGGCCGGTGCAGGATGACGCGGGTGAGCCGCCCGGCTTCGGAGTCGACTTGGAATCCCATGACTCCATCCTGACCATTCGGGCGCCTGTTCACCCCCCGGTTGAGCAGACCCGTACCCGGCTCGCGCGGGCCGCCCGACGGGTCAGCCGCCCGGCCGCGGCAGCAGCAGCTCCGGCCGGGCGAGCGGGCGGCGGGTGGAGCGGCCCGGCTCCAGGACCGCGCGGGCGACGATCCAGCCGGACAGCGCGTGCGGGTCGGCCGGATCACGGGCCAGGTCCTTGGCGTAACCGTCCAGCGCGGTGGCCGGGTCGCCGGCGGCGAGGTGCTCGTCGGGGGTGCGGGGGTCGGCGGGGCGGAGGGCGAAGGCGTGGGTGCGGGTGTCGGGCCAGAAGACGCGGTCCGGGTGGAAGCGGAGGGTGCCGTCGTGCGGCCCGTCCGGCCCGTCCGGTGCGGCGACGTTGCGCAGCCGCCACTGCGTGCGGTGCAGGGCGGCGGCCGTACGGGCCCTGGCCCGTACGGCCGGGTCGACGGGTACGCGCAGCCACCCGTCCAGCGTCCGGGCGAGCCCCGCGACCAGCCGGTGCCCCGGTGCGGTGAGCCGGGCACTGGTCAGCAGCGTGCGCACGACCAGCCGGCTCTGCAGCCGGCGCAGCGCGAAGTGGTAGGCGGCGGTCTCGGCGTGGGCCGGCTCGGCCAGCCGGTCCCGCCAGAAGCCGGCGACGCCGGTGAAGGCGTACGCGCCGTGCAGCAGCCCGGTGAGGTGGCGGGGGTCGGCGCGCCAGGGGGCGTAGAAGCGCTCCTCCCGGTCGTCGTCGAGGAGGGGGAAGAGGTGGAGGAGCGCCGCGAGTTTGCTGTGCTGGAACTCGTGGACGAGGGTCTCGGCGAGGGCGAGCGCGGAATCGGGGCGGGAGATCACCATGGCGCCGAAGGAGTCGCCGCTGGAGGCGGAGACCCCGACGGTCGGCGGAGCGGGCGGGGTGAGGGCGGTACGGCCGTACGGTATGACGGCGCGTATCAGGGCAGGGTCGAGCCGTCCCGGGCCGTTGCCGGTGCCGATGCCGGTGGTGATCTCGGTGCCGGTCGCGGCGAGGATCCCGACCGCGTCGTCGAAGACCCGCTGCCACTCGGCCGCCTCCTCGGCGTCGAGCCGGGCGGGCGGGACCGGGTCGTCCAGGTCGCGGTAGGGGTCGAGATCGTCGAGGGGTATGGCGACGGAACCGGCGGGGGTGGTGTGGACGAGAGCACGCAGGGGGAGCCAGGTCGCCGCGGACGTTTCGGGGGCGGGCCCCGCAGCGGGGGCTGGCGGGGCCCCGGCCGGACGGGGACCGGCCGGGCGTGACTCGGCCGGGCGTGACTCGGCCGGGCGTGACTCGGCCGGGCGGGATCCATACCGCCGGAATTCCTCCGTCCGAAGCTGGGATCCTTTCGTCCGAAGCTCCTCCGTCCGAAGCTCCTCCGGTCGTTGCCGGTCCGCCGGTGCCGTCGCCGGGTGGCACGTCACGGAGGTGCGGGAGCCGTCGTGGGCCGGGGGGCCGGAGAGGGTCAGTTCACCCGCTTTCGTCGCGGCCCGCGCGACGGCCGGCCCCGGCGACGTGGCCGGGAGCCGGAGCAGGCCGAGGCCCGGCAGGTGCAGAGCGCCGTCGGCGAGGGGGACCGTGAGCGACGTCTCCGTACCGGCGTACAGGGCCGCGGTGAGCGCCAGGACGTTCAGCCGGCCTGCCTCCGCCCACAGCGGCGGCCCCGTCGCGGTGCCGTGCACCCGGCGCAGCATGTGGGCGATCCAGCCACCCGTCGTCGGCGCGAGCAGCAGCCGGTCGACCGCCTCGGGCGCCCGCTCGGCGGCGGCTTTGAAGGTGTCCCATGCCTCGGCGACCGGTGTCAGGGGCGTGGGCAGCTCCGCGAGCCGGTCCAGCAGGGTCCGCAGCAGGAGCAGCCGCCGCGCCCGCTCCCCGCGCTCCAGGAAGGCCACGGCCTCCGCGGAACCACCTCCGGCGGCCAGTTCCGCGAAGATCCGGTCCGGCACGCGGAACGGGGCGGGGCGCGGCTCACTGGTCATGGGCGGGGACCTCCGGTCGGGGGTGGGCACGCGCGGACCCCGGCGGGCGCTCGGCCTCGTCGGGGCTCGTCTTCGGGGCCCTGCCGTCGGGGCCCTTCGCTCAGGTGCGGGCGGCGGCTATTCGGCCCGGGCGCCGCCGCCGCCCTCGCCGCCGCCTCTGATGCTGCCGCGTGCGCGCAGGACCTCTTCGAGCAGGCGGGCGGTGGGGCGGAGCGGCGTGAGAGCGTCCACGGCGGTCAGGGGCAGCGCCGCGACGTCCGCCAGGTCCGACTCCCAGACATCGGCGCGCCCGAGGGCGGCCGGCTGTTCACGGGTGGCGGCTTCGGCATGGCGCAGAGCGGGCGGCTGGTCCAAGATGCTCCCCCTTCTCGCACGGTGGCACTCGATGCCCCGTGTCTCTTTCCATCATGGCCATTACGACCCATGTCGAAAACCGTACGATCACGCCACCCGATCATCCACGAGCACCCGGTCACTCCCGCGGATCCGCCAACTCCCGCAGCGCATCGGAGAGTTCGGTCTTCCGCAGCGGGTCGTCATCGACCGACACCACGGCGTCGAACAGTTCCCACAGCGCCTGTGGGTGGCGCCGGGCGAGGGTGTTGAGGATGCCGGTCGCGTCCGTGCGTGCCTTGGTGTGACGGGGCAGCGTCCCGGTGACGCGTGGGTCCAGGTACCCGACGACCGTCTGCCGCTCGGTCGGGTCGCTCATCAGCGGATAGGCGAGGAGGGCGTCCACGGCCCGCAGCAGCGGGGAGACCCGCCGTTCCCCGCCGCCGGGCCCCACCGCGGCGAGGATCTCGGTGCGTTCGGGGCTCTGCAGCCGGATCTCGGGATACTGCAGAGTACGACCCGCGTCCCTGAGGGCGGCGATACGCGTCCGTACGGCCGGAAACAGTTCCTCCGCATCGGGCGGTGCGGGCAGTACCGCGGCCCGGTCGGCCAGCAGGGCGAGCAGGACGTCGGAGAACAGGCCGGTGGCGCGCACCGGGTCGTTGGCGGCGGCCCGGCCCCGCCCGGCGGCCCGGAGCAGGGTCTGCCGGTGGGCGAGGCTGCGCCGTCCGACGGGCAGCGCGTCGGGCGGCAGCGGCTCGCGGAAGGCGAGTGCCTCCTCGAAGGTCTCGCAGGCGTCCACGATCCACAGCTGGTCCGCGAAGCCGGGCACGGCGTCCCCGGCGTAACGGGCGAGCGCCGAGTCCAGGTCGATGCCCAGCTTGTCGTCGGTGGTGGCGTCCGCGCAGAACAGCCGCAGCTGCCCGGACCGGTCGAGGACGCCGTGGCCGCCCCACCAGACCCAGAGCACGTCGCCCCGGGCGGCGGGGAGTTCGCGGACCAGGGCCCGGCGCAGCGTGGCGTGGTCGGCGGGCGCGTACGGCACTTCGGGGACGTACGGCGGCAACGGGGCCAGGTGCAGGCGGATGTTGGCCTCGGGCACTCCGGCGGCGCGCAGCAGGCGGTGGAAGCGGACGGCGTCCCGGGCTGGTCCGGGCAGGTCCCAGCCGGTGCCGGCGTCGTAGGCCTCGACGCCGACGACGAGCGCGTGCACCCGGGCCGGGTCGACGGCCGGGGCGGGGAGCGGGCCGGTCACGGGAGCCGGTCCACGATGTGCCGGTACACGGCCGGGTTGGTCCAGTAGGCGCTGTGCGCGGCCGGGAACGGCTGGCGGCTGTCCACGGCGACGTCGGTCACGCGGCCCGGGAACAGGCCGGCGCCCAGGTAGGAGAGCAGGTCGCGGGGGTCGTAGAGGTTCAGCCAGTCGGGGAAGTGGTCCGGCAGCGGCGCGGGGTGTTCGAGGGAGGGCAGGGACCCGGACTCGTACAGGAACGGCCCCTGGGAGCCGGCGGTGACCAGCAGCCTCACCTGGGGCAGCGGGGTGAGGACCAGCGTGTCCAGGGCGATGATGCCGCCGAGGCTGTGGGCGACGACCGCGACGGGCGGCTCCAGCCCGGCGAGCAGGGTGCGCAGTCCGGCGCGGACCGCCTCGCCGCGGCTGAGGTAGCGCAGCACGTCCCCGGCGGCCGGGTGGGCGGCCTCGGTGAGGGCCCGGCGGCGGCGTACGACGGCACGGGAGGCGGCGGAGCCGGCGACCCGCAGTGCCAGGGAGCGCACGCCGCGTTCCCTGCCGGGGGCCGGTGCGCCCAGGGCGCGGGCGAGCCGGTCGGTGACGGCGTCCCGGGTGGCGCCGGCCGGTACGAGGGGCGCGTCGGAGTCGAGGGCGCCGGCGACGACTCGGGCGGTGAGGCTGCGGGCGGCGAGGCCGGGGAGGTCGTCCGGGGCGAGGGCCGCGGCCGCGGCGCCGAGCAGCGGGTGGGCGGCCAGGTCGGCGGCGGCGCGCGCCAGGCCGGGGCCCAGGTCGGCCGCCGGTGCGTCGCCCTCGGTGGCGAGGGCGGCCAGCCGTGCCCGTAAGGCCTGGTCCGGTGGCAGGGAGCCCGGGGGGAGCTCCGCCGCGGGAGCGGCTCCGGCGGCGGCGAGGGCGAGTTCGGCGTACGGATCGGCGTAGAGGGCGGCCCAGGCGGCCGTGCCGTCGTCGTCGGCGTCCGGGGCGAAGGGGCCTCGGTTTCGGCCGGAGACCGGGGGCAGGCTCGCTCCGCCGGCGGCGAGCGTCGCCCCGTGCTCGCCGCCCCAGTAGTAGGGCACGACGCGCAGTCCGCCGCGCAGCTCCGTCACTCCAACGGAGAAGCGCCCCGCGAGCGCAGAGAAGCCCGGTTCGCGAACCCCCGTGCCGTGGATGAAGACGACCGCCGTCATGTGCCCCCCGTGCCCCTGGTCCAGGTCCGTGTACGACTTCCGATGCAGCGTCAGATCGTTTCTATTCTAGGAAGGTTCGAGTCTTTCCGCGGCGAACGTCCCGAACCGGGGGCCGCCGGGCGGAGGACCGTCGGACAGGCCTGCCACCGGTTGGCCACCGGACCAACGGGGGGAGACACAGTGAGCCCTGACGCGATGATCACGCACCTCGTGGGTGCCGCGGCTCTCGTTCTGGTGGCCGCCCACGCGGCCGGCTGGCTGGCCCGGCGGCTGGGACAGCCGTACATCGTCGGCCAGTTGTCGGCGGGCATCGCGCTCGGCCCGTCCCTGCTCGGGGCGCTGGCGCCGGACGCGTACGCGTCGTTGTTCCCCGAGGAGATCGGCCCGGCGCTGACCGGGTTCGCGCAGTTCGCGCTGGTGGTCTTCCTGTTCGCGGTGGGCTACGAGCTGGATCTGAAGATCCTCGGCGACCGGGCCCGCACCTCGCTGACCGTGGCGCTGGCCTCCTTCGTGGTGCCGATGGCGGTGGGCTGCGGGAGCGCGCTCGTCTTCCGGGAGCAGCTGCACGGCCTGGGCATGCCGCGGGACCTCTCCCCCGCCATGGTGGTGTTCGCCGGGGTCGCCCTGTCGATAACGGCGGTGCCCGTGCTGACGGCCATCGTGCGGGAGAACGGACTGTCCCGGTCCGTGCCGGGTGTGGTGGCGGTCTCGGCGGCCGGGGTGCTGGACGCGGTCTGCTGGACGGTGCTGGCCGCGGCCCTGATGGACAGCGGCGGCGCCGAGGCGGTGCTCGGCTGGCCGTGGCGGGTGGCGCTCGCCGTCGGCTTCGTCACCGTGATGGTGCTCGCGGCCCGGCCGGTGCTGCGCCGGCTGCTGTGGCGGACGCGGCTGGAGCCCTCGCTGCGGCTGGCGCTGCTCATCGGTTTCGCCCTCGGATCCGCGTGGGTCACGCACTCCCTCGGACTGCACGTGATCTTCGGGGCGCTGCTCGCCGGAGTGGTGGTCCCGCGCGAGGAGGGCGGCACGCTCGACCCGGACCTGCTGCGGCCGCTGCACGACGTCAGCTCACTGCTGCTGCCGTTCTTCTTCGTGGTCTCGGGTCAGTCCGTGGCGCTGAACAGCATGGACGGCACGGGCTGGACCGTCCTGCTGGTGGTGACCGTGCTCGCCGTCACGACGAAGATCGGCAGCGGCACGCTCGCGGCCCGGCTCGGCGGACTGGACCGGCACGACGCGCGGACCGTGGGCGTACTGCTCAGCGCCCGGGGGCTCACGGAGCTGATCGCCCTCGACGCGGGTCTTCAGGCGGGGTTGCTGAGCACCCCCCTCTACACGGTGCTGGTCTTCATGGCCCTCGCCACGACCCTGCTCACGCAGCCGCTCCTGCTGCTCACCCGTCGGTCGGCCGGACCGGACCGGACCGCGCCCCCCGCCCGGGCGACCGTCCCGGTGGCCCCGCCCGCCCAGGGCGGAACGACGACGGAGCCGGCCTCGGACGTCGGCTGAGCGAACCGGCCGCCCGGCCGCCCGGCCGCCGGGGCGGGCGGCCGGGCGGGCGGTCACATCGGTACCGGCGCGATGTCGCACTCGATGCGCCGCCGTTGGCGGGCCGCCACCAGCCAGGGCTGGTCGGCGCTGACCACGCGGGTGAAGCCCTCGACGGCCTTGCGCTGCATTCCGTCGGCCTCCGCGCCGCGGCCCAGGCCGCGCAGGTCGAGGGCGAGGTTGGCCGTGCAGGACAGCGTGAGCGGGTGCTCCTCGCCGGCGACCTCCGCGAGCAGGGGCAGGTTGGCCTCGTCGATCTCACGGGCCCGCTCGAAGTCCAGGCGGGCGTAGGCCGTGTTGGCCTGCCCCAGCGCGGTGGTCAGTGTGACGATGTGCCGCTCTCCCACGGTGTCGGCCAGCAGCCGGGCCGCGTCGTCCTCCTGCTCCTGCGCGCTGTCCAGGGCACCGCGCGTCCGCAGCGTCGCGGCCAGGGTGACTCTGGCCAGCAGGGTGCACACGTGGGTGTCTCCGAGCCGCTGCGCATAACGCCGTACGGTGCTCTCCGCCAGTTCCTGGGAGCCTTCGAGGTCTCCGGCCAGACGCAGGTCGACGCAGACGTTGGTCGCCGTGGCCAGTGAGTCGAAGTGGTCCTCCCCGTAGCGGCGGGTGAAGTGCCGCAGTGCCTCCTCGGCGAGCTCGGCACCCGCGTCCAGTGCTCCGTCACGGCGTCGGCAGACCGCCAGGTTGCGGGCGATGCGCAGGGTCAGCGGGTGCTCGCCGCCGAGTGCGGAGCGCGCGCGGAGGTACACGTCCTCCAGGGCCTCGCGGGCACCCGGGTAGTCGCCGCACTCTCGCGTGTTGATGGACAGGCTGTTGAGGGTGTTGAGGGTGTAGAAGCTGGTGGGTCCGAAGTGCAGGTCACGCAGCCGGGCGTTCTCCTGGTCCAGCGGCAGCGCTTCCCGGAACTCTCCGCACAGCCGCAGGTCGACGCCCCACGAGTGGGTCGCGCGGAGGGTGGAGGGATCGTCGCGGCCGAACAGGGACCGGGCCAGCTCGGTGGCCTCCTGGCTCAGGATCCGCGCCTCCTGGATCCGGCCCTGGTAGCGGCGGGCGTCGGCCGTCTCGCACAGCGAGTCGATCAGCTCCTCGGGCTCGACGTCGAGTGCCCGGGAGGTCTCCAGGGCCTTCTCCGCCAGCGGGATCGACTCCGGCACGTGCCCGGTCTGGCGCAGCAGGAACGAGAGGCACTTCGTCATCCGGACGACGTGGATGTCCTCCTCGCCGGAGGCCGCGAGCCAGGCGCTGTAGGTCTGCCGGGCGAACTCCGCGGAACCGTCGTGGTCGCCCCAGTAGTACAGGAACCACACGCTGTCGGCGACGAGGTCCCGCACCCAGGTGTCGGTGCTGGTCACCGCCTGCGAGGCGCGGAGGTGGGGCAGCAGTGACTGGTAGGCGGGCCATTCCAGCGGTGAGCCGTACGGCCCCGGTTTGGCCGCCGACAGCAACTGGTGTGCGGCGCCCCGCATCCGCTCCCGCTCCTGCGCGCCGAGCTTGGCCAGGAGCACGGTCTGCAGCAGGCGGTGCATCTGCAGGGTGTTGGAGCGGGTGTCGACCTTGATCAGGGAGAACTGGCTGAGATCGCGGATGGCGCGGTTCAGCTTGATCGAGTCGCGCAGCAGGGGGTCGATCTCGGGGGTGATGCTGACGCCCCGGCTGCCGCGCAGGATGGAGCGCGGGATCGGTTCGGGCGCCATGCCGGCGCAGATGTCGAGGAGTTGCCGTGCTCCGGGGTTGTTCTGCCGGATGCGCTCCAGGGAGAGGTCCCAGGCGGCGGCGACGGAGACCGGGTAGTCGGGGTTGGGGTCCAGTTCGAGGATCTCGGGACTGCGCTGGGCGAGCAGGTCGAGGTAGTCGTCGACGAGCATGCCGGTGACGGCGCGCCAGGCGCCCGCCTGCTCCACCGCCAGCGGCAGGTCACCGAGTGCCTCGGCGAGCCGGTCCGCCTCCTCGGCCGTCAGGTCGGACGAGCGCCTGCGGAGCAGCTCGATGGACTCCGACCGCTCGAAGACACTCACCGGCAGCGGGGTCGCCACCCGCTCCCAGGCACGGTTGCGCGAGGTGACGATGACCTTGCCGGGCCCATTGGCGGGGAAGTACCGGCGCACCACGTCGATGTCCTCGGCGTTGTCGAAGACGAGCAGCCAGTCGGAGTGCGGGGCACCGGTGCGCAGGGCCTCCAGCACCGCGGGGACGGCGGTGTTCGCGGTGGGGGCGCCGCGGTCCTGCCCGGACGGAGTGATGCCCAGCCGGGCGGCCAGGCCGGCCAGCGCGGCCAGGATGAGGCTCTCCTGTTCGGCGGGGATCCAGCAGATCACCTTGTACTCGTGCTGGTGGGTGTAGATGTACTCCAGGGCGAGCTGGGACTTGCCGACGCCGCCCAGGCCGTGCAGCGCGTGCGGGAGCACGGCGGCCGTGTCCTGGGCGCCCAGCTGTTCCTCCACGGCCCTCAGCAGCCCCTGCCGGCCGACGAACGAGGTGTTCCGCAGGGGGACGTTCACCAGGAGGGCGGACGTCGCGGTCGTGGTGCTCTGCATGAGCTGCTCAGCCTCCGGGGCTTCGGGTGAGGTCGCGTCGGTTACCAGGGGCGGCACGTGGTCTCCAGGTTCGGTGGGGTGGTTCGACGCTGGATCCATGCCTTCTCGGCCGCCGGGTGATCCCCCGCCGCCCGCAGGGTTCACCTCTGTGGGTGTACCCGCGGGCAAACCGGCGCCCACCCGTTCGGCCGCACCGGGCGGCAGGCGCCCGGAGAGTCGGGGTTCGATGCGCCTGGCCCGTTCGGAGTAGGGACCCGAGAGTGCGCGCATCACGGCCAGTTCGCTGCGCAGCCAGCCGTGTTCGGCCGGGTCGGGCAGGGCGGCTCCGGCCGGGTCGCTCAGGGCGGCGCGCAGGGCGACACCGCGCCGGCCGGCGGCCGGGAGCTCGCCCACCATGCTGACGGTGCGGGCGAGTTGGCTGCGGGTGGTGGTGGCGAGCAGCGCCTCGCGGACTCCCTCGGCGAACTCGGGCCGGCCTTCGCCGCCGCTGTTCCAGTCGATCAGCCCGCCCATGAGGATCTCGGCGACGTGGTCGGGACCGGTCTCCGGCATGGTGCGCCGGCGCAGCTGCTCCACGAGGTCGAACTCGAAGGGGATGGCGGCAAGTTGGGTGGCCAGTCGGCGAGCGGCGGGGGTGGCGAGGGTGAAGAAGCGCCGTACGGCGGCGGAGGCGGCGCGCGGCAGGCGTGGGGCGCGCAGGCCGGGGGCGGGCGCGCCCTTGGCGAGGGCACCGGCGAGGACGACGGGCAGGGACCGGCGTACGCCCCGCTCACCGGTGACGAGGTCGGCCCAGGTGCCGAGGGAGCCGGGCTTGAGGGACAGCACGGGCACCGGTACGGAGCCGTCACCGGCCTCGGGCAGCGGGCGCAGCGGGTCGGGGCCGCCGGGCGGCGCCCAGTGTCCGAGGCCGTCGTTGGGGGCGCCGAAGCCGCCGGCTTCCAGGACCGCCTGGTACGGGTAGAGGGACGTGCGGTGGCGCAGGTGCGGCGGCAGCAGGTGGACGAGGGCCGTGGGGCCGGCGTGGCCGAGCCGGCCGAGCAGGTCGTCGGCGGCCGGGGCCGCCCAGCCGTGGGCGAGCCCGTCGGTGACGACGAGGAAGACCCGGCCGCCCCGGCCGTCGAGGAGTTCGGCGGGGTCGGCGGCGGCGCGGTCGGCGGCCCGGCGCAGGGTGGCGGTGCCGGTGCGCGGGACGTGCACCCGGACGACGCGGACGCCGCGGAAGGCGCCGCTGTGCTCGGCGGCTTCGGTGAGGCGGGCGCAGGTCTCCTGCCAGATCCCCATGGTCGGGGCGTCGTCGACGAGCAGGACGAGGTCGAAGACGGTGGCACGGGCGGGCCGCAGGAAGGGCAGCCACAGGCCGTCGGACACGCCCTGCTCGGCGGTGGCCTCCTCGTCGAGTTCGAGGGTGTGGCGCGAGGGGATGCGCCGGGCCAGTCGGTGCAGGGCGCGGGCGAGCAGCGCGGTGGTCCGGCCGGGGCCGGGCCGGGAACGCTCCTCGGGGGGCAGCAGCGGCTGCCCGACGTGGAGGGTGAAGGTGCCCTCGGCGTCGGGTAACAGCCGGTGCCGGGCCGCTGGTTCGGCGTGCGCGCCGGCCGGGTGGCCGGTGGGTGCGAACCGGTCCGCGGGGTCGGCCGGCGGCGGTGCGGGCGCGGCGGGGGTGCCGGAGGCGTCGGGGCCGGAGGGGGCCGGCCGTGCGGCCGGTGCCGGGTCGGCGGCGCGTGCGCCGGGGTCGGCCGGGGGCCGGTCCGCCGTCCGTTCGCCCTCGGTGGCGGGCGGCGGAGCGGGCCGCGGGGGTGCGGGGTCCTGCGCCGGATCCGGGCGGCCGCTGTCCGGGCCGCCCGGGCCGGAGCCGGGGCCGCCGTGACGGTCCCAGTACGCGGCGAGCCAGACCGCGTCGGCGACCTCCCGCCAGTGCGGGTCGGCGGGCTGCGAGGCGTCGGGGTACGGCTGGTCGCGGGCACCGGAGTCCTGGGCCGGGGCAGTGGCGAGCGCCGCTCCGTACCCACTCGCGCCTTCGACGGAATCGGGGAACGCCGACGGGGGCGACGTCCCTGATACGGGATCACCGTCGCCCGGTCCGGATGCGCGCTCCCTGGGAAAGCCGGTCAATTCAGCGGCCCTTCGCGAGGTCGCGGAGGAGCATTTCCACGAGCTTACGCCCGTCACCGTCCGCCTGGAAACCACCCGCGGTAGTCATCTGCACCGCGTTGAGCAGCTGGTCCAGGGAGTGGGTTCCGCCGGACTGGATCTGCCGTACGAACTCGTCCACCAGGTCCTCGGTGCCCTCGGGCCGGACACCCAGGTGTCCTTCCACCAGGGCGAGCAGCTGCTCGCGGCCGGGGGTGCGCATCTCCAGCGGAAGGCAGCGCCGGCGGAAGGCGGCGGGGAACTCCCGCTCCCCGTTACTGGTGATCACCACGACCGGGAACTCCCGGCACTCGACGCGCCCGCCCCGCACCAGCGCCTGACCGGCGGGGTCGCTGGTGTGGACGCGTGCGGTGTCCGCGGCGTCGCGCACCAGTTCCGGGACGTCATAGCTTCCGTTCTCCAGGACGTGCAGCAGGTCGTTCGGCAGGTCGATGTCGCTCTTGTCGAGTTCGTCGACGAGGAGCACCCGGGGACGATCGTAGGGCAGCAGGGCGGTGCCCAGTGGGCCGAGGGTGATGAAGTCCCCCAGAAGGGGCGGGAGTTGCCGGTGCGCTGACACGACCGACGGGTTGACGCCGTCCGGCTCCGCGGTCCCGCCCTCCGCGTCCGCCGTCGCCGTCGTACCGCCCGGTTCCGGTACGCGGAGTGCGGTGCCGCGCAGTCCGGCCTGCCAGGCCGCGATGGTCTGGGCGCGGCCCATGGCGTCATGGACGTACAGCCCGTCCCGCAGCGTGGTCCGGCTGACGATGCTCCACTCCAGGACCCGGCCGAGGCCCAGCTCCCGGGAGATCACGTAGGCGAGCGTGGACTTGCCGATTCCGGGCGGTCCGGTGATCAGCAGCGGCCGGCGCAGCAACAGGGCGGCGTTGACGGTGTCGATCTCGTCGGGGCCGAGCTGCGGGGTGACGTCTCCGCGACCCAGCCTGCGTACCGCGGCTTCCGGCTCGTCCGGCGGTGCGGGCTGGGACGGCGCGCCGAGGAACCGTCGCCAGGGCGGCGCCTGCGGCAGCGGGGGCGGGACGACCGGCGGCCGGCCGGTGCCGTGGAACACGCGCCAGCCGTTCGGGGACGTCTGCTCCTGCGCGTTCATGCCGGTGCCTCCTCGTCGGCGAGTTCGCCGGGATCAATGGTATGCATGTCGACAATGCGGGTGGGGTCGTCCCAGAAGAAGCCGATGTGACGACCGAGGAGCCGACCGGGACCCTGCCGGTTCAGTTCGGCGTTCTGCCGCAGGCGGTGGATGGCGAGCGGGATCTGTCCGGGCGTCGGTACGGCTGCGAAGACGGCCGTCACCACCTCACGTCGCTCCTCGGGGAAGGCTCCTCTGCGGTCCCACACCGCCAGCCCGACACCTTCCGCTATGGCGGCCTTGAGGGCCTCCATGGCGGAGATCCGGGCCGGGGCGTCCATCACCACGGCCGTGTGCCTGGTGTCCCCCGCGAGTGTCGCCTGCCATGCGTCGATCCGCTGCGCGTCCGGCTCGCTCCAGCCGTGCACGCTGACCCCGTGCTGCCTCAGCGCGTGCCAGCGCTCCTGCCACTGGTGTCGCACCAGTGCGTCGTCGGTGCGCATCCGGTCCAGACTGCGCAGGTGCACCCCGTACTTCAGCCCGAGCGGCAACGGCCGCCCGTCACCGATCCGGTACGTCAAACTCGCCACATCGTGGTTGAGGAGCTCGTACGGAAGGACGAACTCCACGTACGCCGACGGCTGCCGGTGTCCACCGGCGGGCGACTCCCCCGGCCCGGCCCAGAGCCGGCCGCCCTGCCGCAGCGCGTCGTCGACGGCCGGGCCGAGCGCGTCCAGGGTGGTCACGGCCGGCGCGCCGGGCTGTGGGTCCCAGTGGCCCGGCACGGTGTTGAGCCAGGGACGTACGACGACCTCGTCGGAGCCGTCCCGGGCGGGCTCGACGGCGACGACGAGGCAGCGGGGGATGTCGGGGTCGCGCACCGTCCGGGCGCGGGCCTCCCGGCGCCGGACCAGCTCCTGGGTGAGGCCGGCCCGCCGGGCCCAGTCGTCGACCCAGCCGGAGAGCGCCGCGCGGTGGCCGCGCGTGGCGGCGAGCGGGCCCGCCCGGTCGAGGAGGAGCACGGCGGGCGGCAGGCCGTCCGGCTGGGCGTTCCACGCGAGGACGTGGAGGAACAGCTGGTCGGGTAAGAGTCCGGTGGGCAGGTCGAGGCCGTTGAGTTCCTCGGCGAGGTCGTCGCGCAGCCGGCCGGCGGGGAGTTCGCCCCCGGCGAGGACGGCGCGCGCCCGGGCCTCGTCGTCGCGGCCGAGCGGGCCCGGGGGCGCCTGCGGCGGGGCGGGCGGGTCGGGGGTGATCAGCCGGTCCAGTTCGTCACCGGCCGGCGTCCCTTCGAGGATGCGCACCACCGTGACGAGCACGTGTTCCCCGCCCTCCACTTTCAGGGCGGTGCGGACCAGGGTGACCACGTCCTCGCGCTGCTTGACGCCGCGCAGGTCGACGGGGCGTGTCAGACCCAGGTGGTCCCCGAGCACCGTGGCGAACTGGCTCCGCCCCTGCGGATCCTCCGTGCAGCCCAGCCCGCACAGCGCCTCGGTCAGCTCCAGCAGCAGTGCCGGCCCGCGCGCATGCCCGGAACCGCCCTCGGCTGCCCCGAATCCCGCGCCTGTCTCCACCGACTGTCCCCCATGAGTCGGTACGTCTGCCTGACGGACCTGCGAAGTTAGCACGGCAACTGACGGTTCACCAGGGACCGGTGGGGTGGGGGACACGGAGTCCGGCCGAGTCGCCTCTTCGGGGCGACTCGGCCGGAAACGTTCGCTAGAGCCGCGGGTCCACCGGCTCCGACTCCAGCGCCAGCACGCCGAACACCGCCTCGTGCACCCGCCACAGCGGCTCGCCGTCCGCGAGGCGGTCCAGGGCCTCCAGGCCGAGGGCGTACTCGCGGATCGCCAGGGACCTCTTGTGGTTCAGGAACCGCTGCCGCAGCCGGGCGAGGTTGTCGGGGCGCGTGTACTCGGGGCCGTAGATGATCCGCAGGTACTCGCGGCCGCGGCACTTGATGCCGGGCTGCACCAGGCGGTCCTTCGCGTCGCGGACGACGGCGCCGATCGGCTTGACCACCATGCCCTCGCCGCCGCGGCCGGTCATCTCCAGCCACCAGTCGACTCCCGCCGACACCGACTCGGGGTCGCCGGTGTCGACGTACAGCCGCCGGGTGGTCCGGAGCAGGCCACTGCCGTCGTGCTCGACGAGCCGGTCGATGAGGCCGAGCTGCTCGTCGTGCGGCAGGGCGGCCAGGCTGCGCCCCTGGACGGCGAGGATCTGGAACGGCGCCATGTGGACACCGTCCAGGCCGTCGGTGGGCCAGCAATAGCGCCGGTAGGCGTCGGTGAACGCGGCGGCGTCGGCGGACCGGGCGCGCTGGCGGGCGAGGAGGTCGGTGACGTCGACGCCGCGCGCGGCGGCGCCCTCCAGCGCGGCCAGCGCGCCCGGGAACACCGCGCCGGAGGCGGCGCCCACGGCGGCGTACTGGGAGCGGAGCAGCCCGGCGGCCTTCAGGGACCACGGCATCAGCTCGGTGTCCAGCAGCAGCCAGTCGGTGGACAGCTCGTCCCACAGGCCGGCCTCGGCGATCGCCGTGCGCAGCCGGTCGAGGATCGCCTCGGTGACGGTCGCGTCGTCGAGGAAGGGGCGGCCGGTACGGGTGTAGAGGGACCCGGTGGGGCCGTCGACCCCGAAGCGGGCGCGGGCCGTGTCCGCGTCGCGGCAGACCAGGACGACCGCCCGCGAGCCCATGTGCTTCTCCTCGCACACGACCCGCGCCACCCCGTCCGCCGCGTACTGCGCGAACGCCTCCTTCGGGTGCTCCAGGTAGCCCTCCACCCCGGAGGTGGCGGTCGGTGCCATGGTCGGCGGCAGGTACGGCAGCAGGCGCGGGTCGGTGGCGAAGCGGCTCATGACCTCCAGGGCCGCCGCCCCGTTCTCCTCCCGCACGGTGATCCGGCCGGCGTACCGGGTCTCCACCACCCGGCGTCCGTGCACGTCGGCCAGGTCCAGCGGGCGGCCGTCGTGCCCGCCGGGCGCCTCGGTGCGCAGCGGCTTGGCCGGCTCGTACCAGACCCGCTCGGCCGGTACGTCGACCAGTTCGCGCTCCGGCCAGCGCAGCGCGGTGAGCTTGCCGCCGAAGACGGCGCCGGTGTCCAGGCAGATGGTGTTGTTGAGCCAGGTGGCCTCGGGGACCGGGGTGTGGCCGTAGACGACGGCCGCGCGGCCCCGGTAGTCCTCGGCCCACGGGTAGCGCACCGGCAGCCCGAACTCGTCGGTCTCGCCGGTGGTGTCGCCGTACAGGGCGTGGGAGCGGACCCGGCCGGAGGTGCGGCCGTGGTACTTCTCCGGCAGACCGGCGTGGCAGACCACGAGCCGGCCGCCGTCGAGGACGTAGTGGCTGACCAGGCCGTCGATGAACTCCCGCACCTCGGCGCGGAACTCTTCGCTCTCGCCGTCCATCTGCTCGATGGTCTCGGCGAGTCCGTGCGTGTGCTGGACCTTGCGGCCCTTCAGGTGGCGGCCGTACTTGTTCTCGTGGTTGCCGGGGACGCACAGGGCGTTGCCCGACTTCACCATCGACATCACGCGGCGCAGGACGCCGGGGCTGTCCGGGCCGCGGTCGACCAGGTCGCCGACGAAGACGGCGGTGCGGCCGTCGGGGTGGACGCCGTCGGTGTAGCCGAGCTTGCCCAGCAGCGACTCCAGCTCGGCCGCGCAGCCGTGGATGTCGCCGACGATGTCGAAGGGGCCGGTGAGGTGGGTGAGGTCGTTGAAGCGCTTCTCGGTGACGACGGTGGCCTGCTCGGTCTCCGCCACGCCACGCAGGACGTGCACCTTTCGGAAGCCCTCGCGCTCCAGGTGGCGCAGGGAGCGGCGGAGCTCGCGGGTGTGGCGCTGGATGACCCGGCGGGGCATGTCGGCCCGGTCGGTGCGGGTGGCGTTCCGCTCGGCGCACACCTCTTCGGGGACGTCGAGGACGATGGCGATCGGCAGGACGTCGTGCTTCCTGGCCAGCTCGATCAGCTGACGCCGGGCGTCCTGCTGCACGTTGGTCGCGTCGACGACGGTGCGACGGCCGGCGGCGAGGCGCTTGCCGGCGATGTAGTGGAGGACGTCGAAGGCGTCCCGGCTGGCGCTCTGGTCGTTCTCGTCGTCGGCGACCAGGCCCCGGCAGAAGTCGGAGGAGATCACCTCGGTGCGCTTGAAGTGGCGCCGGGCGAAGGTGGACTTGCCGGAGCCGGAGGCGCCGATCAGTACGACGAGGGAGAGGTCGGTGACCGGCAGGGCGCGGGCCCGCACGGTGGTGCCAGTGGTGTCGGCGATGCCAGTGGTGCCAGTGGTGCCAGTGGTGTCGGTGGTGTCGGTGGTGTCGGTGGTGTCGGTGGTTCCGGTGGTGGTCATGCGGCCTTCGCCTCCTTCTGGTTCTCGTTCGCGGTCTTGGCGGTCTTGGCGGTCTTGGCGGTCATGGCGGTCTTGGGGTCGTTCGCGGTCTTGGGGTCGTTCGCGGCCTGGGTGAACACGGCCATCTGGGTGGGCGGGCCCACCTCGGGGTCTTCGGGACCGACGGGGCGGAACTCAGCGGTGTAGCCGTGCCGTTCGGCCACCGCCTCCGCCCAGGTGCGGAACTCCTCGCGGGTCCACTCGAAGCGGTGGTCGCGGTGGCGGACGTGGCCGGCCGGGAGGGTCTCCCAGCGCACGTTGTACTCGACGTTCGGCGTGGTGACGACGACGGTGCGCGGGCGGGCCGATCCGAACACGGCGTACTCCAGGGCGGGCAGCCTGGGCAGGTCGAGGTGCTCGATCACCTCGCTGAGCACGGCGGCGTCGTAGCCCCCCAGGCGCTTGTCGGTGTAGGCGAGGGAGCCCTGGAAGAGGTTGACGCGGGCGGCCTGCCGCTCTCCCATGCGGTCCAGCTTGAGCCGCCGCGAGGCGATGGTGAGGGCGCGCACCGACACGTCCACGCCGACGATCTCGGTGAACCGCGGCTCCTTGAGCAGTTCCCGCACCAGGTGCCCCTCGCCGCAGCCGAGGTCGAGGACGCGGGCGGCTCCGTGGTCCCGGAGGGCGGTGAGGATCGCCTCGCGGCGGTGCACGGCCAGCGGCGTGGGCTTCTCCTCGGCCTCGGGCGCCGTCTCCTGCGCGACCGCGTTGTCGATGTCCTCGACGTCGCTGTCGTCGGTCTCCGCCAGCCGGATCAGCTCCAGCCGGTCCATCGCCTCACGGGTCAGGGACCAGCGGCGGGACAGGTAGCGGCTGGTGATCAGCTTGTGCTCCGGGTGGCCGGGCAGCCAGCCCTCGCCGGCCCGCAGCAGCTTGTCGACCTCGTCCGGGGAGACCCAGTAGTGCTTGGCGTCGTCGAGCACCGGGAGCAGGACGTACAGGTGCCGCAGGGCCTCGGCGAGGGTGAGGGCCGCGGACTCCAGGACGAGGCGGACGTAGCGCGAGTCGCCCCACTCGGGGAACTCGGTGTCCAGCGGGACGGCCTCGACGGCGACCGTCCAGCCGAGCGGCTCGAAGAGGCGCTGTACGAGGCCGGGGCCGCCGCGAGCGGGCAGCGCCGGTACCTCGACGCGCAGCGGCAGTGGCTCGGCCGCGCGCTCCGGGCGGGACTTGCACACGCCTCGCATCGCGCTGGAGAAGACGTTGCTCAGCGCGACGGCGAGGAGTGAGGAGGCCGCGTAGGGGCGGTCGTTGACGTACTGCGCGAGTGCCGCGTCGGGCGCACCGCCACGGCCCTTGCCCCGGCCGCGCCGGACCAGCGCCACCGCGTCGACCTCCAGCAGCAGCGCCGCCGTGCAACGCTGATGCTCCGCCTCCGGGTAGAGCACGTGGGCCGTGCCGAAGGAGGTGGAGAACGCCTGCGCCTTGTCCGGATGCTTGTGCAGCAGGAAGCCGAGATCGGTCGCGGGGTGCTCGGGGGTACCGGTGGTGGTGATGGTCAGGAACATGCTGAGGGCCTCTCCGGCCGGTGGATGCTGACGAGGTGCCGTACGCGCGGGAGCCCCCAGGGTGTTGATCCTGGGGGCTCCGGCAGGACGACGGTCATACCATCGCACGGGACGGGTGACCGCCGCCTTCGGTTATCGGACGGGTGACCGGCGCCTTCCGTTGCCGGACGGGCGGCCTCAGGTCAGCTGGGACTGGACCTGGGAGGAGATCAGCTCCAGGTGGTCCAGGTCGTCGAGGTCGAGGATCTGGAGGTAGATCCGCTGCGCGCCTACCTCGGCATAGCGGCCGATCTTCTCGACGACCTCGGCCGGGGAGCCCGCCAGGCCGTTGGCCTTCAGCTCGTCGACCTCGCGGCCGATGACGGCGGCGCGGCGGGCGACCTCGGCTTCGTCCTTGCCGACGCAGGCGACGAGGGCGTTGGAGTAGGTGAGGGCATCGGCCGGGCGGCCGGCCTCCTCGGCGGCGGCCCGCACCCGGCCGAACTGGCGCTCGGTGTCCTCGATCGAGGCGAACGGGATGTTGAACTCGTCGGCGTACTGGGCGGCCAGCCGCGGGGTGCGGGTGGCGCCGTGGCCGCCGATGAGCACCGGGACCTTCGCCTGCGCGGGCTTGGGCAGCGCGGGCGACTCGGTGAGGTCGTAGAACTTGCCGTGGAAGTCGAAGGTCTTGCCGGTCTCGGTGGCCCACAGGCCGGTGACGATCTCGAGCTGCTCTTCCAGGCGGGCGAACTTCTCCTTCGGGAAGGGGATGCCGTACGCCTTGTGCTCCTCCTCGAACCAGCCCGCGCCCAGGCCCAGCTCGACCCGGCCGCCCGACATCTGGTCGACCTGGGCGACCTGGATGGCGAGGACGCCGGGCAGCCGGAAGGTGCCGGCGGTCATCAGGGTGCCGAGCCGGATGCGCTTGGTCTCGCGCGCGAGGCCGGCCAGGGTGATCCAGGCGTCGGTGGGGCCGGGGAGGCCGTCCACGGAGCCCATGCGGAGATAGTGGTCGCTGCGGAAGAAGGCGTCGAATCCGAGATCCTCGGTGGCCTTGGCCACGGCGAGCAAGGTGTCGTAGGTGGCCCCCTGCTGGGGCTCGGTGAAGATACGGAGATCCATGTCTCCATCCTGCCTGCTCGGTGCGGGTACGGCGCACAGGCTCCCGGCGGCCCGGCGCGTTCCCGGCCGCTGCCGCGGCTGGGCGGGGGTGCGGCCGACGGCTCGCGGTGCCGTGGTTAGCCCGCCTCCCGCTGCGGTAACTCCGCGTCCCGGTCCGCCAGTTTGCGCAGCATCTCCAGGACGCGGTCCCGCGACTCGTCCGCCGCGTCGATGGCCTCCATGCACTGCCAGTACGTGGCCTCGTCGGCCGCGGCACTGGCGACGCCGACGAGCGCGATACCGGTCTCGCCGAGCAGGGTGCCGAGGCGCATCAGCGCCTGGCGGGCATCGCCCAGCTCGGTGAGCCGGGCGGCACGCAGCTCACCCGGGGCCAGCTCCGGGGTGCGCAGCACTCCGCATCCGCGGCCCGCGAGCTCGGTCAGTCCCAGTGCCTCGCCGCGCAGTTCCGGTGGTCCGGAGACCGCCAGCCGGCTGCCGATCGCCTGCGCCAGGGCCTGCACCTGCCACACCTCGGTCAGGATCTCCGGCACCTCGCCGCCCGCGGCCAAGGCCCGCCCACTCGCCACGATGAGCCGCACAGCGTCCATGCCGCTGCCCCCGTCTGTCTCCGACGCGCCCGCGGCGCGTCCGCCCGAACTCCGTTGTTCACTACCCAGAGTGAAGGCATGTGGGACGAAAAGCCAGAGGAAGACGGAAATCTTCGGACACTATGTTGAACCAGGGCCTGTTTCCGACTCCGGAGCGTGATAACGGAGTTCGTGGCTCCTCCGTGCTCGGTCCCCCGGCCCTCCGGGCGCGGGGAACCTGAGCGCGTTCCGCTCGATCTTCGCCTCCAGCGCGGCCAGCGGGTCGACGCCGAGCACCTCGCAGAACTGGAGCAGGTACGCCAGTACGTCGGCGACCTCGTCCCGGACCCGGTGGGCGGTGTCCGGGTCGGCCATGACACGGGCCGACTGCTCGGGCGTCAGCCACTGGAAGATCTCCAGGAGTTCGGAGGCCTCCACGCTGAGCGCGGCCACGAGGTTCTTGGGGGTGTGGTACGGCTGCCAGTTCCGCGCGGCGGCGAACTCGGCCAGCCTGCGCTGCAACGCCGCGAGGTCGGGATGATCGGTCACGGGACCAGGTGTACCACTGTGACTCCGTCGGCACCGTCGGCACTGGCTTCCCCGGCGGTATCCGCTCCCCCGGCCGCACCCGCTCCCCCAGCCGCACCCGCTCCCCCAGCCGCACCCGCTCCCCCAGCCGCACCCGCTGCCCCGGCCACCCACGAAGCGTCGGCGACCGCCGCGACGAGGCGGATGTGCCCGCGGTCGCACATCCGGGCCGCCAGCCGGAGCAGTTCCGCGCGCTGCCGCACGTCCAGGCCGCGGTCGAAACCGTCGGCGAGGACGGTGAGTGTCTGCAACGCGGCGGGCACCTCTCCGGCCGGGTCGACCTCCAGCACACCGGGGCCGGTGAACAGCACCAGCGCGTGGGCGAGGTAGCGCAGCTCGCCGTAGCCGAGCCGGGCGAGGCCGGTGCGGATGCCGTCGCCCCGGTCCAGCAGCGCACGGACCACACCGCCGGCGGCCGGCTCGGCCAGGACGTCCGCGACGGGCCCCGCGCATCCGGCGCGTACCGCCCCGACGAACTGCGCGTGCCGCCTCCCGCACTCGGCACGGGTGCGCCACAGCACGTCGGCGAGGTTGTCGCACCCGCCGAGCAGGCGCCCGGAGCCGACGGGCACGGGCTCCCGCATCCGGCCGGGCCGCGGATCGCAGGCGAAGACGGAGCGCAGGGCGACCACCACCTGCTCGGCCGCGGCCAGCACCCTGCGCTGCCCTTCCGTCTTGCCGGCCACCCGCAGCGGCAGCAGTGGGGTGCCGAGCCGGTCGTCCGGCAGCGGGGCGCGGGTCACGGGCGCCGACCCGGCCGTGTGCCAGGCCGCCTGCACGGCACGGCGGCCTGGGTCGCGCAGGGCGGTCTGCAGCAGCACGACGCCGTCCGCGGTCAGCCGCTCCCCCACGATGCGCAGCTCGGGCTCGGCCTGCACGGCGACGTCGAGGCGTACCGGGCCCGCGGCTCCGTCGACCGTGCAGCCGATGCGGAAGCCGCGGCGGTGCTGGGCGTCGGGCCGGGCCCGCTCGGGCACGCAGGCGACCGGATCGGGGAAGACCGCGCCGAGCTCGGCGCCGCCCCCGAGCCGGGCCAGGGCCTCGTACGCCGCGAGCGCGCTGGTCTTCCCGCAGCCGCTGGGCCCGGCGAGCACGGTGAGCGGCCCGAGCCGCAGCACGGTGCCCCGGTGCCCGGCGAAGGCGGACAGCCGCAGCTCCGTGACGTGGGGCCGGTCCGAACGGGGCGCGGCGGGCACCGCTGCCTCGGGTGACGTTGACGCAGGTGACGCAAGTGACGCTGCCATGTGCGGACCGTAGAACTCCGCCGCACGCCGAACCGTTTTACCCGTCCCGCGTTCCTACGATCGGGGGACGGGACCGTCATGGCCGGCCGGCCCGGTCACACCTCCGGGGGCCGACCGGCGCGTCACACCCCGCGGGTCGACCGGCCCCGGTCACACGCTGGGAGCCGACAGGCCCCGTTCACACCCGGGAGCCGGCACGCACCGTTCACAGCCCGGAAACCCAGAGGCCCGTTCACACCCGGGAGCCGGCACGCTCCGTTCACACCCCAGGAGCCCACAGTCCCCGTTCACACCCGGCAGCCAACGTGCTCCGCTCACACCCCGGGAGCCCATAAGCCCCGTTCACAGCCAGGAGCCCGCACGCTCGGTTCACAGCCAGGAGCCCGCACGCCCCGTTCACCCCCGGCGAGCCCGCACGCCCCGTCACATACCGGGAACATCCGCCGCGCTCTCCATCAGCCCGTTCACCTCGGTCCCCGCGGGTGTCAGCAGGAAGACGTTGCGGTCGACGCGGTGCATGCCGCTGGCCAGGCCGAATACGACGCCCGTGCTGAAGTCCAGGACCCGTTTGGCGACGTCGGTCTCGGCGCTGGTCAGGTCCAGGAGGACCGGAATGCCCGTCATCAGGGTCTCCGCGACCTCGCGGGCGTCCGCGAACACGTTGACCCTGAGGACGACGAAACGGCGGCGTGTCTCCGTCTCCGCCTCCGGCATCGCCCGGTGGCCGACCGCGGACGGCCATGCGTCGCGCCCGCGCAACGGAACGACCTGGGCGAGCCCTTCCCACTGTTCATCGGTGACGTCGTGACTGTTCACCGGCTCCCCCGATTTCACTCGCCTTCATTGCCTGCACCAGCCAATTCTTACGCCAAGTCACCCGTTCGGCCCAACACCGACACGGTTCGCGACGCTCCGTATCCGGTGATTGCCCGGTGCCAGCCGGGGTACCCAGCGACGGCCGCTCCGCACGCGCGGGGGCCGTTCTCCCGCCTGCGCAGGGGCCGTTGCTCCGCAAACACGGACGCCATTGTCCCGCACGCGCGGGCGCAGTCGTCCCGCACACGCGGGCGCAGTTCGTACGCGCCGACACCCGAAGGAGAGCCCATGGGTGCGCTGGACCTGCCCGAGCCCGTCACTCGCGAAGGGGCGCCGCCCCGGTCGACACCGCCGCACTCCGGGCCGCTCTGCGCGAGCGGGTCGACGGTGAGGTCCGCTTCGACGCCGGGAGCCGGGCGGCGTACTCCACGGACGCCTCGAACTTCCGGCAGACGCCGCTCGGCGTGGTCGTGCCGCGCACGCCCGAAGCCGGCGCCGAGGCGGTGGCGGTGGCGGTGGCGCGGGAGTTCGGCGCGCCGGTGCTGTCGAGGGGCGGCGGGACGAGCCTGGCCGGGCAGTGCACGGGCGCCGGTGTGGTGCTCGACTGGTCGAAGTACTGCACGCGCGTGGAGTCGGTGGACGCCGGCGCCCGCACCTGTGTCGTGCAGCCCGGGATCGTGCTGGACGACCTCAACCGGCGGCTCGCGCCGCACGGCCTGCGCTACGGGCCCGAACCCGCCACCCACGCCAACTGCACCATCGGCGGCATGATCGGCAACAACTCCTGCGGCGCCACCGCACAGGCGCACGGCAAGGTCGTCGACAACATCGCCCGTCTGGAGGTGCTGCTCTACGACGGCACCCGTTTCTGGTGCGGGGAGACCAGCGACGAGGAGTACGCCGACATCGAGCGGCAGGGCGATCTGCGGGCGAGCGTCTACCGGCGGCTGCGCGCCCTGCGGGACACCTACGCGCAGGAGATCCGCCGCCGCTTCCCGGACATCCCGCGCCGGGTCTCCGGCTACAACCTGGACTCGCTGTTGCCGGAGTACGGCTTCGACGTCGCCGGGCTGCTGGTGGGCAGCGAGTCGACGCTGGTCACCGTCCTGCGGGCGGAGCTGGAGCTGGTGCCGGTGGTGCGGGAACGGACCCTGGTGGTGCTGGGGTTCGACACCATCGACAAGGCCGCCGACGCGGTGCCCGAGATCCTGCCGCACGAGCCGATCGCGCTGGAGGGCGTCGACGCCCGGCTGGTCCGCGACGAGCGGATCAAGCGCCTCAACGACAAGGCGCTGGCCGAGCTGCCCGACGGGAACGCCTTCCTGAAGGTGCAGTTCGGCGGCGACACCGTCGAGGAGGCGGACGCGCGGGCCCACCGGATGCTCCGCGCGGTGCACCGCTCCGAGCACGACGCCGACTGCGCCTTCATGGACGACCCGGCGAACGAGCGGCGGCTGTGGCAGGTGCGGGAGGCCGGTCTCGGCGCCACCGCGCACATCCCGGGCAGGCCCGACACCTTGGACGTGGACATGGCCACGTCCAAGGCGGAGTTCCTGTCCCACCACTACGCGGGCGGCCGTGGCGCAGGCCGCGTTCCGACTGGTCGATGGGCTGGCTGCCCGTGCTCGCGCGGGTCGTGGGCCGCACCCGCCTCGCGCCGGCCGTCAACGCGCTCACGCACGTCCCGCTGCTGGCGAGGGCCGCGGTGGCCGTCGCGGGGGTGGCGGACCGTGAGGTACCGCTGTTCGCGGAGCAGACCTTCGAGCAGTGGTTCGCGCGTCACGAGCCGTACGGCGACGGGGAGCGCGGCACCGTGCTGCTGTGGCCGGACACCTTCACCAACCATTTCCACCCGCACATCGGACGGGCCGCGGTACGGGTGCTGGAGCACGCCGGCTGGCGGGTGGTGCTGCCGGCCGGGCCGCTGTGCTGCGGGCTGACCTGGATCTCCACCGGGCAGCTCGGGACGGCGCGGAAGGTCCTGACCCGGACCGTGCGCGGCCTGGCCGAACACGTACGGGCCGGTGGCCTGGTGGTGGTGCCGGAGCCGAGCTGCGCGGCGGTGTTCCGGGCTGACGCGGCGGAGATGTTTCCCGGCGACCACGACGTGCGCCGGCTGCGCGAGGCCCCACGGGCTGACGGGGCCGTGGTTCGGGTGTTCCGGGCTCACCGCGCCGAGGCGCTGTGCTCCGCTTCCCTGACCTCGGCCGGCTTCTCCTCGGTCCGCTGCCGGGCGCCGCGGCGGCCGGGCAGGACGGCGAGGACGATCAGGGTGCCGGCGGCCATGATGATCCCGCCGACGAGGCTGGTCGTGGCGACGCCGTGGGCGAAGGACTGGTTCACGGCGTCGGCCAGGGCCTCGGCCTGCCGGGGTCCGGCGGCGGGGTTCGTGGCGAGCCGCTCGGCGACGGCCAGTCCGCCGCCCACGGAGTCCTGGGCGGTTTCCAGCGCGGCGGCCGGGAGCCGGTCTCCGGCCAGGTCGGCGAGTTCGTCGCGGTAGGCGGTGCCGAGCAGGGAGCCCAGTACGGCGATGCCCAGCGAGCCGCCGAGTTCCAGGGCGGTGTCGTTGGCGCCGCCGCCGACGCCCAGTTCGCTCTCCGGGAAGGAGCCCATGATGGTGTCGGTGGCCGGTGACACGCTCAGCCCGATCGCGAGGCCCAGCAGCAGCATCGGGGCCAGGAAGTCGGCGTAGGCGGAGTCCTTCTCGATGAGGACCAGCAGGAAGACACCGACGGTGCCGATCACCATGCCGGAGCCCACCATCGTCTTCACGCCCAGCCTGGGGGTCAGCTTCCCGGTGACCGCTGCGCCGACGAACACCGCCCCGGCCAGCGGCAGCAGCCGTACGCCGGTCTCCAGCGCGCCGTAGCCGAGGACGAACTGGAGGAACTGGGTGGCGTAGTAGATGGCGCCGTAGGTGCCGAAGAAGAAGAACAGCACCGCCAGCATCGAGCCGCTGAACGGCCGCAGCAGGAACCTGCGCACGTCCAGCATCGGGTGCGGGTGGCGCAGCTCCCAGGCCACGAAGGCGACCAGGCCGACGACCGCGACGACGGCCGCGGCGACCGGGCCGGCGCCCCAGCCGAAGTGCGGGCCCTCGATGGTCGCGTAGACCAGGCTGCCGACGGAGACGATGGAGAGCAGGCCGCCCACGTAGTCGATCCGGCCCATGCCGGCCGCCTTGGACGGCGGTACGAGGAGCAGCGCGCCGATGACGGCGACGACCGCGATGGGGACGTTGACCAGGAAGGTGGAGCCCCAGGCGTGGTCCTCCAGGAGCCGGCCGGCGACCAGCGGACCGACCGCGATGGCGAGGCCGGAGGTGGCGGTCCAGGCCGTGATCGCGCGGGCCCGCTCCTCCTTGGGGAAGACGGCGACCAGCAGGGACAGCGTGGCCGGCATGACGACGGCGGCGCCGACGCCCATGACCGCCCGGGCCGCGATGACCAGTCCGGTCTCGTCCACCAGGCTGCCCATCACCGAACCGCCCGCGAAGATCACCAGACCGGTGATCAGGGCGCCGCGGCGGCTGTACTTGTCGCCGATCGAGCCGAGCACCAGCATCAGCGCGGCGTACGGGACGGTGTAGCCGTCGATGACCCACTGCAGGTCGCTGCTGCTCAGACCGAGGTCGGCGGTCATGGCCGGGGCGGCCACGATCAGGGACGTGTTGGCCATGACGACGATCAGCAGGCTCAGGCACAGCACGAGGAGCGCCCACCAGCGCCGTGCGTACGGCCCGGTCATCTTCTCGACGGGTGTGGTGGCCAGGAGGGGCATGAGGGCTCCCAGGGGGAACGAGGACGGGTTAATTGCCCATCGGTGTGCAGGCTCGTGCAGAGTAGTTTGTTGCACAGTGACGTGCAAATAACTGGATTCCTCTCGGCGTCCCGCGGCACGGCGGCCCCCTCCGTAGTAGTCGCGGGCGCCGCTGCGGCCGGCGTGACGCGCCGCACCCTCTACGGCCGCTTCACCGGCCTGGGCGCGCTGGGCGGAGGGCTCGTCGAGGAGGCCATGGGTGCGGTCGGCACGGCGCGCGACGGCGGACGCGGACCGCGCGCCGGTCCCGGACGACGACGGCACGGGCGCCCCCCGTGGCCGCGCTTGCCGTCGCCGGGACGGGGAACGCCGATGCGACGGCGGTGGGTGCGACGACGGCGACCTTGTCAGCGAGACGAGGTGCACGCGGGCTGCGCGGTCCCCACGGCTCGCGGAGACCGCACGGCTCGCGGGGACGCCACGGTCCCCAGCCCGCACGGCCCGTGCGGCCCGTGCGGCCCGTGCGGCCCGCAGCCCGCAGCCCGCACGGTCTCCGCGGCGACGGGCCGGGGCCTACGCGGGCGCACCCGTCGTACGGCGACGCGGGCGGCGGCTCACTCGCCCGGGACGACTTCCGCGGTGACCGTCGGGGCAACGTCCTCGACCACGGCGCGGGCCCGCTCCTCCGGTACGCCGGCCGCGATGAGCGTGGCGGCGGCGGCCCGGGTGCCGTCGTCCTCCAGCGTCCCGGTGTTGACCTGCTCCAGCAGCGCGACCATCATCGCCTCCAGCCCGGCGCTCAACACGGCCGGAGGCAGGTGACCGGGGAAGACACCGTCCCTCTGCCCCCGCTCCAGGATGGCGGTGACCTCGGCGCGGGCCGGGGCCAGGATCTCGGCCACGCGCTCCACGCCCAGGTCGTGCCGGGCCAGCGCCAGGAGCATTCGGTAGCGGTCGCCCACGGGCCACATCAGCAACTGGAAGTGGGCGAGTGCGCGCTCGGCCGGTTCGGCCGGCCCGGTCCGTTCCGCCCCGGCGGCCATCGCGCCGCGCAGCACCTCGGATGCCTCTTCGGCAAGAGCCTCCAGCAGCGCCGAGCGCCCCGGGAAGTGACCGAAGAGGGTCCGCCGTACGACACCGGCGGCCCGGGCCAGTTCCTCGAGGGTGGTGTCCGGGTTCCGCCCCAGCTCCCGGCGGGCCGTGGCCAGGATGCGCGCCCGGTTGGACCGCGCGTTGCGTCGCTGCGGCTCACGGGCGACGGGCTTGGGCACGGGGGACCTCTGGGCGGAGAGCGGGGCTGCGGGGGCGTCCATTCTGGCACGGGGGTCCGGGCCCGGCCCGGCCGGTGGCGTGCCCTCCCCTGCGCCGGCATGACACTGTCGTGGCCGACGGCTGCCCGGTCGGCCGCTCTCGCCGGGGGATCTCGTCACGGCTCTCATCGACGGCTCTCGCCGCCGGCTCCGCGACCGGTCACCCCCGCCCGGCCGGGCCCGCGCCCCTGGCCGCCCGCCGTACGGCGCCGAGCGAGGCGAGAACCGTCCCCACGGCCACGACGAGCAACCCGCGCAGCCACACCTCGGCCTCGATCTGCGTGGCGAGCACCACGCAGGACGCGATGCCCAGCACGGGGAGCACGGTCGGGGCCCGGAAGTGGTCGGCCTCGCCGCGGTCGTCGCGGCGCAGGACGAGTACGGCCGTGTTGACCATGAGGAAGACCACGAGCAGCAGCAGGACCAGGGTGGACGCCAGGGTGGCGACACTGCCGGTGAGCGCGAGGATCATCGACAGCAGGGTGGTGACCGCGATCGCGGCCCACGGCGTGCGGCGGCCGGGCAGGACCTTGGTCAGCGCGGCGGGCAGCAGCCCGTCCCGGGCCATGCCGTAGGCCAGGCGGGAGGACATGATGCCGGTGAGCAGCGCGCCGTTCGCCACGGCGACCAGCGCGATGGCGCTGAACAGCCGGGTCGGCACGCCGCCGGCCGTCTCGACGACCTCCAGCAGCGGCCCGCTCGACCCGGCCAGCCGGGACGTCGGCACCGCCACGGACGCGGCGAGTCCCACCAGCACGTACACGGCGCCCGCGGTGGCGAGGGCACCGAACAGGGCGCGCGGGTAGGAGCGCCGGGGGTCGCGGGTCTCCTCGGCGACGTTCACCGAGGTCTCGAAGCCGACGAAGGAGTAGTACGCCAGTACCGACCCGCTCAGTACGGCCGCCGCGGCCCCCTTCTCCGGCGTACCGAGCTGCCCGAGGCGCGCCGGGTCGCCGTCGCCGCGCAGCAGCAGCCAGACCCCGAGGACGACGACGACGAGGAGGCCGCCCACCTCGACGACGGTGGCGGCGACGTTGGCACGGGTCGACTCCTTGATGCCGCGCGCGTTGACCAGCGCGAGCAGGGCGAGGAACAGCACGGCGACGAGCCCGACCGGCAGCGTCACGAAGGCCGACAGGTAGTCGCCGCCGAAGCCGCGGGCCAGCGCGGCCACCGAGACGATGCCGGCGGCGAGCATGCAGAAGCCCGCGACGAACCCGGCGAACGGCCCGAAGGCCCGGGTGGCGTAGTGGGAGGCGCCGCCCGCCCACGGGTACTTCGTGGCCAGCTCGGCGTAGGAGGCGGCGGTCAGCATCGCCAGCAGCAGGGCGACGACCAGCGGCACCCACACCGCTCCGCCGGCGTCGGCGGCCACCTGCCCCACCAGGACGTACACCCCGGCGCCGAGCACGTCGCCCAGGATGAAGAAGTACAGCAACGGGGTGGTCAGCGCGCGCTTGAGCGCCGGCCCGCCCCGCGCGTCCGCCGACGGCTGCTTCTCGAGTCTCGCCATGGCGCCTCAGGTTTCCCGCAGGACGGGAAGCACTCCATGGTCCCGCCGCTCGCCGCGCCGGGAAAGCGCTCGGGTGGGTGGCACCTGCCACCCACCCGATGCGTCGACGCGTCCTCAGCTCTGGGGACGGCTTCCGTGGTTCGCGCCGTTCTTGCGGCGAGCCTTCTTCTTACGACGTCGCTTCGAGGACATCGAAGCCTCCTCTCCCTGTGCTTTCACGTACTGTCCACCGGATTGTGACTCCGGAGAACGTGGGGCGCCTTTCCCACTGACGCGACGGCAAACACCCGACGCGAAATGCACACGGGTGGCCTACGTCACGGGGTGCGACAGTCGTGTACCGGCGCGCCGGCTCCTGCCCTCCCCGGGTCAGCGTGCCTCGACCGAGCCGTGGGGAAGCACCAGCGCCGAGTCCGCGTGGAGGGTGATGCGCACCGGTGTGAAGGTGGTGGCGTCCAGCGGGGAGTCCCCGGTGCCGGGGCTGCGGGCGTAGCGCGGGTGGGCGCCTCCGCTGATCTGCCAGCGTATGCGGTGCCCGGCGGCGAAGCGGTGGGCGGTGGTGCTCATCGGCACGGTGACCTGCGAGGGTGTGTCGCCGGTCGTCCGCAGCCTGCCCAGCCCGTCGCAGACGTTGACGGAGCGGCCCTGGGCGTCCACGTCGCACAGGCGGGTGAAGACGTCGGCGTGCCCGGTGTCCGTGGAGACGCTCAGCCGTGCGGAGACCGGGCCGGCGATGTCCACGGGCTCGGTCAGTGGCGGGCCGGTGAACGTCAGGACGTCGTCCCGGGCCTCCAGGGTGTTGTTGTCGCGTGGGCCGGCGGTGCGGGAGAGCAGCGGGCCGCCGAGGGACGGGGTGGGGTCGGCCGGGTCGTAGCGGAACGTCGTCAGGGGTGCGGAGTCCGTGGGGGTCTGCCGGGTCAGGTGTCCGTCCGGGGTGGGGTGCCAGGGGGTGGGGGTGTGCGGCGGCGGCCAGTCGTCGAGGTCCCGCCAGGTGTTCTCGCCGCCGATGTGCGCGCGCACCGCGGTGGGGCGCAGGCCGGAGGGGTCGGCGTTCAGGTGGGCGCGGAGCCAGGCGAGGCTTTCGGCGAACACCTCGGGCCAGCCCTGCTGCAGGGCGGAGGTGTGGGTCCAGGGGCCGACGAGCAGGGCGGTCTCGCAGCCGGCCCGGCGCAGCCGGTGGTACTGCTCGAAGGTCTGGTCGACCAGCGCGTCGTGCCATCCGGTGATCAGAGCCGTGGGCACGCGGTGCCGCTCCGCCGACTCCGCCGGCGACGCGCCGTGCCAGTAGGCGTCCTGGGCGTCCGGGTGGGTCATCACGTCGTCCAGCCAGGGTACTTCGCCGCCGAGGGCGGGCACGTACGCACCTCGCAGGGGCTGCGCGGTGGTGACGGTGCGCAGGCGGCGTTGCAGGCGCAGGGTCGCCTTCACGAACGGTCCCATGCCCTGGTGCTGGTAGGTCATGCCGGAGCCGACGGCGAGGGTGTTCTCCAGCAGCAGCGTGCCGCCGGAGTGGAACAGGGCGTGGGGATCGTGCAGGCCCACCTGGACCACCATGGCCTTCAGCTCCGGCGGCGGGTCCAGGGCCAGGGCCCATTGCACGTAACCCAGGTAACTGGGGCCGACGGTACCGAGGGTTCCGTTGAACCAGGGTTGCTCGCGCAGCCAGGACACCGTGGCCCGGCCGTCGGCGGCCTCGTTGCGCCACAGGTCGAACGCGCCGCCCGAGCCGCCGGTGCCGCGGCAGCTCTGGAGGACCACGTGAAAGCCCTGTTCGGCGAAGAGCAGGCCGTACTGGGGCGACCACGGCAGGCCCCGGCCGTACGGCGAGCGGACCAGGAGGGTGGGGAAGTCGCCCTCCGCACGCGGGAAGTAGTGGTCGGTGACCAACGGGCTGCCGTCGGCGGCCGGCACCGCCAGCCCCGGCTCCCATTCCACCTCGTGCCGTTTCGCCGGCAGGTTCCGCCAGGTCGCCCTCATCATCCGTGAGGACAGCGGCGGTTTCCCGGCGGGTCGCGCCCCTACCGGTCCGGCCACGGCGTCGGGCGTGCGTGATGACATCGTCCCCTCCTTCATTCCGTACAGTGTACGAGAATACGAGGTGCTTGGATGACCTACGCAAGAGCCGTCCCGACGACCAGGCGAAGGAGCGCGAGACCGTGCCCCGTGACGTGAGGCCCGGCGCCGCGGGCGTCGACCCCGAACAGCTCTGGCTGCCTCCCAAGGAACCCCGCAAGGGCCGCAGGCCCTCCTTCAGCCGGGAACAGATCACCGTGGCGGCCGTCGCCCTGGCGGACGCCGAAGGGCTCGAAGCGGTCACCATCCGGCGGGTGGCCGCCGCGGTCGGCGCCGGCGCCATGTCGCTCTACAGCTACGCTCCCGACAAGGAGACCCTGCTGGAGCTGATGGTCGACCACGTCACCGGCGAACTGACCGTCACCGACCCGCCCAGCGGCGACTGGCGCGCCGATCTGAAGACCATCGCCCATCTGCAGCGCGTCCACATCCTGCGCCATCCCTGGCTGACCTCCGCCTTGTCCACCCGTCGCGTGCCGGGCCCCAACACGCTGGCCTTCCTGGAACACGCCCTCGCCGTCCTGCGGCCCACCGGGCTGGACGGTGCCGCGAAGATGGAGGTCTTCGCCCAGCTCACCGCGTTCGTGGCCGGACACGTAGCCCACGAGATCGCACAGGCCACGGCCGCGCGGTCCCCGGGCCGGGCCGCGGCCGAGGCCCGCTACCTCGCCGCTGTCGCCGCCGACGGCCGCCACCCGGAACTCGCCGAGGCCCTTTCCGCGCCCGGCCGCGCCCTCACCCCCGAGGCCACGTTCACCCGGTTCCTCAACCGCCTGGTCGACGGCCTCGACACCGACTGATCCCGCTCGCCTGCCTGTCCACACCGAGCCGAGGACCCGCTCGAGCACGGCGCGGGCCCCGGCGAGCGCCGGATCGACAAGGGACACACGGACGGCGAGGCGACCGGTGATGGGGGCGACGGATGGGTCCGCGCCGGCGGGGAGCACGACGCCGTGACCGGCTTCGACGGCGCCCTCGACCCGGCGGGCACCGGCCGGATGCCGCGACCGCCTAGAGGTGAAGGCGGTGACAGGACCGCGCGGCCGCCCGCGCACCGCCCCGCCCCGCCCGCTGTTCGGTGCTCACCCGGCCCCGCACGACGTCAGTCCGCCGCGCCTTGCGCCGCGGGTGTCCCGGTCTGCCCCGACGTTCGGCAGTAACCCTGCTGGAAGGCGGTCCAGAAATCGTCGTCGATCCCGGTGTCGGCGAGCGAGCTCCAGTTGGTGTGGGCGACGAGTTGGCCGCGCCCGTCGCGGCTGTTGAGCGCGAAGGTCAGGTACCCGAGTGCGGTGCCGCCGTGGCCGTACGCACGGCCGCAGTCGGTGGCGTAGACGTAGATGCCCAGGCCGTAGGCGACAGCGGGCGGGGCGGCACCGCCGGTCGTGGGGACGGTGTCCGTGAGCATCCGGCGCAGCAGGTCCGGGGGAAGCAGACGCCCTCGCAGCAGGGCCCGGTAGAAGCGTGAGATGTCGGCCGCGGTCGTGACGAGGGCGCCCGATGCGCCGGCCTCGGACGGGCTGAACGCGGTGACGTCGGACCGGGTCGGGTCCGGCGCGTTCGGCAGCAGGGGCGAGACGTCCGCGTAGCCGTGGACGTGGGCTCCGTCGATGGCGGTCCGCGCCAGCGGGTACGAGGTGTCGCGCAGTCCGAGGGGGGCGAAGAGGCGGCGTTCGAGGTTGGTGCGCAGGTCGCGGTCGGTGACCCGTTCGACGATCAGGTCGAGCAGCAGGTAGTTGGTGTTGGAGTACCGGAATCGGGCGCCGGGAGCCGGGAAGTACCGGGGCCGGCCGAGGCCGATGCCGATCAGCTGGTCGCGGGGCCAGTACTGGTCGAGTGCGCGGAAGTGGGGAAGCAACCCGTCGAGGTAGTCGTACAGCCCGCTCGTGTGGTTGAGCAGCTGGCGGACGGTGATGGGCGCGCCGGACAGCGCGTTGTCGGCGCGGACCTGTTCGGGCAGCAGGCTCTGCACGGTGTCGTCGAGTCTCAGCCGGCGCTCGGCGACGAGTTGCAGGACGACCGTCGCGGTGAAGGTCTTGGTGACGCTCCCGGTGCGGAACCTCAGGTCCGGGGCCATCGGCGTGCCGGCGGACCGGTCGGCGACACCGGCCGCGCCGAAGCGCTCGTCCGAGCCGTGGCGGGCGAGCAGGAAAGCGCCCGGGTTGGGGTTCGGGTCGGCCACCACCTGGTCGGCCAGGGCCTGCAGGACCGGGTCACGGCGGCTGCCGGCCGTCTGTCCGTCACTGGCCTGGCCCGCGGTGGCCACACCGGGCGGCAGCAGGAGGGCAAGAGCAAGTCCGATACCCCATAAGCGCGTTGCTCGTCTCCGGATCACCGCAGGACTCCCTTCGGATAGCAATACAGGCATACGGTTATAGCACGCGGTACCGTCCTTGCGTGCCGAGAGTTGCCGACCATGACGCCCGACACGGGCAGATCACCGACGCCGTCCAACGCCTGATCGTGCGGTACGGGCTGAGCACCGTGACCGTCGCGCGCACCGCGGCCGAAGCGGGCGTGTCCGTGGGCCTGGTGCAGCACTACTTCGCGGCGAAGGACGAAATGCTGCTGGCCACGTTCACCCGGGTCAACGGGCGTTTCACCGCGCGAGTGGACGAACTGGTGAACCGCGGCGAGGCCGCGGGCCGCACCATCGCCGAGATGCTCAGGCAGGCGCTGGCCGAACTGGTACCGCTCGACGAGGCCCGCCGCGCCGAGTTCCTGGTCCGTCTCGCCTTCGCGGGCCAGGCCGCGCACGACGCCCGCCTCGCCGCCGTCCAGAGAGAGACCCTCATGGGCATTCGCTCACGCGTCGCCCGGGCCATCGGCAACGGCACGGTCTGCGGAGAGGTCGCCCGGGGGGTCGACGCGACCGAGCACGCCCTGCGGATCGTCGCGTTCACCGAAGGACTCGCCCTGCACACGCACATCGACCCCGACGGCACACCGGAACCGGCGGCCCTCGCCGCCCTGGACGGCCAACTCGGCCGCGTCTTCACCGGAACCTGCCGCCGGGCACGGATCGGATAGCCCCACCCGTCAGGACAGCGCCCGGGACCCCGCGGCCGGCTTCGGACCAGCGCGGCCGGCACACCCAGCACACCAGCGCAGTGCGGACCACGGCTCGGCGAGGTGGGCCGCGTGTTCGGCGGACTCCCGCGGCACGGTGCCCACACGTCCCGGTCGGTGGGGACTCAGGTCAATCGCCCCGCTCCGGCCTTGACTCTCCAGTAACTGGAGACATCAAGGTAGGAGACATGGGCGGCACGACTCTCTACTCGATCGGCGAACTCTCCCGGCGCACCGGTTTGTCAGTGAAGACGATCCGGTTCTACTCCGATGCGAACGTGGTCGCGCCGACCTGTCGCACTCCCGCCGGATACCGGCTCTACGACCTCGACGCGTTGCTTCGCCTGGAGCTCGTGCGCACTCTCCGTGAGCTGGGGATCGATCTCCCCACGATCCAGCAGGTGCTGGACCGTGAACGCTCCGTGGCGGAAGTCGCCTCGGCGCACGCCGATGCCCTGGACGTCCAGATCCGGACGCTGCAACTGCGTCGGAGTGTCCTGCGAGCTGCGGCCAGATTCGGATCCAGTCCCAAGGAGACCAAGCTCATGCACAAGCTCACGCGATTGTCCGGCGAGGAGCGCCACCGCCTGATCGACGATTTCATCGACAGGACCTTCGGCGCGGAGAGCGCCGACCCGAGTGCGGCCATGGTTCGCGCCGCCACTCCTGATCTGCCGGATGATCCGTCCACCGACCAGGTCGCCGCCTGGGTGGGGATCGCCGAGATGATCGGCGACGAGGACTTCCGGGCCCGCATGCGCCGGGTGGCCGGCCACCAGTCCCATCAGCTCACGCTCGACATCGAGACCGACGCCGGTGACGAACTGGTGGGGTTCACTCGCCAGAGACTCGCCGAGGCCAGGAGCGCCGGCATCGACCCGCTCAGCGACGAGGCCGCACCCGTCGTCGACGATCTCGTGCGGCGATTCGCGGAGGCGTTCGGCCAAGCTCCGGACGCGGAATTCCGGGACTGGATGGCCCAGCAGTTCGAACTGGCCCACGACCCCCGGGTGGACGAGTACTGGCGCCTGGTGTGGACCGTCAACGACTGGCAGGTGATTCCGGATCTGATCCCTGTGTACACCTGGCTCATCCAGGCTTTGCGGAGGGACCGCTGAGAGCTACGGCCCTGACGCCCCATCATCGGTGGCCGGTGAAGGACTCACCCTTCGCCGGCTGTCCGGCGGGGCAGCCGGTGCCGGACGGCGGGCAGCCGGGCAGCCGGGCAGCCGGGCAGCCGGGCCGGAGCGTCAAGCACGCGTCGCGTGCTCCGAGACGGCGCTTTCACGAGCCGGACTCCAGGGACGGGGACGTCCAGCGTCAGTCGCAGGACTGGCGGTAGGTCAGGTGCGGGAACATCTGGCGCCACCGGTCCTCGGGGATGCTTGCGGGATGGGCCGTGCACAGGTCCTCGTAGAGGCCGTCGGTGGCGAAGTCGAGCACGTAGGTCGTCTCCGGTGTGACGCCGGTGGGGTCCTGGGCGGTGACGGCCAGCCATCGGGGGCCCTCCGGTGATGTCACCGGGGGCACGTGTACCGCTCCCGCGTTCTCCAGCGTGAAGAGCTCGGGGGTGCCCCACCGCCCGTCCTTCCCGATGGACCAGAGGCGATAGGGCTCGCTCGTCACCGCGTAGCGGCCGTCGGAGGTCAGGTCGATCGAACCGACCGCGCGGTCGAACAGGAGGTCGTGGCCCGTCCTCTCGGGACGCGCCGGATCGGATACGTCCCAGAACTCGACGCCTCCGTCGGCCAGCATCACCGCCAACTGCCCCTTGGCCATGGGGAAGTACCCCCGGGGGGCGGCCGGAAGCTTGGCGCCCTTGACGGGGTGCGCGGGCCGGGAGAGGTCCCAGAGCTGGATCTCGTGTCCCACCGCCTCGGTGACGAGCAGCCGGGACGAGCCGTGGTACATCGCGCCGGCCATCGACGCCGCGTCCTCGATGCGACCGCCCTTGCGGGGGCGGGCGGGGTCGGAGACGTCCCAGAACCTGATCTGCCGGCCCTGCTCCGTCGTCGCGAGCGACCGGTCTCCGGCGAACCACAGGCTTCCCGAGCTCCCGAGCGCGCTGCTCGCCCTCACCTCGAGCGTGCCCCGGCGCACGGGGCTCGCCGGATCACTGATGTCCCACAGTGCGGTGCCGGGTTCCTCGTGCGAGCCCACCGCGAGGAGCATGCCGTCGGGGCTCACCGCGATGGTCGGGTTGTCGGCGGTGAACCGGATGCCGGACCCCTTCCGCACGGCTTCGCCCGGTTCCAGCTGCCAGACCTGGAGAGTGTGGTCCAGCCCTCCGGTCCAGTGGTGGGCCAGGAGCACCGGCTTCTCGCGGCGTGTCAGGAAGAACTTCGCCTCCCATCCCCTCGGCAGGGCGTACCGGACCTTCGGCGCCTCGATGTCGCTGACGTCCCACACCTTCGTCGTGCGGCCCCCGCCCTCGTTCTGCGAGGCGATGACCAGCTCACCGTCGGCACTGAAGGGGCTGGTGCCCCTCTGGGGCATGACGTGGATGCCGCCCTCGATCGACGGCGCCCTGGGCCGGTCGGGCCACAACCGCACCTCTCCGTCCACCTCGCCGACTGCCAGGTATCTGCTGTCCGGGCTGTAGGCGACCGACTGGGACGGTTCGCCCGTCGGCAGCGTCACCCCGGATGCGCTGTCCACCAGCTCCGACACCTTCCTCGTCGTGTCGGTCCGTCTGACGCCGTGGCCGCGGTCGGCTCCCGCCAGGAACCTGCCGTCCGCGCTGAAGGCCAACGACGGCATACCGTCGTTGTCGGTGCCCCAGGTGTCCCGGTACTCCTCCGCCTCCACACGCCGCAGGTTCTGTCCGTCCACCACTTCCCACCAGGCGATCTTTCCGTATCCGCCGGCGGCGACCACCAGGTCGCGGCGGGGATGGGCGGCCACCGCGGTGACCGTCTCGGCCTGTTCCGTGTCCCGCAGCACGGGCCGGTCCGGGTCGCCGATGTCCCAGAGCCGTACCTGTGCGGGCTGTCCGCTGCCCGTGTCCCCGTTGCCGTTGCCCGTGATCAGGTGGTCCCCGTCCCGGGTGAAGGCCAGGGAGATCAGCTGGGACCCGGCGACCGTCCGCTGCGCTCGCAGCGTGGGCCGGGCCGGCTCGGCCACGTTCCACAGCCGCAGCAGTCCCTTGTCGCTGCCCGCCGCGAGGGTCCGGCCGTCCTTGCTGAAGGCCAGCGTGTACGTCGTTTGGTGGGAGAGCGGCACCAGGGCGAGCCGTCTCGGCTTCCGCGGGTCCGCGGCGTCCCACAGCGTCAGTTCGTCCGCCGACTGCGCGGCGAGGATCCGGGAGCGGGGGTGGAACGCGATGACCGGACTGCTCGTCAGCTGGAACCGGCCCGCTTCGGCCGGCCTGGTCGGCGCGGACACGTCCCACAGCTGGACCCGGCCGCCGTCGGGTCCGCTGTCCCGGTGGCTCGCGGCCAGCACCTTTCCGTCCGGGCTGTAGGCGAGGTTGAGAACGGCCTGGCGATGCCGCTCCTCGGGCACGAGGTGGGCCGGTGTCACGGTCATCGAGGCGGTGTAGAGGCTGGAGCGGGTCTCGGGGGTCACCGCCGTGCGGTAGGCGGCCAGGCTCAGGCGGAGCGCGGTCTGCGGGTCGTGCTCCCGCAGGGCGTCGGCCCGGGCGGCCAGCTCCCTGGCGATCAGGCTCTTCTCCCGGCTTTCCGCCTGCTCGTTCTCATGGGCGGCCCAGCCGAAGAGGGACACCGCCACCAGCGACAGCACCGACAGGGAGGCGATCCACGCCCGCGTGACGAGGCGTCGTCGTCGCTGCGCGTGGTCGCTCGCGGCGACGAACTCCCCCACCACCTGCGGGACGGGTACGCGGACCACGGTCTGCGCGGCCGCGCCTGCCGGACCGTCGGCGGTCATGTGCCGGGCCTTCCGAGCCGGCCGGTCGCCCTGGGCGGGCGGGACTTTCCGAGTCGGGACGTTCCGAGTCGGCCACCCGACCCGCCGGCGGTCCGGGGCGAGCGGGGCTTCCCGAAGCCGCCGCGCGTACTCCGTGGTGAGCTTCTTCGCCTCCTCCAGCGCATCGCCCTCGTAGAGGCCGCTCGGCCTGCGTCCGGCCTCGGCCCAGCCCTCCGCCGCCGCGGTCAGCCGGCGGAGTCTCAGCAGGTCGTCCCGCACCTCGTCGATCCAGCCGCTCAGCCTCGCCCACGCGTGCAGCAGCGAGTCGTGGCCGAGCTGCGCCCCGCCCTCCTCGTCCACGACGACCAGGCGGGCGTCCGCGAGCCGGCGCAGCAGGCCCTCGCTGCCGGCCGCCTCCGCGGGAAGCACCCGGCGGCGGACCAGCCGCCCCTCGCCGTCGGCGACGTGGACCATGGCGAGCAGGAGGCTCCGCAGAGCCGTGCGGCCGGCGTCGTCGAGGGAGTCGTAGATCCCTTCGGCCGCCGTGGCCACCGCGCCCCGGATTCCGCCGGCGGCGGCGTACCCGGCGTACGTCAGGGTCGTCCCCCGGCGCCTGAGCCAGATCTCGGGGAGGGCGTAGGCGAGGAAGGGCAGCGCCGCGGCATCACCCGTGGTGCGTCGCTCCTCGTTCACATCGCGCCGCAGGAGCTGCGGTACGCCCTCCTCCCACCGCAGGCCCGCGTACTGCGCCGGGCGGACGATCGCGGCCTCGACCTCGTCGTCGGTCAGCGCGGGCACCGCGAAGTGGCCCGGCCGCACGACGGAGGCCAGACGGGGGTCGCTGAGGGCGTCGCCGTAGTAGTCGGCGCGCAGGGCCAGGACCAGACGCGGACCGGGGGCCGCGTCCCCGGCCCGCTCCCCGTCCGCGCCCGCGGTGAGGGCGGCGGCGAACCGCTCGCGTTCGGCGTCGTCCGAGCAGAGCGTGAAGTACTCCTCGAGCTGGTCGATGACGAGGAGGCGCGGTGCCTGCCCTGCTCCGGTCCCCTCCCCCGTCGCCGCGGGGCGGCTGAAGTGCCCGCGTTCCAGATCCCGTACGACGTCGGAAGGCGCCCTGCCCACCGCCGCCGCCCACGCCTCGGCGAGGCTGCGGAAGGGCCGGTCACCCGGTGCCGGCACCAGCCGCACGGGGCCGAGACCCGCCTGTTCCGCGGCCACGCCGAGTCCCGCCCGAAGGAGTGACGACTTGCCGACCCCCGACGGCCCCACCAGGACCACCGGCTCGCCGGGGCGGGCCTGTTGGACGCGGAGCAGCAACTCCCGGGTCAGTTCCTCACGGCCGAAGAAGAGACGGTGCTGCTCGGGGAGGAAGGGAAGGATGCCGGGGTAGGGGCAGACGGCGTCGGGGTCCGGGGTGTCGGCCGCCCGCTGCTCGGTGTCCGGGCCCGTCAGCGGCTCGTACCGCCGGTTGACGGCGAGGGTCAGCTCGCTCATGCGCGCGGTTCCACCGCCGTACGGGCGGGCGGCGCTGCCCTGGAGCCGCTGGTCGAGCAGCCGGTACACGCCGCCCAGCGTCAGCCACTTGGGGCCGCCGGCGTGGCCTTCCCGCAGCAGGGCGAGCAGGTGGCCGCTGAAGAGGGTGTGCTCCGCGTCCGGCGGGGCGTACGCCAGGGCGTCGCGCATCGCCGAGGCGAGCAGGTAGCTGCCGGTGGGCCGGGCGCCGGCGAACGGGTCCGCGTGGGCGGGCCGGCCGGGTTCCTGTGCGTTGCCGGCGAAACAGCAGTCGAGGATCACGACCGGGTCGGCGGCGGCGTCGCTCAGATAGTGCTCGATCTCCGTGTACGGAACGGAGTGCGCCGTGTCGGTCTGGGACTTGGTCCTCGCCGTCGCGAGGTAGAGCTGCCGGCCGGGTCCGCGCAGCCCGTGCCCGACGAAGTAGAGGAGGACGGTTCCGCGCTCGTACCGCTGCTCGGTGGGCTCGGCCCGGCCGATGACCGTCGCCAGCGCCTCCAGGACGTCGCTCGGCGAGGTCGGATCGGTGAGCAGCGTGACCCGGTCGCCCATGCCGCACACCGTGCTCAGGGTCTCGGCCACGTCCCGTGCCGACCGGTGCGCGGACGGCAGAGCGGGCAGCAGCTCCCCCGGGTGGGCGGCCGTCCCGACCACCAGCGCGTGGCAGCCGGCCGCCGCCAGATCCGCACTCACCGCCAGACCCTTCACGTCCCCCACGATTACGGTCAGCCCGCTTCTCGGGACGGACCGACGCGGCCGTCGCCCTCCGCCGTGTCTCCCGTCCCCCGGACTTCTTCTGTTTCTGTCTCCGGAACCCCTTCTGCCCCCTGACTCCGTTGTGCCCCCTGGCCTTCTTCCCTCTGTCGGGACCGCCCTCGGGCTTCCTGCGGCGTCCGCGTTGCCGGCGCCGTGCCCGGGTCCCGCTCCTGCTGGAGCGCCGCGGCGACCCGTTCGGCCAGCTCGCTGGCGCCTTCGGCGGTCAGCCCGCGCACCTTCTCGGAGGTGACGACGGTCTGGGTACCGTCCGGCAGGGTGAGGGTGACGGTCTGATTGCCCCGGCGGCCCTGCAGCCACACCACGACGGCCGCTCCCACAGCCGCCGTCGGACCACCGGGAGCCAGCAGCAGCGAGATCAGCTCCCCCAGGGCACCCATGGCTCCGCCCGACGGCACGGCGGGAGCCTCCCGGCGGACGAACACGCGCAGATCAGGGTCCTGGCGAAGCCACTGGTAGAGGTCGTCGCAGGCTCCGGCCACGTCTCCGTCCCCGGCATCGACGGACAGTGTCACTCTCATCTCTGCTGCCCTCCAGCTGCAACACGGCGCATGATTCCCAACTTTCCCCTCCAACACGCGAGTTGGCAACGCGCACCCCGGAGATCCGCTCGGCCATGGAGGTCACGGAACGCTCCGCGCCCGCCGGTCAGCGCCCGCAGGGCAGGCGTACGCGGTCACAGTCATGCCGACGAGGCAGACCGAAGTGCCGGTCAGGCCGGAGTCGTCGACGGCGACAGCATGCTCATGGCGCGCAGCCCCCGGTCGGCAAAGGCGATCAGCCACTCGAAGCTCTCGTCGATGCCGGTGCTCCACTGGAAACCGTTGGCCGCCTGCAACGTGGCGAAGCCGTGGCAGAGGCTGCGGAGCATGCGCAGGGCGTGGTCCGCGTCGGCCTCTCCGATCTCGTAGCCACGCAGGACCGCCGTGAACGCGCCGAGCAGCCGCTGCCCCTCGATGGCCAGCGGATCGTCCGGGCCCGACGATTCCGCGCCGATCGTCGCGGCATACCGGCCGGGGTGCTCCAGGACGAAGCCTCTGAAGGCGCGCGCCGCAGCGGCCAAGGCGTCACGGCCCGCATATCCCTGGATCGCGCCACCGACGGCGTCGGCGGCCTCGCTCAACGCCAAGGCCGCGATGCGCCGGTTGAGGTCTTCCTGGCCGCCCACGTGCTTGTACAGGGACGGGGTGCGCACGCCCACCCGCTCGGCCAGCAGACCCATCGTCAGGTTGGCGAGGCCCACCTCGTCGGCGAGGGCGGCACCGGCCGCGACCACGGCCGCCGGGTCCAGGCCGGCCCTAGGCACGAGCGGCCTCCGTCCGGATGAAGGCGAGCACGAGCGAAACCACCTGGTCGGGGAACTGGTCGTGCGGGTAGTGCCCGGCGCCCTCGATCATCTCGAGGCGGCCGAGGCCGGACGGCAGGGCGTCCACGATCGCCGAACCCTCGGAGTGCGGGTCGGCCCAGTCGGGGTCGAGCGTGCCCATCACGACCAGGACCGGGCAGCGGACGTTGCCGAGCTGCGCGCCGGCGTCGGTCGGGGCGCAGCGGCCCATGCCCTGCATGGCCTTCATCCGGCCCGGCTCGCGCAGCAGGGAGTCGATGCGGCCGAGCCGCTCGGCCCAGTCGGCCGGCTTCACGCCGGGGTAGGCCACGTCGAGGTACGAGCGCCAGAGCGGCACGCTGCCGAACGCCCCTGCGCCGAGCAGCCGGAGCATGCCCTGACGGAAACGCCTCACGCGCAGGTCGCCGAGGCGGACCGACTGCTTGCGGGTGAACGGCGCCAGCTCGACCACCGAGGTGATCAGCGAGGGTTCCCGCGCCGCGGCGATGGTGGCGGCACCGCCGGAGACCGAGTGGCCGACGAGCACGGCCGGGCCGCCCAGGTGACGGACCACCGCGAGCAGGTCGCCGGCGATGTCGGTGCGGCTCCAGGCCGGCCAGTCCGCGCTGGACTCCCCGCAGCCGCGCAGATCGACCGCGGCGACCCGGTAGCCCGCCGCCACCAGCGGCGGGATCACAGCACGGTACGCGGCACGGCTGTCGCCCATGCCGTGCGCGAGGACGATCAGGGGGCCGGACCCCGTCACCTCGTAAGCGATCGTGCCGCCGTCGACGGCAAGGTACTCGGTCATGGCATCCCCCAGATCCTGGCTAACCTTGTTAGCTAAAAGCTAATGTCATTAGCCAACCTTGTCAACGGCGGATTCTCCGGCGCGGCCAGGAGGGGTGACGAAGCACTGCGGGAGCCTCGCAGCGACCACCGGCAGCGCCCGCGACTGCGTGACGATGGCGTGCGGCGCAACCGCTCGAAGCTCCCCGCGCCGCCCGAGCGCCGCGACGTACGCGCCCGCCCATGAGCTCATGCGGAAGTCGCGAGGATCCACTCGGCCCACACCGTCCTGCCGGGCCCTCCGGCCCGCTTGACCACCGTACGAAGGCGAGAGCCCTGCCGTCCGTTCGCGCTCGGCAGGGCTCTCGCAGTGGTGGCGGGCGAGGTCGCCTGACGCGGGATGCCGGTCATGCTCGGGCTCCCTACCGGGCGCGCGGGTCGTCCTCGCGGTAGAGCACGAGGTGCTCGTGGCAGAGAACGCCGTCGCGGACGTCGCCGGTGGCGGTGAAGCCGGAGTCGTCGACGTGGTCGAGGTGGTTGCCGGTGACGGTGCAGCGGCCGGTGCAGGCGCTCCGGCGGTTGCCCCGGGCCTCGTCGTAGCGGCCGTTCGGGAGCAGTTCCTGGCGGATGTGGCCGTCCGCGGTCACCCACATCCCGGCGTACGTGCGCGGCGGGATGTCCACGGCCGGGCCCGGGAGTCTCCCGCTGTCCGGTGCCGAGGCGCACGCGGTGAGGGCCGGGCACGCGCCGCCGCCCGCCCTGGGGGCAGACCGACGTCGGACGGCGTCACCTGGGCGCGCCTGCTCCGCAGGTGGTCGCCCGGTTTCGAGGTTGTCATGGCGCGCAGGCCAGGCTCCCGAGCGGCTGGGAGCCTTGCTCCAGGTTCCAGGTTCCAGGTCCCAGTGCTCCCAGGCCGGGCGCGGCCCGGTGCCGTGGCTCGCCCCGTCGAGGGGGCGTCCGCGACGGCGAGGGCCGGTCGACGGTCAGGGCAGAAGCTGCTGCTCCATGGCGAAGACAGCCACCCCGGCCCGGGTGCGCCGCCCGGTCTTGTCGTAGATGTGCCCGAGGTGGTGGCCCACGGTGCGGCTCGATATGGACAGCTCCGCGCCTATCTGGTGGTTGGTCAGTCCGCGGGCGGCCAGTCGCAGCACTTCGACCTCCCGCGGTGTGAGCCCGGCCGGACGGCGGGGCCGGGACGGCTGTCCGCCCGCGGCCCGGATCACGAGTTCGCAGGCGGCGCGGTCCAGGGTGCCGGAGTCCGCCTCGCGCGTCAGGTGCCCGACGGCTTCGTCGACGCTGAAGGCGCCCCGGTGCGCCCGCGGCTCGGTCAGTGCGGCGAACACGTCGGCGGCGGCGAGGATACGGGCCGCGGGAGAGGTACGGGTGCCGAGCTCACCGCGGTGGTAGCCACTGCCGTCGACGCGCTCATGGTGTGCGGCGGCGATCGGCGCCAGCGGAGCGAGCGCGGGCACGCGCTCCAGCACTCGCTGGGTCCAGTACGTGTGCATCCGCACCCGCTCCATGTCAGCGGTGCTCAACGGACCGGTCCGGTCCCACACGTCGGCGGAGATCCCGGCCCGCCCCAGATCGTGCAGCAGGGCCGCGCGACGCAGCCGGGTCACCTCGTCGGCGGCGAGGCCTCCCAGCCGGCCGGCGCTCTCCGCCAGCCGCGCGACGTGCTCGCTGTGGCCGACCAGCCACTTGCCCTTGAGGTCCACGAACCTGCCGAGGACCGCGCACAGGTCGGAGACCTCCTCGGCGGACACCGTGACGTACGGCGGCGGCTCGGCGGCCACCGTGGAGGCGACGGCGTCGGGCTCCCGGAGCGGGGCGAGCACCTTCGCGGCGCCGGCCGCGAACGCACGCGCCAGTTCGGGATCGAGGTGACCGCCCGCGCGCCTGACCACCTGCGCGACCGCGGCCGGCTCGCCGCCTCTCGCATGGGCCAGAACCGCCTGTTCGGCCACGTGGACGACACGAGCGGCGAAGGAAACGCGCTCACCCGCGGTTCCCAGGGGGATTCCCCGTCCGTCCCAACGCTCGTACACGTCGTCCAACGCCGCGAGGGTCCGCGGCAGCACGCCGAGGCCCGAACCGAGCGCCCGACTGGCCTCGCAGCCGTTGCGCATGGCCTCCACCCCGACCGTGGGCAGCACCTCGGTGAACGTGTCCGCCAACCGCCGGGCCTTCTCCCGCGTCCAGCCGCCGAGCCGGAACAACTGCTCGGACATGGGCACGTCGTCCCCCGGGTCGAGGTGCTTCAGCGCACTCTGGAACGCCACCTCGTCGCCGAAGACCGCCGCGAGCTCGGGCGCGAACGACGTGCAGCCGACCGAGCGCAGCAGTGCCGTCTCGTAGACCGCCCGGCAGGTCTCCCGGTCGCCCGCGAGGACGTCCCGGGCGAACACCGTGGCGACGACGCAGGTACGCAGGCCTTTCTCGAAGGTCATGCCCGCGGCCAGGTCGGTCGTCAGGGACAGTGCCGCCAGTACCTCGGCCAGACGAACCTCTTCCACCGCTCCAGCGTAACCGCCCCTGACCAGCGCCTCGGACGTGCCCGCACGGCTCCCCCGCGCGCACTGGACGCGCGCAGGACGCGCACCGGCGGCCGCGGTGCGAGGAGGGCGAACATCCCCGCGAGGCAGGTGGACCAGCGACATAGGTCGATCAGCCGATGTGCGTCGGCCGGTGCACGAGAAGGATCTGCGGAGGCGGGGCGCGAGCTCGGCCGCAGCGCTCGGACCCGCGTTCCGTGCCCGGGCGGCGGGCTGCCGGAACGCGCCGGCCGCTCATCCACACAGCACGGAGGTACCGCATGACCACGCACCACCACGACGAACACACCACCACCGGGCGCGCGGTGGTGGAAGCGTTGTACGGCTCGCTCGCCCAAGGGGACGTCACCGCGCTGCTCGCGGGACTCGACGAGCGGATCGAATGGGTCGTTACGCCGGGTCTGCACTACGGAGGCACGTACCGGGGACGTGAGGAGGTGCTCGAGAACGTGTTCGCCCGTTTCGTCAGCGAGTGGCACGACTTCACCGTCACCCCTGCGGAGATCCTGGACGCCGGGGACCGTGTCATCGCACTCGGCCACTACAGCGGCCGGAATCTGGTGACCGGGAAGCCGATGAGGACCCGTTTCGTGCATGTGTGGCGGCTGCCGGACGGCGTCCCCGTGCACTTCGAGACCGTCCTCGACACCCACACCATGGTCGCCGCGATGTGAACCGGCTCTCCCCGCCGGCCGAGCGGAACGTCGCTCCGGGCCGATCCGGTCGGACGTTCCCGGCTCCGCCCCCTCGTGGACCATTTCTGGATCTCTCCAATCGATCTCTTCAAACGACCTCTCCAATCGAAAGACGCAGCACATGACCTTGTTCGAGCATGATTTCGTCGCGGCGGGCTCCACCGAGCCGCCGGTGGATGACACGGGGCGAATGCTCCAGATGATGACCGGGTACTGGGTGACCCAAGTGGTGCGCACAGCGGCCGAGTTGCGCATCGCCGACCACCTGCGGGCCGGCGGTGCCACGCCTGCGGAAGTGGCCGCGGCGGAGTCACTGGACCCGGACTCGACCTTCCGGTTCCTGCGGGCGTGCGCTTCCCTCGGGCTCGCCTCGTCGACGGACGGGAAACGGTTCGTCAGTACGTCCTTGCTGGACACCTTGCGCAGCGACGTCCCGGGTTCCCTGCGGGACCTGGCCCTGTGGGGCGGCGCCGAGTCGCACTGGCTGCCCTGGGGGCGGCTGTCGGACGCGATCCGCACCGGCACCACCCAGGCCGAAGCCGCCCTCGGCGCCCCCTTCTTCGACTGGCTTGCCACCGTCCCGTACGAAGCCGGGGTCTTCACCAACGCCATGACGGCCATGACGCACGGCCTGGCCCATCAGCTGGCCGACGTGATCGAGGTCGAGGGCACCGAAGTCGTCGTGGACGTCGGCGGCGCCGGCGGCAACCTCGTCCAGACGCTCATGCGGCGGCATCCCGGACTGACCGGGATGGTTCTCGACCTTCCGCACGTGAGCGCCGAGGCGGAAGCCTCCGCGTCGGTCCTGGGCGTCACGGACCGGTTCACCTTCGTCGGCGGTGACTTCTTCGAGGAGGTGCCGTCCGGGGACCTGTACCTGCTGAAGTTCGTCCTGCACGACTGGGACGACGACGCCTGCGTGCGCATCCTGCGCAACTGCCGGGAGGCGCTCGAGCCGGGCGGACGCGTGCTGGTGATGGAGCTCGTCGTGGACGAGGTGGGCCGACCCGGCCTGGAGCCGCTGATGGACCTCAACATGATGGCCCTGTCGACCGGACGCGAGCGCAGCCTCGACGAATTCGAGAACCTCTTCGAGCGGGCCGGCCTGAAGCCGGTCAGGACGATGTCGTCCGCGTCCCTGGTCTCCGTCCTGGAACTCGCCCCCACCGAACCCGCGCTCAGGACGCTGCGGCTGGTGCCCTGAAGAACCGGCCTCCGCGAAGCCGCGGACACGTCCGTGACACGTCCGTGGCGGTCGACTCGGTCCTCGCGTTCGTGTGGGCGAGGCAGCCCCGGCTCCGGCACCTTCCGCGGGCACCTGAAGTCCTTGCCACCGGGGGAAGCGTGCCGGGCCGGTTCCGGGCGCCGTGCCGACGCTCTATGTCCTGCGGCCTAGACGGTGTTCCTCCCGGTGGCCGACGCCGCGTCGTCCCCGGGGCGAAAGGATCGTCACATGGATCGAATCGATGTTCTCACCGCCCTGGTGGCCGCCCTGGCCCTTGCCGTCGTGGTGTGGTCCAAACCGCTGGAGAAGCAGCCGTTCTGGCTCTTCGTCCTCCTGTGTGCCGCCTTCTACCCCGCGGGCAGGGAGCTGTTCTCGGCGCTGGAGTCGGCCGCGGGCACCGGGCGGCCGCCGGCCGAGTGGACCTTCATGGTCAGCGTGAACGTCCTGTTCGCCGCGCTCGTCGCGTCGGCCTACCGGGGAATCATGTCCTTCCGGGGCACACGCGCCGATCGGCGCTCCTCCCACCGGGAGATCGACGCGTGAGCTCCGCCCCGTCCACCCCGGCGTTCCGTAATCCGCCGGGTCAGCCGCGCGCCGAGGCGGGTGCTCGTCGCACGGGTCCGTGATCCCGCCCTCGCCCTCGCCCTCGCCCTCGCCGTCGTCGGCGAACCGCGTGATCGATACGGCGTCCAGCTGACCGCCCGGCCGTCCGGCGATCGAGGCCGACCGGGCTCGCCGCCTGGGCGAACCCGGTCGGCCGGGCACCTCCGTCCTCACCGGTCGTGCGGTGAGGAACTCAGATCTGGTTCATGCCACCGTCGACGTACAGGCTCGAACCGGTGATGAAGCTGCTCTGCCCGGAGGCGAGGAAGGCCACGGCGGCGGCGATCTCCTCCGGGCGCCCGAGCCGGCCCAGCGGCACCTGCGTCGCCAGGTGCTGCCTGAAACCGGCGGCCTGCTCCGGATCGGGGGCGAGCCCCGACAGACCGGGGGTGTCGGTCGGGCCGGGCGTGATGGTGTTGACCCGGATGCCGCGCCCCTTGAGTTCGTTGGCCCAGGTCCGGGCGAACGATCGGGTGGCGGCCTTGGTCGCCGCGTACACGCCGAACGCCTCCGCGCCGACGTCCTCGTTGGTGGAGCCGTTCAAGATCACCGACGCGCCGTCGTTGAGCAGTGGCAGCGCCTTCTGGACGGTGAACAGCGTGCCCCGGGCGTTGATACCGAAGAGAGTGTCGAAGTGTTCTTCGGTGACCTGCTCGAGCGGCAGGAACTCGGCGACGGAGGCGTTCGCGAACAGTACGTCCAGGCCCCGCCCCCGGCCGCGGATCGTCTCGTACAGGCGGTCCAGGTCGGCCAGGTCCGAGATGTCGCCGGTCAACGCGGTGGCCGATGATCCGATCACTTCGACGGCCGCGTCGAGTTCGGTCTTGCGTCGGCCGGTGATGAACACGTGTGCGCCCTCGGCCGCCAGCCGTACCGCACTGGCCAGGCCGATTCCGCTGCCGCCGCCGGTGACCAGAGCGGTCTTGCCCTCCAGCAGTCCCATGTGAACAACCCCCTTCGGTTTCTGCATCGATCGATGCGGAAGTCGAACAGTAGCACTTCCGTATCGCTCGATGCGGAAGAGGTAGGCTGCGGGGGTGGGAACCAAACAGAGCGGCCCCGTCGGCCGGCCGCGGGGATTCGACACCGACGAGGCTCTCGAGCGCGCCATGGTGGTCTTCTGGGAGCACGGCTACGAAGGGGCCAGCCTGTCCGGCCTGACCCGGGCGATGGGCATCTCCACCACCAGCATGTACGCGGCCTTCGGCAACAAGGAGGAGCTGTTCCGCAAGGCCCTGGAGCGTTACACCGAAGGCCCCGGCGCCTACCTGACCCGGGCTCTTGAGGAGCCGACCGCCCTCGGCGTCGCCACCGCGGTCCTGGCCGGCACCGTCCGGACCACCACCCGCCCGGCCGGTCCCCATGGATGCCTGGGCGTCCATGGAGCCCTGGCCACCAGCGACCCCGGGCACGACGTCCGCGACCTGCTCGCCGCCTGGCGCAACGACGGCTGCTCCCGCGTGCGCGAGCGGTTCCAGCGGGCCGTCGACGAAGGCGAACTGCCTCCCGGGACCGATCCGGGACTGCTGGCCCGCTACGTCACCACCTTGGCGTTCGGCATCTCCGTGCAAGCCGCGAGCGGTGTCACCCGCGACGAACTCCAGGAGATGGCCGACGCCGCCCTGCGCAACTGGCCGCTCACCTGAGGACAACCCGGCTGAGGGCCACCCGGCTGAGGACCGCCCGGCAACCGGAGGCAGCGCGGTGTTCGACCGCGAAGGCCGGGCCCCGCGTGGGACCGCCCACGCCCTGCCCACAGCTCACCGCGCGAAGGAGCGCGTCGTGCGTGCCGGGTCAGTTCCATGCCTGTCGTTCCTGGCCGCGAGGGTCGTCGATCTGGGTCCAGTCCGCGTCGACGCGCATGGTGGCCCGGCGCTCGGGGCCGTACGGGTCCCAGCCGGGATCGCCCGTCGCGGCGAACCGGATCCATGCCCCGTGCACGCGGGGAGCGAGATCGGCGGGTGGACTGTCGGGGCCGAGCAGGGCATGGGCACCGTGCAACCCGGGCAGCCGCGTGAGATCGAAGACGAAGGGCAGCTCCACCGCGTGGGCGGCGCCGAGCTGTCCGTCCAGGGCGTGGGAGCGCCACGCGAACTCGTAGCGGTAGGTGGCGGCACCGGACCGGTCGGCGTGTGCGTCGGCAAGGGCCCGGCTGCCCGCGCCGAACAGGGCGTCGCCCATGACGGCGGACCGCAGCTCGCCGTAGGACGCCCTCGGGCGGGTCCTGCGGTACGTCTCCACGAGCCGGACCGGATCGGGATGCGCGCGTGCCGCGACGGCGTCGACGTCCGCACGGGTCGAGGTGGCGTACGCGTCCACCGGGACCAGGTAGAGGTTTCCCTCCTCCGTGTTGGTGCCGACGAGCAGATCGACGCCGGCACCGAGGCCCGCGGCGACGGATACGGCCGGCTGGGTGTCCAGGACCAGGCTGAAGGGGCTGAGCCCGATCAGCGGGTCGTGGTGCGCAGCCGTCCGCAGGTCCGTGCCGGCGAGTGCGGAGGCCGCTTCCACCAGGCGCTCGTCCGGGATCTCCGCGAAGGCGTCGACGTGCGGCTCGACGCCCAGGACCCGGGCCGCCGCCCTGGTGACGCGGGCGGCCTGCTCGGTCGTGAACGCGCCCAGGCCGCTGCCGCTCTGGACGATCGCCCGGCGGAACAGTCCCGCGGCCTCGGGAGCGGCCAGGACTCCCCCGACGACGGTTGCTCCCGCCGACTGGCCGAAGAGGGTGACGTTGTGCGGGGCGCCACCGAAGGCGGCGATGTTGTCCCGTACCCAGCGCAGCGCGGCCACGACGTCGAGCAGGCCCCGGTTGGCGGGCGCTCCGGGAAGGTCGAGGAACCCCGCTGTGCCTAGCCGGTAGTTGAGGGTGACGAGGACGACTCCGTCGCGGGCGAAGGCGGAGCCGTCGTACAGCGCGGACCTCGTCGACCCCGCGACGAATCCACCGCCGTGGACGAACACCATGACGGGCAGGTCACCGTCCGCGTCGGCCGGTGTCCACACGTTGACCGTGAGGTAGTCCTCGCCACGGTGCCAACCGTCCCCGAAGTAGGGGGACATGTCCACGCGGCCGAGCCTGCGTTCGGCCTGCGGGGCGTTGGGCCCCGGCCTCGTGGCGTCCCGTACGCCGCCCCACGGCTCGTGCGGGCGGGGCGCCGCGAACCGGCCGGCGCCGCGGGGCGGGGCGGCGTAGGGGATGTTCAGGAACGTGGTGACGCCGCCCTGGCGCAGGCCGCGTACGGATCCCCGCGTCGTGGTGACGACGGGGTCGGTGTGCTGGTTCACGGGAGTGCCTTTCCGCAGGGCTCAGCCCTGTTCGGTGTACGGGGTGAAGGGGGCCCAGCCCTTGACGGCGAACCTGCTGCCGTCGCGCACCACCTGAGCGGCGCCGTGGCCGCCCAGGTGCGCGGGAATGACGAGCGCGTTGTCGTCCGCTGCCCGGCCCAGCACCTTGTGACGGGTGGCGCGCGCCTGCGCGGGGTCCTCGCAGAAGCAGCTGTTGGAGTCCGGTTCGAGGATTTGCACCGGACTGTGCAGCAGGTCGCCGACGAAGACCGCGCGGTCCGTCCCGGAGGTGAGGGTCAGCACGGAGGAGCCGGGGGTGTGGCCCGGGGCGGGTTCCAGGCGCAGAGCGGCGTCGATCTGGTGGCCGTCCTCCCACAGCAGTGCCTGGCCGGCCCGGTGCACCGGGAGGACGCTGTCCTCGAACACGTTCTGGTTGCCGCGGCCGAGTACGCTCTCGTGGCCGTTCTCCGGGTTCCAGAAGTCGAAGTCGTCCTTCGGCATCAGGTAGGTGGCGTTGGGAAAGGTGGGGACCCACGTACGCCCGTCGAGATACGTGTTCCAGCCGACGTGATCGATGTGAAGGTGTGTGTTGATCACGATGTCCACGTCCTCGGGGCGGACCCCGGCGCGGGCGAGGTTGTCGAGGAATCCGGTGTCCATCCGGCTCCACACAGGGGCGTACGGGCGCTCCTTGTGGTTGCCGACGCCGGTGTCGACGAGGATGGTCCTGCCCTCGCTGCGCAGCAGCCAGGTCTGGATCGCCGAGTTGACGATCCGGGTGTCGTCGGCCAGGAAGTCCGGGACCAGCATGGTGCGGTGTTCTTCCCACGCCCTCGCGGGGCTGTCCGGGAAGAACGTCTCGGGAGTCATGTCCACGGGTCCGAAGTACTCCCGGACACGGGTGAGGGTGACGTCACCCAGGGTGATGGTGTTCACGGTCGGTCTCCCAATGTGTTTCGCGTGAGGTCCGTCCGGCGGGACGGCTGTCGTGGCGGGGCGGGGCGGGGGATGCTGCCCCGGCGTCAGGGGCTGGTGGTGCCGCCTCGCTCGGCGGTGCGGTCCGGTGCCTCGCCGCCGGCTTCGCCGGGGCCCGCCGAGGAATCAGAGATCGAATCAGAGATCTCGGTCATGGGGTCGTCCTCAGGAGATGTGCGCTGCGCGGGGCGTGCCGTCGTCGCAGCAGGTGAACGGTGCGGGACCCATGTCAGCGGCATCACGGCGGCCGAGCCAGACCCGGCGGTGCCTATCCCTGGCCGGGTCAGGCTCCCGGCCGGCGGGATCCACATACTGGGTCCCATGAGCGGACAGCGAGAACTCGGGAACTTCCTGCAGACCCGGCGGGCTCAGCTGCGCCCCGAGGACGTGGGGCTGCCGGACTACGGGGACCGGCGCCGGGTGCCCGGTCTGCGCCGTGAAGAACTGGCACTGCTGGCCGGCGTGAGTTCCTCGTACTACACCCGTCTGGAACAGGGCCAGTCCGTGGGCGCCTCACCGGAGGTCCTCGACGCCATCAGCCGGGCGCTGCGCCTGGACGAGGCCGAGCAGCGTCACCTCCACGACCTGGCGGACAGCGCGAAGCGGCGTACGGTCGTCCGCCGCCCGCCCGCCGAACACGCCGACGCGGCGACCTTCAACCTCCTGACGGCCTTCGGTGACGTCCCCGCCCTCGTCAGCGGACGGCGCGGTGACGTACTGGCCTGGAACCGGATGGGACACGCGCTGTTCGCCTCCCACATCGACCCGGCCGGCCCGGCGGAGCCCGGCGACCGCCCCAACCTGGCCCGCCTCGTCTTCCTCGACCCCCACACCCGCGCGCTGTACGCCGACTGGCCGAGCAAGGCGAGGGCGGTCGTCGAGAACCTCCGTATGACGGCCGGCCGACACCCCGACGACACGCTGCTCACCTCACTCGTCGGCGAGTTGACCATGAGGAGTCCGGAGTTCGCCGCCATGTGGGCCGATCACAGGGTCAGTCCCTGTGACTCCGCGACGTACGAGATGCACCACCCGCTGGTCGGCAGCCTCACCGTGACGCAGCAGAGCCTGCGTCCCCCGCAGGACGAGGAACGGCACATCGTGCTCGCCATCGCCGAACCCGACTCCCCGTCGCAGGCCGCACTCCACCTGCTCTCCCGGGCGACCGCCCCGTCCGCCCGTCTGGAGCGCCCCGCTCCCGGTCCCGCTCGGTGAAGCCATCGGACGCGACACAACGGAACTCACCTCCTCCAGCGGGAGGACCGCCCGGGGGCACCCGGAGAACGACGAGCGCGGCAACCGCGGTGGACCGCCCCTGAAGACCCCCGGCGGTGACGCGCACTCTCCCGGGCCGGCCGGCCGAACCGTCCCGTGCGTCCTGTCCGTTCCACGCTCTCGCGGCAGCCCGGCGGTGCGGCGGTGCGGCAGCCCGGCAGCCCGGCGGCCCGGCGGTGCGGCAGCCCGGCGGCCCGGCGGTGCGGCAGCCCGGCGGCCCGGCGGTGCGGCGTTGCGGCGGTGCGGCGTTGCGGCAGCCCGGCGGCCCGGCGTTGCGGCGTTGCGGCAGCCTCCACGGCCGCACCGCCGGGCCCATGGCTTCCTCCGTACGAGTGGCGGCGCCCCCGACAGCCGCCCTCGTCGTACGCGTGGGTGAACCGCGGCCGTCTCAGTCTCCCTGTGCCGCTCCTCCGGGGACCGGGACCCGAAGCTCCGGCTCCGCCCGCAGCCCGTCGACGTCCACCCCGCTCTCCGTCAGCACCCGCCCGACCTCCGCCGCGGACTCCGGGTCCGTCCCGGTCTCGTCCAGCAGGGCCGCCAGCAGATGAGTCGTGCCGACCGTCGGCGAGCCCTGGGCGGAGGCGGTGAACTGCGTGACGTGCAGGAGCCGTCGCTCGAACTCGGCGGAGCCGGCGACCTCCGGGGGCACCCCCTCCGCGACCCCGGTGGAGGGAAGCAGCACCCGGGCGACGGCACCCTGCCGTGCGCCGTGTCGGCGCAGGAGTTCCGCCCCCCGGTTCGCTCCCGTCAGCTCCTCGGGCAGCTCACGCTCCGCGACGGTCAACGACCGGTCCAGCGCCAGGATCCCCAGCAGCACATCGACCGCTTCCGTCTCCGGCGCCCCGCGCCGCACCGCACTCCGCTGTGCCTCCGAGCGCACCGCGCCGACGACCGCGGAGCCGAACCCGGCGCCGCCCCCGAATACCCAGGCGATGAACTTCCGGGTCAGTGGATTACCGCTCTTCCCGAACGTTCCGGCCTTGCGCATCATCAGCACCGGACCGGGCTCCGGCGCCTCGTCGCTCCCCCGCAGCGCGTCGAGCCGGGCCGAGGCCGCCGAGACGTCCAGCTTCTCCACCACCATGGCCTCGCGGGCACGCGTATCGGGCAGCTCCACCAGGGCTCGCGCCACGTGGCGGACGCGTACGGAAACGGTGCCCTCTTCCCGTGCCGCCTCCAGCGCCCTGCGCAGACAGGTGCGCAACGCGGCGGTCATCGGAGGGAGTGCGAAGCTCTCCGGCTCCTCCTCCTTCCGGTTCTTCCAGCGCAGCCTCTTGGCCTCCTCCTGCCGGACCTCCCGCCAGCAGGCGTCGATCTCCCGCTCGTCGTCCGGACTCCCCACCGCGCCGTCTCCGGCGTCCCCACTGATCCACACCGAGGTCCCCCGGCCTGCGATCGAGCCGCCGAGTGAGCCGGAGGCCTTCATACCGGGGGCGATCGCCGAGCCTGCGGCCCAGTCACCCGACACGAGTGCGTACAACAGGCCTTCCGTACCGACGTCCTCACGGTCCTGCTTGGCCACCGCGCGCATCGTCTCCAGCAGCAGCTTGACGACGTCCCTCTCGAACTCGGTGGTCGCGTCGGCGGTGCGGTCGGACGTTCGCTGATCCATCGGGTTACCCCTCCGTGGTGGTTGCTTACCACCAAGGACGCCCGCCCGCGCTCTCCGGCTCCACGTCGGCCGACCGACCGGGCTTGCGGTCCGGCCGGCCGGGCTTCCGGTCCGGCCGGCCGGGCTTCCGGTCCGGCCGGCCGGCTCGCTCTGTCCGTGCGGACGGGGGACTTGCGGCGCCGGCAGAGCCTGGCCGATCACTCAGCGGTCCATGGGGCCTTCTCGTCACACGACGGGGTGGCACGCGCCCGTGCCCGAGTGCGGCCTGCCGGGCGGGCGGGCGTTCCGCCCCGGCCGGGCAGGCCGTGGCGCGGGGTGTCTCAGCCCTCGAGTCCGCGCAGGTAGGCGGCGAACTTCTCCAGGCCGTCGATGGTGCGGGGGCCGCTGATGCCCTCGTTGTAGTCGAGGATGAAAAAGTTGTTCTTCTTCACGGCGGGGAGCCCTCTCGTGTGAGGGGACTTCTTCAGGAAGTCGATCTTCTTCTCGGCGGGCAGGTCACCGTAGTCGAGGATGACGACGACCTCGGGTTCGGCCGCCGCGACGGATTCCCAGTTGACCTGGGTCCAGCGCTCGTCGAGGCCGTCGAAGATGTTCCGGCCGCCCGCCGTCCCGATGATGTCGTTGGGGGGCACCTGGTTGCCCGCGGTGAACGGCTGGTCGGTGCCGGAGTCGTAGAGGAAGACGGGCACCGGATCACTCTCCGGGGCCTTGGCCTCGACCGCCTTCACGCGCTTCTTCAACCCGTCGACGACTTCCTCGGCCTTCTCCTCGACCCGGAAGATCGCTCCGAGCCGTTCGAAGTCGGAGTAGAGGGCCTCGAAGGGGCTCATCCTCTCGGGGTGACCCGGGTAGTTGAAGCAGCTCTCGGTGTGCATGAAGCTCTGGATGCCGAGCTTGTCCAGGATCGCGGGTGTGATGCCCCGCTCATCCTTGAAACCGGAGTTCCAGCCGGCCACGACGAAGTCGGACTCGGCCTCGACGACGACCTCCTTGTTGAGGAGGTCGTCGCTGAGCATCTTCACCTTGGCGTACTCGGACGCCCACGGGGACTCGCTCACCGGCGGGTTCGCGGGCGGCATCACATAGCCGTACACGTGATCGGTCAGGCCGAGGGCGAACAGCTTGTCCGCGCTGCCGCCTTCGTAGGCGACAGCGCGTTCGGGCACCGTGTACTGCACCGGTTCACCGCAGCGCTTGACGGTGACCTTGCCGGACTCCTCCGCGTCCGACTCGACCTCGGCGCCGCACCCGCCGAGCACCAGCACGGCCGCCAGGGCGGTCCCGAGAGCGGCCGGCCGGCGGAACGTGCCGGGGGTTTGGGACGTACGCATGCGTGAGCAGCCTTTCAGCAGGTGGAGTCGAGCGAGTACAGCAGCTGGGGGTCCCCGGTCAGCGGGTGGGCGACGACGCTCGCCCTGACGCCGAAGACGTCACCGACCAGCTGGGTCGTGAGCACCTCCGCGGGCGCGCCGGAGGCCACCAGGCGACCGCGGGAGAGCACGCCGAGCCGGTCGCAGGCCGCCGCCGCGAGGTTGAGGTCGTGCAGGACGACGAGGACGGTGAGCCCGGAATCCCGCAGAAGCGAGAGCAGGCCGACCTGATGGCGGACGTCCAGGTGGTTCGTCGGCTCGTCCAGTACGAGGATCTTCGGTTCCTGCACGAGCGCCCGGGCCAGCAGGACGCGCTGGCGCTCGCCGCCCGACAGGGTCAGGACGCCGCGGTGCGCGAGGTGTCCGATGTCGAGCTGGTCCATCGCCCGCGCACACAGGTCGCGCTCCCGGGCGCTGAGCGCCTGGTTGCCGCGCAGGTGGGGCGCGCGTCCGAGGGCGACGACCTCCTCGACCGTGAAGTCGAAGTCGACGCCGCCGTCCTGGGTCATGGCCGCGACGGTGCGGGCACTGTGGCGCGGCGGAAGCCCCGCCAGGTCCTGCTCGCCCACCCAGACGGTTCCCGAACTGGGCCGCAGCGCGCGGTACACGCACCGCAGCGCGGTGGACTTGCCGCTCCCGTTGGGCCCCACCAGCCCCACGACCTGACCGTCCGGCACCTCCAGGGACAGCCCTCGCACGAGACTCCTGCCGTCCGTCACCACGGAGAGCGCGTCCAGTCTCAGGTCCACGTCAGCGTCCTCCGAACGTGTAGCCCCTGCGGCGCATCAGGGTGATGAAGACGGGCACTCCCACGAGCGCGGTGATGACCCCGAGCGGCAGCTCGCGCGGGGCCACCAGGGTTCGCGCCGCCAGATCCACCCACACCATGAAGATCGCGCCGATCAGTGGGGCCACGGCGAGCACCCGGGCGTGCGTGGCACCGACGGCCATCCGCACCACGTGCGGCATGACGAGCCCGACGAAGGCGATGGCACCGCTCACGGCGACCATGACGCCCGTGACGAGCGAGACGAGTACCAGCAGCACCTTGCGGTACCGGTCGGGATCGAAGCCGAGGCTCGCGGCGGTCTCGTCGCCGAGGGAGAGGACGTCCAGCACCCGCCCGTACCGGTACAGGGCCACGAGTCCGACGGTCACCACCGCGGAGACGACCGGCAGCGCGCCCCAGGTCGCGGCACCGAAACTGCCCATGGTCCAGTACAGGACCATGCTCGTCGCCTCGCTGTCCGGCGCGAAGTAGATGGTCAGGCTCATGACAGCCTGGAACCCCAGGGACATGGCCACGCCCGTCAGCACGAGGCGCAGCGGTGACAGCACGCCCCGGACGGAGGCGGCGGCGTACACCAGGAGCGAGGCGACGAGCGCCCCCACGAAGGCACCGACGGAAACGGCGTAGATGCCGAGTGCCGCAAGCCCTCCGGTGACCGTGACGCCGACGGCACCCACCGAGGCGCCGGACGAGACACCGAGGACGAAGGGATCGGCCAGCGCGTTGCGCACCATGGCCTGGACGGCCACTCCGACCGCACTCAGCCCGGCCCCCACCAGTGCCGCCAGCAGCACGCGCGGTGTACGGATCTGCCAGATGATCTGATACGTCGTCACCTCGTCGGCCCCGACGCGCCCGCCGCTGAGAGCCGCCCAGAGATGACGAGCGGTCTCCCCCGGGGTGACGACCGCGGGGCCGAGCCCGATGGCGATGACGACGGACAGGAGCAGAACGGCGGCCAGCACCGCACAAACGAGCAGCAGCGCCTTCCGGGACGCTAGTCGGTGTGCGGCCGACACCGGCCGGGGATCCGGCACTTCGGCCGGTTCGACCGTCCCTCCGTCAGCAGAGGCGGAGGTCGAGGGCGGAGACATGTGCACTACTCTCACCTCCTCCAGATAATGGAAATCGTTACCACGAGCGGGAATCCGGCACACACTCCGGACGCGGCAGGCAGTCTGGAGCGACAGAACACGCACCCCCGAACCGGCCGCCGCGCGACATCGACCGAAGACACCCTAATGGAAATGATTATCACTGCGGTAGCGTGTCGTCCGGCACGGCGCCGCCGCGTTGCCCGCCGTGCGCACCGGCCGACGTCGTCCCGCAACCTCACTGTCGCTGCCGGCAGTTGACGCCGCTTCGCGTCCTCACCGTCGCCCCCGACAGGACAGGAGTGCCTGCCCGTGCCCACCCCCTCCACCCCGCCCTCCTCCGTCGAGGCTCCACGCCCCGGGCGGCGTTCGATCCTGCTCGACCCGTCCTTCCTCCGCCTCTGGACGGGTGCCACCGCGTCGGGCCTCGCCACGTGGGCCCTGCCCTTCGTGCTCGGCCTCGCCGTCTTCGACCGGACCCTGGCCGCCACCGATCTCGGTCTGCTCCTCGCGGCACGCACGGTCGGGTTCCTCGCCGCGGTGCCCGTGGCCGGGGTGCTGGCCGACCGGCACTCCCGCCGGGGCGTGGTCCTGTGGGCGGGGCTCACCGCCGGCCTCTCGGCCCCGGTGATCGCCGTCGGTCTGGACCGCTCGGTGCTGCTGACGGCGGCGGCCGCCGCCGTGGCGGGAGCGGGCCAGGGCGCCTGCCGGCCCGCCTACCAGGCCCTGACAGCCGAGGTGGTCGACGCCGACCGCAGGCAACAGGCCAACGCCGCCATGACCCTGGCCGTGCGGGTCACCACCCTCGTGGGCCCCTCCCTGGCCGCCCTGCTCGCCGTCTTCCTGGCCACCCGGACACTGCTCGCGGGCATCGGAGTGCTCTGGCTGGTCGCCGCGTTCGTCCCCGGGCGTGGTGCACGCTCCGGGACCGCGGAGGACGCGTCGGAGCCTTCGGCCGGGACGGGCAGGACGTCGTTCCTCGACGAGTTCGCCGAAGGTGTCCGCGAGGCGCGCAGGCACCCGTGGTTCCTGGCCGGCCTGGGCGCTCTGACCGCCGTCATAGCCACCGGGTACTCCGCGACCGGCGTAGCGCTTCCCCTGGTCAGCCGCGACGAGTACGGCACCGAAGTCGTCCTCGCGGGTGCGCTGACCGCCTACACCGCCGGTGCGCTGGCCGGTGCGCTGCTCATCGCCCGCCGGCACCCGCGCTCCCCCGGCTGGGCCGCCCTGGCCGGCCTCGCGGCCTACGGACTCGCCCCGCTCAGTCTGGTCTTCCCCGTGCACCCGGTCGTCGTGATGGCCTCCTACGCCGTCGCGGGCATCGGCATCGAGCTGTTCAACGTCCCGTGGTTCACCGCCGCCCAGCGCGAAGTCGCCCCGGACAAGCTGGCCCGGGTCTCCTCCCTGGATTTCCTGCTCTCCTACGGCCTCGCCCCGGTCGGACTCGCCGTCATCGCCCCCGCCATCGACACCTTCGGCGCCAGGGCGGTCCTCGCGGGCTGCGCGGTCGTCTGCTTCGCGGCACCGGCCGCCGCCGCCCTCGCCCCCGGCGCCCGCACCTTCTCCTGGAATCCCGCCCACCACGACGCCCCTGACCCGTCCCGGCGAAGCACAACCCCTTGATGGGACAACCTGTGGGCATGCACGCACCCGCTCAGTCCTCCCCCTCACAGGAGAACCCCGCCCGCGGCCCGGGCATCACCCCGGCCCGCGTCCCTGGGGACCGTGTCCGCGAGGCACCCGGACTGCTCTCCCGCGACGGGGCGGTGATCCTCACCGGTCACGGGAACACCTCCGACGCCCTGGTGGTCGCGGCGGCCCAGGTCATCGGCGACCGCCTGCGCGAGCTGTACCCGCACCGGGTCCGCACCTCGCACAACGGCAGCCTGGTCCACCTGCACGCGGACAGCTTCGACAGCACCGTCGACATCGTCGGGGTGCCCCACCGGCGGCGCCACCCCGACGAGGACCACGTCCTGGTCCAGTGCGCCCGGCCGGCACCTGAGGGCGGCGCCTCCTTCGTCCTCGACGCCTACGCGTTCGTCGACGGCCTCGCCACGTCCGACCCGGTGCTGTACGACTTCCTCACCGGCACCGACGTCGACCTGTACGGCGCCTGGGCCGGACCGCGCGGACTGCCGGCCCCGCCGCGCGTCGCACGGCACGTCGAGTACACCCGCACCGGCCGGCGCATCGCCCGCCGCACCGACGGCGCGTGCCCCTCCACCGCGACCCGGCCTCCGAACACGTCGACCGGCAGCTCGCCCGTCTCCGCGAGGCCGTGCACGGCGCCGAAGCGTCACTGCCCCGGTTCCGGCTCGCCGAGGGCGACATCCTCGTCCTCGACAACTACCGCTGCCGGCACGGGCGGGAGGCCCACCGAGGTGAACGCACCATCCGCATCCTCACGCTTCGCAGCAGCGACGCGCGCTGAAGGACCGCGACGTGAGGTACGGCCGGTTCGCCGGGCCACGGAGACGAAGAGCGGGCCGTCATGGGGCTGCCGAGGAGGAGGGCGGTGCCGTGCCGCCCGCGAGACGCGCGTCGGCCCGCGCACCGCACCGGGAGGTCTTCAGGAGACCGGAAACCACTCCGCCAGCCGCTTGGCGATGAACGGTACGTCGATGTGGTCCTGCGCGACCTCCTCGACGAACGGGCCGGCCACGGAGACGGACGGCGGGGCGACACCGGCACTGACGCCGTTGAACCTCAGGAACACGCGCATGGCGAGCCAGGCGGTGCGCTTGTTGCCGTCGATCAGCGCGTGATTGCGGGCGACGGAGTGCAGCAGCGCCGCCGCCTTCTCGTACGGCGTGGGATACAGCTCGGCTCCGAACACGTTCGTCCGGGGCCGTTCGATCGCCGACACCAGGAGACCCATGTCGCGCACGCTGTGCTCGGTGCCGTTGACCGTGCGGGCGACGGCCACGATCTCGTCGGTCTGGATGTGGCGCACGCCGGTCACTTCAGGTAGTCCAGGATCTCCGCATCGCTGTCCATGAGCTCGGCCAGGACGTCGTCGACCTTCAGCTCGGCCCGGTCCTGGGCGTCGCGGATGGCCTCGATGGCGAGTTCCTGCTTGCTGCGACCCTCGCGACGGGCACGCTCGGTGAGCTTCGCGTCGAGATCGTCGGGGAGCCGTAGTGTCATCGCCATACTGCGATGATACCGGACTGGTATCTGGGGGTGGGGTGGTGCCAGTCCGCCCGCACCTCCCGGAACCGGAGGCCTCTCGAGGAACCCGGCCGCCGCACGGCCGGGGTTCCTCGAGGCGGTGGGGCCGGTCAGCAGGTGCAACCGACCCCGCCGTGCATCGGGAAGGTCAGCGTCGCAGGGTGAGGACGCCCGGCCGCCACGGCAGCCGGTTGTATTCGCCGCCCGAGTTGGGGTCCTTGCCCTGGTAGAGGAACTGCAGGTTGCAGGGGTCGATGGTCATGGTCTGGTCAGGGTTGTTGCGGACCAGGTCACCGTGGCTGATGTCGTTGGTCCAGGTGGCGCCGCTGTTGGCCTTGCCCGCGAAGGGGTTGCCCTCACTGGCTGCCTGCGGGGTCCACGACCCGTTCAGGCTGGAGGCCGTGAAGGAGCGGAAGTAGCGCCCGTTCGCACCCATCGCTTCCACGATCATGAGGTACTGGTTCTGGCCCTGGACCTTGTAGACCTGTACGCCCTCGAAAAGGTTGGCCTTCGTGTCGCTCATGATCGTCGTGTACGACGAGCCGAAGTTGCCCGGGAAGTTCCCGATCGGCATGCTCGCCCGGTAGATCTTGCCGTTGTCACCTGCGAAGAACAGGTACATGTTCTGACCGTCGGCGATCAGGGTCTGGTCGATCGGGCCGGTGTCGGAGCCGGAGATGCTCCCGGTGAACAGCGGCTGCGGAGCGGACCAGCCGTTGGGGTTGGTGGGGTCGCTCGACGTACGGTAGATGAAGGGCCACGAACCCCACTGGTACGCCAGCACCCAGATGTTCTTGGGTGCGAAGTAGAACAGCGTGGGCGCCACCGCGGCCTGGTTCATCCCGGTCTGGCCGGCCGACGCCATGTCCGACCAGTTCGTGAAGGGACTGAACATCATCGAGCCGTACGACGATCCCGAGAAGTTGGACGCGTAGACCAGGTGCTTGCCGTTGTGCGTCACGGTGGTGAAGTCCTTCACCGCGGCCCACCCGTTCGCCGGCTGCGCCAGGACACCGGTCGACGTCCAGCGGTACGTCGACGGGAGAGAACACGTGCCGTCCGTCGGCGGCGTCCCGGTCAGCCCGGTCCACTTCTGGTTGCTGCCGCCGTTGCACGTCCAGAGCTGCACCGCCGTGCCGTTGGCCGTACCGTTGTCCTTCGCGTCCAGGCACAGCCCGGACTCCACACCGACGACCGTGCCGTCGGAGTTCACCCGCCACTGCTGGTTCGCGGCACCGCTGCAGCTCCAAATCTGCACCCGGGTACCGGCCGTGGTGGCGTGGCCCGGAACATCCAGGCACTTGTTGCCGTACACGGTCAGCTGGTTGGCGTCCGTCAACGTCCACTGCTGGTTGGTTCCGTTCCAGCAGTCGTAGATCTGCAGGTACGTGCCGTTGGCCTGGCCGGCGCCCGGCACATCGAGACACCGGCCCGAACCGACACCGCGCAAGGCGCCACTGGTGGCCGCCTGGGCCGGGGTGGCGCCGAGCATCGCCGCCAACGCGGCCAGGGCCGCGACCACGGCGGCGAGCACCGCAGACGGATGCCTGCGGCTGAGACTTCCTCTGTGCATGGGCACTTCCTCAACCTTGAATGGACGGTTCCGGTCAGCCTCGTCAGAGGTTGCCCGGACTGACGGTGCGGTGCGGTGTACAGCCGTCCGTGAGCACCACGGCATACCGCTTGCGGCTTCCCGGCCCTTCGCGACCTTTCGGAAGACCGGTGACGCCCGGCACCTTCGGGCGGCACGGGCGCCCGGAGGCGGAAGCTCGGCAGCCGAGCGTCCGGGTGACACGGCCGAAGAGGGCGACGACAGGGATTGTCGAGGCCATGACATGCGCATGCCATACACCTCGCGGCACAACCCCTTGCGGCTCCCGCGTCCGGGCGTCACGGCCCGGAGTTGCCCTACTGTGCAATGAGACGTCGACGGGTTCGATATATCGAACGAATGTCGATGGATCGAGCAACCTGAATGATAGGGAGTCGACGAACGACGTCAATACCTCTCGCACGTATCGCTATGGACGCCGAAACATTAGGGGTAATCCGTACGGGGACCCGTACACGAAACGCCGCACGTCACGCCGGATCGACGGATCCGGCGGACCGGCGAGCGGACCTTAGATACCGCACCGTCGCCTCACCCGGGATCGCGAGGACCGCCCAGTCGTCGCGGTGCCGCGGATCCACCGATTGACAGCCGGCGCACGACCCACCAGCCCACCGGCCACACCGCGCAGACCTGGCCGGATCCAGCCACCCCTTCGGGCCGGGGCGCCGACGCGTTCACGACCTTCCGACCCGGCCCGCCGACGGCAGCGCCGAGGTTTCACCGTCCAGCCCATCGGAGCTTCGAAAGTTTCGGACAAAGAACAGAAACTTTTTCTGTAGAGAGTATTGACGATGCATCGTCAACACCTCAATCATTCCTGTCTGGGAAACCGGCCACAGATCGAGATCTCGACCTGCACCACCGTGGGTGTTCCACGTCGCCCGTCAGATCCACGCACCACCGCACCACAGATCCGCGCACCGAAGCACCCGCACCACCACCACCCCCCACCACCCCCACCACCCCGTTTCGTTCCGGTGATGTCCGCACCCGCGCATCCGGCTGAGCCGCGATGGATTACTCCCGTGCCCGTGCCCGAGCCGCAGATCGTCCCGTTCCATGACCACGGTGTCCGGTGGCTCCGTGCCGCCCGGGCTCAGGCCCGCCCCGTTCCGTCTGCCGCAAGGGAGCGGACGACGCACTCCCCTGCGCTCCAGTCCTTCCCCGACGTCTACCTTGGAGGCACAGTAATGGGCTCGTACGCCCTTCCCAGATCCGTTGTCCGCCGGAAGATCCGCGGCCTGCTGTTGGCGCTGGTCGTCGGCGCCACCGGTACGGCCACCGCCCTGGTCACGCCGCCGACCGCACACGCCGCCGAGAGCACGCTCGGCGCGGCGGCGGCGCAGAGCGGCCGCTACTTCGGCGTCGCCGTCGCCTCGGGCAAGCTGGGCGACTCGACCTACACGTCGATCGCCAACCGTGAGTTCAACTCGGTGACGGCCGAGAACGAGATGAAGATCGACGCCACCGAACCGCAGCGGGGCCAGTTCAACTTCAGCGCCGCCGACCGCGTCTACAACTGGGCGGTGCAGAACGGCAAGGAGGTGCGCGGTCACACCCTGGCCTGGCACTCCCAGCAGCCCGGCTGGATGCAGAGCCTCAGCGGCAGCGATCTGCGCCAGGCGATGATCGGCCACATCAACGGCGTGATGACTCACTACAAGGGCAAGATCGCGCAGTGGGACGTCGTGAACGAGGCCTTCGCCGACGGCAGTTCGGGAGCCCGGCGGGACTCCAACCTGCAGCGCACCGGCAACGACTGGATCGAGGTCGCCTTCCGCACCGCGCGCGCCGCCGACCCGTCCGCCAAGCTCTGCTACAACGACTACAACGTCGAGAACTGGACCTGGGCCAAGACCCAGGCCATGTACAACATGGTGCGGGACTTCAAGCAGCGCGGCGTGCCGATCGACTGCGTCGGCTTCCAGTCGCACTTCAACAGCGGCAGCCCCTACAACAGCAACTTCCGCACCACCCTGCAGAACTTCGCCGCCCTCGGCGTCGACGTGGCCGTCACCGAACTCGACATCCAGGGCGCCTCGCCCACGACCTACGCCAACGTGGTCAACGACTGCCTGGCCGTCTCCCGCTGCCTCGGCGTCACCGTCTGGGGTGTGCGCGACAGCGACTCCTGGCGATCTGAGCAGACGCCGCTGCTGTTCAACAACGACGGCAGCAAGAAGCCCGCCTACACCTCCGTCCTCAACGCGCTCAACGGCGGCGACTCCACAGAGCCCCCCGCGGACGGCGGACAGATCAAGGGCGTCGGCTCGGGCCGCTGCCTGGACGTGCCCAACGCCGGCACCGCCGACGGCACCCAGCTCCAGCTGTGGGACTGCCACAGCAACAGCAACCAGCAGTGGACGTACACCGACGCGGGTGAGCTCAGGGTCTACGGCGACAAGTGCCTGGACGCCGCCGGCACCGGCAACGGCGCCAAGGTCCAGATCTACAGCTGCTGGGGCGGCGACAACCAGAAGTGGCGCATCAACTCCGACGGATCCATCGTCGGCGTCCAGTCCGGTCTCTGCCTCGACGCCGTCGGAGCCGGCACCGCCAACGGCACCCTGGTCCAGCTCTACTCCTGCTCGAACGGCAGCAACCAACGCTGGACCCGCGCCTGAGGGGACCTGCCGCAAACGAACGGGCGCATCGATGAAGACCTACGGTGCGGCTTCCCCCGCCCCTCCAGGAACCCATCGCTGATGGTCCCGGGTCGCCGCCATGGTGGCGGCGACCCTCGCGATCGGCATGCCCGCCGCGGTGAATCCGGCGCCCGCCGAGGCGGCGACGATGGACACCAACGCCTGGTCGGCTGACCCGCGCGCCGTAGGCGGTGGACGTGCCGGAGGCGTCCACCGCCTTGCCGCTGTTGTGATCGGCGAGTTCGGCCCCGGACCGGTCGCGGTGGGTCTGCAACAGGGAGAGCAGCTTCAACAGCCGCCCGGAGGTCTCCAGCATGCCGTAAGACTGCCGGAAGGTGAGGACCGAAACTGACCTAAGCGAGTCCTAGTGTCGCAGCCATGGCGAACACGACACCCAGCAGTATCCGCTCCTTCCACATCGACATACCGCAGGCCCAGCTCGATGATCTGCAAGCCCGCCTGGCCGTCACCCGCTGGCCGGATGAGCTGCCCGGTGTCGGCTGGAGCCGCGGCGTTCCGGTGGACTACCTGAAGGATCTGGCCGAGTACTGGCGCACTGCCTACGACTGGCGGGCGCACGAGGCGGAACTCAACACGTTCCCTCAGTACATGACCACCATCGACGGGCAGAACATCCACTTCCTGCATGTGCGCTCTCCCAAGGCCGATGCCACACCGCTGATGCTGCTGCACGGCTGGCCGGGCTCGGTGGTGGACTTCCTCGACGTCATCGGGCCGCTGTCCGGCCCCGGTACGCACGGAGGTGATCCGGCCGATGCGTTCCACCTGGTCATCCCCTCGCTGCCGGGATCCGCCCTCTCCACCCCACTGGCCGGACCGGGCATGGACACGGCTCGGATGGCCGGGGCGTTCACCCAGCTGATGGCCCGCCTCGGCTACACGCGCTACGGCGTTCAGGGCTACGACACCGGCTCATGGGTCGCCCTGGAGATGGGCAAGCAGGCACCGGACCACGTGATCGGCGTCCACGTCAACGCCGTGATCACATTTCCCGCCGGGGCAGAGGGCGAGATGGACGGCCTGACGGAGGCCGAACAGCGACGGTGGCATCGGATGCAGAACTTCAACGACGGTTACCTGCAGTGCAACTCCAAACGACCGCAGACCGTGGCCTACGCCCTCACCGACTCCCCTGTCGGCCAGCTGGCTTGGACCGTGGAGAAATTCAAGGAGCTCACCGACCCGGAAGACGCACTGCCCGAGAACAGCATCCACCGGGACCGCATCCTGACCGAGGTCTCGCTGTACTGGCTGACCGCCACCGCCGCCTCAGCAGCCCAGGTCTACTACGAGGAGGTGTCCGCGAGCACCTGGGGCGAAGCCGCAGCCGACGACTGGACTGCCCCCGGCACGGCGCACGACGCCGGGTGGAGCGACGGTCAGGACGACTGGGCAGCCGGTCCACAGGGGACCGTGCCCACCGCCGTGCTGCTCTCCGCCCACGATGTGACCATCCGCCGCTGGGCCGAACGCGACCACAACATCGTGCGGTGGACCGAACTCGACCGTGGCGGCCACTTCCTCGCGATGGAAGCCCCGGAACTGCTCGTCGGCGACGTCCGCGAGTTCTTCGGCAAGGTGCGCTGACAGGGAGGGGCCATCCCTTCCTGGGTGTCCGTGCCGCCGCGGTCAATGCGTTCAGGGGCGCGGGACAGTGGTCGACTGCCTCGTGATGATCGACGGTCGGGTCGGTTCATGCCTGGAACTCGGTGAGGTCGATGGCGTGAACGCGCAGTGGGTAGCCGTACACCGGGTGGGCCGTCTCCCGCTCGGGCGCCATGCCGAGCTTGCGGATGACGTTCTCGGAGGCGTTGTCCCCTACCCGGCTGATGCTGATGACACGGTCCAGGCCGCGGTCCTGGAGTGCGAACTCCAGTGTGGCGTGCGCGGCTTCGGACGCGTATCCCTGGCCCCAGAACGGTGAGCCGAGCCGCCAGCCGATCGCCACGGCGGGCATCACCTCCGGCAGGAACGCGGGCACGGACAGCCCCGTGAAACCGATCAGTTCACCCGAGGCCAGCAGCTCGACGACGAAGAGTCCAAAGCCCTCCTCGTCCCACTCCTCCTCCCACCGCTCGATGTCCTCGGCCGTACGGTCCAGGTCGCGCACCGAGCCGTCGTCGATCCATCGCATGACCCGTGGGTCCGCGTTGATGTCCGCCATCGGCGCGAGGTCGTCGTCGTGCCAGCTGCGGAGGAGAAGACGGGGTGTGCGGATCTCGGTCATGCGCCCATCCTGCCGAACCGAATGCGCGGCGCGGGAACATGGGTATCTGCTGGTGCCGGACTCTCTGGGCACCAGCCGTCTGCTGCGCGACGGCGTCTGATGCGCAACGCTTCGTCGCAACGCTTCGTCGCCCCTACCACATGTGGCCAACGGAAGTCTTCTCTCCGTTTCGCCGGTGTGGCTGGTTATGATCGGTACCTCACGTCGCGTCAAAGCCGAACCGGACTTCCCCCAGTCCTGAACCCAGGACTGCGTCTGGTCTCGGCGGTCGGGCCGTCCCCACTGGTTCCCCGCTCTCCGAGGACTGATGTCTCCCATAGAACCCGAAGGCACACGAGGGCAGCCGGCGACTCGTCGGCGGCGTACTCTGCGCCTGCGTACGCTGCTCATTTGGCTGGCGATCGTCCCCATTCTGGCGATGAGTGCCCAAGTGGTCATGACCGCACAGCCGCTGGTGCACCAGTCAAAGCAACTGCGCGCTGATGTGGCAGTCGGTGAGCGGACCGATGTATCCCTGACCAGGCTGATGGTCGAACTGCAGGCTGAGCGGACGATGACCGCCACACGGTGGGCGAGCGGCTCCGTGTCCGAGGAAGAGCTGCGCGAGCAGCGCGCGGCCACGGACCGGGCCGCGGACGAGTTCCGCCGGGCGGCGGACGGAGCTCTGGCGGCGACCGGGCGCGAGGACGATCAGTACGTCGCGGAGCTGAAGCACAGCCTCGCGGATCTGGCCGCGTTCCGCGAGCGCGCGGACGCCCGCAGCGGGAACGCGGATCGGACGATCGGCTACTACTCCGACCTCGTCGACCGCATCATCCGGGTATACCAGAACGAGTTCAGCCATGCGGAAGACGCCGAGCTCATCCAGGAGAGCGGCCTGGTCGTCACGGTGTTCACGGTGTCCGAGATGGTGGCGCGCGAGACCACCATCCTCGCCATGGCCGGGCCGTCCAGGCGTCTGAGCCCTTCCGGGTTCGCCGAATTCGTCAACTCCGTCGGATCCCAGCGGTACCAGTACGACGAGTGGGTCGCGCCGTATCTGACGGCCGAGGACAAAGCGGCCTACGACCAGGTCTTCGCCTCGGACGGCTGGAAGACGAAGGTCCGCATCGAGGACGCGGTCATCTCCGATCACCGGAACACCGCGTCCGGCATCGAGCTGCCCAAGGAGGCCGACGCCTGGCAGGCCGCGTACGACGAGTTCGCGTCGCGCCTTGCCGCGCTCAACGCGAAACAGGGGCGAGCACTACTCGTGCACGCCGACGCCAAGGCCACGCAGCTGGAGAACGGGGTCATCTGGCTGATCGTCGGAAACGGCGCGGCCGTCTTCGCCGTCGCGGCCGTCATCGTGCTCACCACGCGCTCCGTGCTGCGCCGCCTGCGCGGTCTGCACCAACGTACGGTGGCCGTTGCTGAGGACACGCTGCCGGATGTCGTTGCCCGGCTCCAGCGCGGGCAGCCCGTCGACGACGATGCGCTGCCCGCCGTGAGCGGAGACCGGGACGAGGTCGGACGTATCAGCGACGCGTTCGCCCGGGTCGTCTCCGTATCCGTCGACGGGCATGCGCGGCTCGCGGCCGAGCGTCAGGGTTTCGGTATGTTCGCCGCGGGCATCGCCTCGCGCACCGGAAACCTGGTCAGCCGCCAGTTGACCCTCACCGACGAACTGCAGGACGCCTTCGGGCACGACGAGGAGCTTCTCGCCCGGTTGATGCGATCCGACCAGTTGACGGTGGGTATGCGGCGGCAGATCGAGAACCTGCTCATCCTGGCAGGTGGGGAGATCCCCGATCCGCACACCGAGCCCATGCGCGTCGCCGACCTGCTGCGCGAAGCCGCCGCGGAAGTCGAGGACTTCCGGCGGATCGAGCGCCAGGCCCTGGACGAGATCAGCGTGGTACCGCGGGTGATCAGCGAGATCAGCCACCTCCTGGCAGAACTCCTCGACAACGCCACCCGGTTCTCCCCGCCGCAGTCGAAGGTGGTCGTCCGTGCCGAACTGGTGACAGACGGGCTGCTGGTCGACATCGAGGACCGCGGGCCTCGGGTGACCGCCGCAACCTACGAGGAGATGAACGGGCGTCTGCACTCGGCCCCGCCGTATTCCGTCCTGGCGGAGAACGCGCACCGGCTCGGACTCTTCGTGGTCGGCCACATCGCCGAACAGCTCGGGGCCACAGTGACGCTGCGCCGCTCGGTATACGGGGGGACGTCGGCCGTGGTGATCCTTCCCAAGGAACTCCTTGTGCCGACCGAACCGGTCCGGGCGGGAAAGGAAGCGCCGCGCGCGGCGGCGATGCCCGCCCCGGCACCGGGCCCGTTCGACGAACGCAAGCCCGAACTGGTCCTGCACGCGAAGACCGGGTCGGCCGGCCGTAGGACGCCGGAGCGCTTGCCCGAGCGGCCGGTGGAGAGCAAGCCGTCGGTTCCTTCCCCGACACGGAACGGTGACGCGAAGCCGGCCCTCCCCGAGCGGGTCCCACAGGCCCATATCGCCGAGCAGCTCCGCGCGCCACACGCACCGGAGACCGCCGTCCACCAGGATGCGGCGACACCCGAAGAAGTGGCCGACGCCTGGGCGGACTACGAACACGGGACTCAGACAGTGGAAGAAGAACTCCGACAGGATCAGCCATGACGACAACGAACGACATGATCTACAGCGTCCTGGACAACAACCTGAGCAGGATCGCCGGCATCCAGGGAGCCGTGCTCCTGTCCAACGACGGGATCAAGCTCAGCTCGTACGAGCTGGAACGGGACCAGGCGGAGCGCATAGCCGCCGCGTCCTCCGGTATCGCTTCCACGATGAAGGCGATATCCAGGGAGGTCGACGGCGGCCGGGTGATCCGCCAACTGGTCGAGATGGACGACTGCTATCTCTGCATCGTCGGGTGCGGGGAGGGCAGCACGCTCATCGTGGTGACCTCCCGCAAGGCGCGGCTGGGGGAGCTGGGCGGTGAAGCCGTGCGCACCGCCCAGGCGCTCGGTGAGTGGCTGAGCACACCTGATCGCGGCCAGGCACAGTCGTCGTAATGGCGGACGAGCCCAGGCCGCGGGAGGGAGGCCACCGCCGGACGCGGCTGTACGCGCTGACCGATGGACGTACGGCGGCCGCACACACCGCCCTCACCATGGACACCACGATCACGGCCGTGGCCGTCGCCGACGGCCACGGCGGCCTGCCCAGCGAGTGGCAGGCCATCCTCGCGATGTGCTCGCCTCCGGGCGGCCTGGCGGTCGCCGAGATCGCGGCGCGCATGCACATCCGCCTCACTCCCATGACGCTTCTTCTCGGCGAACTCGCGGATCGAGGGCTGATCGAGCACCGGCCACCCCTGGAAGGGGCCGAGACCACCAATGTCCACCTGCTCATGAGAATCAGGGACAACCTTGCCCGGATATGACACCCCTGCCCAGGAAGCGGCCCCCGTCAAGATCCTCATCGCTGGGGGATTCGGTGTCGGCAAGACGACCCTGGTCGAGACGGTCTCCGAGATCGAGCCCTTGCGCACCGAGGAACGGCTGACGAGCGCGGGCGTCGGCATCGATGACCTCAACGGCATCGAGTCCAAGGCGGTTACCACCGTCGCGATGGACTTCGGCCGCATCACCCTCACCGACGCACAGGTCGTGCTCTACCTGTTCGGCACACCTGGCCAGGAGCGCTTCTGGTTCATGTGGGACGACCTGCTGAACGGAGCACTCGGGGCGATTGTCCTTGTCGACACACGACGCCTCGACCGCAGTTTCCCGGCCGTCGACTTCTTCGAGAACCGAGGGCTTCCGTTCGTGGTCGCCGCGAACTGCTTCCACGGCGAACAGCTCTACACCGCCGAGGAGATCAGGGCGGCGCTGCATCTGCGTGACCCGAACACACCCGTCCACTTGCTCGACGCCCGCTCCCGTGACGACGCGCGCGGTGCGCTGCTCTCGCTCCTGGACATGCTCATCGCCAAAGCCGGGGGCGCGGCGACCGGCTGACTTCGGCCTGCCACGTGGTGGCGTGGAGGCTCACGACCGCGACCGTGGACCCGGTCCAGGCCGCCGCCGCGTCGGCCGTCGAGGAATGCCGGCCGGTACCGGCCCTCGTCCTCGTCCTCGTCCTCGAACCAGCCGTCGTCGAGGAACGCCTCCCGCGGCACGGCCCGGACAGCCGGCTCCCACCGGGCGCCGTGCAGAACCTGGCGCTGGGTCGTTCCCCGCGTCAGGTTCTGGTACCGCCCCGCGCTCCGGTGGGGCGGGGGCCCGGCCCACGGCGGCATGGGACGGTGGCCGGGTCCGCCGTTCGGTGCGGCGGCCTGCCCGGGCTCGGGGGCTACGGCTCCGGTCGACGGTGCGCACTCGGACCAGACGGTCTTGCCGGGACCGACCCGGTCGCGGACACGCCATGCCCGGTGTCGCCCGCCTGCACAACCTCCTCCACGCCGCATAGACGCACCATCGCCTCCGCTGCCGTTTTCTGCTCCGCCGAAGGGCCCGTCGTGCGCACGGAGCGTCAAACGGGCGTCACGCCCAAGGGCCACGTCCTGGTCGGTCATTGCCGGGGAATTCACGACCCCTGCCAGTACAGCCGGCCGCTTGGCCTCCACGGCCCAGTGGCCAGACCGCCCGATGAGCGAAGTGGTCAGTTGTCGGGTTCCTTCTTCGAGCGCCGAGGGGCGGCGGCCTGGGTGGGGCGAGCGCCGGCCTCGGTCTGCTGGGCGTACACGGCGTTCGTCACGAGCTCGCGCGCGTATGCGGCGTCCAGTCGGCCAGGGCGGAAGAGGATGCGGTACATGATCGGCGCCACGACACGGTCGATCAGCAGTTCCGTCTCGGGCACCGGCTCCCCCCGCCGCACCGCACGGGCCAACACGACGTCGATCTGCTCGGCGGCATACGCCGAACACTGACCGGCATGGGTTCCGTCGGGGTCGCCGAGCAGGGCGTCCCGGATGTAGGCGCGCCCGGGCGGCGAGGCCATCTCGTCGACGAACTGTCCCGCCCACGCGTCGAGATCGGCCCGCAGGCTTCCGAGATCGGCCGGATCCGTTTCCGGGCGCAGTCGTTCGACGGCCACGTCTGACAGGAGTTCCTGCAGGTCACCCCAACGACGGTAGATCGTGGAGGGTGTCACGCCCGCCCGAGTGGCCACCATCGGGACCGTGAGCGCGTCGCGGCCCACCTCCCCTACGAGTTCACGTACCGCGGCGTGGACGGACTCCTGTACGCGTGCGCTGCGCCCGCCGGGGCGGACCATGGGCTTGGGACTCATACGATCCACCTTAATGCGATTTTGTTGCTTCTAGGCGGTGGCCGGCGTCGGCGCCCCGCGGGGCCACGTGTCCGGGCGGCCGAGCACGGCGGACGCCCCTGCGGCGACGCGACCGCATGCCGGCTGGAACGTCCGCCTTCCCTCAGGCAGCGAGGGGAGCGAGCCGCCCCGCGCCGGCCACCGACTCTTCGTAGACCCGGCCCACCCGGAGCACCGTCGCGTCGTGGAAGGGGCGCGCCATCAGCTGCATACCGATCGGCAGTCCGGCGCGGTCGTGACCGACCGGCAGCGTGAGGGCCGGGACGCCGGTGATGTTGGCCGGGGCACAGAGGCGGACGTAGCTGTCCGACACGGCCTCGGTCGTACCATCGGCCCACTCGACGGCTTCCTGGCCCGCCTCGGTGGCGGTCATCGGCACCGTCGGCGCGGCGAGGACGTCGATTCCGTCGAACATGCGAGCCCAGGCGTCTCGCATCATGGTGCGGGCCCGCTGGGCGCGGAGGTAGTCGCCCGCAGACGTGAGTTCGCCGGCCTCCAGCAGGATGCGAACGTCCGCCGCGTACAGGTCGGGAGTGGCCCTCAGCGACCGCTCGTGGTAGGCGGTGGCCTCGGGGACCATCAGCCCCCACTGAACGGCCTGGACGTAACGCGCCATCGGGATCTCGACATCGACGAGCTCCGCCCCCAGCTCCGCCAGCCGCTCGATCGCGCCGCGTACGGACTCCTCGACCTCGGGCGCGACCCGGTCGAAGTAGTGGTTCCGCGGTACGCCGACCTTCAGTCCTCGCAGGTCGCCTCCCGGGAAGCGGTCCAGCATCGGGCCGGACACGCTCGCCGGGTCGCGCGGGTCGTGGCCGGCGGTCGCCGACAGCACCAGCGCGGCGTCCTGGACGGTGCGGGTGAGAGGTCCCACGTGGTCCAGGGACCAGGACAGCGAGGTCACGCCTGTGCGTGGAACCAGGCCGTAGGTCGGCTTGAGGCCCACCATGCCGTTCAGAGCAGCGGGGACCCGGATGGAACCGCCCGTGTCCGTGCCCATGGCGAACGTCGCCTCGCCGGCGGCGACAGCTACCGCCGAGCCGCCGCTCGATCCGCCCGCGACCCGGCTGTGGTCCCAGGCGTTGTTCGTCTGCGGAGTGGTCAGGCCGTAGGCGAACTCGTGCGTGTGCGTCTTGCCCAGGAGGACGGCCCCGGCGGCGCCGAGCCGTTCGGCCACCCGGCTGTCGCGTTCCGCCACGTGCCCTGCCCGGACGTGCGAGCTCGCCGTGGTGGGCATCCCCTGCGCGTCGATCAGATCCTTGAGCGCCATGGGGATCCCGTGCAGTGGCCCGCGCGGTCCGCTTCCGGAGATCTCCCGTTCGGCGCGGACCGCTGCGGCCCGGGCCGCGTCGGCGGCGACGGTGACGTAGGCGCCCAGCCGTCCTTCGACGGCGGCGATACGGGCGAGCACCGATTCGGTGAGTTCGACGGGGGACAGCTCCCGTGCGCGCACCGCACGGGAGGCTTCGGTCAGCGACAGCTCAAACGGTTGCATCGGCGTTCCCCTGTCCGGCTCGGTAGGAGGACGCGGGAGGGGTCTCGCCGAAGTCGAGCTCGCGCAATGTGCTGATCACGGAGTGGATGTGGTTGGCCGTCATGGCCACCCCTTCGTGTCGGCCGCCCCCGAGGGGGAGCCCCGCCCGCAGCGCCCCTCGGGCTGCCTCTTGGGGGGTGAGTTCGCTGGTCATGGCTTCCTTCCGGATCTGTACGGCGCGACGGGCCGGGGCTGGTGCAGGACCTCCGACCACCGCAAAAGCGAATCGTTTGCTTTAGTCGATCGTAGGACCTACGGTGACTTAAAGCAAACGAATCGCTTTTAGCACTGGAAGGACCCTCATGCAGAGCGTCCCCGCGGGCCTCGCGCCTCCCCGCACCTCCCCATCCGGACGCCTGCCGTTCGCCTTGCACGCCTCGATCCTGATCGCGCTGCTCGCCGCATCCAGCGCGCCGACCCCGCTGTACCCCCACTACCAGGCGCAGTGGCAGTTGTCGTCCCTCGACATCACCGTGGTCTTCAGCGCCTACGCCCTGGCGCTCCTGGTCGCACTGCTGACGACCGGAACCCTTTCCGACCATGTCGGACGCCGCCCCGTGCTCCTGGGCGCGCTCGCGGTCCAGGTCGCCTCCATGGCACTGTTCGCGACGGCCGGCGGCCTGACCACCCTGATCGGCGCCCGCGTGCTGCAGGGCATCGCGACCGGCGCGGCGACCAGCGCAGCAGGTGCGGCTCTCCTCGACCTGGAAGACCCCGCCCGGCCAGGTCGCCCCGCTCTGGCCAACAGCATCGCGCCGGTGACGGGCATGGCCGCCGGCGTCCTGGCAGCCACCCTCATGGTGCGCTTCGCCCCCGTTCCGACGATCACGGTGTACGCGGCCCTGATAGCCGTGTTCGCCGCGCAGGCCATCGCCCTCGTCTCGACGCCCGAGACCGTCCACCGCCGTCCCGGAGCACTGCGCTCGACGCGGCCCCACCTGGCGCTGCCGTCGGCGGCCGCCCACGCTCTCCTGCTCAACGGCGCCGGCGTCGTCGCCGTCTGGGCACTCGGCGGCTTCTACTCATCCCTGGGACCGGGCTTCACCCGGTTCATCTCCCCCGGCGGGCCCGAATACGCCGGCGGCACGGTCTTCTTCACGCTGACGGCCGTCGCCGCCCCCACGGTGTACTTCACGCGCAGGATGCGTGCCGACGTCTCCGCTCTCCTCGGGAGCTGCGCGGTGATTCCGGCGGCCGTCCTGACCCTGGGTGCCCTCCATCTCGCCGGCCCCGTACTTCTCTTCGCCGGGGCGGCGCTGGCCGGGTTCGGCTTCGGAGCCGTCTCCCAGGGTGCGCTGCGCGCGGTCGTCGACTCGGTCCCGGCCCGGGAGAAAGCCGGCACGCTCGCCTCCTATTACGTACTCAGCTACCTGGCTATGAGTCTGCCCGCCATCGGCGCCGGCGCCCTCACCACCGGTTTCGGGCTGCGTGCGGCAGCACTGGCCTATGCCGGCTGCGTGGCCGTACTGGCGACCGTCGCAGTCGCGACGCTGACCGCGTCGCTGCGCAGTCGACGCCGGGCACCGTCCCCCGACACCCACTCCCGCCCGGCGACGAGCGACTACACATCCGCCTCACCGGACATACCCGACACACCCGCTCCAGACATCATCTCCGTCCTCGCGACCCACAACAGGTAAGGAAAGTCGCCGTGTTCACCTCATCTCAAACGACCAGGTCCATCACTCCCCCCGCCTCTTCCTGGACGGTGGGCAACCACACCGTACGACGCATCGACGAAGTGGCCCTGCCCGCCCGGACCGGTCGGTGGCTGCTGCCCGGGGCAACCACCGACCTCGTGAGCCGGACTCCCTGGCTGAGCCCCGAATTCGCCGACGAACAAGGCGTCCTGCGCCTGGCGAGTCACAGCTTCGCCGTCGAGGTGGACGGCATGCGGGTGCTGGTGGACACCGGCATCGGAAACGGGAAGCGGCGCGCCAACCCCGCCTGGCACAACCTGAACAGCGACTACGAAGCACGGCTACGGGCGGCGGGCTTCGCGCCGGAGAGCGTTGACCTCGTGGTCCTGACCCACCTCCACGCCGACCACGTGGGGTGGAACACGCGTGCCGAGGGCGACACCTGGGTGCCCACCTTCCCGAACGCGCGCTATCTCACCTCACGCACCGAGTGGGACTACTGGGCGGGTGTCGAAATGGAGGAGGCGCGTCGGCAGATGTTCCGGGACTCGGTCCATCCCGTCCGGGAAGCAGGTCTGTTCGACCTCATCGACGTCGCGGACGAGGGCACGGACGTCGCGCCGGGCATCCGTCTGCTGCCCACCCCCGGCCACACACCGGGGCAGGTAGCGGTGGGACTGAGCAGCCGTGGCGAGACCGCACTGGTCACCGGTGACAGCATCCACCACCCGGTCCAGATGGCGCATCCGGAGCTCTGCAGCTGTGTGGACATCGCTCCCGAACTCGCGGCCAGGACCCGGAACCAGTTGCTCGGCTCACTGGCCGGTACGTCAACTCTCCTGCTCGGGAGCCACTTCCCCCCGCCGACCGCCGGACACGTGCTACGCGAGGACGGCGGGTACCGACTGGTCCCGTCTCCCTCAGGGGCAACGCCCATCGGCGGCTGAAGCGGATCGGAGCACCCGGGACGTGCCGCGCACCGAGTCGCACCGAGTCCGTGCGGGTGACGTCCTGGGCGTCCGCGACCGGACGGCCCGGGAGCGGCCCCCACAGCCGGCCAGCTCGTCACCACCGGTCGGCGCAGGGTCCTCCGCCTCGCCCGGCACTGGCCTGACCGACGAGATCACAGGCGCCCTCGAACGACTCGCGCTTCTGCCAAACCCCGGCTGACCAGCAACGTCCACCGTCCCGACGACAGCATCACCCACCCCGGGCGATGGTCCCGGCGCCCACCCGACGCGACAACCGGGCCGCCGGCCTGCCCGCCATCAGCTCCGGAAAGCGAAAGGGCCCACCGACTCCGTCGGCGGACCCTCACGAAACTTCGAGGTTAATCCCTTTCGCAGGTGAGCGCTCGACGAACGTGCGCGACAAGGAGATGACAAGAAACGTGGGTTACGCTACGGCTTGCTTGTGCAACACCTTTCGAGGGGTGATGGCGATGTGCCGGCCTCGGCCTCTGGTCGATGAATTCAGATCCGGACGTTCCTTGTTACTGGCGGGTCGAAGCGTGTCCTCGTGGACGCGCGCCCAAGATGATTACCGCGCTGCAGGGGTTCCTTCGACAGAGATGAGCACCGGCGTTATGGGTGAGGCGATCGACCGCAGCGGTGACGCACGCGCCACCGAGGGCTTCTCCGTGACGCCCGCCCGGGGGTTCCTGCCGTGGATCAGAGTCACGGAGGCGGGTTCGGGCGAACGGCCGGACGTCGACCACGATGACCATCGCCCGCACCTCGCGCCGGCACACAGTCGACTGGTCTGCCACGTCCGCTGCCATCAGGCGGCTTGTGCGACACGGCACCCCGACGACCCGCACCGCGTCTGTCGGGACAGGCCGGACGCGCGACGGACATCCGGGCCGGAGCACGCCCGCACCAGAGCAACCGGCGGACCCCGGCCCTCGTCCTGACAGACAGGGCGTCCACTTCACGCCCCCTTCCAGCAACCGCAGAGAGGGGCGCATGCGTTACGCCGCCACGCGGCACGACGACCCGGAGCCGGTAATCCCCGGCAACCTTACCGACCAGTAAGCCTCTGTGCGGTGCGGCGGTGAACACCGCATGTCGCGCGGGTGCCCATGGCCCGTATTCTCCGTGCCTCTCACTCGACTCTTTTTCCGTTCCGAGAGGAAGACTTCCTCCCCTTCACCCGGACGACTCCGACCGTCAGTCATTCACAAAAGGTGCGTGCTCATGGAAATAAAACTCCTCGGCCCCTTGGAGATTCGTGAGGAAGGCGTGTACGTGCGCATTCCCGGCGAGAAGCTGCGGACCGTCATCGCCGTCCTCGCACTCTCTCCCGGGCGTCCGGTGTCCAGGCGCGACCTCATAGACGAGTTATGGGGAGAGGAGCCACCCCGAAATGCCGAGAATTCACTGCACGGCCACATCGCACGTCTTCGCCGCGTACTGGCGACCCACAGCGGGAAGCCCGGCCTCCGGGAAGTCATCGGGACCTCTCCGTCCGGCTACGCCCTGATCGGATCCGAAATCGAGGTCGACGTCATCCGCTTCGAAAAAATCATCCGGCGTGCCGAATCCCTCGATGACGGGCACATGGAAGAGGCCGCCGCACTTCTCACCGAAGCGACCAAGCTGTGGCGCGGTCCGGCACTGATGGACACCGGGCAGGGGGACCTCTGCCGCATGTCGTACAGTCGACTCCAACAGCTATGGATCACCGCGTACGAAAAACTGTTCGACATCCGTCTTCAGCTGAATCAGCACCGCTTGATCCTTTCCGAGCTGGAGCGCATGCACGCCACGTACCCGTACCACGAACACTTCTGCGCTCAGCTCATCACGGCCCTGTACCGCACCGGTCGGCAGGCGGACGCGCTGGACACGTACAACCAGATGTGCGAACGCCTCGCTCACAGCCTCGGGCTCGATCCCGGACGCGACCTGCAGGAGCGGTTCTACGGAGTCTTGCGTCAGGATCCGGCGCTGCTCTGACCGGCGGACGCCACGTCGGCCGCCGGGCGGGCGGCCGACGCAGCGACCGGTACGGCGACCGTCGGCGGGACGACCGATCGCAGCGCCCCCCGCGCCCCTCGCCTCCGGCCCCCCGAGGCGTCGTACCGGACCACACCCGCCCCTTTCATCCGCCGCGGCGACAGCATTCGCACTTTGCGCGCCAGTTGTCACCCGCACCGCATTTCGTCCCGCCCAATCCGAGGCACGCCGATCCCATATCCGGAAACCCACACGGAGAGCAAGGCCGCGACTGCAATACTCTCCGGTTCAGATAGACCGATGACCGGAACACGGAAGCGTACCGGAGGTAACGAAGGATGCGAGCACGTCCCCTACCACTGATATTTCCCAACTTCGCGCCAACGGCGCGGCGGGCCGACCGGATGCTTCAACTTCACAGTAAAATATGAGCATGAACTGGTTATCTGTTGGGCATGACCGAGAGGGGAGCCCCTCTCCCATGCTCGGGTTCGGGCTACTGGGGCCATTGGTCGCTTACTCGCATAGCGAGCCCCTCACCATCGGACCACCGAAACGACGAGCACTCCTGATCCGGCTGCTGCTGGAAAGAGGGTGTGCCGTTCCGCTCGGAACCCTGCGCGAGGACCTGTGGCCCGACAGTCCCTCGTCGAGTTCCGTCTCCTCCGTGCAGGCCCACATCAGCAGGCTCCGCGACGTGCTGGAACCGGGACGGACCCGGCGCGGCGGCACGAGTGTACTGGTCCGCGAGCCCATGGGGTACGCGCTGCGGGTCCCCTTCGAGGCCCAGGACGTCTATCACTTCGAGCGGATGCTGAAAGACGCGCGGCGGCTTCTGCGACTGGACCGCGTCAAGGAGGCCGACCAGGAGGTCACCGCCGCGCTGGCCCTGTGGCGGGGAGCCCCGCTCGCCGAGGCGACGGACTACCTCTTCGCTTCCCGGGAGATCACTCGGCTCAAAGAAGCCCACATGCTGGCGCAGGAGTTGAGGGTGTCCATCCTGATCACCGAAGGGAATCTGGAGGCGGCCCTCCTGGCGGCGGAGGAACTCACCGCCCGTACCCCGCTACGCGAGGTCGCCTGGGAGATGCTGGTCTCCACCCTGTACCGGTCGGGCCGGCCCGCCGAAGCACTGCACCGGTACGCGCGTCTGCGTGAACTGCTCATGGACGAACTCGGCATAGCCCCGGGCCCCCGGCTCCAGTGGCTGCAGGGCAAGATCCTGCGGCAGGAGGAACTGCCGCACGACCATGCTTACAGTTTCACTGCCTCCGCGTGAGCGACCGGACCGAGGACAGGGCGGGCTCGCGCTCCGGCGGGCCCACCGTCCGGATCACCGTGTGCCGGGCGAAGAGGGTGCTGGGCCGTAGGCCGAACATGGCGTGAAACGCACTGCTGAAGTGCGAGGGGCTGGCGAATCCCGCCTCCACGGCGGCCGTCGACAGGTCGGGCCAGGTCTCCAGCAGTTCCGCGACCCGCAGCATCCGGGCCCACATCCGGTAGCGCCGGAAGGTGGTCCCCGTCTCCGCGCGGAACAGTCTCAGGAACGCGGAGACGCTGAGCCCCGCCTCGGCCGCCAGGTCCTTCGCCGCCACCCGTCGGCCGTGCGGCCCGTCCAGGTGTGCCGTCGCCCGCCGCACCCGTGGGTCCCGCCGCTCGCCGAGACTGTCCGGGCCGACCCGGTCCAACCACTTCCGGACGTCCGCCAGCGGTGCGCCGCCGGTCAACATCGCAGCGCTGCGGGCTAGTTCGTCCTCGTACACGTGATCCGTGGCCAGTTCCGCGGTGCCGCCCATCCGCCGGCGGCAGGACCGCTCGCGTTCCGAGGCGGGGTCGAAGTAGCAGAAGGCCATGCGGGCGCCCTCGGCCACGATGCGGTGCCGCACCCGGGCGGGCACCAGAGCCGTCCGGGTGCGGCACCGGAAGCCGTGCTGCAGCTCGACCGTGAACGGCCCGTCGAGGCCCAGTGCCAGACAGCTCACCGCACCGAAGTGGACGTCCAGCTCCAAGGAGGGGCCCACGTACAGGGCCTGCCCCGGCCACAGCCACAACTCGGCGCGCTCACAGCACGTTTCTGAAAGCACCGCCGGACGCATACGGACATGCTAATCGCTGTCGGCACGCGTCCCTACGCCGTGCCGCACGTCCCCCGCCTTCCGTGAACGAACGAAGAGACGACATCATGTGGACCGAACGCCTCATCACCGCACTGCTGTTCATCGTCGGTGCGATCAATCTGCTGCCCGGTTTCGTCGCGGTGGCGCCGTCCCGGATCAGCACGGCGTACGGGGTCTCCGTCGACGGCGCCGACTCCGCCGACCTGACCTTACTGCTGCGGCACCGCGCCGTGCTGCTGGGACTGGTCGGGATCGGCCTGCTGTGCGCGGCGTTCATCCCGTCACTGCGGATTCCCGCCATGGCCGCCGGAGCCGTCAGCATGGGCACGTTCCTGCTGTTCGCCTACACCACGCCGGAACTCAACAGCGCCAACATGAGAGTCGCCCGCATCGACATCGCCGCCATGGCGCTGCTGGCGACGACGGCGGTATTGGTCGGCCGCAAGGGCGCCTGAGCCTGTGCCGTCCCGTCCCCGCGGCGGGGACGGGACGGCACACGGTCACACCGCGGTGGCGGCGCCCCGTTCCATCAGGCGCAGGGCGGCGCCGAGCAGTGGCCGGGCAGGGCCCGGCAACGGTGCCCGGGGAGCTCGGGAGCGGTGCCAGGGCAGTCGGTCCCGCACCCCCTCGGTCAGGGCCCGGGCCACGTGGGCACCGTGCGCGACCGACATGGCCAGGCCGTGGCCGCAGCAGCCGCCCACGTACCAGACGTCCCGGTGCCCATGGAGCGGGCCGACCACCGGCAGGCCGTCCGTGGTCATCCCGATGCGACCGGACCAGCGATGGGTGACCTCGGCCTCGGCGAGCGCCGGATGCAGCCGCCGCAGCCGTTCCTCCAGCCAGGCCCACACCCGCACCGCGCCGGAGTCGTCGGGCACCGGGGCGAGCAGCGGCCGGCCTCCGCCGAGCACCAGCCGCCCGTCGGGAGTCGTCCGGAAGTACGGGGCCAGCGGGTGAGCGTCGATCAGCGCACAGCCGGCCCCTCCCCCCAGCGCCCGGCGCACCTCCTCGGGCAGCGGCTCGGTGGCGACGGCGTGGACGAGCAGCGGCAGCACCGTGCCGACCGGCAGCCCGAGGTCGCCGGCCGCCGCGTTGACGGCCAGCACCGCCTTGCCGGTGCGCACCGTACCGCCCGGGAAGGCCAGGCAGGTCCCGGCGCCGGAGCTGTCCGGCCGCAGGGCCAGCAACGGGCTGTTGCCCAGGAAGCGGACCCCCTTGGCGGCGCACGCCCGGGCCAGCGCCCCGGTGAGTGCGGCCGGGTCCAGCGTGGCGGCGCGGTAGGACAGCCCGGCGTGGTACGGCACGTCCGTGCGGTCGCGGATGTCCGCGGCGGAGAGGACCGGCACGTCCAGGCCGAGATCGCGGTACGCCGCCGACTGCCGGGCGAGGGCGGCCAGCCCGTCGGCGGTGCGGGTGGCCACCACCTGTTCGCCCGTACGGACGGTCCCGGTGACGCCCACCCGGGCGCACAACTCGACGGTCCGCTCCACCGCGTCGACGCTGGCCAGGTGCATTCGGCGGGCGGCGTCCGGGCCGAAACGGCGGACGGCGCGGTCGACGGGCGGTCCGACCCTCGGCCCGAGCAGGCCGGTGCCGCGCCCGCTGGCCCCTGCCGCGGGACCCTCGGCGTCGACGACCACGATGTCCAGGGAGGGGTCGCGGTCGGCCAGGTGGTACGCGGTGGAGAGCCCGGCGAGCCCGGCACCGACCACCGTCACGTCCGCGTCGAGCACGCCGCTCACCCGTGGCGGCGGGGCCTGCTCCGCGCCGGGGGGCGCCGCCGGGTCCTGGCCGGGTGTCGTCCAGCACGGCCGGCCGGCCGCGGGTCTCGTCATGGCTTCTCCAGGGGGGTCATCGTGTCTCCGGGGACGGTCGCTGGTCGGTCCCGGCGGTGATCAGCACGTCCTGGTCGGCCAGGGTGTGGAAGGACCGGGCGTGCCACAGCAGCGGCCGGCCCTCGGCCGAGCGCACCGCCGCGATACGGCCCACCACCAGGCAGTGGTCTCCGTAGCGGCGCACGTCCTCCGTCAGGCAGACCGACCAGCCGAGAGTGTCGTCCAGCACTGGCACGGTCAGCTCGGTGCCGTGGTCCACCTCCGCGAACCGCTCGGCGGCTCCGGCCCGGGGGTCCGCGAAGAGCTCGGCGCGCGCCCGCTGGGACTGCCGCAGCAGATTGACGGCGAACCGACCCTGCTCCGCGATCGCGGCCAGGGTCCGCGAACCGGTGCTCAGACAGACCAGGAGCAGCGGTGGATCGGCCGAGAGCGAGGTGACCGCGGAGGCTGTGCTGCCGACCGGGCCGTCCGGGCCGCGTGTGGTCACCACCGTAACGCCGGACGCCAGCCTCGAGTAGAAGTCCCGGCAGGCGGCCTGACCGGCCTCCGGCAAAGTGAGCGGGACGGACGCGAGCGCGTGCGGCTCACCGGGTGGTGGTCCGGCAGTGGCCTGACGCATCACCGGGCTCCTTTCTGAGAGTTCGTCATTCGCAGATCGCGGTGGCGTCTTCGGATACTCGCCGGCCGCGGAGGCCGGTTCGGCTCCGCGGGGGCTGCCGCCGCCGGCCGGGGACCGGTCACCCCGCTTCGAGCGCGTCGCGCAAGGCCATCAGGGTGGCGCGGGCCGTACGGCGGTTGCGGTCGCGACGCCGCACCACTCCGGTGAGCAGCGGGGCGGTGGCCGTGAGCAGCCGGCCGTGCAGTCCGCGCCGCCGGTCGTACCACTCCTCGGTCACCTCGCACCCTCCGGGCACCTCGGTGAAGCGGTACGTCCAGCGGGAGAGCGGGACCCCGAAGAAGCTGACATCGAAGGAGAACTCCTCACCGGGGACGGACTCCACCACCCGGCAGATGGTCACCCAGGGCAGCCAGGAGGCACGGTTGCGGCCCACGAAGCGGGCTCCGGGCTGCGGGCGGACGACCGCCCCGGGGAGCCAGGCCCCCCGGCACTCCGGGCTCCACTCCCCCATGCGCCGCACGTCGCTGACCGCGGCCCAGGCCGTCTTCGGCGGCACCTCGATGGTCAGCCGCTCGGCCACGGCGGGGCCGTTCCTCGGTTCGCTCACCGTTTCACCTCTTCGACATCACGGGTTCCGGCCGTCCGGGCCCTCCGGCCCGGCAGCCACCAGTTCCAGCGGGCCATCAGCCGCATCGTGGCCGGTACCACGAGCAGCCGTACGACGGTCGCGTCGAGGGCGATCGCCACCGCCATGCCGATCCCGATCTGCTGGATGGGCAGGACCCCCGCGAACGCGAACGCCGTGAACACCGCCACCATCAGGACGGCGGCGCCCGAGATCAGCGGTGCGGTGGCGGCCATGCCGCGGGCCACGCTGCCGGTCTCGTCGCCGGTGACGACGTAGTCCTCCCGGACCCGGCTGAGCAGGAACACCTCGTAGTCGGTGCTCAGACTGAACAGCAGGGTCACCAGCAGCACCGGGACGAAGTTCGTGAGGTTGCCGTTGCTGTCGAAGCCCAGCAGGCCGCTGCCCCAGCCGTCCTGGAAGACCAGCACCAGGACTCCGTAGGTAGCGGCCATCGAGACCAGGTTCATGAGGATCGCCGACAGCGGCAGGAACACCGACCGGAAGGTGACGAGCAGCAGGAGGTAGATGACGGCGAGCATGGTGGCGACGACCGGCAGCATGCTGTCCGAGATCACCTTGTTGGCGTCGACGCCCTCGGCGGTCTCACCGCCGGTCCACACCTGCCAGCCGTCCGTCCCGGCCAGCGGAGCGGACGTGGTGCGCACCGACTCCAGGAGCTCCCGTACGGACGCGGAGGACGCGGTGTCGTCGCCGACGACCTCGATCACCAGGGCGCGGCCGTCGGCCGGGACGAAGTGCCGTACGGCGCTGCGCAGATCGGCCGGCAGCCGCTCGGCGGCCGGGGGTGCCAGGGCCGCGAACGGTCGGGCGGCGTCCACCTGGCGCAGTGGGGTGACGACGGAGTCGACGCGTACCACCCCGGGCAGCCCGGCCAGGTCGTCGTGCAGGTCGAGCAGCCGGGCCGAGTCGGCGGCCGGACGCTCCCACAGGGGTGCGTCGGACTCCACGACGACCTGGACCGGTGCGGCGCTGCCCACGCCGAACTGGTCCTTGGCGGTGTCGTAGCCCTCGCGCACCGCCGTCCCGGTGGGCACCACGCCGGCGTCCGGGGTGAAGGTCTCCAGCCTCAGCGACGGCGCTGCGAGGATCCCCATGCCCACGAGGCTGACGAGCAGGACGGCGACGGGCCGGCGCATCACGCTGCGGCTGACGGACGCCCACCGGCTCGGCCGGTCGTCCTTGCCGGCCGGTGCGCGGCGGCCGATCCTGCCCCATTCGATCCGCGGGCCGAGCCGCTGCAGCAGGACGGGCAGCAGCAGCACGCTGGTGACGATGGAGAAGGCGACGACGACGACCGCGCCGAGCGCCATCGACCAGATGACGTTGAGGTCGACGAGGAAGAGGGTCGACATGGCGGCGACGATGGTGACGCCGGAGGCGACCACGGTCTCGCCGGAGGTGCGCAGGGTGCGGGCGACGGCCCGCTCCACGGCGTCGGCGGCGGGGTCGGGGCCCTCGGCGCGCAGTTCGTCCTTGAAGCGCATGATGACGAAGAGGGAATAGTCGACGCCCACGCCGAGGCCGAGCATGGTGGCCGCGTTCTGGACGAAGACGGACAGCTCGGTGTGGCGGGCGACGACCGCGAGCAGTCCCAGGGTGAGGACGACCGAGGTGACGCCGACGAGCAGCGAGGCGAGGGCGGCCGCCACACTGCGGAAGAGCAGCAGGAGGACCAGGGCGATCAGCGGCAGGGTGATCAGTTCCGCGCGGAGCAGGCCCCGTTCGCTGAGGTGGTTCACCTCGCCCCACAGCGCCGCCTGGCTGACCAGGGAGACCCGCAGCCCGCGCGGCTCGTAGACGTCGCTCAGGTCTTCCTGGATGCCGGGCAGCACACGGCGGGCGGTGCCGTCGTCGAGCGAGGAGCCGAGCCGCACGAGCACGGTGTGCCCGTCCTCGCCGACGAAGGAGCGGCGGGCCCGGTCGCCGGTGAGGGAGGTGTAGCCGTAGTCGCTGGTGATCTTCAGCCCGGGGTCACGGGTGACGTGCTCGACGGCGTCCCGGACCCTGTCGTCGAAGGCGGGGTCGCCCCGCTCGTGCCGGGTGTCCTCGACGACGAGGGTCAGGGAGGTGGCACCGCGCCCCTCGAACCCGTGGGTGACCCGCTCGGCGGCGGCCTGCGAGTCCGAGCCCGTGACGTACCAGCCGCCGCCGCTCAGCTCGTCGGCAAGCTGGGTCGCTCCGTAGCCCGCCACCAGGATCAGCAGGACCCACAGGGCGGCCAGCGGCCGGCGGCGGCGACGGGTGAACCGGGCGGTCCCCGTGGCCATCCGGGCCACCCGTCCGAAGTCGCCGGGTGCCTCGCCCGCGGCACCGCCGCCGGACGGCGCCACGGGAGTCCGGGAGGTCTCCTGGGTCATGCACGCATCGCGATTCCGTGCGCGCGGTCGTCGGTGAGGATCTCCATCAGGGCGCGGTTGCCGGCGCGCAGGCGGGCCGTGCGACCGGTGATCTTGTTGGTGATCTCCAGCTCGCAGGCGGCGATCTTGGTGTTGAGGCAGTGCTTGATGCCGCCCGGCGGGTTGTAGTAGTTCAGTCCGACGAACTGCTCGGGCCGGGCGTCGAAGCGTCCCCGGACGGACACGGTGTCGTCGCCGCCGACGAAGTTCCAGTAGAAATAACCGAAGTCGGCCTTCGCGGTCAGCGCCTGGCGCAGGGAGACCAGGGAGTACTCCCGCTCCTCGTGGCGCAGGACCATGAAGGTGACCATCGGCGTGGTCACCGGGCCGACGACCCGGGTGCGCCCGGTGACGATCTCCAGGAAACTGTCGGGTGCGTCGTCGAAGCCCGCGACCTGGCCGAAGGCGTAGTAGTCGGTGTGTCTGCTGCCCCAGTTGTGGCACTGGCTGCCGGTCCAGCCGTCGATGTCGATCCGCCGGCCGTCCACGGTGAGGGTGCCGTCGTAGACCGCGAGCGGTACACCCACCAGGTTCTTGGCCTTGGGGAAGCCGCCGGTGAACATCTTCGGCGGCAGCAGCAGGAGCGGCGGCTCGTCGCCCTTGTACGTCAGGTCCCAGGCGATCCGCGCGTTGGTGCCCGTGGCCTCGCCGCGCAGGGCGCCCGGTTCCAGCACGCTGTCACTGACGCGCGCCCCGAAGGCGTCCCGGTCGAAGGCGCACTCGGCGATCGGGAACTCCTCCTTGGCGACCACGTGTTCGCCGGTGACCCCGTCGAAGTAGATCGCCCACAGCTCACCGATGGCCGCCTCGGGCATGTCGGTCGGGCTGAAGATGGTGTACCTGATCCAGAAGGCCCGCGGCTCCGTGGGGTGGTTGCCGCGCTGGTAGAAGCTCTCGTAGTGCCCCTCACGCTGCCCCGGCCGGTAGAGCGTGCGGTTGAGAGTGTTCGCGTCGGCGGTGGTGTAGTCGGTGTGCATGGGTCCCGTCTCCTCCGGTCTGCTGTACGTGGACACGGCAGGTGTGGCTGTCGGTCGGCAGGTCGGAGCCCGCGTCGGGTCCCCGGTCGGCTCGGCGCGGCCGGGGACGGGACGCCGGCTCTCAGTCCGCCGTGGTGCCCACGGCGACCGGGACGGCCGCGGGTCGCGGGGCGTTGCGGCGTTCGTGCAGGGTCATGGCCATCCCGTACTTGGGCCGCAGGGTGATGGTGGCGTGATTGACCACGCGGTGCGACGGGATGTGCCGGAAGTCGTACCGCCTGATGAGCGCGGCCAGCAGCAGGTGCGCCTCCAGCAGCGCGAAGTGCTTGCCGATGCACAGGTGCGGACCGGCCCCGAAGGGCATGTACGCGAACCGGCTGCGGCCCTTCTTCTCGGCCGCCCCGAAGTGCCCGGGGTCGAAGCGCTCCGCGTCGGTCCAGTGGTCCGGGTGGCGGTGGATGTTGAACAGGTTCACCAGGATCCGGGAGCCCTTGGGCACGTGGTGGCCGCCGAGCACGGTGTCCTTGAGCGCGAGCCGGGGCACGATCGGCGCCGAGGGATACATCCGCAGCGCCTCCTCGAAGATCTGCAGGAGGTAGGGCATCCGCTGCAGGTCCGCCACCGTCGGCATGCCGTCCCCGAGTTCGCGGTCGACCTCCTCCTGGGCCCGGCGCAGGATCTCCCGGTGCTGGGAGAGGAGGTAGAAGGCCCAGGTGAGCGTGACGGCGGTGGTCTCGTGGCCCGCCGCGAAGGTGGTGATGATCTCGTCGCGCAGCTCGCGGTCGGTCATCCCCTGACCGGTGTCCGCGTCCCGGGCGGCAAGCAGCATGTCGAGGAGGTCCTTGGCACCGCCCTCGGGTGTGCCGGCCGCTCGGCGCTCCTCGATGAGGCCGTACATCATCCCGTCGAGCCCCTCCATGACCCGCTGGAAGCGGCGGTTGCGGGGGGTGGGCCAGCTGGTCGGCGGGCTGAAAGGGTTCTGCAGCCGGTCGAAGGCGTAGTTGACGGCGACGTCCACGACTTCGGGGCTGAGCGCGTCGCGGGTTCGGCTCACGTCGGTGCTGAACATGCAGCGGCTGACGATGTCCAGAGTGACCCGCATCATCTCGCCGTGCACGTCGACCTCTGCGCCGGTCGGGTAGCCGCGTTCCATGAAAGCGAGTTGCTCGGTGGTGGACTCCACCATGGCGCGGAACATCCCCGACAGCGCCTGCTTGGAGTAGATCGGCTGCATCATGCGGCGGTTGCGCATCCAGCTCTCGTGGTCGTCGCTGGTGAGCAGGCCCTCCCCGAGGATGAGCCGGAGCGGGTTGTCCGGGCCGAGCTTGCCGTAGGTGGGGCTGTCGGTGAGCACCTCTCCGGCCAGCTCGGGGCTGGAGACGCCGTGCACCACGACGGTGCCCAGCCGGTAGCGGACGAGGTCGCCGTGGGCCTTCCACCCCTGGTGCATGGCGTCCAGGATGTCCTTGCGGAAGTCCACGATGTTGCCGAGCAGCGGCAGGCCGCCTGCTTCCGGTGCGGGTCCCTTGTGCTGCTGCCCCGTTGTCATGCTCGATGTCCTTTCCGCGGCTGTCACTTGCGTCCGAGCGCGCAGACCCAGCCGAGCGAGCGGCGCGGCTCGGAGACGAACCGGACGTCCCTGAACCCGGCCTCGGCCAGCATGTCGGTCAGTTCGGCGCCGGACAGGATGCGCAGTCCGTCGCGTTCCGAGCGTTCGGTGAACTTCTGGCCGAAGTACCGCTGGAGCAGCGAAGGGTCGGCCGCGGCCTCCCGGCTCATCTCCAGGGTGATCGCGATCTGTCCGCCTGGCCGGAGCACCCGGTGGGCCTCGGCGAGGCCGCGCATCGGGTCGGGCCAGAAGTAGAAGGTCTCGATCGCGCTCACGTGGTCGAATCCGGCTTCCTCGTAGGGGAGGTCGGCGGAGTCGCCGTGCCGGACCTCGACGCGGCCCCGGGCGATGCCGTCGGCGTTGCGGCGCACGGCCTGGCTGACCATGTCCATCGAGTAGTCGACCCCCGCGACGAAGCCCTGCGGGGTCCGTTCGGAGATCAGCCTGACCGCCATGCCACCGCCGCATCCGACGTCCAGAACCCGCTGGGTGCGCCGGATGTCCATGTGTTCCAGCGCCCACACCGTCAACGAGCGGTGCTGGAGCGTCATCAGGTGACCGACGAGCTGCCCAGCCGTGCCGTTGGGCTGCCGGAAGTTCGCCTCGACGACTTCCAGAGGCTTCTTCAAGAGCGTGCCGATCATCCGGTGGTCCTTTCGCGGCTGGCAGTGTGACGGACAAACCCGACCGGCGGCGCGAGAGGGCCGCCGGGGTTCCCGCCCGGTTGAACGGCACCGGCGGACACACACGGCCGATCGTCGAAGTCCTCCCGGTGCGCCGGCAGCGGGCCCGTGGCGCGTTCCGACCCTCCGCGGACACGGGTCGCACGATCCGTCCGCGGAGGGTCTGCGCGGAGAGGGCAGGATTCGAACCTGCGAGGGCTTTCACCCGGTCCGAATCGCTCCGGAACCCCGTTGGGCCGCTTCGGGTACCTCTCCCTGCAGCGAGCCGGGTGGCTTTCGCCCGCTCGCCGATGTCCATAATCCTGCCGCCCGCCCCTGAGATTCCTCTGAGACGGTCCTGAAATCGCGGACTCACTCGCGTCAACGGCGGTCGGCGGTAGGAGACATCCAACCGGTCGGCCGGCTGCGTACCCCGCTGTCCGGGTGTCCACGGCAACGAAAGAGAGATCCAGTGCTGGAATCACCGAAGCCCACGGCGGAACTGAACGATCCCTGCTGCCTCGGCGAGGGAGAGGCGCGGCGGCTCCTGGCCGGCTCGCGCTGGCGCCGGATGGTGGTGCTCGGCGACGGCCGGGCCGAACGGCGTCCGGAAGCGACCGAGGGCTACCTGAGTGTTCCGTGGCCCACCCGGGTCGCGGACGCGCTGCGGGAGGTGGACCCGCGGTTCGCCTGTCTCGATCTGCTGAACGCGCGGGTGCGGCAGGTCGCCCAGGTGCGTTCGCGGCAGCTCCCGGAAGCGCTGGCCTTCGGAGGGGACCTCGCGGTGGTCCATCTGAGCGGGCACGATCTGCTGGGGCCGGGGCTCGCGGCCGACGCCGTCCGGACGGAACTCACCCGGATCATCGCCCCGCTGCGCGAACGCGGTTACGACGTCGTGCTGATGGATCCCTTCGACCTGACGCGGTCGGCCGCCGGCCGGGGCGCGGACACCGAGACGGTGCGGATGCGGCAGCGGGCCCGGACCAAGCGCTCCCGGGCACTGGCGCTGCGGCACGGAGCCCTGCACGTCGACCTGTCGGAGGGCCCCCCGGAGCGCGGCGCCGGGGTGTGGGGCGGCACCGGTACGGCCTTGAACGGCCGGGGGCACGCAGTGACGGCGGCGGCCGTGGTGCGGACGCTGGGCGGGATACGCGGACGTTCCGCCGGCTCCGCCCCGGGTTCCCTGGACGTCACCGGGCTCCGGCCTACGGAACCCGGTTCTCCAGCGTCACCTTGAGCCGGCCGAGTGTGGCGCGCATCCCGGCCCGATTGGCGAGGTGGCGCCGGTCCGGCCGCGTACCGGTGAAGATCCGGCCGAGCAGGCCGGTGAACCCGCCGCGCCGGCCGGTCCGCAGGTCCTGCCAGTACTCGGTCACCAGGGTGCCGCCGTCCTGAGCGGCGAACCGGTAGCCCCACAGAGCCACCGGGAGTCCGAAGGTGCTGACCCGGAAGGCGAACACGGCGCCCGGTTCGGCCCTGGTGACCCGGCAGGAGGTGAACCAGACGAACGGGCCTTTGCGGTTGAAGCCGATGAACCGGGCTCCGGCGGCGGCGGGTCCGGGGGGCACCCCGCGCACGGTCCGGCACTCCGGGCTCCACCGCCCCATCGACCGCACGTCGGCCACGGCCGCGTACACGTGGTCGGCAGGCGCCTCGATGAAGACGCTTTCCTCTATCTGCCAGTGACGTTCCACCGGAACGGTCGGCTCCCTTCTGCGGCGCGGCGCCCGCCGGCCCGAATGGGCGGCGCGCCGACCGGCCCCGCATCGGCGTACGGTGTCAAGCGGGACATGCGCTCGTCAAGCCCGGGTGAGGACGAGCACCGCGTTCTGCCCGCCGAAGCCGAAGGAATTGCTGACGACCACCTCGACCGGCATCCAGCGGCCCTCCTTGGCCACCACCTCCAACTCGATCTCGGGGTCCAGGCTCTCCAGGTTGGCGGTCGGCGGGACGAACGACTCGGCCAGCGTGAGCGCGGACACGGCCGCCTCGATCGCTCCGGCGGCGGACAGCGAGTGCCCCGTGACGCCCTTGACCGACGTGACCAGCGGCCGGTCCCCGAGGACGCCGTGGATCAGCCGGGCCTCGGTGGCGTCGTTGATCAGGGTCGCGGTCCCGTGCGCGTTGACGTGGTCCACCTCCTGAGCGGTGACGTCGGCGTCCCGCAGTGCCGCCCGCAGCGCGAGCGCGGCCCCCTTGCACTCCGGGTCGGGGGCGGTCGGGTGGTAGGCGTCCGCGGAGGC
>NZ_JBVJVN010000005.1:188055-236850 GCF_055603605.1 Streptomyces sp. NPDC037271
TACCCCCGACCGCCCACCCCTCCGCCCCACATCCCTCTCCCACTCGGAACCCGACCCCCACCCGCACCTCCTCCTTTCCCCCCCCTTTTCCCCCCTCCCCCCCCCCCCCCTCCCCCCCCCCCCCCGGGCGCGGGTGGTCCGCGCGGTCAGTGGTGGGCGGGCACACCGGCGGGCGTGCCGGCGGCAGGTACCGGACCGCTGTGCTCGTAGTGCTCACGGAAGGCGGTGTACGCCGGGTGCGGCTCGGGTTCGAAGCGCAGCGCGAACGGCTTCAGGAAGTTGCCGAACAGAGCGCGGTCCCCGAAGAGGTGGATGGGGACGGCCAGCAGGGCCCACTCGGCGCCGAACAGCCAGATCCAGGCGAGGACGACCAGGCCCTGGGTGACCAGGCTGTGCATCACGTTGTAGAGGACGAAGTAGACCTTGGAGATCCGCTTGTCGGGGCTGCGCCGGTAGGCGAAGGCCCCGGGCAGGTACCCGATCAGGTCGATGTAGACGAAGAGCCCGACGGCGGGCAGCCAGCGGACCTCGTCGAGGTGGGTGAAGAAGAGGACGGCGGCCACCACCAGGCCGAGCGCGTACTCGAGGCGGATCAGCCGGTAGGTGGTGGGCGTCTCGAAGAGGTTGCGGCCGTCCATCAGCCCACCGCTCCGGTGCTCGGGACGGGAGCGGACGCCGCCGCGACGGCACGTGCCGTGGCGTCGTCGCCCACCACGGACGCCCGGCCCTCGAACAGCCCCATCACGACACGAGCGATGGTCTCCTTGAAGACCCGCTGCGCCACCGGGTCGAGGATCCCGGCCAGGCTCGGGATGCCGAAGTCGAAGTCGGCGGAGAAGTCGACCAGGCTGTCCGGCCCGTCGGCGCCGATCCGCCAGGTGCCGGAGAACTCCTCGAAGTCTCCGTCGATCTGCTCGAAGGAGATGACCAGGCCGTCCCGGTCGAACCGGTCGGCCTCGGTCCACCGCAGGATGCCGTTGCGGAAGTAGACCTCCCAGTCGCTGGTCTCCTCCTCCGGCGACATCTGATGGACGGTCACGCTCCGGACCACGTCGGTGAACTCCGGATAGCGGGCGAAGTCGTGGATGCGGTCGAACACGGTCCCGGGGGCGACACCGTCGATGCGAAGAAGTACGGATGCGTTACGCATGGCTGCGGCTGCCTCCTGTGATGGGCGAGTAGCGAGCCGCCTGCGCGCGGCACGCCCGGTCGAATGCCTCGTAGAGGAAGTCCAGGTCGCTGCGGACCAGGACGGCGGGCGGGGTGAGGCGGAGGACCAGATGGGAGTTGAGGGAGTGGTTGGCGATCACTCCGTTGGAGATCAGCTCGATCAGCAGGTCTCCGGCGGGTCCCGGCTCGGCGAACTCGATGCCCAGCAGCAGTCCCCGGCCGCGCACCTCGCGGACGACGTCGCCGTAGTGCTCCACGGCGATCCGGCGGAGCCGCGGCAGCAGTTCGTCCCCGAGTTCGCGGGCGCGGGTGACGAGGTCGTCCTCCTGGATCGCCGCGATGGCGCCGCGGGCGGCGGCCATGGCGAGCGGGGCCCCGGAGAAGGTGGAGGTGTGCAGGTACGGGTCGCGGTCGAAGACGGAGAACGCCTCACGGGTCGCCGCCACGGCCGACACCGGAACCACGCCGCCGCTGAGTCCCTTGCCGACGAGCATGATGTCGGGCTTGACGTCCTCCGCGTCCGCGCCCCACCAGCTGCCGAGCCGGCCCAGGCCGGTCTGGACCTCGTCGAGCACCAGCAGCGCGCCCTGCCTGTCGCAGGCGTCCCGCACGGCCTTCAGGTAGCCCGACGGCGGGATGACCACTCCGGCCTCGCCCTGCACCGGCTCCACGAAGACACAGCATTCGCCGGGAGTCTCCGCGAGCACGGCCTCCAGAGCCGCCGCGTCACCGAACGGCACGTGCGTGGTCTGCGGCAGCAGCGGCTGGAACGGGGTGCGGAAGAGATCGTTGCCGGTGAGGCTGAGCGCGCCGATCGTCTTGCCGTGATAGCCGCCCGTGGTGGCGACCAGCCGCCGGCGGCCCTTGGTCCGGGCCATCTTGAGCGCGGTCTCCGCGGCCTCGGCGCCCGAGCCCGCGAAGTGCACGCGGGTCAGTCCGGCCGGCACGACCGAGGTCAGTGCCTCGGCTGCCAGCGCGGCCTGCGGTTCGAGGAAGACCCGGGTGGCGATCGGATGCGCCTGCAGCTGCTCGGTGACGTGCCGGATCACCGTCGGGTGCCTGGCTCCGGCCAGGAAGACGCCGTAGCCACCGCAGTTGAGGAAGCGCTTGCCCTCGGCCGTGGTGACCCAGGCGCCATGCGACTCCACTTCCACATGACCGCCGAACATCTCGCCGAGCGTGGCCCGGCCCCGGTTCATGTGGGTGCGGTACAGGCGGCCGAGCTCGTCGCGGCCGGGCACACGGCGGGTGCCGGGGTCTGCTGCGGGAGTCGATCCGGTGGGTGCGACGGTCACGGTGCCTCCTCAGGCCAGGCGCAGCGGTCGGCCCGCTGCGTGCTCCAGGTACGGGCCGGTGAAACTCGATCGCGACGGCGGGTGGAATCCGATGCCGTGCGACGAGGCGGCGATCACAGCGGTGTCGGACGCGCTCATGAAGGCCGTCCCGCCGAGCAGTTCCACGGCCAGATCGCGGGCATCGGCCAGCGCCTCCTGCGCCGCGTAGCGGGCGACCAGTGCCTGGGCGAGGGCTTCGTTGCCGTTCTCGCCGTCCCGCACGCGGCGGGCCACACCCTCCAGCAGCTGGGCCGCCGCCTCCAGCCGGATCAGGGCGCGCGCCCGGTCCGTCTCGCTGCCCCGCCGTCCGTCCACGGCCCGTTCGACCAGACCGCTGACCATGCCCAGGTAGCAGCTGGAGATGAGCAGTTCGAACCAGATGAGACCGACGGTCTGGAGGTCGTCCAGCTCCCCGGGGTCGGCGGTGTTGGGCATCAGCAGCTGCTCGTCCACGAAGACCTCGGACAGCCGGATCTCGTCGCTCTCGGCGCCCGCGAGCGTGCTGCTCTTCCAGAAGGGGTGCACGGTGATGCCGGCCGTCGTCGCCGGGATCAGCAGGACGGCCATCTGCTCGGTGCCGTCGTCGGCGGGCAGCGCCACACTGGCGGTGAGCAGGTCCATGGAGTGGGCGAGGCTGCACGGCTTCTTGGAGCCGTCGATCAGGTAGCCGCCCTCGCTCTTGCGGGCCGACATCGTCGGCGACAGGATGCCCTGGCCGGGCCGTCCCTCCGCGAACCCGGAGGCGACCAGGAGCCGCTGCTCCGCGACCCCTTCGAGCAGGGCCCACTCCATCCCGGTGCTCTGCACGCTGGCCGCGAGGCTGAACAGGGTGGCCACGGAGAAGTGGTGCATGGTGGTCGCCACCGCCAGGGACGGGGCCCGGGAGGCCAGGGCGCGGGTCACGGCCATCGCCTCCAGGGGGTCGGCACCGTGCCCGCCGTACTCCTTGGGGATCACCAGTGCGGGTCCGCCGCACTCCCGGAAGTGGCGGATGGCCGGGCTGCCCGGCGCCTCCAGTTCCGCCAGCGGAATGTCCGCGAGGCGGTCGAGCAGGCCGGGGAGGAAGGATTCACAAGCGGCGCGTGCCGCTTCGAGTGGGCGCATGGTCTCCACACCTTTCTTCATGGGTTGATCGCGGTCATTCGTGGGATCGGGACGCCCAGGGGTTGCCGGGTGCGGCTGTCATGGTGTTGCCGCATTCGTGGCTCGGAGAGATCGGCAGCCCGGCTTCCCGCGACGACGCGCCTGCTGAGGGGGGTGCGCCAACCGAATCGCTCGTACGGACGTGACAGCGAGGTCTCTGCTGGGAGAGCACAGAAGGACGACGAAGGAGGGACTGGTGCCCGAACCGTGGGCGGGGACGGACACGGGCAAGGCCGGACACCGCTGCACCGCGATCGATGCACCCGGCACGAAGGTTCGCTCGCGCCGGGTGCCGAACAGCGAGGACGGGCTGCTGCAACTCCGGACACCGCCTGAACGTGCTCCGGGCCCTGGGACGTGACCACCGCACCTTCGAGGCCGTCACGCATGCTGGCGAATCTCTCTGGTCTCTCGGCCGTTCGAAGTCCCACCGCAGGTCACCGGCGGTCTCCTGGGACGGGACTGCCCGGCGGCCGCCGGACCGCAGCGGCCGGCGTCGGTGTCACGCGCCGGCCGCTGCGGTCCCGTCCTCGCCCCGCATCGCCTGCCAGGCTCCGAACACGGCCTCCCGGGGGCGGATCCCGCCGTCGGAGATGCTCACGCCCTGGATGTGCGAGGTGCGCAGGACGGGGTAGTTGGCCTCGCCGTACACGCCGCCGGTCAGCCCGGTGCCACCGTGTGTGGGCAGGCCGGGCAGGAAACCGATGTGGGAGTCGTTCACCTTCAGCAGGCCGCCCTGGGTGATTCGGGTCACGAAGTGCTCGACGACCTCGGGGTCGCCGGCCCACACCGAGTTGCGCAGCCCGTACGGGTTGCTGTTGACGAAGCCGACGAACCGGTCCAGCAGGACGGCGTCCGGGGCCGGCTCGGCCGCGATCACCGGCAGCAGCGGGAAGAACGTCTCGTGCCGGACCGCCTGCACCTCGCGGGCCCCCTCCAGTCCCCGGACCAGGACCACCGTGGGCTCCAGGAAGATTCCCGCGGCGTCCCGGGTCCCGTCGTCCTGCATGGCGTGGCCGCCGCAGACCAGTTCGGCACCGTTCGACAGAGCGTCCTCCAGGCACGCGAAGAACTTCTCGTTGCGCAGCACGGGGGTGAGCAGGACGTCCTCCTGCCGCACCGACCCGCCCCGCACGTCCGCGGCCTTCTCGGCCAGCAGGGCCGTCAGCCGCTCCACGACGTCCGGGTGCACGAGCACCTGGTTGGGGATCATGCAGAGCTGGCCGGAGCCGTAGAAGCTCTCGGTCAGCGCCTCGGCGGCGTACTCGAGGTCGGCGTCCTTCCAGACCACCACGGTGTCGTTGCCCGCGAGTTCGAGGATCGGCTTCTTCCCCGCCGCCACGCAGCGCTCCTGGAAGCGGATACCGGCCTCGCTGCTGCCGAAGTACATGATGTCGTCGACGAGCGGGCTGTCGAGCCAGGCCGAGAGCATCGGCGCCGGGTCCCCGCAGACCACGTTCAAGGTGCCGCCGGGGGCGCCGAGTTCCTCCAGGACGGGCGCCACGATCTCGTGCAGCACGTACATGACCCCCAGCGGGGCGCTGCGCGGAGCGCGGACGACCAGCGAGTTACCGGCCATGAGCGAGGTGACGCCGAGCAGCGCGCTCGACAGCGGGGCGTTCTGCGGCGGGTTGAGGCAGACCACGCCGTCCGGGCGGCGGCGCACGGAGATCCGCCGTTCGCCGTGCCGCGACTCGTGCAGCATCTGGCTGCGGTAGAAGGCCAGCGACTGGGGCGAGAAGCACTCCAGCGCTCCGGACACCTGCCAGCGGGCCAGTGCCAGAGGGTGGCCCTCCCGCAGCAGAATCTCGATCGTGCGGTCGGCCTGCTCGGTCAGCCGGCGGTGCAGGAGGGCACCGAACCGGTCCAGCCGCTCGTCGAGGGGGAACGTGTTCCACTCGACGGTGGCGCGGGAGGCCGCCTCGACGGCCTGCAGCACGGTCTCGCGGCCGGCCCGTGCCACCCTTCCGACGATGCTGCCGCCGGGCAGTTCCTCGGGGGACAACCGTCCGCTCTCCAGTTTCCGTTTCAGTGTCAGGCTGCTGAACGCGTCCTGCAGCAGCGCGTCCGAGTCGACCACGTAGACCCACTGGTCGCTCGGCACGTTCTTGCCGTCGACGAGCGAGTCGTAGGTCAGCAGACCGTTGCCGTCCGCCGCGGTGCCGACGGCGTCCTCATGGTGCGACGCCTCGGGCGTCGTACGGGCACTGCTCACGCGGGTCCTCCGCTCTCCTACCCCCCAAAGCCGCGGAGGCCGGGAAGGAAATGTTCGACGTCCTGCTTCCTCGCACTGGACTGTTACAGCGCGGCCTGACAATCGGCGGAGACCGGCCTGAGACGGATGTGTCAGGCCGATGAGAGAGAGATCGGCAACGATCTGCCGGGAGTTCGGCCACCGTTTTCGTGACGACAAGGGGAACGATGACCACCGTCAACCGTGAGATCGATCCAGGAGAAGTGGTCGCCATCCTCCGGGAGAGCGCGGACAATCCCAGCGCCTTCCTCGCCCTGAACGCCGGCAACGCCTACTTCTCGGACCCGTCGGTGAAGGGTGTCGTCGCCTACCGCGAGGCCGGCCGGTACCTGATGCAGTTCGGTGGCGTCTTCGCGCCCGAGGCCGACCGGGAGCGCCTGCTGCGGGCGTTCCTCGCCTTCGCCCGTACGGCCCGCCGCAAGGTGGTCGCCGTGCAGCTCCAGCGGTCCGACGCGGAGCTGTACGACCGTTGCGGCTTCACCGTGAACCAGGTCGGTTCCTCGTACGCACTGCGGCTGCCGGACCACACTCTGCGCGGTACGAAGTTCATGAAACTGCGCAACAAGATCTCCAAGGCCAGGCGGGCCGGCCTGGAGGTGGCCGAGGTCCCCTACGACCGGGCCGCCGACGACCTGGTCGACATCGACCGCGAGTGGCTCCGCTCGAAGGGCCGACACGTCAAGGAGATCGAGTTCCTGGTCGGTGAGCTCGGCGGCTCCGCCCAGGAGCACCGGCGGCTGCTGCTGGGGCGCCTGGAGGGCCGGGCGATCGGCTACATCTCCTACTCCCCGGTCTACGGCTCGCACCCCGGCTGGCTGCACGACCTCAGCCGCCGTCGGGCGACCGCTCCGCCCGGGGTGATGGAGGCCATCAACCTGCACGCCCTGGAGACGTTCCGGGACGAGAAGGCCGAGTGGCTGCACTTCGGCTTCACCCCGTTCGTGGGTCTGTCCGCCGACCACGAGGTGCCGGGCGCCAGCGGCCCGACCACCCGCTTCATGCGCTTCATGGCCGAGCACGGGGAGAAGGTGTACCCCTCGGCCAGCCAGCTGGCCTACAAGGAGAAGTGGGGCCCCGACCTGGTGCTTCCCGAGTACCTGGCCTTCCACGGCCGTGCCAGTCTCCCGGCCGTCTGGCAGATGCTCCGCGTCACCAAGTCCGTCTGAACCTCCCGGCACCGCACCCGCCCCACGATCCGGGGGAAGAGCCAGCGTAAGGAACCGAGTTGTCACTCACCGCAGGATCCGAGCAGCGCTCCTTGCGCGTTCTCACACCGACCAGCGAACTTTCCCGGGTCGCCGCGCACGCCGGTGGGAAGGGCGCGAACCTGCACGCTCTGACCGCGGCCGGCTTCCGCGTGCCGGACTGGTCGGTGATCGGCCTCGACGTCTTCGCGGAGTTCTCCCGGGACAGCGGCCTGGACGAGCGGCTGGCGGACCTGTTCGGCGACGGCCGGCAGGACCGGGCCGGCGAGGTGGCGGCCGAGGCCGCCGGGCTGATCGCGACGGCGCACCTCGGCGACGGCGTCGCCGAGGCCGTCGCCGCCGCCTACCGGGAGGCCGGTGGCGGTCTGGTGGCCGTCCGCTCCTCGGGGGCGGAGGAGGACGGCGCCGAGCACTCCTTCGCCGGTCAGTTCGACAGCTTCCTCAACGTCCGCGGCCTCGATCAAGTCACCGAGTACGTGCGCCGGTGCTGGGCCTCGGCATTCTCCGAGCGCTCCCTGCACTACCGTGCGCAGCGCGGGCTGCCCGCGGGCACCGACGGTGTCGCCGTCGTGCTGCAGCGCATGGTGGCCGCCGAACGCAGTGGGGTGCTGTTCACTGCGGACCCGGTCTCCGGGCGCACGGACCGCCAGGTGGTCAGCTCCGTCTACGGGCTGGGCGAGGCGCTGGTCTCCGGCGCGGTCGATGCCGACACCATTGTCCTGGACGGGGCGGACGGTACGACGGTGAGCGCCGTGATCGGGGACAAACGGGAGCGCTACGGCGCGGGCGCGGGCGCCGGCTGTGAGGTGCGGCCGGTCTCCGACGAGGACCGCGGGGTGCTGTCCCTGAGCCCCGGCGACCTGGGCCGGCTGCACGAGCTGGGCACGCGCGTCGCGGGCCACTACGGCGTCCCGCAGGACATCGAGTGGGCGATCGCCGACGGCGAGCTGTGGGTGCTGCAGAGCCGCCCCGTCACGGCCCTCGGCGCTGCGGCGGACCACGCGGCGGAGCCCGCCGGCGAGGAGCGCCTCTGGGACAACTCGAACATCATCGAGAGCTTCAGCGGGATCGTCTCGCCCCTCACGTACAGCTTCGCCGCCGACACCTACGCCAAGGTGTACGAGAGTTACGCCCGGGCCCTGGGGGTCCGCGGCGAGCAGCTGCGCGAGGTGCGGGAGTGGACCCCGCACCTGCTCGGGTACTTCCACGGGCGGGTCTACTACAACCTGCACCACTGGTACCGCATGGTGCGGCTCGCGCCGCTCTACCCGCTCAACCGGCGCGTGCTGGAGAAGTCTCTGGGGGTGGCCGAGAGCATCTCCGACGAGAATGCCGACGCGCTCCGTCCCTTCACCCCGCGACCGGGTGTGCGCGGCCGGGTGTCCCGGCTGGTCCGCACCGCCGTCTTCGCCCGCAGGTTCCTGACGATCCGCCGCACCATGGAGACGTTCCACCGGGACTTCTACCGCGCCTACGCGGTGTTCGACGGTGTCGACTACGAGGCGCTGCCCGGCGACGAGACCTACCGCCGCTTCCGCCGGCTGCAGCGGGACCTCATCGAGAAGTGGGGCCCGATGCAGGCCCTGGACGCCACCATCCTGCTCTCCGTCGGCATGCTGGGCCTGCTCACCCGCAGGTGGCTGCCCGACGCCCCCGAGTGGTTCACCTGGGCTGCGGCCGCTCCCGGCGCCGACGTCGAGTCCGCCGAACCGGCACGGGCGCTGATCGCGCTGGCCGCGCGGGCACGGGCCGACGACGCCGTGCGGAGCCTGCTGGAGAGCACTCCCGACGACGCCGCCCACCAGGCCCTGCGCGACGGCGGCCACACCGGTTTCCTGTCGGACGTGGACGCGTACATCGCCGCCTACGGATACCGCAGCCTGGACGAACTCAAGCTGGAGGTGCCCGACTTCCGCCAGGACCCGTCCGGGCTGTTCACCCTGCTGCGCGACGCGCTGCCGGGTGCCGCGAACCGCCCCGACGACCGGGGCGGCGAGGCCGACGCGTACCTCGACGCCCACCTGCGCGGTCCCCGGCGCCGGGTCTACGAGCTGGTGCGGCGCAAGGCGCGGGCCGCGCTCACCGACCGGGAGCGGCTGCGGTTCTGCCGTACCCGTGCGTTCGGCTCCGTGAAGGGCATGCTGCGGGCCCTGGGCCGCGACCTGGCCGGCGCCGGGGCGCTCGACGATCGGGACGACGTTTTCATGCTCCGCCTGGAGGAGATCGGCGGCGCCTACGAGGGCACGGTCGCGCACACCGAGCTGCGCGAGCTGGCCGCGATGCGCCGCCGGCAGCTCGCCGCGGACGCCGCACTGACCGCCCCGTCCCGGTTCACCACCCGTGGTGCCCCGTACTGGTCGGGCAACCTCGAACTGGCCGGCTGGACCAGCGGCCCGGCCGCCCGCAGCGGCGCCCGTGAACTGCGCGGCACCCCCTGCTGCCCCGGTGTCGTCGAGGGGTTCGCGGTGGTCACCGACGCCCCCCACGCCGTCGACGGCGGCATCCTGGTCGCCTACCGCACCGACCCCGGCTGGGTGACGGCGCTGCCCTCGGCGGCCGCACTGATCATCGAACGGGGCAGCCCGCTGACCCATGTGGCCGTCGTCGCACGGGAGATGGGCATCCCCACCGTGGTGCAGGTCGCCAACGCCACCACCGAGATCCGCACCGGTGCACGGCTGCGGGTGGACGGCGCCCTCGGCACCGTGACGGTGCTCGACGACCCGGCGCCGGACGACGTGCCGCCCGACCCCGGCGGCCGGCCCTGACCTCGCCCGTACCCCCAGGACGGAGACACTCCCGTTGATCCTCACCGAGGACTATCTGCAGGACCTGCTCGACAAGACACTGCCCCAGGTGCGCTCCGGCGACTGGGCCGTGGTGCTCGAAGGTTCCATCGCCGAGGGGTTCGGCAACTCCGGCTCGGACATCGACTTCCTGCTGATCGGGCGCAGCGAGGACGACCTGCCGACCATGCCCTCGCTCTTCTTCGTGGACGGCCGCCGGGTCGAGGTCCGGACGCGTTCCCTGCGTCAGGTCACCGAGCAGTTCGCCGCCCTGAAGGCGGACGAGCGGCGCGTGGGCAGGATCTCCGAGGACCTGCTGAACCGGTGCCAGCGGCTGCTGCACAGCTTCCCGCTGCGCGGCCACGCCCTGGTCGACGAGGTCAAGGCGCAGTTCCCGCGGGAGCGCTTCCGCACGGTCGCCGCGGACTGGTGGGCGCACGCCTCCAGACAGTCCCTGCGCCACGCGATGGCGATGCTGTGCCTCGGGGAGGACGAGGAGGCCGTGGACTGGGCCCGCTCCGGCGTGGTGCAGGCGGTCAAGTCGTGGGCGGCGGTGCGCGGCGAGACCTATCTGGAACCCAAGTGGCTCTCCATGCAGCTGGACCGCGCACAGCGGCCCGAAATCCGGGAGCGCTACTGGGAGCTGGAGTCCGGCGGGACCGGCATGGACGCCGACGCCCGTGTCGGTGCCTGTCTGGCGTTCGCCGCGGAGCTGGGCGTCACGGGTGTGCCCCACCGGCCGGAACGGCTGGCCGTGGAACGCCGGCCCGGTGTCACCACCTGGCAGGCGGTGGAGCGCGTCCATGTGGTGCGCGGGCGCAGCGACGTGTTCGCGTTCGGTGAGCGGGCCGGCCGGGTGTGGCGCTCTCTCGTCCTGGGCAGGCCGCTGCCCGAGGCACTGGCCGGGGCCCGTGCCGCCGGCGGCTCGGAGGCGGGACCGCTGCTGGCGCAGTTCCTGCGGCTCGGACTGGTCCGGCTGACCTGGAAGGGCGGCGGCAACGTCACACCGGCCCTGCCGCTGGCCTCGCCGCCCGGTCCGCTGACTCCGCCGCCCAGTACGGCCCGGCCATTGCTGTCGCTGCGCGGGGCGGCAGTCTCCGGTCCCGACGCGGTCGATCTGGTGCCGCTGCCTGCGGCACGGTTCTCCGCGGCGGCGCTGGCGCTGGTCTTCTCCAACATGGTGGTCGAGAACGCCAGGGAGGACCTGGCGGGCGCCGTGCGGCGCAACCAGTGGAGGGTGGCCGAGGTCGCGGCGCGCCGTGCCGCGCAGAGCGCGCTGCGCGGCCTGTTCTGCGCGTACGGGGTCAGTCCGCTGCCGCCGGACCCGGATCTGGTCCGCCGGCTTCCGCTGCTGTCCCTCCCCCCGGACACGCGGCCGATCGGGCCCCTCGCGGACGCCCTGATCCGGGTCGCCATCGACTCGGCGGAGAGCGCCGAGCGCGTGTCGCTGGAGCTGGCGGAGTTCATCGGTGTGGTGCGGGAGGCGGCCGGCGCGGATGCCTTCCCGGCCTCCTTCGACTCCCCCGACACCTGGCGGGCCACCCTGGAACTCGGTCAAGACTGGGTGCGGGTCGCGGCCCACTTCGACGCGGACCTGCCTCTCGAAGAGGTGCGCGACCTCGTCGCCGACAGCGGGGCGCAACCTCATCGGGTGAGGTGACCCCCGACCCGCCGCCCGCGCGTCCCTGCGCCGCCCACCCGCCCGCCCGTCCTTCCACCCCCGCGCCCGGCTCCGGCCGTCCGTCCGTGCGGGGCCCGGCCCCGATCACCCGACCGCGCGCGGCGTCCGACCGCGCGACATCTGGAGGCAGACCGTGAGACCCACCACCCGCGACCACCACCGGAGGCTTCGATGAACGGGGGCCCGACCGTTCTGGTCACCGGCGCCGGCGGATTCCTGGGCGCCGAGGTCACCGCACGCCTCCTCACGGCCGGCCACCGGGTGCTGGCCCTGCTGCACCGCAACGGCGACATCGTCCGTAACAGCGGAAAGCGGCTGAAGGCTCCGCAGGGCTCGCTGACACGGCTCACCGGCGACATCACCCGGCCGGGGCTCGGACTGGACGCGGAGCAGCTGCGCCTGGCCGCCGGAGCCGATCGGATCGTGCACTGCGCAGGCATCACCGACTTCGGACTTCCCGCCCAGCTGTACCAGGACGTCAACGTCACCGGGACGGAGAACGTCCTGACCCTGGCCCGCGCCCACGGCACACCACTGGTGCATGTCAGCACGGCGTACGTGGCCGGTGAGCGCAACGGCACCGTCCAGGAGGACGAACTCGACGTCGGCCAGCGGTTCGGCAACACCTACGAGAGCAGCAAACTGCGCGCGGAGATGCTGGTGCGCGAGGCGGCCGGGGACGGACTGCCCGTTGTCGTGATCAGGCCGAGCATCGTGGCGGGCGAGCGGCGCACGGGCCAGGTCCGGGACTACAAGACCCTGTACCCGGTGGTCCGGCTGATCACCAAGGGGCGGGTCAGGACCATCCCGGGCCACTACGACGCGCTCCTCGACCTGGTTCCGGTCGACTACGTGGCGGACCTGATCGCCGAGGCGGCGACCCGTTTCGAGGACGCCCGGGGCCGTACCCTGCACGCCGTCGCGAGCCGTCCCCTCACCCTGCGGGACCTGTCCGACGTGCTCGCCGAGTACCCGTCGTTCCAGGTGGCGAGGTGGGTTCCGTCCAGTGTCTTCTCGGAGGACGCCCTTCCGGTCGGCGAGCGTCTGTGCCACGAACGGGTCATCTCCCTGTACACCGCCTACATGAGTCGCCGGATCCGCTTCGACAACACCGGCACGGTCGCCTTCAGCCGCTTCCCGGTCCCCGTCGGCGGACCTCCGTACCTGCGGAAGCTGCTCGACCACGGTCTGAGGACCGGTTACCTGGGCGCCCCCTCGCCCGGCACCGCCGAATCCGTACTGATCACAGCGGGAGAGGGCAGCACGGCATGAGCACCGCGACGACCGAACCGGGCTACGGCATCGAGGTGTCGCCCCTGCTGACCTGCAGTCGGCGCAAACAGCGGCTGTACGGCGCGGACACCTACTTCCAGGAGAGTTTCGAGCAGCTCGGGGCGCTCACCGACAACGTCACCGGCTTCGCCCACCGGCACGCCGCACTGCTGCTCAAGCCGGACGCCGTGGTGGCCCGCAGGCTGCTGCCGGCTCTGGACTGGCTCGCCGAGCGGGGTTTCCGCGTCGTGGCCGCGGCGCCGACCCGGCTCAGCAGGACCGCCGTCCGGTCACTGTGGTACTTCCAGTGGAACCTCGCCACTCCGCAACGGCGTCGGCTCGCCGGGCTGTTCCTCCACTCGACCTCCTCACTCGTCCTGCTGGTGCGGTCGGAGGCCGAGACGGACGTCCCGGCGTCGGTGGTGCTCACCGGGCTGAAGGGACCGACCGACCCGGACGCCAGGGTGCCCGGCCAGCTGCGCCATCTCCTGGGCCGCTACAGCTATCTGCTCAACCTGGTACACACCCCGGACGAACCCGCGGACGTGCTGCGTGAGCTGGCGGTGCACTTCGACGACGACGCGCGCGACCGCCTCTTCCGCGAGGCGCTCTCGGGCGCGGACGCCACCGCGCACGCCACCGAAGTGGCCGAGCGGATGTACGCGGACACCAAGCCCCGCGAACTCGACTTCGAACCCGCCGTCGAGCGTCTGCGCATCGCCGTGGCCGGCCGGGAAGGTCTCGATCCGGCCGCCGCCCCGCGTGAGCTGCTGGAGTCCGCCTGGGCCCACGGCGTGGATGTGGACCCGTGGGACGCCGTCATCGTCGGATCCACGGTTCTGCCGATGCGGCAGCCCGGCCGCGCCCCGGTGCTGGACGGAGCCGGTGTCGACATGTGGCGCCGTCACCTGACCGCTCTCCGGAGCGACCTCACCTGAACGAGGAAACGCTCATGCAATTCGCCAGGACCCTTCCCCGTGCGCTGGTGCACCGGCAGGCGGTGGCCGAGGTCTTCCTGACCGACGCCGAGCGCCGCGGCGAGGACGACGTGCTCCTCGCCGCGCAGCTGCCCCGCCACCACGTCTTCTACGACGACACCCTCGGCCCCCGCACCCGCCACGACCCCTTCCTGCTGCTGGAGACGTGCCGCCAGGGCATCTTCGTGGTGGCGCACCGCTACCTCGGCGCGTCCGAGAACGACAAGTTCCTGCTGCGCTCCGTCGAGTACGAGGTGACCGACCCGGACGCCCTGGTGCACGGCGTCGCGCCCGCGGAGGCGGTCCTCGCGGTGCGGATCGAGGACCGCTTCGGGGACCGGCGCCGTCCGAAGGGGCTGCGGCTGCGCTTCGAGGTCACCGTCGACGGGCGCGAGGCCCTGCTGGCCCGCATCTCCTTCTCGTGGCTGCCGCCGGGGGCCTGGCAGCGGATGCGCGACGCCCGGCGTGACGCGCTCGGCCTCTTCGAGCGGCCGGTCGCCCTCCGTGTGCCGCGGATCGATCCCGCGCGGGTGGGCCGCCGCGATCCGGCCAACGCCGTCATCTCGCCGCCGGGCATCACCCCCGACGGGGGACGCACGGCCCGCCTGGTCGCCGACACCACGCATCCGACCCTGTTCGACCACTGGGTCGACCACGTCCCCGGCATGCTGGAGCTGGAGGCCCTGCGGCAACTGGCGGTCGTCGCCGCCGCGGACGCCGGCACCGTGCGCACGGCCTCGGCGCTGCCCGTGGGCCTGTCCGCACGGTTCCGCCAATTCGCCGAGCTGGACCTCCCCCTGACGTGCACCACCGCTCCGGCGGAGCGGGGCGCCGGGCTGGAGTGCGCCCTGGAGCAGCACGGCACACCGGTCGCCGAGGCCCGCCTCACCCTCGCCGACCGGGACCCGGCCGCCGGCCCGGCGGAGGTCTCCGCGGGCCGGAGCGCCCACGGGGTCTGACTCCGGAGGCACGGCCCACCCCACGACACGCAACCGAGCGAGGGATCTCCCCACATGACCACCGTCGCCGCACACCGGGTGCCGGGCCGCCTGGGCCGCTTCACCCTGCGCACGTTCCGGCCCCAGGTCTACGTCACGTACGGCGTGCTGTGGGTCTGCGCCCTGGAGGGCTCGGCGGTCGCGCTGACGGGAACGCCCTGGCGGCCGACCGGGGCGACCTGCGTACGGGCCGTCAGCGTCGTCCTGGTCCTGCTGTTCCTGCGCATGCTGGACGAGCAGAAGGACCTGGAGTACGACAGATTGCACCATCCGGAACGGCCCCTGGTGACCGGTGCGATCAGTGCCGCCGAGCTGCGCGGCGCCATGACCGTGCTCGTCGTCGTGGCGGCGGGGCTCAACGCGGCCCTGTCGGCGACGGCCGTCCTCCTCGTCCTCGCGGCCTTCGCCCACGGGCTGCTGGCGGCCCTCCTGGAGCGCGTGTCGGCGGCGGTGCGCGACCGGCAGTTGCTCAACCTGGCGGTCGTCTGCCCGGTGCACGTGCTGCTGGGCTGCTACGTGTACGGGTCCACGGCCGCCGCCGGCCCCGTCACCGCCGACTGGCGCGGTGCCGTGCTGATCGTGCTGTGCGTCTGCGTGTTCCTGCACTTCGAGTTCGCCCGCAAGACGGCGTGGGAAGCACCGCCGGGCACACGCCTGTACTCGGCGGACCTCGGCACCGGGCCCAGCGTCCTGATCGGCATGGGGCTGGTGGCCGGCGCGGTGGCCTGCCAGATCGTCCTGTTCGCGGCCGACGGCGGGTCGCTGTGGCCCCTGTCCTGCCTGCCCGCCGTACTTCCGCTGTGGGGCGCCCGGCGGTTCTCGACCGCGCGCCGGGGCGCCTGGCCGCTGCTCCCCGCGACGGGCTTCGTGCTGGGGACCCATCTCGCCCTAGCCCTGCAGGCGGTGGCACCGCGGTGAACACGGAACTCCCCCTCTCCGTGACGGAGGTGCTCACCACCACCCGTTCCGTCCGCCGGGGCCTGGACCTGGACCGCGAGGTGGCCCCGGAGCTGGTCGAGGACTGTCTGCGCGTCGCCCTGCAGGGGCCCAACGGCATGAACCGGCAGAACTGGCGCTGGATCGTACTCACCGAGCCGCGGATCCGCGCGGAGGTCGCCGCCGTGTACCGCGCCGCCTTCCTCGCCCGAAACGCCTCGGCCCTGAGCCGGCTGGAAGAACTGCCCGCGGCGACACGCTCCGCAGTGACCGCGGGCCGGCAACTGGCCGACCGGCTGCACCGGGTGCCCGTGCTGGTCGTCCCCTGTCTCGAACTGGCCGACGGGGCGCTGCCGGAGGGCAACCAGGCCGGGCTGTGGGCCTCGCTCCTGCCGGCGGCGTGGAGTTACGCCCTGGCCGCCCGCAGCCGCGGCCTGGTCACCGCGTGGACAGCGGTCCATTTGGACCGCGAGCAGGAGGTCGCCGACTTGCTGGGATTACCGCCCGCCGTACGCCAGGGCGCACTGCTGCCGACGGCGTACCCCCTGCGGTCCGTCTTCCGCCCTGGCCCACGGCTTCCGCTCGAGTCGGTCCTGCATCGCAACGGCTGGCAGGGCTGAGAAGGCCGCGCCCCGCCCGGGACGGTATTCGGGCCTCGGGCTACGGGCGCCGGCCCTCGCCGGCCGGACGGGTCACGCTCTCGGTTCCAAGGAGCGGTGCGGCCGAAGTAGCAGTTGGCGCCGCCGCGGGGGAAGTGCCGGCAGGACGCCCGTACCGGAGTCCTTACCCCCGTCATGCCCGAGGCCGCATCGAGTGCGAGGGCCCGCAGGCGAACCCGGCGGGCGCCGAGCGGGCCGACGACGAAGCCTTCGTTGTTTCAGGCCGAGGCCGGGCCAGACCGGCCGGGCGCCACCGCTGGGTGCAGCCACCTGCTCGTGGGCCCGGCGGACAGCTTGGCGCTGCTCGACGGGGTAAGCGCGTTCACGGCCTCGCGCAGGGCGCAGGAGCCCGGGCCCCCGGTCGCCGACCGGGCCTGCTGCCACGCGGTGACCAGCGGCTCGATCAACGCCCGCTGCTCGTCGGACAAGCCCGTTGCGTACGGCCTCCCTCCATGCCCGCGACCCCAGTCCCCTCACCCACGAACGGGCGACACCACACCATCAGGAACGAGACGCAGGCATGACCATTCCCACGCCTGTGATCAACACGAACAGGGCGGCAAGCAACGGCCACAGCCCCGTGCCGACGAGTGCGAGGGCCACGACGACGACGCCTGCGGCCGCCGAGCCGGCCACTCCCATGGTCGGGAGCGACTCGGACCCGAGCCGGCGGACGAGCACCCTGCTCATCTGTGTGCCGGCGACGAGACCTGCAGCGTTCGCGGCGAGCACCAGGCTGTACTGCTGGGCTGAGAGCCCGTGCAGGTCCTGCAGAACGAACGGGGAGCCCGAGATGTAGGCGAACAGCGCGGCGAATGACAGGGCGTTGGTCAGCACGTAGCCCATCGCGAGACGGTCACGCAGCAGCTTGGCGTACACCGCGCCCGTGCGGCGCCCACTCCGTGCTTGGCGCAGGAGCGGCGGGCGGCTCTCCGGCAGGACACGTGTGCACGCGATGAGGACGGCGCTCAGAACGGCGAGCGCGGCAAAGATCGCTCGCCATCCCCAGGCGCCGAGAATCTGTGCTCCCGCCAGCGGGGCGAGTACCGGCGCCAGGCCCGTCACGATCATCAGCAGGGAGAAATAGCGGGCCGCGGCCTTTCCCTCGTGCAGGTCACGGACGTACGCGAAGGCGATGACCAGAGCGAAAGCACCGCCCAGCCCTGCACTCCGCGCAATGGGACAAGGATCCCCATCGTGGGGGCAGAAGCACACAGCAGACTCGCCGCGGTGTACAGGGCAAGGCCGGCCACCAGCGGTCTCCGCCGTCCGAGCGCGTCACTCATCGGGCCGGCCAGAAGCTGGCCGGCGGCCAGACCCATGAGGCAGGAGGTGACCGTGAGCCGGGCGGCCCAGGCCGAGCTGTGCGACTCGTCGACGAGGTGGGGCAGGCCGGGTATGTAGGCGTCTATGGACAGGGGTCCGAGAGCCGTGAGAGCCGCGAGCACCGCGAGCACCCTCGCTTTGCGCTCCCCGGCCGCCGGCGTATGCCCTTCCTGCGGCGGGGAGCGGGCTTCATCGTTCTGGCGGTGCCTACGTGGGTGCCGTCCCGGAATGCCTCCTGAGCAGTCACGGCCCTCCCGCCACGTCCGCGACGGCGTCCAGGCCCTTGGGTGCCGTCGCCGCCAGCCGGCGTTCCAGGTCGGCGGGGTCCGCGTTCCTGGCCAGCGTCGCCGAGGCGCCGGCCTCCTGCAGCGCGGCGGCCTTGGACGCGCTGGTCAGCGCCACCACCCGTGCCCCGCGAGCCGCCGCGAGCTGCACCAGGGCCAGCCCCACCCCGCCGGAAGCGCCGGTGACGAGCACCGTCTCACTGCTCCGGATCTCCGCGCGCTCCAGCATCCCCATCGCCGTGCCGTAGGCGACCGGAAGGGCGGCCGGCTCCTGGTCGGAGAGCGGGGAGGTGCTCATGTCGTGCAGGCGGTCGGCATCCACCACGACGTACTCGGCGAAGCCGCCGTCCCTCTCACTGCCCAGCAGACCGACGGGCGGGGCGTCCTCACCGTCGTCGGCGTAGAAGGCGGGATCGACCAGCACGCGGCAGCCCAGCCACCTCGTCGGCACACCCGCGCCGAGCTCACTGACGGTGCCCGCGATGTCGCCGCCCTGGATCAGCGGGAACTCCAGCGGACCCCGCCATCCCGCCTTCGCCTCCGGTCGCCCGGGCAGCCCGTACGCCCCTTCGCGGGTCCACACGTCCGTGTTGTTGACAGCAGCCGCAGCCACCCGCACCAGAACCTGCCCCGGAGCGGGCTCGGGCAGCGGCCAGTCATCCCGCAGCCCCAGCGCTTCCGCGCCCCCATGACGGTAGAGGACAGCAGCGCTCATGGCCTTGGGTAACGTCTGGCCTTGCTTACGCAGCCGTCCACGCCCCGACGGACGAAGCGGAGATTTCGTTGCCGACAAGCCCCCGGGACGTTCTGCGCTTTCACGAACTTGGCCGAGCTCCCGACCGCCAGGTAGATTACCCGCGGGGGTATATCGAAGGGGCGTGGGTCGTGGAACTGGCGATGGCTGCTGAGGAACTGAAGACGGTCGTCAACCGGCTGCGGCGGGCACAGGGCCAGATCGCCGGGGTGATCAAGATGATCGAGGAGGGGCGGGACTGCGAGGAAGTGGTCACACAACTCGCGGCGGCCTCCCGGGCGCTGGACAAGGCGGGCTTCGCGATCATCGCCACCGGCCTGCAGCACTGCCTGACCGATGCGGACATGGCCGCCTCCGGCGACCGGGAGCAGATGCGGGCCCGACTGGAGAAGTTGTTCCTTTCGCTGGCCTGAGTGCGCAGCCGCGCCGGATCGCTCGGCTCGTCGGGCGAGGGCGTCACCGAGTACGAAGCCGGCTTCGGGCGGCAGCACGATGGCGAACGCCACGGTGACCAGGATCTGGACGGCGCTGACGACTTCTTCACCGACCTGGGCGACCACGGCCCGGAACGAGTGACCTAGGTTGGGCGTATCTGCAAACGGGACGCAGGAGTGGCGATGAAGCGAGCAGTACACGGGCGGGCGCACGCCCGGTTTCGTGGTGTGCTGGCTCTGCTCGTGGCCGTGGTGGCGCTGCTGTGCGTCTTCGGGCACACGGAACGCGGCGAGCCTGACACGCCCCCGTCCACCGCGGAACGTGTACAGAGCCTCGCGGTTGCTGAGCCCTCAGACGGTGCAGCTGCGCCCTGCGGCAAGAAGGTGCTCGTTGATCACAGCGCGTCGCGGGCCGAGACTCCTGCGCCGTCTGCTTCGTCCTCCGGTTCCGTGTTGCAGCCCACTCATCCCGCACCTTCCGTGTCACAGCACTCCGGGGTGCTGTCGGGGAGCCCTGCTCCACCACCCGCGACACTTCACTCCGTTCTGCGGATTTAGACCGGCCCGTTGGCCGTGTCCCTGAATCCTTCGAGAACGGAGTTCTTCAGCATGTCCTCTTCCTCGCGCTCATGGAGCCGGGCGGGTGCAGCACTGCATGGTTGGCGCACCCGGCAGTGGACTGTGGCAGGCGCAGGTGCCCTGACCACAGCGATCCTGGTCGGCGCACCCACCGATGTGGTGCCCAATCCGCTGTTCGGCCGGTCGGTACCGGTGCAGTGGTGGAACTATCCGGCCCTCGCCGTCACGGCCGTCCTGGCCGGCATCGTCCTGAGCACCTACGTGCGTCAGCCCTCGACCTCTTCGGAGCCGAAACCCTCGGACGGTGGCCGTCTCGGGGCGATCGGCGGGGTGCTGTCCTTTTTCGCCGTCGGCTGCCCGGTCTGCAACAAGCTCGTTCTTGTGCTCCTCGGAGCTTCCGGTGCCCTGAGCTACTGGGCTCCCCTGCAGCCGCTGCTGGCCTTCCTGTCGGTGGGACTGCTGGCGGAAGCCGCGCTGCGCCGCCTGTCCTTGCAGACCGCGTGCCCGGTCACGGCTTCCGCCTGACCTGCGGCCGGCTCTGCTTCCTTTTCCTCCTCAACATCTGAGGTGTCCCATGTCTGGATCCACCCTGTCCTCGTCCCGCCGCAGCCGCAGGCGGACCATCGCGGCCGTCGCGGTTCTCGCCGCCGCCGCGGTGACCGCGGCCTTCGCCCTCACGCTCGACGATTCGAGCAACCGCAACGAGACTGCCGGCGAGCCCGCGGTCGTCACTGAATCCGCCGTTCCCGCGCCCGCCGACGAGAGCCTGCTCGCCCTCGCCCGCCGCGATACGTCCGACCCGCTGGCCCTCGGGCGTGCGGACGCCCCGGTGGTGATGATCGAGTACTCCGACTTCCAGTGCCCGTTCTGCGGCCGGTTCGCCCGCGAGACCAAGCCCGAACTGCTGCGCTCGTACGTGGACAAGGGAGTCCTGCGCATCGAATGGCGCAACTTCCCCGTCTTCGGCGAGGAATCCGAGCAGGCCGCGCTGGCCGGCTGGGCGGCCGGACAGCAGAAGAAGTTCTGGGAGTTCCACGACGTCGCCTACGGCAAGCCACGTGAACGCAACGCCGGCGATTTCAGCGCCGAGAAGCTCATCGCCATGGCCCGTGAGGCGGGAATCACCGACATCGAGCGCTTCCAGGCCGACATGGCCTCCGACCAGGCCCGCAAGGCCGTGCGAAAGGACCAGGAGGAGGGCTACGTCCTCGGTGTGACCAGCACTCCGGCGTTCCTGGTCAACGGCCGGCCGATCCTGGGGGCCCAGCCGACGGCCACCTTCGAGGAAGCCGTCGAGACGGCGGCGAAGGCGGCCGGGCGATGAGCGAAGTCGGCTTGGCGGTGGCGTTCCTCGGCGGGCTGCTGGCCCTGCTCAGTCCGTGCAGCGCACTGCTGCTGCCGGCCTTCTTCGCCTACTCCTTCAGCAGCCGCACCCGGCTGGTGGCGCGTACCGGCCTGTTCTACATCGGGCTGTGCACGACGCTCGTACCGCTCGGCGTGGCCGGCTCGTTCGCCAGCCGCCTCTTCTACGGCCACCGCGACACCCTGGTGACGGTGGGAGGGTGGACGGTCGTCGCCCTGGGCGTGGCGCAGATCGCCGGGGTGGGCTTCGGGTCCCGCCGGATGGCGCAGGCCGCGGGCGGGCGCCGTTCGGGCTCGGCCCTGTCGGTGTTCGCCCTGGGGGCGGTGTACGGGCTGGCGGGCTTCTGCGCGGGGCCGATCCTGGGCGGCATCCTGACCGTGGCGGCGGTGGATGGCGATCCCCTGCACGGCGGGGTGCTGCTCGCCGTCTACGCCCTGGGCATGGCGGTTCCGATGTTCGTGCTGGCGTCGCTGTGGGACCGGTTCGACCTGGGCCGCAAGCGTTGGCTGCGGGGACGTTCTTTCCGGGTGGGACCGGTGGCGCTGCACAGCACCTCCCTCATCGGTGGCCTGTTCTTCATCGCTCTCGGGGCGGCGTTCCTGGCCTTCGACGGAACATCCGCGCTTCCGTCGGTACTGAGCACCGACACCGAGTTCGCCCTGGAAGAACGCCTGTCCGACATCGGCGCAGCGGTGTCCGACCGGCTGGTCGTGCTGGTCCTGGCCGGTGTGGCGGCGCTGGCCGCCCTGCTGGTGCTGCTCCGGCCGGCCGGCCGGCGGGTTCCGCAGTCGCCGCCGGAAACGGAGTCGGCCGCACGCGAGTGATTGTTCGCTCCGGGATACCTTCAGAGGGCATGGGGAGTGGCTGAGCGGGCGGCCTCGGCCGCCCGCGGCGGGGCACGCACGCGCCTCCTCGTGCGCGGCCATGTGCCGGCCCGGTCTGCCGGTTCTCCTTCCGGCGTCCGGGCCTGCCCGACTGCTGACATTCCTGAGTTCCCCCGACTCCACCAGGAGCGGGCCGCAGATGTCCGCCGCCTTGGGCCCGGTCCGCCCACCCCGGTGATCGTTCTGCCCCCGTCGTGATCGTTCTGCCCCCGTCATGCCTTCGGGCACCTCACTCCCCGAGTGAAATACCCCCTCCCATATCTGGGCCGGTAGAAGTGAACGCCGGGGCGGAAAACCGACCGAGCGCCCATCACACGCCGGGCCTGTCCTGAAGAATCAGAAGTGATCGTTCGATCGGGACGCCTTCGGTTGCCCGCTTGACATGCGCTGAGGAGGGGACCGGGTCCGGCCTCCTCCTCAACGCATGGTTCAGCGGTTGCGCAGCGCGGTCAGGGCGTTGTCGAAGTCGGCGGCGCGGGGACGGTTGTGGGGCAGCTTGGCGAGCATGGCGGCCATGCCGCAGGTGTTGGTGAGGGCGGAGAAGACCAGGCCGCCCGCGATGCCGGCGGAGAGGAGCTGGAAGGCGGGGTGGACGACGAGGCCGAGCAGCAGGCCGAGCAGCACGATCACTCCTGCGGTGAGCCTCACCTGCCGCTCCATGCCCCAGGTGGCACGCGAGGTGCCCTGGGGGCGTTGCAGCTCGTGGCCGTCGGCCGCCCAGGCTCCGGTGCCTCCCGACAGGGTGGCGGCGGTGACGCCGTGCTCCGCGAGGATCCGGCAGGCGTTCTCGGAGCGGGCACCCGAGGCGCAGACGACCAGGACGTCGCCGCGGTCGGCTGCATGCTGGAGTTCGGGCAGCGCACGCTGGATCTGGTCGAGGGGGACGTTGAGCGCGCCGGGGAGGTGACCGCCGGCGTATTCGCCCGGGGTGCGCACGTCGACGACGGTCAGTTCGTGCAGGCGGGTGCGTGCCTGGGCGGTGGTGAGGGCGGTGGGCGTGGTCATGGGAGAGGTCATCCTTGCGTGTCGACGGTGCCCCCGGCGGGGGCCCTGTTGTCGTGCGGGGTCGGAGGGAGCTTGAGCTGACGGGAGCCGGACCGCGGGCCGAGCAGAGGCTGTTCGGCATCGGGATGGGCCGTCGGCGCGGTGCGGGGAAGGAGACAGAACACAGCCGGCGAGCCTTACGTCTCAGGCGATTACGTCGACGAGCATGAACGCCGCCACTGCCAGCAGGACACCGGCGAAGATCTTCTGGAGGGCGGTGCCGGAGATCCTCGTCGCGAGGCGCTTGCCGTCCCAGGCGCCGAGGATCGCGGCTCCGGTGAAGGGCCCGATGACCTCCCAGTGGAGGCCGGTGCCGGTGCGGGCGGCGAGCGCGGCGAGGGAGTTCACGGTGATGACGAGCAGGCTGGTGCCGACCGCCTGCCGCATCCGTAGCCCCAGAACGCTGACGAGGGCGGGCACGGCGAGGAACCCTCCGCCGACCCCGAGGAGCCCGGTCACGGCGCCCAGTCCGGCACCGGTACCGGCCGCCTTGCCGGCCCGGATCCGGTGCGGCGACTCGGCCGCGGACGGCCGCAGCATGCGCAGGGCCGCCAGCGCGGCGATGAGTGCGAAAGCCGTGGTCAGTACCGCCTGGGGCAGGCGCCCGGCAACAGCCCCGGCGAGGAAGGCGGGGACGATACCCGCCGCGGCGAACAGCGCCCCCGTCTTCCAGGCCACGTTCCCGTCGCGGGTATGGGCGTACAGGGCGGTGGCGGAGGTGGCGGTGACGATGATCAGGCTGGCCGTGGTGGCGGCGGCCGGGGTGAATCCGAGCAGGTAGATCAGTGCCGGTACGGCAAGAACGCTGCCACCACCGCCGAGAGCGCCGAGGGCGAGACCGATGACGGCCCCGGCGATGAGGGCGAGAACGAGTACGCTCACGTTATCTGGCCGCTGTTCCCGCGTCCGTCGACGACCGGGTGCCCGGCGGCGGCCCACTCGTTCATGCCGCCCTCGACGTCCACCGCCTGCGCGCCGCGCTCGGCGAGGAGTGTGGCCGCCCGCTGGGAGCGGTGACCGCTGCGGCAGATCACCACCAGTGGACGACCCTGCGCCTCGGTGGGCAGGGTGGCGCCGGCGGCCAGTTCCGTCAGCGGTACGTGGACGGCGCCCGGGGCGTGGCCCGCGGCCCACTCGGGCTCCTCACGGACATCCAGCAGAACAGCCTCGGGCTGACCGCCGCTGGTGCGGCTGCGTGCCTCGTCGACCGTGACGCGGGCCCCGGCTCGGCGAAAGAGGAACATCACACGCTTCCTTCCTTACAGGTGAAACGGTCGCTCTCAGCCGGAGACGAGGGACAGCCCGGCATCCGCAGCGGCGTCGAAGCCGTCGTCGACGGCGACCACGTCACGGCCGGCGGCGTCCAGCAGGGAGGCGGCGATCGCCGCCCGCATCCCGCCTGCGCAGTGCACCCACACCGTCCCGTCCGGCACCTCGCCGAGGCGTCCGTGCAGCTCGTGGATCGGGATGTGGACCGAGCCGTCGATGTGACCGCCGGCACGCTCGGAGTCCCGGCGCACGTCCAGAACGACCACGTCATCGCCGCGCTCGCGGACGTCGGCGAGGTCGGCGAGGTCGGCGAAGCGGGCACGGGGGAAGGAGGCGAGCCGCTCACCCTTACGGACCCAGCCGGCCGGATCACCGGTGGCGGCGGCGGCCGGGCGGTCGATGCCCACCCGCGCCAGTTCCCGCTGCGCGGCGCTGACCTGCTCCGGGGTGTCGGCGAGCAGGGTGACGGGCTTGCCCCACGGGATCAGCCAGGCCAGGTAGGTGGCGAGCTTGCCCTCGCCTTCGAAGTTGAACGACCCGGCCACGTGTCCCTCGGCGAACGTCACACGGTTGCGCAGGTCCACGACCCACTCGCCCGCGGCCAGCCGGGAGGCGATCTCTTCGGCGTTCGCACGCCTGGGCGGGGTGAGGTCGACCGGTGCGGGACCGGCGGCGTTGGCCGGGGCCATGTGCGTGTAGTAGGCGGGCACGTCGTCCAGCCCGGCGAGCATCTGTGCGACGAAGGTGTCGACGTCCAGGTTCAGTGCGTCGTTCGTCTTGCGCTCCTGGCCGATCGTGGTCGCATCCCCTTCGGCCTGTGAGGAGGAGCAGAAGCTGCCGAAGCCGTGGGTGGGCAGCACCGGAACTTCGTCGTCCAGCTCGTCGGCGAGCCGGTGGGCGGAGGTGTGCTGGGCGCGGGCGAGCTGCTCGGTCAGCCGCGGCTCGACCAGGTCGGGACGGCCCACGGTGCCGATCAGCAGCGAGCCGCCGGTGAACGCCGCCACACCGCGTCCGTCCTCGGCGAGGGCGTAGGAGGTGTGGTGCGGGGTGTGCCCGGGGGTGGCGATCGCGCGCAGCACCAGACCCTCGTCGACCGTCACGACCTCGCCGTCGGCGACGGGGGTGTGGGGGAAGGACACGTGCGCGCCGACCGGCACGAGGTACTGGGCGCCGGTGGTGCGGGCGAGCTCCAGGCCGCCGGTGACGTAGTCGTTGTGCACGTGGGTCTCGGCCACGAAAGCGATGCGCACTCCGCGACGGGCCGCTGCGGCGATGATCTGGTCGATGTCCCGCGGCGGGTCGATGACCACCGCTGCGTCGGGTCCGCCGGCCAGGTAGCTGCGGTTGCCCAGACCCTCGAACTCCAGGGTGTCGACGAAGAACACGGCGCTCCACTCCTCTCGAACGATGTACCCGGGGGGGTATCTGTCACTCACACTAACATCTATACCCAGGGGGGTATTTCAGCGTCGTGGTCCCGCTTCTGGCAGCCGCCGTCCGATGGCTGCCGCGTGCGACGCAAAAGGACGGGGGCATGCCTGGAGCACGGTCCGCCGGGGTGAGAACGCCACGGCCTCGACCTGGTGCGAGGCGCTCTCACCCTGTGCAGCGTGGAGTGCCGTCAGTGAGCGGCCAGACCCTGCGTGGCCGAGGTGACGAGATCGCTCTTGGCGAGGCCGTTCCCGTCGGTGACGGCGGATGCCCAGGCGTCGGTGGTGGTGACCGCGGCCCAGTTCGAGTGCAGCAGCGTCATCAGGGTCTCGTGGACCTGTCGCGCGGAGGCGGTGCCGGCCTCGTTGGCGATGTGGATGGCGCCGGTGGCATCGGAGAGGACCTCGATCGTGAAGCCGAGGGGCTCGGCCGCGGCGGAGGTGGACAGGACGCAGTTGTTCGTCATGTAGCCGACCAGGGTCAGCGTGTCGATCTCGTTCTCCCGGAACCACTCGGCGAGGCCGGTGGCGGTGAAGATGTCGGAGTAGTTCTTGACCACTCGCTTGGTCGTGGAGCCGATGCGGCGCTCCACCTCCGGGTGGTTCTCCCAGCCGGGCGAGCCGGCCGTGAAGACCGGCGTGCCTTCGGGGAACTCGTGCTGGACGGCGACGACGGGCAGGTCCGCCTGCGCGGCGATGTCCAGGGTGCGCAGGATGTTCTTCAGCGATGCGCCGCGGGGCGGGTACTGGATGTTCAGCGGTCCGTCGAAGTACTCCTGCTGCACGTCGATGAGGACAAGGGCGCGGCGTGGGGTGGTCACGTGGTCTCTCCTGTTTCTGGTGGTACGGCGCGGACAGCGCCGTGGATCCCATGCTCATGGGGCAGCGGGCACTACAGTGAGTGGCAGAAAAGCTGTTAATCGATGAGATCAGGACAGGCATGCGTATCGCCGTTCACGCCTTCGACGGGATCACCGCGTTCCACCTCGCCGCGCCCCTGCTCGTGTTCGGCGAAGTGGCCCGGCAGGGCCTGGCCCCCGAGTGGACGACCACGGTCTGGAGCACGGACGCGCGCTCGGTCCGTACCTCGGAAGGGATCGTGATCGACGACCTCGCCGGGCCCGCCGCGGCGGAAGGGGCCGACCTGCTCGTCTTTCCTTCCTGGCCCGCCGACTTCCCTGAACCGGACGGCGACCTTGTCACCCTGATCCGGGACACGCACGGCCGCGGAGCGGGAATCGTCGGACTCTGCCTCGGCGCGTTCCCCGTGGCGGGCAGCGGCGTGCTCGACGGACGGACCGTGGCCACCCACTGGGCCTCGGCGACGGAACTGGCCGAACGGTACCCCGCCGTGGACGTGCACGCGGACGCCCTCTACCTGGACCACGGTGACGTGCTCACCTCGGCCGGCACCGCCTCCGGGCTCGACGCCTGCCTGCACATCGTCCGCAACCGACTGGGATCGGAGGCTGCCGCCACCGTCGCACGCCATCTCGTCATCGCGCCTCACCGGGAGGGTGACCAGGCCCAGTACATCGACCGGCCCGTGCCCGACGACGCCGCGGGGCCCATCGGCGACACGATCACCTGGGCCCTGGCCAACCTCGATCAGCGCCTGTCCGTCACCGAACTCGCCGCCCACGCGCACATGAGCACCCGCAACTTCTCCCGCCGCTTCTACGAGACGACCGGCATGAGCCCGGCCAAGTGGGTCCTCACGCGCAGGCTCGATGAAGCCCGCAGACTGCTGGAGACGACCACCTGGAGCATCACCCGCATCGCCGCGGCATGCGGGTACGCCAGCGCCGTGACCTTCCGGCAGAACTTCACCGCGCACTACGCGACCACACCGACGTCCTACCGCCACCGCTTCACCGATCGCACCCGGATGAACGGCTCTGCCCCAGGAACTTCCGAGCCCGCCCTGGGTGGATACGCAGAACACGCCACCTCCGTCGCGGAGGCATAGGACTCCAAGCCGCTTCGCGGCGTCCCCGTGCGCCCCAGTGCCGCGTTGCGCGCGGCGGCCTGCCGACTCGGACCGGGTCGACAAGGAGCCGTCTGCCGTGGACGGTCAGCCGGACGTCGGGGTGAGGCAAGGAGACCTCTGGGTGATGTGGGCCCTGCCGCTGGCATCGCTCTTTGTGACCGCGGATTGGACCGCGCACGTCGGACGAGACCAGATGCGCTTCGCGCACGAGCGCACCGCAATTGGCCCACCACGATGACCGCCAAGAGTGTGCAACCGGCGTCGACCTCCTCCTCGCAGGCATCGCTGTCATCGCACACCCGCGCGAGGCCCGACCGCCTCGACGACCGCGCCTGTCAGGGGCAAGGAATGATGCGCCCCCTGCCGACAGGCGAACCGTCGCACCTGGCCGGGAGTCAGGCGCGGCGGGCGGCCCACACCGTGCGCTCGGTGCGTACGGCGAGGTCCTCGCGGAGCAGCAGGTTGTTCGGGCTGCTGGTGTCCAGGAGCTCGTCCAGTGCGGCGAGGTCCTCGGGGGTGAGACCGGGGGCGGCGACGCTACGGATGCGCTGCAGAACGCCGTAGGCGTAGCGGCCGACCGCTTCGCTGCGCGGCCCTGCGATGCTGACGGTGAGGGTGCGTTCGTCCTCGACGGTGAAGCCGGCGGCGGTCAGCATCGGGCCCCAGTCGGCGCCGCGGTGCGGAACGCGCTCGGCGTGGAAGCTGTTGGTCGCGGCATGGGCGCGCTCTTCGAGGCCGGGCCGGTTCTCCGGGGCGTGGGCGGGCAGGAAGCGGGGGACGCCTGCGAGCTCGACGACGGCGAACAGGCCGCCGGGGGCGAGCAGTTCGCGGACGTTGCGCAGGGCGCGGTCGGGGTTGGCCATGTGGTGCATCGAGGCCGAGGCCCACACCAGGTCCGGTCGGCCGAGGTCGGGCCAGTCGTTGTGGTCGAGGTCGGCCTGCACGATCCGTACGCGCTCCTGGATGCCGCGCGCGCACGCCTTCTCGCGTAGGAGCTTCAGGTGCTCGGCGAAGGTGTCGACGGCGGTGACGTGCGCGTCGAGGAAGCGTTCGAGGAGGGCGAAGGCACCCGCTCCGGTGCCGCAACCCAGGTCCACGATGTGGCGCGGCTCGTCCTTCAGTGGCAGCCAGGCGGTGATCGACGCGATGTGCTCGGCGAGCACCTCGGCATCCAGGTCGAGGATCTCCGCCTGGCCGCCATTGCCGCCTTCGGGATGTCCGCCCTGGCCGTGACCGAGGTGGTGACCGCCGTTGCCGTGGTGGTGGGTGTGCTGATGGGTGTGGGACATGACTCCACCGTAAGCTGGCCATGCGCCTGCCGCACGTCTCGTTGCGCGTAAAGCAAAGAGACGGTTCGGTGCACTGCCCGGCACGCAAGATCGCCCGCTTTGCCGGGACCTCCCGCCCAGCCACGGCCCGCTATGCGCAGGGGTCCTGGGTGCTGGTGCAGTCGGCTTCGAAGTCGTCGGTGTCGGCGTCTTTCCGGTGGCCGCGGCGGGCGTCACGGTCGAAGATGCCCAGGATCTCGCAGGGGCCGCCCTCGGCACCGATGGCGTGCGGCATCATGGTGGGGAACTCGGCGGCCTGGTTGGTTTCGACGCGAAAGCGCCGGTGACCGAGCATGAGGACGGCGGTGCCGGACAGTACGACGAGCCATTCGCGGCCGGGGTGGGCGCGCATGCGGGCCGGGTTGTCGGGCGGCGGGTCGGTCATCCGCTGGCGCATCACGGTCATGCCGGGGTCGCCCTTTACGGGCCAGCGCATCATCCCGTGGGCGCCGTCGATCATCGGGCTGATGACGACATTTTCGGCGGCGTTCTCCACGAGCTGGTCCAAGGAGGTGTCCAGGGCGCGGGCGAGGGTGACGAGCTGGTCCAGGGCGAGACGGCGCTGACCGTTCTCGATGCGGCTCAGTGAGGACTGACTGAGATTGGCCCGGCCGGCCAGTTCCTCCAGGGACCAGCCCTGCGCGACGCGCAGGGCGCGGATCCGTTTGCGTACGAGGCTGTCGAGCTGACCATCTTCTTGCGTCATGGGCAGCATGGTATGCCCGTGATGCAACATGCGCTTAACGTCGAACACAGATGGTCCGACCCACGGGGCCAGGTACGACGAAAGGGCGCGACATGTCTGCGCAGACTTCCCACCACGACAGCGACGCACTGCCCACCGAGACCGTGGACGTCGTCGTGATCGGCGGCGGCGCCGCGGGCCTGAACGGCGCGCTGATGCTGGCCCGCTCGCGCCGCTCGGTCATCGTGATCGACAGCGGCACCCCGCGCAACGCCCCCGCCACCGCCATGCACGGCTTCATCGTTCTGGACGGGCGTCCCGCCGCCCGAGATCCTGGGACGCGGACGCGAGCAGGTACGCCAGTACGGCGGCCGGATCGCCTTCGGGGAGGTGGCCGCAGCGGAACCCGCTGCCCCGTCGGCGGCCGGCGATCTGCGGTTCGCCGTCACTCTGGCCGACGGCCGCACGCTGACGGCCCGCCGTGTGCTGGTGGCCAGCGGCCTGCGCGACGTACTGCCCGAGGTGCCCGGCCTGGCCGAGCACTGGGGCCACAGCGTGGTGCACTGCCCCTACTGCCACGGCTACGAGGTACGCGACAAGCCCATCGGCATCCTCGCCACCGGCCCTCTCTCCATTCACACGCCTGGCTGTTCCGCCAGCTGACGGACGATCCGATCTACTTCACCCGCGGCACCGACGTGGGCTCCGGGACCCGCGCCCGCTTCGCCGCCCGGGGCAACCGCGTCTTCGAGACCGACGTGAGGGAAGTCGCCAACGACACCGACGGTGCCCTCGCGGGTGTCCGCCTGACCGACGGCACCCTCGTCGAGCGGCGGGTCCTGGCCGTCACCACAAGGATGGAGGCCCGCACTGAGGGCCTGGACGGGCCGAAGCTGCCCATGGAGGCCCTGCCGGACAACTTGGGCCGCCACTTCGCCTCCGCCATGGCCGGCACCACCGAGATCCCGGGTGTGTGGGTGGCGGGCAACGCTACCGACCTCGCTGCCCAGGGCGGCGCCGCCGCGGCGGCCGGAGCCCTGGCCGCCTCCCACATCAACGCGATGCCGGCCACGGCGGACACCGACGCCGCGCTCGCCGTCGCACAGAAGGCCACCGGCTGACACGTACGCCCGCCGCTGAACAACCGCGCGGCCGCCATCCATCGGTCCGCGCGGTGAGCAAGTCCCTGTCTCACCCAACTGGCGACCGGTCTTGTCCCGGCGCTGATTCCGCATACCCTTTCGGAAGGAAACCATGAGTACTCATCAGCCTCTTCAGGCGACGGCCACGCCGGCCGGCGACGAGGGTGCGCCGGATGCACGTCAGCTGCGCGCGATCCTGATCACCGTCTCGATCGCGTTGATGGCTGTCATCGCCTCGGTGTCGGGGCTGAGCGTCGCCCAGACCCAGCTGGCCGTCGAGTTCGGCGCCTCGCAGACCGCCGTCCTGTGGATGATCAACAGCTACACCCTCGCCCTGGCCGCGCTGTTGCTGCCACTCGGCGCCATCGGTGATCGCCTGGGCCGCAAGCCCATGTTGATCGCGGGGTTGGTCATCTTCGGCGCCGCCAGCGTCCTCGCGGGACTCGCCCCGACGGCCGGGACGATGATCGCGGCCCGGATGGCCGCCGGCGTCAGCGCCGCGATGATCATGCCGATCACCCTGGCCGTCATCACCTCCACCTTCCCCGAGGAGGAACGCGGCAAGGCGATCGGTGTGTGGACCGGTGTCGCCGGAGGCGGCGGCATCGTGGGGATGTTCCTGTCCGCCCTGCTGGTCGATGTCGCCGACTGGCGCTGGCTGTTCGTGCTGCCCGTGGTCCTGGGGGCCGCGGCGCTGGCGATGACACTGAAGTCGGTGCCCAACTCCCGCGAACGCTCCGCCCATTCCTTCGACATCATCGGCGCGCTGCTCTCCATCGTCGCCGTGACTGGTCTCATCTTCGTCCTGCAGGAAGGCCCCGAGCGCGGCTGGACCGCCCCCATCACGCTGGTCAGCCTGGCCGTCGGCGTCGCCGCCGCCGTTGCCTTCGTGGCCTGGGAGCTGCGCCGCCGCGATGCCTCGCTGTTGGACGTACGCCTGTTCCGTGAGCGCGGCCTGGCCGGCGGCTCGATCACCTTGCTGGTGGTCTTCGGTGTCCAGGCCGGTATCGCCGTGGTCCTCTTCCCGTTCTTCCAGGCTGTGCTCGGCATGTCGGGGCTGCTGTCGACCGTGGCGCTGATGCCCATGGCCGTCATGATGATGACGGGCTCGGGCCTGGCCCCCAAGGTGGCCGCCAGGAACGGCGCCCGCTCCACCATGACGGTGGGCGTCGCCCTGTCCACGCTCGGCCTGGCGCTGATGGCGCTGTTCGTGTCCGTGGACGGCGGCTACCTGTCCATCCTGGCCGGCATGATCGTCATGGGTATCGGCATGGGCCTGTCGATGACGCCCTCCACCGAGGCCATCACCGGCTCCCTGCCCCGCGCGAAGCAGGGCGTGGCCTCCGCGCTCAACGACGTCACCCGCGAGTTCGGCACCGCTCTCGGTATCGCGATGCTCGGCGCGCTCCTGGCCAGCGGCTACCGCAGCGCCATCGACGGCAAGCTCGACGGCATCCCCGACGGGGCCGCGGACACCGCACGCGAGGGCATCGCCAACGCCATAGAGGTCGCGCCCACCACCGGAGGCCACGCCCAGGATCTGATCCACGCCGCGCAGCAGTCCTTCGTCGACGGTTGGCAGCAGTCCATGTGGGTCGGCGCCGCCGTCATGGCCGCCCTGCTCGTCTACGTCGCCCTGCGCGGCCCGAAGAACACCACACCCCGCCGGCCCGAAGCCGAGGCAGCCCCCGAGACCGGGGTCGCGGACAACGTCGCCGCTCGCTGACCTCGCCGAAACTCTGTGCGGACGGAGCTCCGGCCGCATCAGCGGCAACCTCCACCGGCCCTGGCGCTACCACCGCGGCCTGCAACGAGTCTTCTACCAGTCGGCCCTGATCAGCATCCGCACGTGTCCCGTCTCCCGGGCGTTCTACGACCGCAAGCGCACCGAAGGAAAACGCCACACCCCGGCCGTGCTCGCGCTCGCCCGACGACGCGTGAACGTCCTCTGGGCGTTACTGCGCGACGGACGCTGCTTCACCCAGGCGCCCCCGGTCACTCATCCGGCATGAACCGTCCGCGCCTTCTCTACGGGGCCAGAACACCTTGACAACCACATGGGAAATCACTTCGCGGCAGCTTCGCCGTGCTCGCGGTCCCGCGGGTGTGCGTAGTCCGTTGGCCTGGGGCACGGTCGAGCGAATAACATCGCTGTATGGCGATAGCCGCCCTCGTCAAGAGCGAGGGCCTGCACACCGTCTGCCAGGAAGCCGGCTGCCCCAACATCTACGAGTGCGGGGAGGACCGCGAGGCGACCTTCCTGATCGGCGGCTCCGTCTGCACCCGCCGTTGCGACTTCCGCCAGATCACCTCCGGCAAGCCCCTCCCGCTGGACCGCGACGAGCCCCGGCGCGTGGCGGAGTCGGTGCGCACCATGGGCCCGCGCTACGCCACCATCACCGGCGTCACCCGCATGACCTGCCCGATACGGGCGCCTGGCTCCACGCCGAGACCATCCGCCAGATCCACACCCTGAACCCCGGGGCTCGGGCGTCGAAGTCCTCGCCGACGACCTCGGCGGCCGCCCGGACGACCTCGCCACCGTCTTCGGGGCACGTCCCGAGGTCTTCGCCCACAACCTGGAAACCGTCCCCCGCATCTTCCGCGAGATCCGCCCCGGCTTCCGCTTCGACCGCTCCCTCGACGTCCTGCGCCAGGCCCACCGAGCAGGCATGATCACCAAATCCAACCTGATCCTCGGCATGGGCGAGACCACCCAGGAAGTCATCGCCACACTGCACGCCCTGCGCGAGACCGGCTGCGACATCCTCACCCTCACCCAGTACCTGCGCCCGTCGCCCCTCTACCGCCCGGTCGACCGCTGGGTACGCCCGCAAGAGTTCGCCGAACTCAAGGCAGAGGCCGACCGGATGGGGTTCGCGGGCGTGCTGGCCGGCCCACTGGTGCGCTCGTCCTACCGAGCCGGACGACTGTGGGCCCAGGCCATGACGGCACAGGGTCGCGAGGTGCCGCCCGCACCGCGGCACCTCGTGACCGCCACGGCCGAAGAAGCGTTCCCTCGGGCGGTCTGAAGGCGCAGGAACCACACCGGACTGCCCGGCCGACGGAGGACAAGGGTCCGACGCCGGCGGTGGCGTGTCCTCGATGATCCGCGCAACAAGCACATCGCGGACGATCTGCAACGACTACCGCTCAGAAGGACGGAGGCGCAGCAGCGCTCGTAGCAGCCGAGCACCCATTCCCGGAGCTGCGGCCCCTGCGGGCAGCGAGGCGGCCGGCGCCTTCCGCCCAGACCGCATTCGCACACGCCTTGGGCACGGCGGCGCTGATCGACGCGCGGCGCTGCCGGCCATCACATCCCATCCCACCCGCTCAATACCTCAGGAGAATGTCCATGCCCAAGCCTGCGGCCTATTCGGCGCCGGTCGCGCCGCATACTGGTAACCGCCCGCCGGAGACGGGCCTGCGCCGTTCCGTCCCGGAGACGCAGAAGCGCATCCTGAACCGTCCTGCTGATCTCCCAGATCCTCAGCGGCGCCGGACTCGCGGCAGGCATCACCGTCGGCGCACTGCTGTACCAGGACATGCTCGGATCGACCACCCTGGCCGGCTTGCCCAGCGCTCTGCTCACCGGCGGGTCCGCACTCGCCGCTGTCGCCATCGGCCGCATCTCACAGGCACGCGGTCGGCGTCCCGGACTCGCCGCCGGTTACGTCGTCGGGGCGCTGGGCAGCGCAGGCGTCGTCGCTGCCGCCACCCTGGACAGCCCCGTCCTGCTCTTCGTCTCCCTCGTGCTGTACGGCGCCGGGACCGCCGCCAACCTCCAGGCGCGCTATGCCGGAGCCGACCTCGCGGCCCCCGCCTACCGGGCCCGCGCTGTGTCCACCGCGCTGGTCGCCACCACGCTCGGCGGCATCCTCGGGCCCCAACCTGGCGACTCCGGCGGGACGTGTCGCCGAAACCCTCGAACTGCCCAGCCTCACGGGCCTCTTCCTGCTGTCGGGTCTCGCCTACGCCCTGGCCGCCCTCGTCCTGACCGTCTGGCTGCGCCCAGACCCGCTGCTGCTTGCCCGCGCCCTCTCCGGGGTACGAGAGCCGTCAGACGGAGCGGAACGGCCGGAGGCACACTGCGCACACCGGGGCCCCGGACTCCTGGTGGGCGTACTGGTCATGGGCCTCTCCCAGCTGGTGATGGTCGCGGTCATGACGATGACGCCGGTCCACCTGCATGACCACGGTCACGGCACGGCAGCCTCCGGGCTCGTCATCGGTCTGCACGTCGGCGCCATGTACCTGCCATCCCCGTTGACGGGTTTCCTGGTCGACCGCTACGGCAGCACGGCGGTCGCCACCGCTTCTGCGCTCACCCTCCTCACGTCCGGCGTCCTCGCCGCGTGCGCACCCGGTGACTCCGTCGCGCTCTCGGCTGTGGCACTCGTACTCCTCGGGCTGGGCTGGAACTTCGGCCTGGTCAGCGGGACCGCCATCGTCACCCAAGCCGCGCCGGCAGCCACTCGCGCCAGGACACAGGGCCTGGCCGATGTGGCTATCGCCATCGCGGGCGCGGCCGGTGGACTTCTTTCCGGCCTGGTCGTCGCCACGGCGGGCTATTCCGTGCTTGCCGTCGCGGGTGGTGCGCTCGCCCTTGCGATCCTGCCCGCGGTCATGGTGGCGGCCTTGCGAATACGGCAGGGGCAGGGCGGCAACGGCTTGCAGCGTGAGGTGAGGTAGGGGCGATGCTCAGTCCCGGCCCAGGAAATCTTCCTGGGCCGGGACTGCGCACCGCGAGCCCGCGGGGCCCGAGGATGTCCCGGTCGCCGGTTGCCGTCCAGGTCCGCTCAGCAGCCGATCTCATCCGGCCCTTCACGAGTGGTGCGCGGGGTGCCGGGCGGAGCGCTCAGGGTTGATCTCCCGGTGAGGGGTCTCCAGGTATGTCTGGTGCGCAGCGGCGATGTCGGCGGCGGACCCTCGCCGATGTGCGGCCCGGTCTCAAGCGAAGGCTCGGCCTTGCTGCTTGCGGGCGTAGGAGCGGGCCGCTCGGACGCGGTCTCCGCAACGGGTGGAGCACCACTGTCGGCGTGCATGGGTGCGCAGGAGGAAGCGGTCGCAGGGGGGCGCCTCGCAGCGTGCGATCCGAGATGCTTCGTCGCCGGTGAGCAGGGCGGCGGCGTCCTCGGCGATCTGAGCCATCGCGTGCTCGACGAGTTGCGTCACGGGGTGCACCGGGGTCCGACGGAATCCTTCGTCCGGTTCGTGACGCAGCAACCGCGCGCTGGGGACCTTGGTGAGGGCCCGGTTGATGCCGTTCAGGGCCGGCTCCGGGGGAGCATTGCCCTCCACGTGCGCCGTGAAGAGAGCGCGCAGATCGCCTCGGAGTTCCGTGAGCTGGTTCTGGCAGTACGCCAGCAGCGTCGTCCGCGCGGGTACGAGGCCGTGACTGACGAGCCAGCCGGTGGCCTCCTCGGGGGTGCCCAGTTCGTCTGCCCGATGCCCACCGGGGAGCGTCACCGTGCCGTTGACCAGCGCGAGGCTGACGTGCTCGTCGGCTCCAGGGGCGGGTGGGAGTGGGATCTTCGGCATCATCCTCATGGTATCAGTGCCATTCTTCCATGAGACACCTGTTAGCGTGGATCTCACGATGAACAGAACTATTTTCCGTGAGAATCGAGCAGTGGCATGATCCCCGCACCGCCTTCGGGCACCGCACCGTTCGCCCTGTCGGTGCTCGACAACGCACACACCGCTGTCGGGCAGACCGTCGAGGAAGCCTTCGGTGAAGTCATCGCTCTGGCCCGGTTGGCCGAGCGGCGGGGCTACCACCGCTTCTGGATGTCCGAGCACCACGCGATGCCCGGAGCTGCGACCTCCTCGCCGCAGCTGATGCTGGCGCGCCTGACCGGCGAGACGAACCGCATCCGGCTCGGGGCGGGCGGGATCATGCTGCCCAACCACGCGCCGCTCGTGATCGCCGAGCAGTTCGGCATGCTGGAGGCCCTCGCCCCGGGACGGATCGATCTGGGACTGGGGCGCGCGCCCGGCACGGACCTGGCGACCGCCGCGGCGCTGCGCCGCCACCACCACGCCAACGACGGCTTCCCGCAGCAGGTGCTGGAACTGCTCGGGTTCCTCGGCGGCGACTTCCCCGACGGCCATCCCTACCGGAACGTCCACGCGGTCCCGGGCCCGTGGCAGGCGGACGAGAACCGGGTGCCCCGCCCCGAGACCGCGCCGGAAACGTGGATCCTGGGGTCTTCGCCCTACTCGGCGCGCCTCGCGGCCGAACTCGGCCGCCCCTACGCCTTCGCGTTGCAGTTCGGCGACGCCGATGTGGCCTCGGCCATGCGTCTGTACCGGGAGAACTTCCGTCCCTCGAAGGTCCTGACCGAGCCGTACACGCTCGTCAGCGTCGGCGTGGTCGCCCATGATGATCCGGCGGAGGCCCGGCGTCAGGCGGCCTCGTCGGCGATGGCCATGCTGCGGATGTTCCAGCGCAGGCCCTACAGCCTGCTTTCCCCGGAGGAGGTCGAGGCATACCCCGCCAGTCTCCAGGAGCAGCAGATCCTCGAGACCTACACCCACCGGTTCCTCAACGGCACCGGCCCGGAGGTGGCCGCGGCCCTCGAACGACTCCATGCCCGCACCGGAGTCGACGAAGTGATGCTCGTAGTGATGGGTTACTCACGCCAGGCCCAGGCCCGCACGGTCGAGCTCATCGCCGACCACTACGCGCTCCCCTCACGGTGAGTCCCGGGCTTGACCGGCACCGGCGGTGTCGCTGAGCGTGCCGGCGACCGCGCCGATGCGCAAGCCGAGGACTCCGACGCGAGAGCGGGAGGAAGGGTGACGGAGACGACGATCAGCGCCAGGGAGCAGCTGGCCGGTCCCGTCGGACGGAGTGGGCGGCACCCGTGGGGCCGGGCAGGGCTCCCACGGGCCACGCCGCAGCACCGACGCACGATGCGGGCGAGCGCCGTGCTGGTAGTGGCCGAGCCGGTCGCCGACGACATCGCCTTCCTGCTCGTGCGGCGTTCCTGGGTCCTGCGCCATCATCCGGGCGAGTTCGCGTTCCCCGGCGGCGGCATCGAACTGAATGAGACCCCCGTCACGGCCGCGCTCCCGGAGTGCCACGAGGAGACCGGCATCATCCTCGGCCGACGGCACGTGCTCGGCACCTTGCCCACCCTGGCCCTGGAGGCGAGCGCGAACGTCGTCACGCCGGTGCCGCCCTGGGCCGGAGACGATGTCCCGAACGGCCCGGCGCAGCACTGGCGCAACCGCCAGTCGAGGCACTGGGTGCCCCGCAGCCACCTCGTGGACCCGGAGAACCGCACCACCGTGACGTACGGGGAGCACTGGGCAGGGCCGGGATTCCGGCTCGACGGTGCCCATGTCTGGGGCTTCACCGCCCATGTCCTGGACCGGCTGCTCGACGAACTCGCGTGGAGCCGCCACCGACCTTGTCGGTGCCCCCACCGAACTTGTCGACGAGTCCGGCGACATCGCCTGGCGCACCCGGAGCACGCTCTGGGGCGGTTCCGGCGGAGTCCGAAGCGGTCCTCCGTGACATTCGCGAGTTCGGTGTGGAGGCTCAGGGCGCGGGCCCTCAACTCATGGGACCGTCCATCCCCAAGCCATTCGAGAACAGCGGGAAGGGCGGCGCCTACAAACTTCCCGAATTCGACAGTCAGGGAAATAGTATCCGCTATACGGAATGGGGCACGGTGCAGTCGATCGACAACCCGAAATGGGGCGGCGAGAGGGTCGTGACCGGGTCGGACGGATCGGCGTACTACACTCCGACCCATTATCAGACGTACATCGTGATGGAGACCGGTCGATGAGCAACGCCACCTGGTGGGAACGTAACGAGGAAGAAGTGTGTGTCGTCCCGACCGACTCCCCGCTCTCCGTTGCACGCGCCCTGCCTCCCACCGGACTGATCTACTCGGCCCGGATGCGAGGACAGGAAATGCACGACTCCGACGGGGTGTTCACTCAATTCTACGAGGCACTGCGCCTCCCGGACTACTTCGGCTGGAACTGGAACGCACTGCAGAACTGCCTGACCGATCTACACTGGATCAACGCCAAGCATTTCCTCCTCACCATCGATGACGCCGACGTCGCACTTTCCGAAAGCACCGAAGAACGTGAAATCCTCTTCCGTGCCCTGAACGACGCCGTTAAGTTCTGGGCGGGAAAGCCCGAGCTTCCAGGCCAGGAGAAGATCACTTTTCAGGCCGTACTGCTGTGCCCGCCCCATGCCCATGAGGAGGTACTCCGCGAAATCAGGACCTATTGAGGCCCGGTGAATTCGGCGTGACCGAATCGGCCCTCTACGCCCGCACGGAGCACTTGGTACCGAGAGTACCTGGCAGATCCTGCCGGACTGCGGGCATAGACTCTCCACAGTCATCTTCCGCGACAGTGGCCCGAATGTGAGCATTCAGACAGTCTGAACCACTGGCCGCCGTACAGTGGAATGAAGGCGGACGTGTACCGAGAGTTCCTCATCCCCGACGACGAAGAAATCTACGAGACCATCGGGGAATGGCCGGATTCAGACGAGAGCGGCGCACGTATTCTCACTGTGCAAGGCGATTCGGGGCGCTCGCTTATTTTTCCTACGATACATTTGGCGAAATCGGTGAGGATCCGCTGGATGAACGAACAGGGAATCGAGATGCTGGATTTCTTCCGTGAATCTGCAACTCGCTTTTCCTTCACCTCAGGTCAATCAATAAGGCACATTTCCATCGATTTCCACACGGGCGAGTGCATGGGGACCATGGAAATTCAGGTGACACCCCACCTTTCGGTACGCGACCGCCTCCTGTTCCAATAGAAGGCAGGACGATCTGTCATCCTGCATGAGAGCACGCGCAAGGAGCACAGGGCCATGGAAGGTGGGAGCGCCGTGATGCCCCGCCAGAATCAGCGTCGAAACAGGTCGGTCTCGCCCGAAAAGAAAAACCAGGCGGTCTCGCGGCACGGAGCACTCAGACTCGATGGCGAACACGGTCCGCTGCTCGTCCCCGTGCCGAAGCAGGGGCCAGTGCACGAGTCAGTCGGTATCGCTGGGCACCCCCGCCCTCGGTGCGGCAGACACGTCATCGCCATCAAGAGCTCTACGGATCTTGTCGCCTTCTGCGGGACGACTGCGTGTCACCGAAATTCCTGCTCCTACGTGGCCGCGTGCGAGCTCCGGCCGAAGAGCTCCTCTCTGCGGTGAGTGGCCTTACGGCGTGCGGCTTGCGCGCCTCGCTTCCCTCGGTTCCGGGGATGAGGTCGGTCTGCATCGGTGCGGGAGCAGAACGACGGGCGGTTTCCAGCGCGCCCCGAATGTCTCCACTGCCGGAAACCAGACCGCGGCATCCCGGCCGTCCCGCCACCCCGGCAGCGAGGCCACCGGACCGCGCGCCTGCACCGGCACCACCCTCACCCGCGCCGGAGACGTCCGCTTCGAGTACGACGCCCTCGGCCGGCTCACCCTGCGGCAGAAGACCCGCCTCTCCCGCAAGCCGGACACATGGCTACCTGGGACACGGAGAACCGCCTCACCTCCGTGCCCCCCCCCACGGGACGCGGTGGAGGTACTGCTACGACCCGCTCGGCCGCCGCGCCACGAAACAGCGCCTGGCGGCCGACGGCGAGAGCGTGGTGGAGGAGGTCCGCTTCACCTGGGACGGCCTCACCCTGTGCGAACAGACCAGCCACCAGCCGGACGTCCCGAACACGGTCGCCCTCACCTGGCACCACCGTGCTGACGTCCCCCTGGCCCAGACCGAGCGCATCCTCACGGCCGACGACCGCCAGGAGGAGATCGACCGCCGGCTCTTCGCCATCGCCACCGACCTCATCGGCACGCCGACCGAGCTCATCGACGAGACGGGCGACATCGCCTGGCGCACCCAGAGCACGCTCTGGGGCACCTACGACCCCGAGACCGGCCGCTACACCTCCCCCGACCCCCTCGGCCTCGCTCCCGCCCCGAACCCCTTCGCGTACGTGGACAACCCGCACAGCGGATGGGACCCATTGGGGCTCATGCCCAAGTACACGAAGGAGGAGAAGGCTCAGAAGGCCAGGGAAGACGCCCTCAAGGCCATGGATCAGGTCATCGAGAGGGCACAGGAAAGCAAGATCAAGAAGGCTGGCAACTACCACGCGCATGACCATGGCTTTACTGAGGAAATGGTCACGGAGATCCTCAAGAAGCCGGACGCGGTGTACCACTCGACGGCGGGCAGCGGAAACCTGATCTTCCGTCAGGGTGAGGGCATCGTGGTAGTTCGGGCCGACCGTCAGGGGGCAGGCAACGTCATCACGGCATACGGTTCGTCCGGTATCAAGGGTCCTTCCGGGGCCGAGGCGCCGGGCGGCTTGCCCACCGATCCCGGTAAATCGATTACGCACGCAGACGTGGTGGAAGGCAGGATCCCAGCAAAGAACGGCTATATGGCTCCCGGAGTGCAGGTCAGATGAGGTGGCATTCACCATGAGAATCACCATTGACGACAACTGGACCGCGACGGTGACGGGCGATCCGCTGCACACCACCCCGCGTCTCGATTTTCGGGACTTCCGTGTGCGCATCGCGTCGTACGCAAACATCGATGAACGCGGGCGGTTCCTTTTGGACACCTTCGGCAGTGGGCCGTGGCTGTGGGACACGCCTGACGAGCTCCGGTTCGATCAGGCGGGCCGGGAACTGGTCGGCGCCGAGTTTCAGATCGCGGGTGAGGCCGCCGACGCCGAGGACTCCGCCCGTCTTCCCGCCACACCCCCCGTCCGCCCGGGGGGCCTTCGCGCTGACGAAGCCCGTGACTTCCGCCTGGAGGTGACCACGGAACTCTGCCGCGCCCCCGGAGACACCGCGCTCACCTGCCTACGCGGCCTCGACGTCCTGGACGGGCCGCTGCAGGCCCGCATCGGCATCGCCCCCGACGTCACACTCCTCATCCAGCACGGCACCGCCGTCGGCTGGAGCCTCACCGACCCCGCGCGCTACCTGACCACCGGCTTCGCCGCCTCCGACCCGGCTCCCCCCGCCCCGGCCACCCGCCGCCTGCTCACCGAGTGCCTGGACTTGGTCACCACGGGGCTCCTCGACGAGGTGAGGGACCGGGCCCCGGCCGCCCTGGACCGGCTCCGGGCACTGGAGCAAGCTCTGCGGACCCGGCGCGAGGACCGCCACCGAACCGACGCCCTTCTCTCGCTCATCGCCGACCTGGTCGAGGACTACGCCGACCGGCCGACCGGGCAGAAGCCGTGAACCACCGGCCTGCCCCGCCCAGTGGCAACGACGCGGACAGCCGGAGGTGCAACGCCGTCCAGATCCGTGGGGCACCCACAACACCCTGGACGGCGACCGCACCGCGGGCGGCGACCCGGTGGACCTCGCCACGGGCCTACGACCCCAGAGAGGCCGAGCACTTCCACTCCTTCACCAGCCTCGCCTGCACTCTGATCCGCTACCGCCGACTCACCAATTGAGATGACTTGTCAGAGACCCGCCTCCTCTTGTCCTCCACCGCGCGATGGCGAGCGTCAGGAAACGGGGAACCAGGCCGACAGGCGCTTGGCGATGACCGGTACATCGATGTGGTCCTGCGCAACGTCCTCGACGAACGGGCCGGCGACGGAGACGGGTGGCGGGACGGTCGTGGCGCTGACGCCGTTGAAGCGCAGGAAAACACGCATGGCGAGCCAGGCGGTGCGTTTGTTGCCGTCGATCAGCGCGTGATTGCGGGCGACGGAGTGCAGCAGCGCAGCCGCCTTCTCGTGCAGCGCGGGATACAACTCGGCCCCGAACACGTTCGTGCGAGGACGCTCGATCGCCGACACCAGGAGGCCCATGTCACGCACGCTGTGCTCGGTACCGTTGACCGTCCGGGCGATGGCCAGAATCTCGTCGATCTGGATGTAGCGCACTTCGGTCACTTCAGGTAGTCCAGGATCTCCGCATCACTGTCCATCAGCTCAGCCAGGACATCATCGACCTTCAGCTCGGCCCGGTCCTGGGCATCACGGATGGCCTCAATGGCAAGTTCCTGCTTGCTGCGCCCCTCCCGACGAGCCCGCTCGGTGAGCTTCGCGTCGAGATCGTCGGGGAGCCGGAGTGTCATCGCCATGCAGGGATGATACCTGATCGGTATCAGAGCGGCGAGGTTGAGCGTTCTCGGCTTCGAGCGTCATCCGAGCGACAAGAATCTCCGAACGACTCCCAGAAGGCATCACCGATGCAGGCACCTCGGGTACGAACCCGCAGGTCAGCGAGCCACACAGATCGATCCGTCCGTCGAACCGCTACACGGAGGGGAACACGTCGAGCAACCCGCCCGGCCAGCAAAAGCGCAGGTCAGGACCCCTTGCCCGCAGGCTCAAGAATGGCCACGCACTCCATGTGCGACGTCATCGGGAACAGATCGAACACCCGCAGCGTCCGCACCCGGTACCCCCCGTCCCGGAAGTACCCCAGATCCCGCGCCAGCGCCGCCGGGTCGCACGCCACGTACGCGATCCTCCGCGCCCCCAGCGACGCCAGGTGCTGCACCGTCTTGCGTCCCGCCCCCGCGCGCGGCGGGTCGAGGACGATGAGGTCGACCTCGTCGATCCCCGTGCGCGGCAGGACCGCCTCCACCTTGCCCTGCTCGATCCGCACCCGGTCGAAGCCGGCGAGGTTGTGCCGGGCGTCCTCGACCGCGCGCTTGCCGGACTCGATGCCGAGGACGGCGCCCTTGTCGCCGATGCGGTCGGCCAGGGCGCCGGCGAAGAGGCCCACTCCGCAGTACAAATCGAGGGCCATGTCGCCCTTGCGCGGGAGCAGGCCCTGCATGACCGCCTTGACGAGGGTGTCGGCGGCCTTGGGGTGGACCTGCCAGAAACCGCCGCTGCCCACCCGGTAGGTGCGGTCGTCGGCGCGCTCGCGGACGAAGGGGCGGCCGTGGACGCGGTGGACGCCGCCGTCCTTCTCGCCGACCCGCATGACCGACACCGGGCGGTCGAGCTCGACGATGGGCAGGCGGGCGCCCGGTTTGGGAGTGAGGATGACCTGGCGGTCCTGGGAGCCGGTCGCCGCGATCGCCTCGACGGACTCCATGCCCGTCCAGTCCCGCTGCTCGATGCCCAGCTCGCTGACGCCCTCCGCGGCGATCATGCAGTGGTCGATCGGCTGGACCTCGTGCGAGCGGTGCTTGCGCAGGCCCGCGCGGCCCTCCGCGTCGACGGCGTACTGGACCCGGGTGCGCCACGACGGGACCTGGCCGGCGGGCACCTTGTCGCCCTCGGCCGGCATCACCGTGCCGTCCCAGCCGGCCTCCTCGGGAGTGAGGCCCGCGAGGCGCTTCAGCTGCTCGGCGACGACCTCGCCCTTCAGCCGGCGCTGGGCACCCGGCTTGGCGTGCTGCCAGTCGCAGCCGCCGCAGCGGCCGGGGCCGGCGAAGGGGCAGGGGGCCTCGATGCGGTCTTTGGAGGCGTCCAGGATCTCGACGGCGTCGGCACGCAGGAAGCGGGCCCCCTCCTCGCCCTCGGTGACGCGGGCCACGACCCGCTCGCCGGGCAGCGCGTGCCGGACGAACAGCACCTGCCCCTCGGATGTCCGGGCGATGCAGTGGCCGCCGTGGGCGACGGGGCCGACCTCGACCTCGTACTCGTCACCCACCAGCGATACCGCCTGGGACTCCGCCTGCGATTTCTTCGGTTCTGCCTGCATGGCGGGGTGACTCCATAGAACGGGGACGACGAAGGACGATCGCCGGAAGACGAACGTCAAAGGACAGCAGCCGTCCAGTCTACGTCGACGACGAGGAGTCCTTCGCCCGGTCGCGCTGCGCCGGACCTCGCCGCACCGCGCCGGGCGCGTTCCAGTCCTGCCGCTTGCGGGCCCGGCGCTTCGCGGCCTCGGAGGACTGGAGCTGGTACGGGACGGAGGTGACCATGACGCCCGGGGTGAAGAGCAGGCGGCCCTTGAGGCGCAGCGCGCTCTGGTTGTGCAGCAGGTGCTCGTACCAGTGGCCGACCACGTACTCGGGGATGATCACCGAGACCGCGTCGCGCGGGGACTCCTTGCGCAGGCTCTTGACGTACTCGATGACCGGCCGCGTGATCTCGCGGTAGGGAGAGTCCAGGACCTTCAGCGGTACGGCGATGCCGCGCCGCTCCCACTCCTCGCGCAGTGCCTTGGTCTCCGCCGGGTCGACGTTGACGCTGAGCGCCTCCAGGGTGTCGGAGCGCATCAGCTTGGCGTAGGCGAGGGCGCGCAGGGTCGGGCGGTGGATCTTGGAGATGAGGACGACGGAGTGGACGCGGGACGGCCGCACGATGTCGTCGCTCTGCTCCTCGGGGTCCTCGGGGGCCGCGATCTCCTCGGCGACGCGGTCGTAGTGCTTGCGGATCGCGGTCATCGTCGCGAAGAAGATGCACATGCCGAGCAGGGCGACCCAGGCGCCGTGCGTGAACTTCGTGGCCAGCACGACGACCAGGACCAGTCCGGTGAAGAAGGCGCCGAAGGCGTTGATGGCCCGGGAGCGGATCATGCGGCGGCGCTTGGCCTGGTCCCGTTCGGCGGCCAGGTGGCGGTTCCAGTGGCGGACCATGCCGATCTGGCTGAGCGTGAAGGAGACGAAGACGCCGACGATGTAGAGCTGGATCAGCCGGGTGGAGTCGGCACCGTAGACGAAGACGAGGAGCATGGCCGCGCCGGCGAGGAGCACGATGCCGTTGGAGAAGGCCAGGCGGTCGCCGCGGGTGTGCAGCTGGCGCGGCAGGTAGCGGTCCTGGGCGAGGATCGAGCCGAGCAGCGGGAAGCCGTTGTACGCGGTGTTCGCGGCGAGGAAGAGGACCAGGGCGGTGGCGGCCGCCAGCACGATGAACAGGAAGCTGCCCTCGCCGAAGACCGCCTCGGCGACCTGTGAGATCACCGGGTGCTGGACGTAGTCCGCGCCGAGCGGGACGCCGTTGTGGAAGAGGTCGGTGGCCGGGTTCTCCGACATGCGGACGTCGGTCGCGGCGGCCAGCGCGATGATGCCGCAGAACATGGTGACGGCGAGCAGGCCCATGAGCGCGAGGGTGTTGCCCGCGTTCTTCGACTTGGGCTTGCGGAAGGCCGGGACGCCGTTGGAGATGGCTTCCACGCCGGTGAGCGCGGCACAGCCGGAGGAGAAGGCCCGCAGGAGGAGGAAGACCAGGGCGAAGCCGGCCAGGCCGCCGTGCTCCGGTTTGATCTCGTAGTCCGCGGTCGGGGAGCGCATGGTGTCGTCGAGCACGAGGCCCCGGAAGGCTCCCCACGCGATCATGATGAAGACGCCCGCGACGAAGACGTACGTCGGGATGGCGAACAGGGTGCCCGACTCCCTGACCCCGCGCAGGTTCATCAGCGTCAGCAGCAGGATCACGGCGATCGCGCAGAGGACCTTGTGCTCGACGACGAAGGGGACCGCGGAGCCGAGGTTCTCGATGCCGGAGGAGATGGAGACCGCGACGGTCAGGACGTAGTCCACGAGCAGCGCGCTCGCCACCGTCAGGCCGGCCTTGGGGCCGAGGTTGGTGTTCGCCACCTCGTAGTCGCCGCCGCCGCTCGGGTAGGCGTGCACGTTCTGCCGGTAGGAGGCGACCACCGTGAACATCAGCACGACGACCGCGACCGCGATCCAGGGACTGAAGTGGTACGCCGACACGCCCGCGATGGACAGGACCAGCAGCACCTCGCCGGGCGCGTACGCCACGGAGGAGAGCGGGTCGGAGGCGAAGACGGGTAGGGCGATGCGCTTCGGCAGGAGCGTTTCCCCCAGCCGGTCACTGCGCAGTGCGCGCCCGATCAGAATCCGTTTGGGCACGTCGGTCAGTTTGGACACAACAGAGGATCGTAAGGGTTCGAACGAGCGCCCGCCCACCCGCCACCCCCGATCCGTCCACCGTCTGCTCTACGGGTGAATTCGGAGGTGGTGCGGCTGCGGATTCCGCAGGTGAACGGGTTCGCATGCCTATATGACAAGCACCGTGCGATTACCTTTCGCTTCCCGGCCGTTGCCGCCCCTGGAGGTTCCATGCACCTGATCGCAGAGCTGATCGGCGGCGCCGTCACACTCGTCGGCCTCGGAATCCTGACTCTCGCCAGCGTCCGCAGCATCGGCCGGCGGGGGCCGTCCGCCAGAGGGTGAGACGGCCCCTGCGGCCCGTGGAGGCTTGCCGATACGTTGGGTGCGCACAGGGAAATCCGGCTCCCCGGACGGGGAATCCGGCTACCCGGGGCCCCGAGAGGCGTCAGCGCCGGTACGCACCGGCATGATGGTTCCCCCGCGGCCCGCACACTGGCCGCGACGTGTCGCCAGGCGAGCCGAAAGAGAGACATGAGCAGGACATCCACAGAGGCCGGCGGACCCGCGGAAAGCGGGGTGTGAGGCGATGCACATCGTCATCATGGGCTGCGGGCGCGTGGGCTCCGCCCTCGCGCAGACCCTGGAGCAGCAGGGGCACACGGTCGCCGTGATCGACCAGGACCCCACCGCCTTCCGCCGCCTCGGGTCCACGTTCGGGGGCCGCAGGGTCACCGGTATCGGCTTCGACCAGGACACCCTGCGCGAGGCGGGCGTCGAGGAGGCCGGCGCCTTCGCCGCGGTCTCCAGCGGTGACAACTCGAACATCATCGCCGCCCGGGTGGCCCGCGAGATGTTCGGTGTGGAGAACGTCGCCGCCCGCATCTACGACCCCCGCCGCGCCGAGGTCTACCAGCGCCTGGGCATCCCCACCGTCGCCACCGTCCGCTGGACGGCCGACCAGATGCTGCGCCGGCTGCTCCCCTCGGGCGCCGAGCCGCTGTGGCGCGACCCCACCGGCGGCGTCCAGCTCGCCGAGGTGCACACCTCGGCGTCCTGGGTCGGCCACAAGATCAGCCGGCTCCAGGAGGAGACGGGGGTGCGGGTGGCGTTCCTCACCCGGCTCGGGGAGGCCATCCTGCCGACCTCGCAGACGGTGTTGCAGGAGGGTGACCTGGTGCACGTGATGATGCGCACCGACGAGGTCCACAAGGTCGAGGCGGCGTTCGCCAAGGGTCCCGAGAAGGAGGCCGGTCACTGATGAGGGTCGCCATTGCCGGAGCCGGTGCGGTCGGCCGCTCGATCGCGGGCGAGCTGCTGGAGAACGGCCACGAGATCCTGCTCATCGACAAGGCGCCGACCGCCATCTCGGTCGAGCGCGTCCCGATGGCGGAGTGGCTGCTCGCCGACGCGTGCGAGATCACGTCCCTGGACGAGGCGGCGCTGCAGCGCTGCAACGTCGTCATCGCCGCGACGGGCGACGACAAGGTCAACCTGGTCGTCTCCCTGCTGGCCAAGACGGAGTACGGCGTTCCGCGCGTCGTCGCCCGGGTGAACAACCCGAAGAACGAGTGGCTGTTCAACGAGTCCTGGGGCGTGGACGTCGCCGTCTCCACGCCGCGGCTGATGTCGGCCCTGGTCGAGGAGGCGGTGAGCGTCGGTGACCTGGTCCGGCTGCTGCGCTTCAGCCACGGCGACGCCAACCTGGTGGAGCTGACGCTGCCGGAGGAGTCGGCCCTGGCCGGCATCCAGGTCGGCGACGTGGAGTGGCCCGAGGACACCTCACTGGTCACGATCATCCGCGGCACCCGGGTGCTGACGCCGTCCCGGGAGGACTCCCTGGAGGCCGGCGACGAGCTGCTGTTCGTGGCGGCGCAGGCCCGCGAGGAGCAGCTGGAGGACCTGCTGTCGGCGCGGCGCGGCGACGCCGCGCGCTGAGCGCTGAGCGGACGCAGGGCCCGCGCATACGACGGTGGGGGGGGGGGGGGGGGGCGGGGGGCCCCCCCTCCTGGTGTGTTCGGTACCCGCCTTTTGTGTTGTTTGCCCACCCTATGTTTCCTCCACCCCCATTGAGTGGTCCTTCCCCTTATTT
>NZ_JBVJVN010000005.1:236860-263193 GCF_055603605.1 Streptomyces sp. NPDC037271
GAGAAGAAGCGGGAACGCCCGTTAGACGACCCGCCCAACCACACACCACGCGGAGCGGGGGGGGAACAGGGGCCCCAAAAACCCAAGGGGGGGCCCCCCCCCCCCCCCCCCCCCCCCCACCGTCGTATGCCGTCGGCCACCGTCGTATGCGGTCGTCGACCACCGTAGTGCGCCCTCGACCACCGTAGTGCGCCCTCGACCGTCGTCGTACGCCGTCGTACGCCGTCGTACGCCGTCAGTCCTTGCGGTGCCTGCCGCCGCGTGCGGAGTCCGCGGCGGACTCCACGGCTTCGCCCTCCCGGGCCTCGCGCTCGGCCTTCTCCCGTTCCGCCTTCTCCTCCTCGGCCTTCTCGGCCGCCTCCATCTCCGCGAACACGTCGATGGGGGCCGGTGCCTTCGCCAGGAACACCCAGGTCAGCCAGACGGCGAGCAGGAACGGCGGGATCTTCAGGATGACCAGGACCCAGCCGAGCTGCTCGGTGTCGGCCCACCAGTACAGCGGGAAGAGGATCGCGCTCTTGCCGAGCAGGATCAGGCCCCAGGCGTAGCTGGCCTTGGTGTACGCCTTCTTGCGGCCCGGGTTGCGGGTGCGCCAGGAGAGGTTCTCCTTGAAGACCGGGCCGAGGATGAGGCCGATCAGCGGCACTCCGGCCAGCGAGGTGACGATGTACGCCATGGCCAGGCCCAGGGTGTAGAGCATGCCCGGCAGATAGAAGTTCTTGGCGTTGTCGGTCATCATCGCGAAGACCACGCCGAAGGCGACGCCGAAGACCCCGCTGAACGCGTGCTTGACGGTGTCCTTCATCACCAGCCGGACCACGACCAGCACCAGCGACACGGCCAGCGCCGCGATCGCCGACATGTGCAGGTCGTTGTTGAGGGTGAAGATGGTGACGAAGAGCAGGCCCGGCAGCACCGTCTCGACCATGCCCCGCACGCCGCCGAACGCCTCGAAGAGCGCGGCCTCCGTCACCGCTCGGGCGTTGTCCGCTTCCGTGTCCTGGGTGTCTTCGGTCGGCTTGTCGAGCGACGTCACCGGCTACTCCCGTCCGAGGGGTCTCAGTTCGTATTTCGGGTTGAAGAGCACCCGGCGGCCCCGGCTCATGGAGATCCGGCCCGATGCGATGAGCTTGCGCCCCGGCTCTATGCCCACGATGGAGCGTCTGCCCAGCCACACCACGTCCAGTGCGGCGGAGCCGTCGAACAGCTCGGCCTCCAGGGCCGGGACGCCCGCGCGCGGTCGCAGGGTGACCGTGCGCAAGGTACCAGTAACCGACACGATCTGCCGGTCCTGGCAGTCGCAGATGCGGGTGCAGCCGGCGGTGTCGGCGTCCTCGCGCAGTTCCTCGGACTCCAGGTCCTCCTGTGACGAGGAGAGCCGGTCGAACATGCGCCGGAACCGGCCCACCGGCTTGTCGGAACGCGGAGCAGCACTCATATCTGAAGCGTACCGGGGCCCGCCGACAGCCAGACACCCTCTCCGGGCCGGTATCGCGAGGCTCACTTCCGGCCCCTCTACCCCCGCTCACTTCTCGAAGCGGTATCCCATGCCCGGCTCGGTGACGAAGTGCCGCGGGTGCGCGGGGTCCGCCTCCAGCTTGCGGCGCAGCTGGGCCATGTAGACGCGCAGGTAGTTCGTCTCCGTCCCGTAGGAGGGCCCCCACACCTCCTGCAACAGCTGCTTCTGGCTGACCAGGCGCCCCGTGTTGCGCACCAGCACCTCGAGCAGATGCCACTCGGTGGGCGTCAGCCGTACGTCCTTCCCGCCCCGGTGCACCTTCTTCGCGGCCAGGTCGACGGTGAACTCGGCGGTGTCCACGACCACACCGTCCTCGCCCCCCGGGACCGGCTCGGCCCGGCGGACGGCGGCCCGCAGCCGGGCCAGCAGTTCGTCCATGCCGAAGGGCTTGGTGACGTAGTCGTCGGCGCCCGCGTCGAGTGCCTCGACCTTCTCGTCGGAGGAGTGCCGGGCGGACAGCACCAGGATCGGCACCCGGGTCCAGCCGCGCATGCCCCTGATCACCTCGACGCCGTCCATGTCGGGCAGACCCAGGTCCAGCACCACGACGTCGGGGTGGCGGGCGGCGGCGAGCTGGAGGGCGGTGGCGCCGTCGTGGGCGGCGTCGACCTCGTAGTGCCGTGCCTTGAGGTTGATCACGAGGGCCCGCACGATCTGCGGTTCGTCGTCGATCACGAGCACCCGGGTCATCGGGCGGCCTGCCTTTCTGGGGTGGCGGAGTGCGCTGCGGCGGAGGGCGCCGTCGCGGAGGGCTCTGCGGCGGAGGGCTCTGCGGCGAGGTGTGATGCCGCCGGTCCGGGTGGGCCCGCCGCGCGGAGGGTGAGCACCATGGTGAGGCCGCCGCCGGGGGTGTCCTCGGCGTTCAGGGTGCCGCCCATCGCCTCGGCGAAGCCCCGGGCGACGGCCAGGCCGAGCCCCACGCCCGCCCCGCGCGGTGCGTCGCCGTAACGCTGGAAGGGCTCGAAGATGCGGTCCTTCGCCTCGTCCGGCACGCCCGGCCCCCGGTCGACGACCCGCACCTCGACGCGGTCCGCGAGGGCGCTGGCGGCGACCAGGACCGTGCGTCCGGCGGGGCTGTACTTGACGGCGTTCTCGACCAGGTTGGCCATCGACCGCTCCAGGAGACCGGCGTCGACGGCGACCATGGGCAGGGTCTCGGGGATGTCCAGCTCGGCGCTCCCCTCGGGCACCCCGCCGAGCGCCATCGGCACGACCTCGTCGACGTCGATCTCCCGGATCAGCGGCGTGACCGTGCCGGTCTGGAGGCGGGACATGTCGAGCAGGTTGCCCACCAGGTGGTCGAGGCGGTCGGCGCCCTCCTCGATGCCCTCCAGGAGTTCCGCCTGGTCCTCCTCGGACCACGCCACGTCGTCGGACCGGAGGCTGGTGACCGCCGCCTTGATCCCGGCGAGCGGTGTACGGAGGTCATGGCTGACGGCGGCGAGCAGCGCCGTGCGGATGCGGTTGCCCTCGGCCAGCGCGCGGGCCCGGTCGGCCTCCTCGCGCAGGCGCCTCCGGTCCAGGACGACCGCGGCCTGGGCGGCGAACGCGGCCAGCACCCGGCGGTCCTCGGCGGGCAGGACGCGGCCGGTCAGCGCGAGGGCCATGTGGTCCCCGACCGGCATGTCCACGTCCGCGTCCTCGGGGCGCCCGACCGGCGGACCCGCCCCGGCCCGGCCGGCGCAGGTCCAGGGCGACACGTCGTCCTCCCGTTCCAGGAGGGCGGCCGACTCCATGCCGAACGTCTCACGGACCCGTTCCAGCAGCGCCTCCAGGCTGGTCTCGCCGCGCAGGACGTTGCCCGCGAGGAAGGAGAGGATCTCGGACTCGGCACGCAGCCGGGCGGCCTGGTGGGTGCGGCGGACCGCGACGTCGACGACCGAGGCCACGGAGAGCGCGACGCCCACGAATATGGCCAGCGCAAGGATGTTCCTCGGGTCGGCGATGGTGATCCGGTTGACCGGCGGCGTGAAGAACCAGTTCAGCAGCAGGGATCCGACCGCGGCCGAGGCCAGCGCCGGATACAGCCCGCCGAGCAGGGCCGCGGCCACGGTCAGCGCCAGGTAGAACAGGACGTCGTTGGCGAGCCCGAGGTGGACGGTGTTGAGCAGCAGCGTCAGCAGCACCGGTCCGCCGAGGCCCGCGAGCCAGCCCCAGACGATCCGGGAGCGGCCGAGCCGCGCGCCCCTGGCCACCGGCAGTCCGCGGCCCTTGGCGACCTCCTCGTGGGTCACGATGTGGACGTCCAGGTCGGGGCCGGACTCGCGGGCGACCGTGGCACCGACGCCGGGGCCGAAGACGTACTGCCACGCCTTGCGGCGCGAGGAGCCGAGGACGATCTGGGTAGCGTTGACACCCCGCGCGAAGTCGAGCAGGGCGGCCGGTATGTCCTCGCCGAGCACGTGGTGGAAGGTGCCGCCGAGGTCCTCCACCAGGGTGCGCTGCACCGCGAGCTCCTTCGGGGAGGCCGAGGTCAGCCCGTCGCTGCGGGCTATGTACACGGCCAGCACCTCACCGCCGGCGCCCTTCTCCGCGAGGCGCGCGGCCCGCCGTATCAGCGTCCGGCCCTCGGGACCGCCGGTCAGTCCGACCACGATGCGCTCGCGCGAGCCCCATATCTTCGAGACGTGGTGCTCACTGCGGTACTGCTGGAGGTACTCGTCGACGCGGTCCGCCACCCACAGCAGGGCCAGCTCCCGCAGGGCGGTGAGGTTTCCGGGGCGGAAGTAGTTGGACAGGGCCGCGTCGACCTTGTCCGGCTGGTAGATGTTGCCGTGGGCCATGCGACGGCGCAGCGCCTGCGGCGACATGTCCACCAGTTCGATCTGGTCCGCGCGCCGCACCACCTCGTCCGGCACGGTCTCCCGCTGCCGTACCCCGGTGATCGACTCGACGACGTCACCGAGTGACTCCAGGTGCTGGATGTTGACGGTCGAGACGACGTCGATGCCGGCGGCCAGCAGCTCCTCGACGTCCTGCCACCGCTTGGCGTTGCGGGTGCCGGGAACGTTGGAGTGGGCCAGCTCGTCCACCAGGGCCACCCGCGGGGCCCGGGCCAGCACCGCGTCCAGGTCCAGCTCCGTGAAGCGCGCGCCGCGGTGCTCCAGCTCCCGGCGCGGCACCTGCTCCAGGCCGTGCAGCAGCACCTCGGTGCGCGACCTGCCGTGGTGCTCCACGAAGGCCACGACACAGTCGGTGCCCCGCTCCGTGCGACGGTGCGCCTCGGACAGCATCGCGTACGTCTTGCCGACGCCCGGCGCCGCGCCGAGATAGATCCGAAGCTTGCCGCGTCCCATGGCCTCATCGTCTTCCGGTCATCGCTGAGTGCGCAGCGTCGACCTTACGGCCAGTAATCCCGGCAAAGCGGGGCAGGGCGCCGGGGGAAGGTGCTCTTTGACGGAACTCTGACGTCCGCGGACGTCACCGCTCGGCCACGCGGACGGCGCTGCTCCACGGCTCGCCCGTCCGTCCGGTCCGTCCGGCGAACCGTTCCGCCCGGCACGGAGGAAGGGCCGCGCCCCGTGCGGGGCGCGGCCCTCCGTGCGGAGTCCTTGCCTATCGGACCTCGGTGATCTCCGGCCCGCGCTGGAGCTGGCCCATGCCGCCGGCGAAGCGGGAGCCCTCCTCCTGCTGGACACCCTCGGGGACCATCTGCGCGTCGTTCGGCAGCTTGAGGACGATCGGGTCGCGGGGGGCCATCGGACCCTCGCCGCGGACCACCACCGTGTCGCGGAAGATCTGCTCCAGCAGACCGGCGGCCTGCGGCTGCACCGCGCCCTGGCCCGAGATCACTCCGCGCAGGAACCAGCGGGGACCGTCCACACCGACAAACCGCACGACCTGGAAGCCGCTCGTGCCGTCCGGCAGCTGCACCGGGACCTGGGCCCGCAGCTCCCAGCCGAGCGGGCCCTCGACCTCGTCGACGATGCCACCCTGCTGGGTGATGCCGGAGCCGATCTCCTCGCGCACCTCGCCCCAGATGCCCTCGCGCTTGGGCGCCGCGAAGCCCTGCAGCTGGATGGCGCTGTCGCGCAGCACGACGGTCGCGGCGACGATCGCGTCGCCCGCGACCTCCACCCGCAGTTCCATGCCGTCGACTCCGGGTACGAACAGGCCGCCCAGGTCCACCCGGCCCTCGGCGGGGTCGCGGACCTCGGTGCTGTCCCAGGGGCCGTCGGGCCGCGGTTCGGGCTCGAGCCGCACCCGCTCGACCCTGTCGTCCGCCTCGGTGTCGACGCTGTCGACGACCTGCTCGGCCTCGCCGGCCGCGCCCTCGGCGGCATCCCTCTTCTTGCGACGTCCGAACACGTCACTGTCCTTCCCGGTCGGATACGACCGAAGCGTATCGATTCCCACCCGTCGGGCCGCCCTCGGCGACCTGACCGCTTGTGCCGCTTGCACGGTCCGTCTCGGCGTGGCCGCCGGTGGACCCGAAGCCCCCCTCGGCCCGCGCCGAGTCGGGAAGTTCCGCGACCTGGCGGAAGCGGACCCTCTCGACCTGCTGGACGACCAGTTGGGCAATCCGGTCGAAGCGCTCGAACCGCACCGTCTCGCGCGGGTCGAGATTCACCACGATCACCTTGATCTCCCCACGGTACCCGGCATCAATCGTCCCCGGGGCATTCACGAGGGCGACACCGCAGCGGGCGGCCAGACCGGAACGTGGGTGCACGAAGGCCGCGTACCCCTCCGGGAGCGCCACAGACACGCCCGTGGGCAGTACGGCCCGCTCACCGGGCTCGAGTTCGCAGGCGACGGTGGTACGCAGGTCGGCTCCCGCGTCGCCGGGCTGCGCGTACGCCGGCAGCGGTACGTCGGGGTCGACGCGGCGGATCAGGACGTCGAGTTCCGGCCTGGGGTCCCTGCTCACGGGTTCACCTCGAAGGCGCGGGTGCGGCGGACCTGGTCCGGGTCGTCCATGGCGGCGCGGATCTCCTCCTCGCGGCCGTGGTCGACGAAGTGATCGATCTTGACCTCGATGAAGAGGGCGTCGGCGCGCACGGCCACGGGTCCCTCGGGGCCGCCGATCCGGCCGGTGGCGGTGGAGTAGATCTTCCGGCCGGCCACGGCGGTCACCTCGGCCTCCAGGTACAGCGTCGTGTCGACGGGCACCGGCCGCAGGAAGTCGGTCTCCAGCCGTCCCGTCACCGCGATCGTACGCAGCAGCCAGTTCAGCGAGCCGAGGGTCTCGTCCAGGGCGCTGGCCAGCACGCCGCCGTGGGCCAGGCCGGGGGCGCCCTGGTGGGCGGGCTGCACGGTGAACTCCGCGGTGATCGACACGCCTTCGCCCGCCCGTGCCTGCAGGTGCAGCCCGTGGGGCTGGTCGCCGCCACAGCCGAAGCACTGCCCGTAGTGCGCGCCGAGCAGTTCGCCGGGGGCGGGCGCGTCGGGGTGCCGTACGGGTTTCACCGCGTCGTCGGGGACCTGAAGACCTGAGGAAGTACCACTCACAAGCGCAGACCTTACCCGCGCGTCGGCCGAACACCGATACCGTGCCAAGCTTGCTTCATGCAGCTCTCCACCGCCCCGTACGAAGAACGCCTCACCGCGCCCCGCTCCTGGTGGCTGGGATCCTTCCTGGTGGGGCTCTCGTTCGCCCTGATCCTGCTGCCCTTCGGCACGCTGCCGATGCTGGGCGGCCTGGCCGGCGGAACGGCGGTGGCGGCGGTGGTGGCCAGTTCGTACGGTGCGGTCCGCATCCGCGTCGTGGGCGACTCACTGATCGCGGGCGAGGCGAAGGTGCCGCTGTCGGCCCTGGGCGAGGCGGAGATCCTCGACCCGGCGGAGGCCCGCGCCTGGCGCACCCACAAGGCCGACACCCGTGCCTTCCTGCTGCTGCGCGCCTACATCCCGAGGGCCGTGCGCGTGGTGGTCACGGACCCGGAGGACCCGACTCCGTACCTGTACCTGTCGACCCGCGAGCCGGAGCGGCTGGTCGAGGCCCTGGCCGCGGCGAAGGCGGCGGCGTAGCGCACGCGCGGGATCAGCGGCCGCCGTCCCGGCCGGGGCGGCGGCCGGACTCGTTCGTGCCGGACTCCTGCGTTCCGGACTCCTGTGTGCCGGACTCCTGTGTGCCGGACTCCTGTGTGCCGGAGTCGTTCGTGCCGGACTCCTTCGTGAGGACGCCCATGTCCAGCGCGTTCTGCGGTCCGTCCAGAGCGGGAAGCTCGCCGAGGGCGCTCCAGGGCACCTGGCGCTTGCGCAGGTCCGCGCGGATTCTGTCGGCCAGCTTTCTGGTGTCGCGGCGGTTCATGACTGCGCCCACGGCGGCGCCGACCATGAACGGCATGAGGTTCGGCAGGTTGCGCACCATCCGCTTCATGATCTGCTGGCGCAGCTGACGCTTCATGTGGCTGTTCATCGCCGAGCCGAGGGTCGACGGCTTGGACACGTCGACGCCGCGCTCGTCCGACCAGGAGTTCAGGTACGCGGTGCTGCGCTGCGCGAGGCTGCCGGGCGGACGCAGACCGTACACCTCGTGCAGCTCGGCGATCAGCTTCAGCTCGATCGCGGCCACGCCGGTGACCTCGGCGGCCAGTTCGGCGGGCATCGCGGGCGGTACGGGCATCATCGCCGCCGCGCCGACTCCCGCCCCGACGGTCGCCGTGCCCTTGGCGGCGCCTGCCACGAGCCGGTCGGCGAGCTCCTCCGGTCCGAGGCCGGGGAACTGCCCGCGGAGCGTCGCCAGGTCCCGTACGGGCACGCGCGGGGCCAGGTCGATGATCCGGTCGGCGAGGTACGCCAGGGCGGCCCTGGCGCGGGTGCCGCCGTTGCGAACGCCCTGTCCGGCCTTGTGCCGGAACGCCGCTGCCCGTCGCCGGGCAGCGGGTGCCGGCGTCTGCGCGGTCGCCGGGAGGTCACCCCGGTCGGCCGCCGGCCCGAGCGAGGCCGTTCCCTTATCGGTCGGGCCCCGCTCGTCGTCACGCGCGCCGTAGGGACCGTCGGACGGTCCTTGGTCCGCTTCCCGCCTGGAGAAGCGGCGCTTCCAGGGAGGGGTCGAGCCAGTCACGGCCGACCCCGCCTCAGTCGCAGTCGCGGCAGATCGGCTGGCCGTTCTTCTCCCGGGCCAGCTGGCTGCGGTGGTGCACCAGGAAGCAGCTCATGCAGGTGAACTCGTCCTGCTGCTTCGGAAGCACACGGACGGCCAGTTCCTCGTTCGAGAGGTCGGCGCCGGGAAGTTCGAGGCCTTCCGCGGCCTCGAACTCGTCGACGTCGACGGCCGAAGCGGACTTGTCGTTCCGCCTCGCCTTCAGCTCTTCGAGACTGTCCGAGTCGACGTCGTCGTCGGTCTTGCGTGGAGTGTCGTAATCGGTTGCCATAGTCGCTCTCCCCCTCTGGGTGTCTGCGGTGTCTCCAGCGCACGTAACGCGTGAGAGGCCGGACTTGTGCCCGACCTGAGGCGGAGATTTTGCCTCACATCAAGGTCTGTTACTCAATCGACACCCAACCGGACTCCTCATGAGTGATCGGCTTGGATGGCGATGGGGACCGTACACGGTCCCAATACCGCACTTCAAAGGCGCCTCACCGTGTACTTCCCGTGATCAGGACCCCTGAAAACCGGGATTTTCCCGGCTTTCCGACAGGGTGCATGATCACCGAGAGTGAATGGCGGGAAAGCCTCCGCTGTGATCGATCACACAGGCGACTCCCGGGTCGCCACCCTGGAAATTCCGCTCAAAGCGAACATCCTCGGAGTTCGGTGAGATGTCGGGGTCATGATCTCAGACGGGAAGTGTCACACGCATCACGAGCCCTCCGCCCTCGCGCGGTTGCGCGTAGATGTGCCCGCCGTGCGCCCGGGCCACCGACCGCGCGATGGACAGGCCGAGGCCCACGCCCTTGTCGCTGCCCGTGCGCTCGGTGCGCAGCCGCCGGAACGGCTCGAAGAGGTTGTCGACCTCGTACGCCGGTACGACCGGGCCCGTGTTGGTGACCACCAGGACCGCCTGGCCGCTCTCGACCGCGGTGGTGACCTCCACCCAGCCCTGTTCGGCCACGTTGTAACGCACCGCGTTCTGTACGAGGTTCAGGGCGATCCGCTCCAGCAGGACGCCGTTGCCCTGGACCACCGCGGGCTCGCGCGTACCGCGGATCTCCACGCCCTTGGCCTCCGCCTCGGCGTGCACCTGGTCCACGGCCTGGCCGGCCACCTCGGCGAGGTCCACCGGTTTGCGTTCGACGATCTGGTTGTCGCTGCGAGCGAGCAGCAGCAGGCCCTCCACGAGCTGCTCGCTGCGTTCGTTGGTGGCCAGGAGCGTCTTGCCGAGCTGCTGGAGCTCTACCGGGGCGTTCGGATCGGACAGGTGCACTTCCAGGAGGGTGCGGTTGATCGCCAACGGCGTGCGCAGCTCGTGGGAGGCGTTGCCGACGAAGCGCTGCTGGGCGGTGAAGGCCCGTTGCAGCCGCTCCAGCATGTCGTCGAAGGTGTCCGCCAGCTCCTTCAGCTCGTCGTCCGGGCCGTCCAGCTCGATCCGCCGGGAGAGGTCGGAGCCCGCCACCGCGCGCGCGGTGCGGGTGATCCGGCCCAGCGGCGACAGGACGCGGCCGGCCATGGCGTAGCCGAAGGCGAAGGCGATCACGGCGAGGCCGAGCAGCGCCAGCAGCGAGCGGCTGAGCAGCCTGTCCAGGGCGACCTGGCGCTGGTGGTCGATGCAGTCGCTGATCGCGGCGTTGAACTGCGACAGCGACAGGTTGCCGTTGGTGATCCCCGGACAGTCGTTGCTGGTCACCCGGAGACCCTCGAAATCGACGATCTTGTACAGCGGCTGGTTGCCGGTGCGCACCGCCTGGGCGGCGAGCAGGTAGATGATCGACAGCAGCAGGATGCCGGCGATCAGGAACATGCCGCCGTACAGCAGCGTGAGCCGTATCCGGATGGTGGGACGCAGCCAGGGCAGCGGGGTGGCCGACCGCGGGTCCCAGGTGGGCTTCGGAGGCGCCCCGGGGGGCGCGGGTGTCGTCGCCACGGTCGATCAGATCCGGTAGCCGGAGCCGGGGACCGTGACGATGACGGGCGGCTCGCCCAGCTTGCGGCGCAGGGTCATGACGGTCACGCGCACGACGTTGGTGAACGGGTCGGTGTTCTCGTCCCAGGCCTTCTCCAGCAACTGCTCCGCCGAGACGACCGCGCCCTCGCTGCGCATGAGCACCTCCAGCACCGCGAACTCCTTCGGCGCGAGCTGCACCTCCTTGCCGTCGCGGAAGACCTCGCGGCGGTTCGGGTCGAGCTTGATCCCGGCGCGCTCCAGGACGGGCGGCAGAGGCACGCTGGTACGCCGGCCCAGGGCACGCACACGCGCGATGAGCTCACTGAACGCGAAGGGCTTGGGCAGATAGTCGTCGGCGCCGATCTCCAGGCCCTCGACCCGGTCGCTGACGTCACCGGAGGCCGTGAGCATCAGCACGCGTGTGGGCATGCCCAGCTCGACGATCTTGCGGCACACGTCGTCCCCGTGCACGAGCGGGAGGTCGCGGTCGAGGACGACCACGTCGTAGTCGTTGACGCCGATGCGCTCCAGGGCGGCCGCACCGTCGTACACGACGTCGACGGCCATGGCCTCCCGGCGCAGTCCGGTGGCCACCGCATCGGCGAGCAGTTGCTCGTCCTCGACGACGAGTACGCGCACGTCGCTTGTCCTTCCTGTGTCCACCCGCGTAGCGCTTCTCGGCGCACGAGGGCAGGGGGCTGGCGGGTGTGTTGCCTCCATCCTGCCCTTTTCGGCCATAAGTCGGCTGTAAGGCGGGTGAGGGGCCCGGTGGCGAGCGCCGAGCGCCCCGTCGGACGGGACTGCGGGGAAGGCGGCGGGGAGCGGGAATGCGAGATTTTCTCGCGCGGTTGAGGTTTCCGCGAAGGGGAGCTGGGGGAGGACGGCTTTACACCCCGCGATCACGCTCTGCCTGTACCGCGTTACCGCGCGGTACGCCGCGGTCCGCTTCCGCAGAGCGGGCGTGGGTGTCCGGCACCGTCGCTGCCCGGCCGGGCAGCGCTGGGCACTCCACCGGAGACGTGATCGCCCCTTCCGAACGGCACACCCCCGTGCCAACGACCCACGACCCAGGACGAGGGGGCGCAGCATGGACGCTTTCACCGCAGGACTTCTGCAGCGCATAAAGACGACCGAGTCCGACCTGTCCCGCGCCCGCGACGAGGGGGACGAGTTCCTCGTCGAGGTGGAGTTGGGAGAGCTCGACGACCTGCGCCGTCTCGCCGCCGAGCACGGTGTGGAGGTCGGCGCGACCGGCGTCTGACCGGCCCGTGAGCGACGAGGCCCCGGCGGGATCGCCGGGGCCTCGTCGTGCGTGTCGCCGTCCGGCCACGAGCCGCACGGCCGCCGGGCCGTGCGAACCGCGTGTGGACAGCCCCTCGGGCAGCACCATGGCCCGTGGGGCCGGCGGGCGCAGCCGCGGGCCGTCACGCTGCGCCAACGCCCCACCGCCGCGGAGGCACCGCCCTGGGCAGGCGGGGGTGGAGGCCGAGGGTGGAAGCACAGTGGCACCCCGTCGGCACGGGACAGCCTCCCCCGGGCGGCCACGCACCGTTGCCCCCTTGCCTCGTTGCCCCCACCCGGGAAATAACAGGGCCGGCCCGTGTGCGGTCCGGCGTCCGGCGGTGCTCCCGACGTCGGCATCGGGCAGCGCGAAGGCTGCGGCCCGACCGCACGTCACCGGGGTTCACGAGCACCGGGCCGTGATACGACCGGCACCCGGCGGGCCACTCCTGGACCGTGCCGACCGGATACTCCGCCGCGACGGCGGCCACCACCCGCCGGCGGATCGCCCGGGACGTCAGCCGCCGCCTGCCCCCGTGCCGGCCGACCACACTGGCAGCCGGCGCCGGCGCATCTCGGTGGATCGCGCCGCGTGCGCGAGAGCCGGCACGCCCCCGCGGCGCCGGCCCTGCGCCGTCGCCTCCCGGGCACCGGTCCGCCGACCGGATGCCTACGCGCCGAAGTCCGTCAGGATCCGCTGGAGGGGCTCGAAGACCTCCGGGGTGGCCGCGATCGTCAGGTCGCCGGTCGGGCGCTCACCGGGGCGTCCACCGGTCACCGCGCCCGCCTCCCGGGCGATCAGGTCCCCGGCCGCGAGGTCCCACGGGTGCAGCCCGCGCTCGTAGTAGCCGTCGAGGCGGCCGGCGGCCACGTCGCACAGGTCGATCGCGGCGGAGCCGCCGCGCCGGATGTCGCGCACCAGCGGGATCAGCCGCCGCGCGATCTCGGCCTGCTCGGCGCGGACGTCGGCGACGTAGTTGAAGCCGGTGGAGACCAGGGCCTGGTCCAGCGGGGCCGCGGGGCGGCAGGCGAGCCTGCGTTCGCCGTCCCAGGCACCCGTGGCCCAGGCGCCGCCGCCCAGCACCGCGTGGTACGCCTCGCCCCGCATCGGGGCGACGACCACCCCGGCCACCCGCTCGCCGTCCTGCTCCGCGGCGATGGACACCGCCCAGGTGGGCAGTCCGTACAGGTAGTTGACCGTGCCGTCGAGCGGGTCGATGACCCAGCGGACGCCGCTCGTGCCCTCGGTCGCGGAGCCCTCCTCGCCGAGGAGGCCGTCGTCGGGGCGGCGGTCGGCGATCAGGCCGGTGATCAGCTTCTCCGCCGCGATGTCCATCTCGGTGACCACGTCGATCGGGCTGGACTTGGTCGCGGCGACCGCGAGGTCGGCCGGGCGGCCGTCGCGCAGCAGCTCGCCCGCGCGGTGAGCGGCCTCCTGGGCGATCTTCAGCAGCTCGGCGTGGAGGGGGTCGGGCGTCACGGCGGTCACGGGGCTCCTCACGCGTAGGGACTGTCGGCGCCCGCGGCGGCGGGGCGGGGGGCACGGGCGGGGCAGCAGCCGACCGGACACAGGTTGTGGCTCGCGCCGAGCGCGCCGAGGGCGCACGGGGCGACCTCCTGTCCGCGCTCGTCCCCGGCCCGCTCCAGGACGAGGTCGCGGACCGCGGCGGCGAACCGCGGGTCGGCGCCGACGGTGGCCGAACGGCGCACCGGCAGCCCGAGCTCCCCGGCCTTGGCCGTGGCCTCCGTGTCGAGGTCGTACAGGACCTCCATGTGGTCGGAGACGAAGCCGATGGGGGCCATCACCACGGCGGGGGCGCCGGCCGCGTGGCGCTCCTCCAGGTGGTCGCAGATGTCGGGCTCCAGCCACGGGATGTGCGGGGCGCCGGACCGGGACTGGTAGACGAGCTGCCAGGGGTGGTCGACGCCGGTGCGCTCGCGGACGGCGTCGGCGATCACCTGCGCCACGTCCAGGTGCTGGCGTACGTACGCCCCGCCGTCGCCGTGCTCCTCGACCGGGCCGGAGGTGTCCGCGGCGGAGTCGGGGATCGAGTGGGTGCAGAAGGCGATGTGGGCGCCGTCCCGCACCTCCTCGGGCAGCTCGGCGAGGGACCGGACGACCCCGTCGACCATGGGCTCCACGAAGCCCGGGTGGTTGAAGTAGTGCCGCAGCTTGTCGATCTTCGGCAGCTCCAGGCCCTCGGCCTCCAGCGCGGCGAGCGCGTCCGCGAGGTTCTCGCGGTACTGGCGGCAGCCCGAGTACGAGGCGTAGGCGCTGGTGGCGAGGACGAGGATGCGGCGGCGTCCGTCGCGGACCATCTCGCGCAGGGTGTCCGTCAGGTACGGCGCCCAGTTGCGGTTGCCCCAGTAGACCGGCAGGTCCAGGCCGTGCTCGGCGAAGTCCTCGCGGAGGGCGGCCAGCAGGGCGCGATTCTGGTCGTTGATGGGGCTGACCCCGCCGAAGAGGAAGTAGTGCTGGCCGACTTCCTTCAGGCGTTCCTTGGGGATGCCGCGCCCGCGCGTCACGTTCTCCAGGAACGGGACCACGTCGTCCGGCCCTTCGGGGCCGCCGAACGAGAGCAGGAGCAGGGCGTCGTAGGGGCTGGCATCGAGCACGTCTGGCATGTCTCGATCCTGCCACCCGGCACTGACAGCGGGAAAACGGCGGGGTGCCGACGGTGCGTTCCGCCAGGTCCGCGGGGCTGTTTCCGGGCGTTGTGACGAGTAAGCTGTATCGACTGCGTTCGGACCTTACTGAGTCGTCCGAGTCGTTACTGAGCCGCTCCCGGAGACCTCGTTGCCCAGCCCCTACCGCGCCCTGTTCGCCGCCCCCGGCTCCAAGAGCTTCTCCACCGCGGGCTTCCTCGGCCGGATGCCGCTGTCGATGATGGGCATCGGCGTGGTGACGATGATCTCGCAGCTGACCGGGCGGTACGGGCTGGCCGGCGCCCTGTCGGCCACCATCGCGCTCGCCGCCGCCGTGGCCGGACCGCAGGTCTCCCGCCTGGTGGACCGGTACGGCCAGCGGCGGGTGCTGCGGCCGGCGACCCTCGTGTCGCTCACCGCGGCGGCCGTGCTGCTGCCGGCCGCGCACTACGGATGGCCGGACTGGGTGCTGTTCGTCGCCTGCGCCGGCGTCGGCTGCGTGCCGAGCCTCGGTGCGATGGTCCGGGCCCGGTGGGCGGCCCTGTACCGGGGCACACCGCAGCTGCACACCGCGTACTCCTTCGAGTCCGTGGTGGACGAGATCTGCTTCATCTTCGGGCCGATCATCTCCATCGGCCTGTCCACCGCCTGGTTCCCGGAGGCCGGTCCGCTGCTCGCCGCCTGCTTCCTGGCGACGGGCGTCTTCTGGCTGACCGCCCAGCGCGCCACCGAGCCGGAGCCGCATCCTCGCGAGCACAAGGGCGGCGGCACCGCCCTGCGCTCCCGGGGGCTCCAGGTCCTGGTCGGGACGTTCGCGGCGACGGGGACGATCTTCGGGGCCATCGATGTCGTCACCGTGGCCTTCGCCGAGGAGGAGGGGCACAAGGCCGCCGCCAGCCTGGTCCTCGCCCTGTACGCGGCGGGGTCGTGCACGGCGGCCATGATCTTCGGGCTGATGCGCTTCGCCGGGCCGCCGGAACGCCGCTGGCTGCTGGGTGTCTGCGCGATGGCCGTGAGTATGATCCCCCTCCTACTGGTCGGAAACCTGCTGTTTCTGGCCGCGGCGCTGTTCGTTGCGGGTCTGTCCATCGCTCCCACGATGATCACGACGATGTCCCTCATCGAAGAGCACGTACCACGCACGCAGCTCACCGAGGGCATGACTTGGGTGAGCACCGGCCTCGCGGTCGGGATCGCACTCGGCTCCTCCGCGGGCGGCTGGGTGATCGACGCCTCCGGGGCGCGTGCCGGGTACGCGGTTCCGGCGGTGGCCGGGGCCGTCGCGGCCGCGGTCGGTTTCCTCGGGTACCGCCGGCTCAAGCGGCCGGCTCCGCGTCGGGGAGGGACCGTTGGGCAGCACACGCACGGCGAGCGGGATGGCGAGCGGGAAGAACGGCACATGGCGTAACTGGGGCGGCAACGTCTCCGCGCGCCCCGCGCGGGAGGTCACCCCCGCCTCCGTCGACGAACTGGCCGAGGCCGTTCGCAGGGCGGCCGAGGACGGACTGCGGGTCAAGGCCGTCGGCACCGGGCACTCCTTCACGTCGATAGCCGCGACGGACGGCGTGCTGATACGCCCTCAGCTGCTGACCGGCATCCGCGCCATCGACCGCGCCGCCATGACGGTCACGGTCGAAGCGGGCACACCGCTGAAGAGGCTCAACCTGGCCCTCGCGCGCGAGGGCCTGTCGTTGACGAACATGGGCGACATCATGGAGCAGACCGTCGCCGGGGCCACCAGTACCGGCACCCACGGCACGGGCCGTGACTCGGCCTCGATCGCCGCCCAGATCCGGGGCCTGGAGATGGTCACGGCGGACGGCTCGGTGCTGACCTGCTCCGAGCGGGAGAACCCCGACGTCTTCGCCGCGGCCCGGATCGGCCTGGGCGCGCTGGGCGTCGTCACCGCGATCACCTTCGCCGTGGAAACCGTCTTCCTGCTCGCCGCCCGCGAGGAACCGATGCGGTTCGACCGGGTTCTCGCCGACTTCGACGAACTGTGGACCGAGAACGAGCACTTCGAGTTCTACTGGTTCCCGCACACCGGCAGCACCAACACCAAGCGCAACAACCGCAGCGCCGGCCCCGAACGACCGGTGGGGCGGCTCCGGGGCTGGCTGGAGGACGAGTTCCTGTCCAACGGTGTCTTCCAGGCGGCCAACTGGGTCGGCCGCGCGGCGCCCGCCGCCGTCCCCGCGATCGCCCGGATCTCCAGCAGGGCACTGTCCGCGCGGACGTACACGGACACTTCCTACAAGGTCTTCACATCTCCGCGCCGGGTGCGCTTCCTGGAGATGGAGTACGCCGTTCCGCGCGAGGCCGTCGTCCCTGCGCTGCGCGAGCTGAGGGCGATGGTCGACCGGTCACGGCTGCGGATCAGCTTCCCGGTCGAGGTGCGCACGGCCCCGGCCGACGACATCACGCTGTCCACGGCTTCGGACCGCGACAGCGCGTACATCGCCGTCCACATGTTCCGGGGCACGCCCTACCAGGCGTACTTCACCGCCGCCGAGCGCATCTTCACGGCGCACGAGGGGCGACCGCACTGGGGCAAGATCCACACCCGGGACGCCGAGTACTTCTCCCGGGTGTATCCGCGCTTCGGCGAGTTCACGGCGCTGCGGGACCGCCTCGACCCGGATCGTCTGTTCCGGAACGACTACTTGCGCCGGGTTCTGGGGCCGTAGCCGAGACGTCGGGGGCCGGGCTCGCGGCGTCGCCGGAGCCCTCCCCGGTGGCGTCCGGGGTGGGCGTCGGGCTGGACGCCGTACCCCCGTCCTCCCCGGAGCCGCTGCCCGGCGACGCGCCGCCGTCGGTGCCGTCGGTGCCACTCGGAGTACCGGACGGGGTGGCCGTCGGGGCGTCGCCGCCGGAGCCCGAGTTCCCCGAGTCACCCGGTCCACCGGAGTCCTGGGAGTCCTGGGAATTGCCGGAATCGTCCGACTTGTTCTCATCCGCCGCGGACTTGCCGTGCCCGGAGAGGGCACTGCCGACGGTGGTGCTGTGGCCGCCCCCCAGACTCTCGCCGGAGGCGACCTCGTACGCGGTGATCCCGGCCATGGTGACGCCGAAGACGAGGGCCGCGGCGACCAACGGGCGCTTCCAGCCCCTGGTCCGTGCGCGGTAGACGGTGCCTGCGGTGAACTCGCCCGGGACCGCCGCCCCTCGCCCGTCCGCACCCCCGGCGCCGAGGGGGCGCTTCACCCGGAGCTGCTCGCCGGTGCGCTTGAAGAAGTGCTGGAGGACCGAGCCGCCGCAGGTGGCGATGACGCTGATCAGGCCGGCCCCGAGGATCGTGCCGTACACGCCGAAGGAGGAGGCGAGTTTGGCGGCCACCACCGCCGCCAGGGCGCTGCCCGCGACCTGGGGCACACTCAGGTCGATTCGCTTGGACTTCACCTCCGCGCGCACATCCGCCTCGTCTGCATCATCGGGCTTTTCACGCATCCCCGGACCTTGCCTGTCTTTCCCGTACGTGATCGATCAACTGCACGAGAAAGGGACGTGTCGCCGAAACCATTAGTTCCGTTTCTGGTGATTCCGTGAAGTACGCCACGCCCAAGACCGAGGAAACCGCACCGGGAGCGCCCGGGCGCACCTCTTGCCGGAAGTCGAGCGGCGCGCCAATCCACGCAGGTGGTCCGAATGGAGTACTGTTGCGAACCCTGGGCCCGGTCTCCCGACAGGGGGCTCCGGACCTTGAAGGACCGCCGGGAGGGGGCTGGTTGCGCAGGGTGACAGAATCGGTCACTCACCGTTGTAAATGGGTAACCGTGCCATAACGGCGATCCAGGGCCCGTGCCCGACACGCCGGGCAACTCGGCAAGGTTGTGGCAGGCTGCACCCGGGCAGGTCACACTCGACAGAGCGGAAGCAGCGACGCACGTGACGTCGGCAGGCACCACCCGGGAGGTCCCCATGCCCGAACTGCGTGTCGTGGCCGTCTCGAATGACGGCACACGGCTGGTGCTGAAGGCTGCGGACAGCACGGAGTACACGCTTCCGATCGACGAGCGGCTCCGGGCCGCCGTACGCGGCGACCGTCCCCGCCTCGGCCAGATCGAGATCGAGGTGGAGAGTCATCTCCGCCCCCGCGACATCCAGGCGCGTATACGTGCCGGCGCGACCGCGGAAGAGGTCGCCCAGATGGCCGGCATCCCCGTCGACCGCGTACGGCGCTTCGAGGGCCCCGTGCTGGCCGAGCGCGCCTTCATGGCGGAGCGGGCCCGCAAGACCCCCGTCCGCCGCCCCGGCGAGAACTCCGGGCCGCCCCTCGGCGAGGCCGTCCAGGAGCGGCTGGTGCTGCGCGGCGCCGACAAGGACACCGTCCAGTGGGACTCCTGGCGCCGCGACGACGGCACCTGGGAAGTCCTGCTGGTCTACCTGGTCGCGGGCGAACCGCACTCGGCGAGCTGGACGTACGACCCGCCCCGGCGGCTCGTCCAGGCCGTCGACGAGGAGGCGCGCGCGCTGATCGGCGAGTCCGACGACCTCGCCGCGCCCGAGCCCAGCTTCCCCTTCGTCCCGCGCATCGCCCGGCTGCCGCGCGACCGGCCGCTGGACCGCTCCCTCGACCGGGAGCAGCGGGAGCGGCCGAGCCTGCCCCCACCGCCGTCCGAGCCGGCCGAGGAGACCGCGGTCACCGCCTCGGCCGAACGCGAACGCGACTCGCTCACCAGCCTGCTGGAGGCGGTACCGAGCTTCCGGGGCGACCTGGTGGTACCCGAGCGCGCTCCGGATCCGGTGGACGAGCCCGTCGAGGAGCCCGAGGTGGAGGAGCCTCCGGCTTCCGCGGCGTCGGCCGGTTCCGCCTACGCCGACGTGCTCATGCCGCGCTCCGTGGCCAGCCACCGCGACCGCCTCACCGGCTCCACCGACCGCCAGGCCGAGGCCGACGGCGTCCGCCCGGGCCGCCGGGCGGCGGTCCCCAGCTGGGACGAGATCGTGTTCGGGACGCGGCGGAAGAAGCAGGAGTAGGCAGCGTTCGACGCGTGAGAGGGGACCGCGCCCCTGCGGCTGCGGTCCCCTCTCGTGCGCCGGGCCTGCTGGAGGCTGTTCTACTGCGGGTCCGGTCCCACCGCGACCGGCCGGTCCGGATCCGACGACCACTCCGACCACGAACCCACATAGAGCGCCGCCGGAATGCCCGCCACCGCCAGCGCCAGCACCTCATGGGCGGCCGACACGCCCGAGCCGCAGTACACGCCGATCTCACCGCCCTCCCCGGCCCCCAAGGACTCGAAGCGCGCCCGGAGTTCCCCGGCCGGCAGGAAGCGGCCGTCCGCCGCCACGTTGTCCGTCGTCGGCGCGGACACGGCGCCCGGGATGTGACCGCCTACCGGATCGATCGGCTCCACCTCGCCCCGGTACCGCTCCCCCGCGCGGGCGTCGAGCAGCAGCCCGGACCGGGCCAGCGCGGCGGCGCCGTCCGCGTCGAGCATCCCCGCCGCGCCCGGTTCCGGCGTGAAGTCGCCCTCCACCGGAGCGGGGACGTCCGTCGAGAGCTCCGCCTCCCAGGCCGGCAACCCGCCGTCGAGGACCCGCACGTTCGGGTGACCCGTCCAGCGCAGCAGCCACCACGCGCGAGCCGCCGCCCACCCCTGCCCGCCGTCGTACACGACGACCGGCCGGCCGGACGACACGCCGGCCCGGCGCATCACCGCACCGAACTCCGCCACGTCGGGCAGCGGATGCCGGCCACGCCCGCCGGGCGCGGAGGCGAGTTCCCTGTCCAGGTCGACGAAGACGGCACCGGGAAGATGCCCGGCCGCGTACGCGGCCCGCCCGTCGAACGGCGCGGCGCCGGCCGCCCCGGCCGTGCTCAGCTGCCAGCGGACGTCGAGCAGGACCGGCGGGTTCACGCCCGCCAGTTCGGTCACGAGTTCGGGTACGGAAATGATGGCGTTCATGGCTCCATCCTGGCGTACCGAGTGGCCGCCGCGTCGATGTCGGGCTACTCTGCCCGCCGTACAGTACCGATCACGAGGCGTACGGGTTCGGGCACATGCTGTACCACCCGAGCAGCCGGGCCGTCCCCACGGGCGCGCCCGAAGCACGCGGCGCGGGTCCGGTGCCGGCACCGGCGCGAAGGTCTGTCAGACCGGTATCCGTCAGAGCGGAAGCGGACGCACGGCCCGCGGAGGGCCGAGAAGAGAGTGACGATGACCGACGCACGGGAGTCGACCGGCCGGGACGACGAGACGAACGCCCGGCACGCGCCCGGCACACCCTGCTGGGTGAGTCTGATGGTGCACGGGCCGGCCGCGACCCGGGAGTTCTACGGCGCACTGTTCGACTGGGAATTCCAGCCGGGGCCACAGCAGTTGGGCCCTTACGCGCGGGCCCTGCTCGACGGTCGCGAGGTAGCGGGTATCGGCCAGCTGCCCCCGGACCGGCACCTGCCCCTCGCCTGGACTCCCTACTTCGCCTCCGACGACGTCAACCGGACGGCCGAAACGGTACGCCTGTGCGGCGGCACGATCGGTGTGGGCCCGCTCGACGCGGGCGCGGCCGGCCGTCTGGCCATCTGTTCCGACCCCTCGGGCGCCGTCTTCGGCATCTGGCAGGCGGCGGCGCACCTCGGCACCGCCGTCACGGGCGTGCCCGGCACACCGGCGTGGAACGAGCTGATGACCTTCGAGTCGACGAGCGTCGCCAAGTTCTACGAGACCGTGTTCGGCTTCGAGTTGGCGCCGGAGGTCTCCGCCGACTTCGACTACGTGACCCTGCGCCTCGACGGACGCCCCGTCGCCGGCATCCACGGCCTCGGCACCGCCCTGCCCCGCGACCGGGGGCCGCACTGGCTGACGTACTTCGAAGTGGACGACGCGGAGGAGTCCCTGGAGCGCCTCACCGATCTGGGCGGCCATGCCGTCAAGCCCGTCCAGGACACTCCCCACGGCCGGGTGGCGATGGTGGCGGATCCGGAGGGGGCGCGGTTCGCGCTCCTGGAGGCCGGGCACCCGGCCCACTGAGAAACATGTCGCCAGGGAGTTCCCGCGAGGTACTCCGCCATGCTGGGCCGCAACCGACCTGCCATCGACCAAAGCACACCCGGGGCGCAGAGCCGGCCCGCCTCGGCATGGGCACCATGGTTGAGAGACGAGGTGAACCGTTGACCTGCCCTGCCGCAACCGTCGACCTCTCGTCGAGGACGGTGTGCAACCTAGGTGTATCGCCCTGTGAGGTTGGGGACCCGCCTCACCGAGGCAGCGGTCCAACTCGGCGACCGGGACGACGCCTTCAGAGCGGAGTGTCTGACGGTCGTACGGCAGTCGAAGCCGCCCTGCCGTTCCCTCGCTCCGAGACGTTCATCGGCGGGCCTCGGGCGAGCGCCACTACCCCGAGGCGAAGTCGCCGAGGATCCGGCGACGGTGAACGGGTGGTCGGCTCCCAGGCCGCCTTCCAGTCTGGCCACAACGTCCGTCATGATCTCGACGGCTGTCTCGACATGGCCCTGGGCGGCCCGGGGCTGGGACAAGAACTGCTGGGTCGAGAGCGCGATCGGGTGGTCGGCCCGTCGAACTGGACGACACCATCGGGATCACCGATGCCCGCGAGACCTCGCACGTCAGAAAGGACCAGCCTGTTCCTGACGTGGTGATCCTCGGGGGCATCGCCAGGTGCGAGGTGCTCTATGACGATGATGGAATGCGGCGGGAGCCAAACGCTGCACCGATCGAGCACTAATCCGCGAGACCTCGGCAGCTTCGGCGCGCTGTACGAGCGAGGGGACGATTTCCACGACTTCTTCGACCGGGAGATCGGTCGGCTCGCTCCACCGGCAGTCGCCTACTGAGTCGGCACCGTCCGTTGGTGCGAGCTCCTGGACGACTGCTTCGTACATTCCCTGTTACGGTCAAAGCTTGTCGACGGTCGGGCCGACGCTCGCTGAAAAGTCGGTGGTTCCCGGACTCCCCGACGGCTCGGAGTGCTCTCGCCAGAGAACGACAAGTGATGGCAGCTTTCGCAGAGGGCACATGCGGTCACCGACTGTCCCCAAGTAGTCTTGCCCAGGCCAAACCGGATTTCCCAAGACGGTCGTGGCACCACGCAGCAGCCCGGCAGCACGTCGTCCCCCTCCCCCGTTGGCCAGCTCGACAGCCCCGGCCTCACCGGTCTTCCCGGAGCGGCGGGCGGTGATCCACTCGAGTTCCCGGGCGCTGTGTCCATCGGACAGGGGGACAGGGGGACAGGGTGAGCGAGAGAGCAGCGTCAAGGGGCGGAACCCCTCCAGCGGCGGCAGATGTGCCACTCGATAACGACCGGCTCCGACTGCAGTACATCCCTTGGGGGGATTCGATCGGTGCGACGGTCTTGGGCCCGCTCAGTGAAGCGCAGCACTTCTTCTATGACAGCCCAGAGTGCTCCGAACGGATCCCGGTGCCCGCGGCACGCCAGCAGCCCGTGCCGCCGGCTCACGGCAGTGATACCCGGAGCAAGTTGCCCTGCGGCATCTACGTCTTCGAGTCGCGAGCCGACCAGATGCTCGTCGGGTTCGCGCTGAGCAAGGGTGCAGCCGCCGGTGTTCCCCAGTTGAAGCGCCTCCGTGACATCGACGACGGTCACTTGCTTCACCAGGCCCTCCTCCAGTACAGGGACTGGCGCGCCACTGTCTCCGAAGAGGTCATCCCCGCGTTCGGACGCGGCGACCTCGTCCGTCTCGCGGGCAGGCGAGAGGCGTTCACAGTGATCAAGGTGACGCCGACGCGGGACGGCGGCGTCCAGTACCGGTTGCAGGACGCGGCGGGCGGTCGTCGTATGGCGTTCGAGGAGGACCTCGAGGCGCTTCCGCCCAGTGCGGAGGAGCCCGAGGACTGGATACTCCGGCCGCCCGCTCCCGCCGACCGGACCGCGCTCGCGCTCACCCTCGCAAAGCTGAGCACGCCGCTCACGGACGTCGTGTACTCGTACCAGTCGAGCCGCACGGTGTTCCGGCCCTACCAGTTCCGGCCCGTGCTCAAGCTGATGAATTCCGACCGCCAGCGATTGCTGATCGCGGACGAGGTCGGCCTGGGGAAAACCATCGAAGCCGGGCTGATCTGGAACGAGCTGGAGCAGCGTACCCACCTGCGGCGCTCCTCGGGGCGGCGCGGCGGCACGCACTTTCGGGGACTCGTCGTGTGTCCCGCCGCACTCGTCACCAAGTGGCAGAACGAGATGCGCGACCGCTTCGACCGGCAGCTGCGCGTCCTCGACAAGGAGGGTATGGCGGAGTTGGTGGAGCTGTTCCGCAGCGGGGACACCAGCGAGCCGTTCGCGGGAGTGGTGTCCCTGGAGCGGCTCCGGCGGGCCGGGCAGCTCGATGAGCTTGCCGAACTCCAGCCCCGGTTCGACCTCGTGATCGTGGACGAGGCGCACTACCTGCGCAACGCGAGCAGTCGGAGCCACGCCGCGGCGGCCCTGCTCGCCGACTGGGCGGACGCCCTGATCTTCCTCTCCGCCACTCCGCTCAACCTCGGCAACCAGGACCTCTACAACCTCGTTCACCTTCTCGACGAGGCGTCCTTCCCGGAACCCAAGGTTTTCGAGAACCAGCTCGAGCCGAACCGTCACCTGAACGCGGTGGCCGTGGGTCTCGCCGAGGGTGCCGCGGACACCCCGGACGGCGCCCGGTCCCTGCACTCCCGCCTCATGCGCGTCCCGACCTCCGCGCACGGCAGGATCACCGCCCGACGACCGGAGTTCGGGCGCCTCCGGGAGCTTTTGCGTACTGGCGCGCCACTCTCCCCCCAGCAACGCGCCGAGGCACGACGGTGCATCGCCGAACTCAACGCCCTCGCGGGTGTCGTCAATCGTACGCGCAAGGCCGACACCCCTGACGGCAAGGCCCTGCGTGAGGCCGAGGACGTCTCGGTCACGTGGACCTCCCAGGAGCGTGCCTTCTACGACGACCTGCACGCGTGGTGTCTCGAGCGTGCCGCCCGCAGCGGCACGGCCGCCGGCTTCGCCGCGCAGATGTGGCTGCGGCAGGCGGCCAGCTGCATCCCGGCCATGCAACAGCGGCTGCGGGAGCGCTTCTCGCCTCGGCCGGCCGAGGCGGAGGCCGCCGAGGAACTCCTCTATGACTCGGAGGTCGTCGACGACTCCGAGGACACCCCGAACGGCAGCCGTGCGAGATCGGCCGCCTCGCCCGAGAGTCTCGCCCGCGAGCTGGCGGAGCAGGCCGACGATCTCTCGACGCTGCACTCCCTACTACGGGAACTCCCCGTCGACACCAAGTTCGAGCGATTCGCGGACATGCTACGCGGTGCCCGCGCCAAGGGCATGCGGCAGGCGATGGTCTTCTCCTTCTTCACCCGCACCCTGGAGTACCTGGCGGAGAGGCTGACGCCGGAGTTCAAGGTCCGGGTCATGCACGGGAAGACCCCACCGGTCGAGCGGGAACGCATCATGAAGGACTTCCGTGCCGGCGCGTTCGACCTGCTGCTGGTGAGCGAGGTGGGCAGCGAGGGCCTGGACTTCGAGTTCTGCAACGTCCTGGTCAACTACGACCTGCCCTGGAACCCCATGCGGGTCGAGCAGCGCATCGGACGTCTCGATCGGTTCGGCCAGCAGCACGAGAAGATCTTCGTCTTCAACATGCAGGTCCCCGGCACCATCGAGACCGACATCTTCCAGCGCCTCTACGCACGTATCGGCGTCTTCCAGGACTCCATCGGAGAACTCGAACCAATTCTGCGCGGACGTCTCAAGGAGTTGCGCCGGATCGTCCTGGACCCGCATCTCAGCGCAGAGCAGCGGCAGCGTCAGGTCGACCGGATCGCGGTCGCGCGGGTGGACCGGGAGAAGGACCTGGAGAGCCTGAACGACGCCCAGGCACTCCTTACCGGCCTGGACGGTCTGCTCATCGAGGGCTTCGACGAGAACAGTCCGGGCAAGGGACGCTATTTGGGTCCCAAGGAGATCCGCGGCCTCGTCGAGTGCTTCCTCACGGACAGCGGGTACGGTCTGCTGCGCGAGGTCCCCCACGAGGACGACCTGGTGGACATATCAGGCAGCGGCGACCTGCTCCGGACGATGTACGCGGCGATGGACGCGGGCGCCTTTCCCCAGCCCCGCGGCGATCTACTGGCCCGCCTCAAGAGCGGTGCCCCGATGCGCGCCTGTTTCACCGCGAGCAGCTCGTCGACGAGCGGGGTTCCGTTGCTCAGCGTCCGCCATCCGCTGGTGCGCACCGCCCAGTGGTGGTACGGCCAACGCTCTGAGATGCTCCAGCGCTACGGGCGGGTACGGCTGCCCGGCCTGCCGCCCGGCTCCCGCTATCTGGTGGAGGTCCGGCTGGCACGCGCGGACGGCACCCGTTCGCGCCGGGAGCTGTGGACCACCGCGGTCGACATCGGAACGATGCGCGAGGTACCCGAGGTCGGGACCGCGCTGCTGACCTCCCTCGCCCGCGGCGAACTCGCCGGTGCCGACGAACCGTTGCCCGTGAGCATCGACGCGTTGCTCACTGACGCACTGGAGGAGGTGCAGGCCCTCGCGGCCCTCCAGGAGCGTACGACCAAGCGGCTCTACGAGGCTGAGAACACGCGGCTCGCCGAAGGACGGCGTGCGACGGTGAGCGACACCTTCCACGTGAAGATCACGCGGGCCCGTCGGCTCGCCCTCCAGGTGGATCACCCCTCCATCCGCCGCCTCCACGAGAGCCGGGTGACACATCTGGAGACTCGGCGGGACGCCCTCCTGGCACAGATGGAAGGGGAATCCCGCTTCAGTCTGTCCACCGAGACGGTCGCCCTCGTGCTGGTAGAAGGAGACTGACCGGAGGCTGGCCACCGGCCGGGGGGGGGGGGGGGGGGGGGGGGGAGGGGGGGGGAGAGGGGGGGGGGGGGGGAGGGGGGGGGGAGAGGGGGGGGGGGGGGGGGGGGGGGGGGGGAGGGGGTGGGGGGGGGGGT